>NZ_CP133671.1:5905000-6605000 GCF_031326345.1 Aureispira sp. CCB-E
CTCCGTATTACCGCGGCTGCTGGCACGGAGTTAGCCGGTGCTTATTCTTCTGGTACCGTCTCTCCAAGGATTAATCCCTGTCATTCTTCCCAGATAAAAGTGCTTTACAACCCAAAGGGCATTCATCACACACGCGGCATGGCTGGTTCAGAGTTCCCTCCATTGACCAATATTCCTTACTGCTGCCTCCCGTAGGAGTCGGGTCCGTGTCTCAGTACCCGTGTGGGGGATCACGCTCTCACGCCCCCTACCCATCGTCGCCATGGTAAGCCGTTACCTTACCATCTAGCTAATGGGACGCACAACCATCTTTTACCGACCGAAGCCTTTCACTATTTATACATGTGTATTAATAGTCGTATGCGGGATTATTCGCCGTTTCCAGCGACTTTCCCCCAGTAAAAGGTAGGTTTTGTACGCGTTACTCACCCGTGCGCCACTCGTCAGCCAACCGAAGTTGCTGTTACCGTTCGACTTGCATGTATTAAGCCTGCCGCTAGCGTTCATCCTGAGCCAGGATCAAACTCTCCATACTATTTCTAGTTTTTGTTTTTGACGGATTACTTATTCTATTACTTTGTAACAAAACAAGCATCTCTCTCTTTTTCACATCTTCCTCTTCTTGATTTTACGCTTGCTCTTCAACTTTCTCAAGCTGAAAATTTCTTCTAGATTTCTCTAGTTTCTTACCTAATTATCCTGTCGTTTCAAATATCTTTTTCTGTTTCTTTCGAAACTTTTTTATCCGCTCTTTCGTTAAGCGGTTGCAAATGTCTGACTTTATTTTTAAACCACCAAACTTTTCTTAAACTTTTTTAAAAAATATTTTTTAGTAGCCATTTTTTGTCGTTTCATTTTTGCTATACTTCTCTTTTGAAGCGGTTGCAAATGTCTGACTTTATTTTTGAATCTGCAAATATTTTTGGAACTTTTTCTAAAAATATTTGTTGTTCTTTGTCTGACCCTTTATTTACTTTTAAACACCTCTCTTTCGAAGCGGTTGCAAAGGTACGACGTTTTTCCCTTTCTCCAAATTTCTTACCTTTTTTCTACAACCTTTTTTCATTCTTTTTTTTGCTCAAAAACACAATCCATTCATTTACAGCAAAGTCTACTTTTCGGATTTGGCATAAAATTTTAATTAGAATTGATGAAAGCATTACAATGAGCATTTTTTCACGAAAAGTATTATTTCATTCCTATGTAATTTTATTTATGATAAGCATTATTAAGGAATCGTTCAGAAAAAATTATATAAACCACGAAGTAGCAGCAGAGCTCTAAACAACCTTCTTTTTTTAGCCATATTTTTTCTGTCCACTTCCTTAAAAGCAAAAATTGCTTAGAAAATTAAAATTATAAAGCAAGCTGATTACCCTAAACGAATAATTGTATAAAAGTAGAAAAGATGAAAAAGAACATTCTGTACATACTCACAATCATTTTATCCTACTCTTATCATATTTATGCCACGCATAATACAAATCATGCAGACAGTATTGAGTTGTCCATTCAATTCTATAGTGATTATCCAAAACCATTTAATGCAAAAATTTTAAATGAAGAAAAGCAGATTATTTTAAGTCTTCCTTTTAAACCTTCAATTCAACATTATTTTATAGAAAAAGGAAACTACATATTACAAATTGAACATCCTACAAAAAACCTTATAATAGATAAAGCAGTAGAATTAGATAGTTCCATGGTTGCAATAGAAATTAATATTTCATGTATTCAGTCAGCATCGGATAGTTCTAGCAGTATTTATGTCTACAAGCATTATGAAAATGATTTGAATTTAGTATTAAGCCCACATTGGAGTTCTAAGAAGAAGAAATCTACTTTTCAATCATCTATTATCCCTGATTTTGTATTGACCAATACTCACGATTCTGTTGTATATGGTATACGGTATCACTTTTCTCTTTCTAATTCCTCTACCCTTCTAGCAATACCTAAATTAGATACAATAACGTATCCTTTTATCATGGTAAAAAACAAGACCAATTGGGATGTCTTGGATTGTACTCCACCAGATTTTTTAATGAATTTAAAAAAAGGTGAAAAAGGTAAAATGCGAACAAGTCGTTACTCTATTTGTACAAATGAGGATTTTGACAAAAATAATTTATATAAACTCGTCGTTCCTTATGGAATTAATAATGCCATAAGAGAAAAGATAGACACGAACTTTTTTTATACCGAACAAAAGATATATAAAGTATCAGAACAATTTATCTTTGCCACGCCAAAAATAAAACTTAAATCTTAGTACCAATATCAATCACCATATAGTATATATAGTATGAAAATTATCCATTTCTTTATTCTAGTTTTTATTCATAGCGCTTTAATCGCTCAAAATCTCGTTGTTAACCCATCTTTTGAAGAAGGAGCTGTTTGTGATGGTAGTACAGAACGTATTGATACGGTTAATGGATGGTCTACTGTTGCAGGAAATCCTGGTTATATTAATACTAACTGTTTTTTATCAAAAGAATCCAAGGCTTTTGTTCAGGGAATGCGCCTGCCCCCTGCTAGTGAGGGACAAGTTTTATCCATTCAAAAGTTTGATATAAAAACAGAATGTCAACAAAGCTCGTTGTCTCAACCTTTAGAAGCAGGAAAACAGTATGTTGTTCAAATGCGAGTTCGTTTGCCTATACAGTTTTGCCAGCAACCTATTAATGAGGTGGGAGTTGTTTTGAGCAAAACGCCATTAGATCAACAGACAGAAAGAGGTGTTCTTGATTTACCTGCTCTAAGCTTACAAAATAACACTCAAACTCCTATTACTAAACAGTATGAGTGGGAAGAAATTTCAACTATATATACTGCTGAAGGTGGCGAACAGTTTATCGCTATTGGCAATTTTAGCTCCAATAATAAGGGCGTGTTTGAAAATCGAACCCAAAAAGAGTGTACTTATTTATTTATTGATGTCGTATCTGTCTCTGAATTTAAAGAACAAACCTTGGTTCCCTATACTCCTAATATGGTATTGAAAAAAGATCAACGCTTGTTGTTAAAGGAAATAGAATTTGAAACTGGGTCTGATGTGCTCAAAAAATCATCTTTTACAATCCTAAAAACATTAGCCAAAACACTTAAAGAGAACCCTAATATAAAAATAGAGATTATTAGTTATACACACAATAGTTTAGACCCTACCGAGAGTCTCACTTTTACAAAAGCCAGAGCCAAAGCAATTGCCAAATGGTTGGAGAATCAAGAAGTTTTGGGGAGCCAACTAAAACCAATTGGACGTGGAAGTGCCAATGCGATTGCCTTAAATAACTCCAAAAATGAACGTCAAAAAAATGAGCGAATTGAAATTCGTTTTATAGAGCTCTAAAATTCGTTTGTAAGAAGTATTATATATACAGTATTTAAAAATCCTCGCTATAATCAAAGTGAGGATTTTTATTAATACACATATTCAAAATTCCTAATATTTACAGCCATGTTACAGTAATTACTTTCTTAAAAAAACACCTCCACTAAAAGAATCTACAAAGTCTGAATTAGCTGTTCCATATTCAATTGCTGATTCATTATATGCAAAATTTGAATCCAGTCAACTCCCTAAAGAAGTTTATGTAATTAAAAGTTGTGGAACAAAACAAATTATTACAATAATACCAACAAAATAGGCTTTGTTCTAAACAAAAAAATCTGTGAAGTTTCATTGGAGACCTCACAGATTTCAAATAATAAAATTTTTCTAAAAAGTAGTTTAGAATTTTACGTTGCTCAACCCTGCCAATTCTTTTACCTCTCGTATTGTTTCTTGCGCACGCTTACGAATTTCGGCAGAAGAAGCTTTTATTTGACCTTTGATCTCTTTTTTTCTGGTCAAAAGGTCAGCTTTGCGAGCTTTAAACGTTGTACTCAATTCTACCAATCCATCGGCTACCTCCCCTTTTAGGTCGGAATATTTCAAATTACCATTGTGGTAATCCTCCATCAAACTAGTATGCGCCTCTATTTTACCTGCTGCTTTTAACAAGCTAAATAAGTTTTCAACCCCAGCACTCATTTCTCCTTCTGGTGTATCTCCAGTATCCGTCACAGCCGACTTGATTTGCTTACGAATCTTGGCTTCCTCTGCAAAAACCGAGATATAGTGTTTTTCACCTGCGCTTTTACTCATTTTACGTTTAGGATCATGCGTAGACATCACCTTAGGTATTTCAGTATACTTTGTTTGAGGCAAAACAAAATATTCTTTGCCCACCAATCTATTAAAACGATCTGCAATTTCTCTAGTTAGCTCCAAGTGTTGATCTTGATCCTTTCCGACAGGTACATAATCGGCTTTGTAAATTAGGATATCTGCTGCTTGTAAAACAGGATAGCCAAACAAACCTGCAGAAATAAAATCATCTCCTGCTTTTTCTTTAGACTGCACACTTTTATCTTTAAATTGCGTCATACGTCCCAATCGACCATACGAACAAAAGCAATTAAAAATCCATCCCAATTCGGTATGTTCAGGCACCAAAGACTGAATAAATAAATTATTAGGTTCTACTCCTACGGCGATCAAATTAAACAAAAGTTCCCAAGTATTTTCGCGCAATTTTTTTGGGTTATATGGCATGGTCATCGCGTGGTAATCAACAACACCATACACACAATCGTATTCTTCCTGCAAACGCACCCAATTTTGTACAGCTCCAAAGTAATTGCCAAAATGCATATTGCCCGTAGGCTGGATAGCTGATAAAATTCGTTTCCTGGTACTCATTGTTTTTAATTTTTTGTAAGTTTAATTTGTGGCTGCAAAACACACCCAACTTTATATTTTAGTTTAATTCCACAAGTATACTAAAAGTTCCAATGATGCTCGAAAAAATCAGCAAATTATTAAAAACAGGTCAACCAAATAATATAGAATTGGCCTATGAGTTACGTTCAAGTGCTCAAATTAGCCTTTGGCCTTTGGAGCGAGGGATTAAGGATTTGTTGTACTTAGCCCACACCCAACCTGCTATTGCTTGTGATGATTTATACTTGGGACAGTTGTGCCACCTTTTGCACGAAGTAGTCGCTTTGTCTATCCGAAACCCACAGCTGCAACAAATACCTGAGCAGCTCGCTTTTATGCCCAACCTACGTATCTTAGAAATCTATCAAGCTCCCATCCAACAACTTCCTGATAGCTTAAAAGAGTTGCAACAGTTGAAGAGCTTGAGTATTCGGGATACTGCTATTACAGAAATTCCAGTGAGTGTGTTAGCGTTAAAAAATCTCCAAACACTAACCCTTGATGCCAATCCAAAACTCCAAAATTTGCCCAATTTTCTAGATAAGTTACCAAACTTTAAATCATTGCGTATTTCTCACGACTTAGCCCCTATTGTTCCGAAAGGGGACTTTGAAATTGTATTTTTGTAAAAATTAGCAAAAATTCTCTATGTGCTTTATTATTTCTTTTCCTAACTCAAAGGTAAATAAAGCTTCTTTTTTTGCAATGCCAAACTTACCTTCATACCCCATACTAATGTAATAATAGCCTTGTTCTACCCAAGTTTGCACCAAGGGGTTAAACCCTTTTTCAGAATAAGCAACATCAATCATTTTGCATGATGTCAAATAATCTTTAAACCGTTTTTCCTTGCATTGTACAATATATTTCTCATTACTTTTTTTATAAAAAAGTCGATAGAAAAGATGCTTGCGTTGAATGGTAAATATGGTGTTGAATTTTGAAGCATCTATCTTGCACCTTAAAAGAATATTATGTTTATCACACCGATCAAATCCCTCATCTCCAAACAGTAAAATTTGTTTTGCACTAGCCTTTGTCATATAATTTTGACGATACTCATAATTTAAATTCAGATTCCAATCTCCTAACTTAACATCTATATCTTTAACCAAGACAGGAAAATAAGTACCATAGCTATTCCACTTAGATTCCGTTGTCTTTATACGACCTTGGTGTTCTAGTGCTAATTCATCCAAAAAATTTAACATTGGCTTATTCTTTCTTATATCAATTCAATTCCTAGCTATGAATTTGTTCAAAAAAAACGCAATTTCAAACAACTTCTATATTGTAGAACTGCACCGTTAACTATCAATGTTTATATAAATACATTTTTGAAGCAAAAAATTCCTAGCAATACTATAATTCCTTATAAAAAAAGCCTCTAACAATTGTTAGAAGCTTTACAAAAAATGTCTTTCTATTACTGAATAAATCTATCTAAATCCAATTCCTTTTTTCGGCTTATCATCGGTCTGATCCAACAATTTAAAGTCTTTAAAGTCCTCTATTGTTACCGTACGCATCATAGTTGACGTTCTTTCTTCGGCAGACAAACTTGCCAACCGCAAATTCTGGCGACGGACAATCTCTTTGACTACTTTTCGAATAGATCGAGCATTGCCAAAATACTTATGTTTGTGTTCCAACATCCCTGCAATATACTTCTTCAAATGTTCCTTGGCCTCTACATCTAAATACAAGTTTTCCTTATCAAACATCACATGAGCAATTTCCATCAACTCTTCTGTTGTATAATCTGGAAAATTTAAAGTACGGTCAAAACGAGACATCAATCCAGGATTAATTTCCAAAAACTGACGCATTTCTTCAGGATATCCCGCAGCAATAACAATAAAATCCCCACGTTGGTCTTCCATTCTCTTCAACAAAGTTTCTACAGCTTCCTTTCCAAAATCGCCCTGTCCACCTTGTGTCAAAGAATAAGCTTCATCAATAAAAAGTCCCCCCCCTATCGCTTGGTCAATCATTAAAGAAGTTTTAATGGCTGTTTGTCCAGTATAACCTGCCACCAATTCCTTTCGGTCACATTCTACCAAGTGACCTCTTTCTAAAATCCCCAATGCTTTGTAAATCTTCACTAAGATTCGAGCAACCGTTGTTTTTCCTGTTCCTGGATTTCCTGTAAAAACGGTATGCATAGAAAAAGCCTTTTTCACATCACGACCAATTTCCGTATAATAGCGAACCAATTTAGCCATTTCATCCACATCTCGTTTTACCTCCTCCAAACCAATCATTTCATGTAGCTCTTTTAATGCCTCATTCAGTGCAGCATCATCTACTGGAATGTGTACATCTTTGCTATTGGTAATTCCAAATGCTTTTTCAATATCATCCAAAATGATCGTTGACAAATCTTCATTTTTCAATGAATCAAAATTTTCCACTTTCATTAAGCGCAAAGCCATATTTTGCTTACACTCCTCGATAATTCCATTGACAAAACGAGCATTGCCAAAATGCTGATCCCTACCACGGTAAGCCTCTACTATTTTTTTGTGAAGCAGTACTTTTGCTTCTTCATTGATGGTAACGTCACGCTTTTCAGCCGCATACGCAGCAATTTCCATCAATTCATCTGGTACATAATCTGAGAAGTGAATATGGCTAGAAATTCGAGAACTCATACCAGGATTGGAACTAATAAATCCTTGCATCTCTTTAGGATAACCTGCGAATACAATCGCAATATCTCCTTTTCCATCTGACATTTCTTTCAGCAATACTTCTATGACTTCTTTTCCAAAATCTTTGCCATCATCTCCTCTATCAGAAAGCGCATAAGCCTCATCAATAAACAAAATACCTCCCCTTGCTTTATCAATTGCTTTTTGCACTTTAGGTGCTGTTTGACCAATATACTCTCCTACCAGATCAACTCGTCCAACCTCGTGTACGTGACCTTTCGACAACAAATCTAAGCTGTAATAAATCTTGCCCAGCATTTTGGCAACCGTTGTCTTTCCCGTACCTGGATTCCCAAGAAAAGCCGTGTGTAGATTAAATGTTTTGTCTTCTTTAAAACCTTTTTCTTCTCTAATTTTCAAAAACTTAAGATACGTTGAGAACTCATCGATCTGTTTTTTTACCGCCTCTAGTCCAATCAAAGCATTCAATTCGGCAGTAGCTTCTTCAAAAGTAGGTTTTTCCGATCCCCCATTATTACTTGTTGCGGTTCGTTCTACCTTATTTCCTATATTAAAAGGCATTTCACCTTTCATTTCTTCCTCTTCTTGAGCTACTGTAAAAGGAACAACAGCAATTAGTTCATTCATAAACTGCACTTCCAAGGTGTAGTCATCTTCAAACCAGTAATTGCCTTTGTTAGATCCATACCCTGTATCAAAAGTAACTGTTGTTCGATTGTCTCCAACTTCTTTAAAATATTCCATGTAGGCTTTGTGTTGCCCAATATCATTGTAGAAATTAAATTTAAAGTTTAGAGGCAAAGGTCTTGTTTTGCTCAAAATATCAATCGTAACTTCAGCGTTGACATAACGAGTAGTTGACTTATTAAAGCTCTTCAAGTATTTTCTATCCTTAATCGGTGTTCCCTCTAACGCACTTTCAAAAAGGCGAATATTTTTAATGGCAATATAAGGGTTAGCATCTGCTGTAACAGGTCCCTCATCATTAATATAAAAATACGCTGTTCCCAAGTACTGATCATCCAAATAAGCATCCCACTTGTACTTTCCTTTCTTCCACCATCCTGGATTCGCTGTTCCCCAGCCCTCTTGAATTTTTACAATGTTTTGATCTTTTTTTACTTCAAGATCTTTTTTCATATCACAAATCTGTGTACCGGTATTTACATCGGTACAAACCAATCTAGATTTGCATTTCCAATCTCGCTCATCAAATAATTTGTTATAAAAAGAAAGCTCTCCATAAATATAACGACACTCAGACGCATCAAAAACACGTCGATAGGTCTTTAAATTCTTATAAAAATTCTCTACAGAGCCAAAAACCTTTAAGTGATTAAATTTATAGTTGCCTCCAATGGCATTTTGGTCATCTTTCATAATTTACTTATTGGTAATAATTGATGCGATGTAATCTGTGTTTATGTATTGAATTTGTTTCGTTTTTTGCAAACCTAATATATTCCATCGTTTTGTTTAGTACTTGCCTCACTACACTTCTCTACAAAGACACTATATTATGATAGTGCCGCCAAACAAATAAATAGTAATATAATTAAGGTGTTACAAGCCACGATCCTAGCAGTTGTAATTATATTCAGGATGGAATTAGGACATTAATATGGTATCAAAACAGCATCGATAATACTCCTGTATAGAATTGCCGCAAAACGTTATCAAGTAATACAACAAAAGTATCCTATCCAATGTTCTAGAACATTCAAACCAATATTTAGGTAGCGTAATTTAGTCTTTTTTAGGATAAAATAATTCTTTTTCTCTTTTTTTTTGCAGCTTTTTGTGTCTAATTTAGATGGCTGATTTTTATTGTATTTCAGATAAAAATATGTCTTGCTGCCAAAATAGCTCCCCCGTACGACCAAGTAACTCCAATCGGCATCGACGATTCTCTCCTTGACCGAACAAATGCACCTTTCCAAAGTTTAGATCCAAGACCAATGTCTCAGGCAATCTCAAAGGATTATTTTTAGTGTAGGCAGGATTAACCAACGACGTCAAAGGAGAACTCGTCATTTCATACAAAGGATATGTTCCTTCTCGTTCCAACTTTACCAATTCCCCATAATGCCGATCACCACTCAAAAAAATAACCCCTTTGATATCTTTTTCCTTTAAAAAATTCATCAAATCGGCTTTAGAATTAGCAAAATCTCCCAAATCTTCTCCTAATGGATTGTCAGACAAAATCTGTGTTCCTGATACAATAAATTTGAAATTAGCTGTAGAAGCTTCAAGTTTTTCTTTTAACCATTTGGTCTGCCCCTCTCCTAACATACTGCTGTCACTAGCATAAAACCGAGCATCTAGCATAAAAAAGTCGGCATCAGCATGACTAAAATGACAAAATACTCCCAAAGTACTATCTGTCCCATAATAAGGATTTGCCCAATAGTCTTTAAATATTTCTAACGATTGGTATTTCCCAGAGTAATCACCATGCTCATTATTCCCCGCAAAATCATGATCATCCCATGTAGCATATTGTGGACAGCTTTCTAAAAATTTTCTCAACTTAGGCTTAAAACGCATCTTCAAGTTTTTCTTGTGCATTCGTTTCTTTTGCTTCCACTCCCCTAGCAGATAATAAACATTGTCTCCCATCCACAGCATAAAATCTTTATCATGCTTAAACATAGCATCAAAGATCACCTCTTTGTCTTTGCCTCCCCAGAATGCAAAAGGATAAGGAAACGCACAGGAACCAATTAAAAAGCTAATATCTGCTTTGGCTGGTTGAGGTTTTTTGATATTCAAAATACCACTGACCAAAATATACCTATCTTTTATCATAGAACTGCGCTCTATTTTTCGCACCCGTTCCTCTGTAAATTGCTCAAAATATTCATACAAATCGACATTAAACTGAGTGACCCAATCCACCAAAGGATCATCCTGTGTGTTGGGTTTAACTAACATCCAAAAATGGCGTGTTGTATCCGTATAATGTCCATAAATTGGGCCTATCTCTACATCAAAGTTCTGAGCAGAACCTTGAAAATTCATTCCTAATAATATTAATAATAATAATCTCTTCATTCGTTCGTTTAATAGAATAACTTTTCCGTCCAATTGATAGCAACCTTTTCAGATGACAAAACAAGGCTTAATTGATGTTATAGCTATTGGTACTTAGTTTTCTTATATTTAAATGTTTCTTCAACTAGTTTTAATAGGTTGTAGACTATGGTCATTCATAAAGTAATTGGCACATAATAATTACTTTGATTAATATCTTTTTTGAGTCAAAATTTGCTTTGAACAAAACATTTTTGGTTTTTAAATATTGATGATAGTAGGTACTATCTCATAAGGTTTCAACAAGCAACTAAACAGTAGGTACTTTTTTAACAAAAGCAAGCTCAGTATATATTAAAAAATCCTTGCAAAAATAATTAACTTTGCGGTATATTTAGTTATGGTACTTGGTCGATTTTTTGCTTTAATCAAAGAATCAGCTACTCAACATTTCCAAAGTAGCACACGACAAGCAGCTAATCGATAGCTAATTAGACTGGGATCAATAGTGCAAAGATGCTGTTCCTAGGCGTAGCAATCTACTATTAAATATGTATTGAATAATTAGACGACTATTTTCTAAAAATAAAATCAATCACGATACAACAATCATGCAAACATTAGTCTCTTTTTCAGAAAATGATTTGGAACGCCTGTTTCTAACCTATAAACGTAACTTTAAAAATTATAGTAAAATAAAAGATAAAGTTATTGGCAAAGATGCAGCGCTGATTTACAAACGCAACCGAAAGTCTAGCATCTTCTTTTTTATTGCGCTAACATTCATCATTGTTGTTAGTTCAGCTTTTTCATTGATTGCCGATCATATGAATAGCTTTGTTGCTCTGTGGATGATTTGGGGGATTGCTGCGGTTATCTTCTCGTTTTGGTTTATTGCATATTATAGAAACAGTTTTAAAATTTTGCAGCAGAATCAAGCATTTTTTGATAAATTCGAAGCTGTTGCTAGTAATAACGATTCTTTAGATGCCTTCCGTATGAATTGGTAATAAATTATTTTATAGCACCAAGTTCATTGCTTATAAAATATAAATTTATAGTCATCCTATTAGCTCGACATTTTCTAACAGAAAATCGAATAAAATTGTTGGCTTGTCCCCAAGCATCTATAAGTAAAAGCTCTATCAAAATTCAAAAAGCTAAAAACAAAAATTTGTTTTTAGCTTTTTTCTTATTTATAAGCCACTGTTAATCCATCTACTCACTTAAAACCTTCTTTACTAGCTAAAAATCAGGCAAGAAATAAATTATTTTTTAACTATCTTTATTTGGATTTAGTTTAAATAAGATTTATTTTGCGGCGCAATTAAAAATCAAGCTAAAATTTCTATACTTTCTGAGCAACTTAATCATTCAAAACAAGAACTGCTCAAAAAGAGGTGTAGAATTAAAAACAAAAAAATATACAATGAAATTTTCATCAAGTACTCTTTTTGCAGCTGGTGCTGCCCTAGCAATAAGCTTTTCTTCTTGTAAAACCGACGAGAATATTTCTTATACTGTTCCTGAAACTTACAATTTTGATAATGTAAGTTATAGTGGTCAAACCAATCGTCTGGACATGATGGCTGAAATTACTACCTACATCAAAACAGCACACGTTGCTAATGCTCCAGCACTAGATGCTGCCAAGCTAAAAGATATGTATGGTGATAATACTGGTAATCACTTCTCAACAACAGATTTGAACAGTTCTACCAAACAATTAAAAAGCAAAACAATTGCTACAGAACAAGCCAATTTTGAAGCATATATGGATGCTGTTGCTGTTGCCAGCCAATCTACAGGTGCAACTGCAGCATCTGGTCAAGCGGGTATCGCTGCTAATAATGCTGGTTCTAAGTTCTATTTGTTAAATGAAAACGGTATTGAGTTAGCACAAGTAATTGAGAAAGGCTTGATGGGAGCTTGCTTTTATTATCAAGCAACATCTGTGTACTTAGGAGCAGGCAAAATGGAAGTAGATAATAACACTGTAACGGATGGTAAAGGAACTGCTATGGAACATCACTGGGATGAAGCTTTTGGCTACTTTGGGGTCAACAAAAACTTCCCTACAACTACTTCTGATGCTGTTTTTTGGGGAAAATACTGCAACAAACACGAAGCTGTTTATCCTTTAAATGAAAAAATGATGAATGCTTTCTTGAAAGGTCGTGCAGCTATTTCTGCTAAAGACATGGATACCCGCGACGAGCAGATTGCTGTTTTGCGTAAAAACTGGGAATTGGTTGTTGCTGCTACTGCTATCTACTACTTAAACAGTGTAAAAGATGATTTGTCAACAGATGCTGCGGCAGCTTATCACGGTCTATCAGAAGTATTTGGCTTTATTAGTTCTTTAAAATATGGTACAGGTGCTAGTGGCATTACAGAAGCTCAAGTAAATACGATTTTAACAGATTTATTTGGTAGTGCAGATGCTCTTCAAGCTAATAACTACAATGTAACTTCAGCTAAAATAGAAGCAGCTAAAACTGCATTAGTTGGTATTTTTACCGATTTATCTGCTGTAAAAGATTCTTTGTAAGATTTTTTTCTTAATTTATAAAAATTGAGGATTGAAGCTATTCGAGCTTCAATCCTCAATTATTTGTTTATATTCATTCTATTTGTTATGAAAAAGACCATTCTTGGGGCAATTACTGTCTTTGTTTTTTTATGTACCTTTTCCGCTTGTAAAACAGATTCTAACAATGCTTGTGCAACAGAATTTGATCAATTGAGTTTGTTATCCAATATTGGCAACAATATTATTCTGCCCAATTATCAAAAACTAGCCAAAGAAGCCGATGATTTGGATGCCGCAGCTAGTAATTTTGCAACAACTCCAACAGTGGCTAATTTAACAACACTAAGAAACATACTTCAAGCAACTTGGACAACTTGGCAAACTGCTTCTATCTTTGAATTTGGTCCAGCAGAAACAGAAGAATTGCGTCTCTATATGAATAATTTTCCTGTCTTTGTTACTCGACTAAATGACGCAATTAGCTCTGGGAGTTATGACTTAACAACAGAAACATACTCTTACACTAGAGGCTTTCCTGCCTTAGATTACTTGTTGTATGGAGCTGCTAGTTCTGATAATGATTTGATCAATTTATATAGTACGGCTCCAGATGCAACGAATAGAAAACAATATTTAAAAGATGTTACTGCCTTAATCAAACAAAAAACTACTGCTGTTTATGATGCTTGGAAAACAGATGGGGCAAACTACCTAAACACTTTTACTTCAACAGAAGGTGTCGCTAATGGCAAGCCGATTAGTAATCTTGTCAACCAATTGAATCAATCTTATGAATTATTCAAAAATAATAAATTGGGGACTCCTATTAGTGCTAAAACAGGCTATGTGCCACTCCTACCTGAAAATGTAGAAGCCTATTACAGCCGCCAGTCTATTGCTTTAGCATTGGCAGCCATCAAAGCCAACAAAGCAGTTTTTCAAGGATTTTCGAATGGCACCAACGGCGTAGGATTAGATGACTATTTAACGGCGACCAACGCTAGCAAAGGCAGCGAACCGTTGCATACAGTTATCGAAAACCAATACAATGCTACTATTAATGCTTTAGAAAATTTGCAGCCTAATACACTGCACGATGCCATCAACAATAACCTGAATGATGTAAAGGCAGCTTATGCCGCTGCTCAAAACCAAGTGGTTAATCTAAAAACAGATATGCCGTCAGCCCTTTGCATTAGCATTACTTATATTGATAATGTAGATGATGGGGATTAATCATTACTTTTCTTCATATTGGTTCCTAGACTCTCTTTAGATCAAAACAAGGAATTATTCTCCACTAAATAAAAAGTCATTTCCAACTATTGATTTGTTGGAAATGACTTTTTTAAATCTTGTAGCAAGTATTTTGTCTGTTTTCAAAAACATTAAGTAGCGTACAGAAAAGTATAGCTAAAAAATAAGCTTATTTTTAGTACTAATCAATGAACGCAGTGGCCACGTAGTAGCAGCCTAGTTAACTGCGGGTGCTTGGTACAACGAACCAAAGACACAGCAAAAAAGTGCGGTTTTACCTCCACTGCTACTGTGTGATAGCAAACGAAAGCAAAATTTTTTGATGAAGAGTAACGCAAAAAAGTTACTTTCATATTATTCTTTCTGAACGATTACTTATAATCAAGTACGTTTGACCATTGCCATTAGGCTATCGGACAATAACTCAATTACATACTGTATTCAACATTCTTCTTAGGTGCTGTACTTAGTGTTCTTTTTTGGATGCGCACCTTGATACCATTACTTGGGCACAATGTCAATAAAGGCTTAAAGTCTACTTTCTGATCAGGCGACAAAACGAACTTATAGCGTCTAATTAACATAGCTAAAATAAATTGCATTTCCATTTGTGCAAAGTTTTTCCCGATACAAAGTCTTGGTCCTCCACCAAAAGGTAAATAAGAAAAAGGAACATGATTTTTCTTATTTTCAGGAGAAAAACGATTGGGATCAAACTGATTCGGATTTTCCCAGTATTTTTCATTTCTATGCAACCCAAAAATAAAACCTGCAATATCCTCTCCTTTTTTGATTGGAATTCCATCGCACTCATCATCTTCTAGAGGTTCTCTGTCAATAATCCAAACAACAGGATACAAACGCATGGTTTCCTCTAATACTTGCAATGGGTAACCCAAATTTCTCAATTGCTCAAAAGAAGGATCTTTGTCTCCCAAAGCCTCGTTAACAGAATCCAATACTTTTTGTTCGATTTCTGGATGATTTCCCAAAAGATACCAAGCCCAAGTCATTGTTACAGCAGATGTTTCATGACCAGCTACCAATAGGACAATCGACTCATCCAACAGTTGCTTATTGGTCATTTTAGAACCATCCTCATACTCTGTTTCTAATAACATGTCCAACAAGTCGTCTACCTTTTCTCCAGAACGTTTTCTTTCTTCGATAAAAGAGATAATAATTTTATCTCGAATCTTCTTCAAACGTTCATTTTCTGCATGATCGCCATTGATGTGATACCAAGGTTTTAGGTAAGGTTTTCGTGTTTGGTTCATCACGTATTGTTGACTACTAGAAATCATTTCTCCAATAATCTCTAATTTATCGTCCTCAAATGCTTTTCCAAACAAGCTTTTGGTAATTACTCTAAAGGCTAGTTTTGTCATTTCGTCTGCCAAATCAATTTCTTGATCTGTCTCTGCATACTTATCCAAAACGGTATCCATATAATCGTTAATCTGTTCTACCATAATCTTAGAGATGCGTTCTAAACGTTCTCTATGGAATCCTGGTTGAATACTCCTACGCTGCTTTAACCAATACTGCCCATCTGAGGTAAACAATCCCTCTCCAATCTCTTTTTTTACTGTTTTTCGAATAACAGAAGTCTTGATATAGTTTTTGTTATTCTTTTGTAAAAAATGCCTAATTAGTTCTGGACGGTCTGTTAGAACTAACTTGTAAGGTATTCGCACCTGCACAAGACCATCATTTTTGTCCAACGTTTCTTTAAAAAAAGAAACCAAGTTCTCATTAATATGAGAATAATTTAAAAGCATTTTGGTCAAACCAACCTTCGGAATTTCATTTTTAATTTTATCCATTTGATAATTTAATTGTAAGTGATAGCTCACTATATCCCATAAAGAATTAACATCAACAACCATAGTTTGATTAAGATGTGCTTTCTTTTTGAGGAAAAAACGAATGACACGATCCGTTAATTATCTTATTTTTTGCAAAAAATTTTTAGTGAACATCAAAGCCCCCTTCTCTTTGTATTGCCCTACAAGTATACTCCAAACAATAATGCGTAGCAATAAAACAAAGGCAAGAAAAAGCTTGATCTTCACTAAAGATTTGCTTAAAAACAACACTTATTTAACGGATAGTGTATTAAGATTAGTGAACTACTTAAGTTCATTTATAGATTAATAACCTAGTAAATATAAGAAATAAAACCATAAATTGCCACCTAATTTATAAACTACTTCTATATTTAACACTTACAAAATTGATTATACACGTATATCAAAGTTTTATACTTAGAAATAAAAATTATAAATATTTATTTATATCTATTTTTTGAACAAAACTCAATGCTTTTGCCATATCCTCGCTAAACACATGATCGCTTTCCATTACAGGTACAATCGCTCTAAACTGCTCTACAATCTCTTCTATAATTGGAGAAGATTTTTCTGTTCTAAAAGACAAGGCTTGTATTCCTGACAATAGCTCGATGGCTAGCAAACGTTCTACATTTTGCACCACTTTGTACAGCTTTGTTCCTGCATTGGCCGCCATACTCACATGGTCTTCTTGACCATTGCAAGAAACAATAGAATCGACACTAGCAGGCATACACAACTGTTTGTTTTGGCTGGCTATGCTTGCAGCCGTATATTGCGTGATCATTAAACCAGAATGCAAACCTGATTTGGGGGTTAAAAAAGCAGGTAATCCTCGTTGTCCACCAATCAATTGATACAAACGACGCTCTGAAATGCTTCCCAATTCGGATAGAGCAATTGCCAGAAAGTCTAAGACTAGAGCAATAGGCTGGGCATGGAAATTACCTCCAGATAAAATAGCATCGCTATCAGGAAAAATATTAGGATTGTCTGTAACACTATTTATTTCTCGTTCAATTACTTTTTGGGCATGAGCTATCGTATCTTTACTTGCTCCATGAACTTGCGGAACACATCTAAAAGCATAAGGGTCTTGTACCGTTTCTTTAGGACTTGCCGCTAGAACAGAACCTTCTAACAATTTTCGAATATTTGCTGCGGTTTGCAACTGCCCTTCATGAGCTCTAACTTGATGTAAACGTTCATCAAATGGAGAAGTTACGCAAGCAAAAGCATCCATTGAGATTGCTGCAATCAAATCGGCTAGTTTCGATAAACGCTGTGCTTTTAAAAGTGCCCAAACTCCATAGCCTGTTGAAAATTGCGTTCCATTTAATAATGCTAATCCCTCTTTTGCTTGTAGCTGAATCGGTTGCCAAGACTGTTCTTTTAAAACACTCTCGCTTGATTTTCGAACACCATTATGAAAAACCTCTCCTTCCCCTATCAAGGGCAAACTCAAATGCGCTAGTGGTGCTAAATCACCAGATGCTCCTAAGGAACCTAATTGATACAATACGGGCCACATAGTTTCATTATACATCTCGACTAAACGCTCTACCAATGGCAAACTAACTGCCGAGTGTCCAAGTGATAAGCTTTTAATTTTTAATAATAAGATAATTTGAATAACTTCTTCTGGCACCAAGTCGCCAATACCACAAGCATGAGATCGCACTAAATTCGATTGTAGTGTTTCTAGTTCTTTCTCTTCGATTTTTATATTACAAAGAGAACCAAATCCTGTATTAATACCATAATAGGATTGTTCTGTAGCGTTTATCTTTTGATGCAAGAAATCATAACAAGTTTGAATGGCCGTTTGGCTTTCTTCCGACAAACTTAGTTTTTCCTTATTCGCAAGTAATTTTCCTAAGTCTTCAATGCTCAACCATTTTTTTGATATTTGATGCATTTTTAGTAGTTTTGAGTAGTGAGTTAATACAACAGCAGCCCCCTAGCCCTCGCACTAAATTCGGATCTATCAAACTGGCACTCATACCAGTTACAAATTAGAACGATTAGCCAACAGACTACTAAATACAATATGTGGAGAGTTTCATTTTCTTACATCCATACAATCAAGATTATTATCTTAACAAGAGTCTTTTATGGTTTCTTAGTAGCACTAGTATCTCTTATCGATAACAATGCTGCGAAGGTACGCAAAAGAACAATTTTTGCAAGAACCTTATAAAAAAAACTTACTATATCATTATACACAGAAATATTATATTTATATTAATTAGTGATTTACAGTTTTTTGCATTCATTAACAAAAAAATGTAAATAACACCTATAAAAAGCATAACAATCACTTACTATGACAAATAATAAAATCACAACTTTTTAATTATCGACTGCACAGCACTTACAGTTAAGAAGTAGCAGTGCAGCTAACTATTTGATGAATAAATACCCTCCAATATTGTATTTATTCATCTACAAAACCAATAAATTATGAGGTATCTATCTTTTTTAGTTTTACTTTGCTTGGGGATACAAATCCAAGCACAACAAATGGTTGGGAACGGAATTACTTGTGCCCCTGCCGATATTGATACAAGTTCTGTATGTGTCAACATGCTCCAAATTTGTGGCAATGCTACCTTTCCTTTATCTACTAATGGTGCATTGGCGCCTCAAGGAAACAACTACAACTGTTTAGCGACTCAACCCAACCCAACTTGGTTTTTTATGCAAGTACAAAACAGTGGTTCTATTTTATTAGAACTTTCCAACTCTGCTAATGTTGACATAGATTTTATTCTATGGGGTCCTTTTAATAACATAAGTGATGCCACCAATGCTTGTGGCAATTTGGGTAACAATAGCAATATTCTAGGAAATGTAGTAGACACTTGCTCTTATAGCGCTGTAGGCTTAGAATTCATCTCTATTTCTAATGCTACCGCAGGCTCTATTTATGTTCTGATGATAACGAACTTCTCTAATCAACCTACCAATGGCTCCTTAACACAGTTGTCAGGTACTGGTTCTTTGGTTTGTAGTCTCACAGCTGGTGATGGTTTTATTTCTGGTACAGTTTACGATGATTTAGACAACAACTGTGTGCAAGACAGCCTCGAAAATGGATTAGCAGGTCGATTGGTTCGTTTGCATCCAAGTAATTTAATTACCACCACCAACGCCTTGGGAGAATATGCCTTTTGTGGTCTTCCTGTAGACAGCTATACCGTAGAAATTTTAATGGATACATTTTACTGGAACAGTTGCCCTAATACAGGGCTCCGAACAGCTCAAATCATTGCCACCAATGATACCATAACTCAGCAAGATTTTGGAATGTCCATCAACAATGCCTGTTATGACTTATATACAGATGTTGTAAGTACCAATCTGCGACCATGTTTTTCGACCAATGTGATCTCGGCTTATTATAGGAACAACCATGAGTCCAATATGACTGCCGATAGTGTAGAGGTTACCATCACGCTTGATACCGCTTTATTTCCCATTACATCCAATATTCCTTGGACGAGTGCTGTTGGAAATCAATACACCTTTTATGTAGGAAACCTATCTCCTGGACAGTATGGTACGATCAATATGACTTGTAGTCTGAGCTGTGCAACGCCCGTAGGAGCAACCCTTTGTATCCAATCCGAAATTTCGCCCATCGATTCTTGTTCTATTTTCCGCAGCCAAGATTCTATTGTTGTTACTCCTCCATGTGCAAATGTTTGGGACCGCTCAAGTTTGATGGTTACAGGAAACTGTATCAACGATAGCTTAGCTTGTTTTACAATTTATAATACAGGACAATATGGTACAGGAGATATGCTTTGCTATCGTCCAGTTCGAATGTATATTGATTCAGCAATTTATTTATTGGATAGCGTAATGCTAACAGGAGGCGACAGTTTGGAATATTGCTTTCCTGCCAATGGGCATACGTTGCGCTTGGAGGTTGATCAACATCCTATGCATCCTGGCAATAGTCATCCCAATGCAGTAGTTGAGCTTTGTGGGGATTCAGCAGCAATTGCCGCCAATTGGACACCTGGACTTGTCAATCAATTTCCACATGATGACGCCAACTCTAATATTGATATTGATTGTATCCAAACTTCCGCTAGTTTTGATCCCAATGATAAACGTGGCTTCCCGCTTGGACGTACAGAAGCTCATTTAATCGGTTCCAATACAGATTTAGAATACATTATTCGCTTCCAAAATACAGGAAACGACACCGCATTTACAGTAATCATTCAAGATATTTTACCTCCTGAGCTTGATATTCTATCCATTGAGCACGGAGCGTCTAGTCACGCTTACACCTTCCAGATTAATCAAAGTAATACTTTAGAGTGGCATTTTCACAATATTTTGCTCCCCGATAGCACTACCAATCTAGAGGGATCAAAAGGCTTTGTGTCTTTCAAAGTCAAACAACAACCTAATTTACCAGATGGCACCTTTATTCACAACAAAGCATCTATTTACTTTGATTTTAATCCTCCTATTATAACGAATTTAAGTGAGCATTTAATTGACAATTCAATTATGTGGGTAATTACCTCTACTGACCCTATTGAGGAAGAAACCGTTGCTAATTGGAAGGTGGATGTATTTCCGAATCCAGTACAACAGATAGTTTATTTGAAATCAGAGTTACGCATCGAAAGGATTAACTTAATGAGCTTAGAAGGGCGTCTAATTCAGCAAACGCAACCTAAGCAAATGCAAACCAGTTTGAACCTCTCTACTTTCCCTCAAGGAATTTACTTTTTAGAAATTCATACACCAAAGGGGATTGTCACCAAGCGAATTATGAAACTCAAATAAGCCACCGTTCTACTCATCAGTTTTATTAGTTCTTGCCTACTTACAGTTAAGCATTTGCCTTCATATGATCACTTTCATCCAAATCAAAATGAGGCAAATGCTTAACTGTTTTTAGATATGTTTACTTCCTTGTAAGTTTTTTCTATAAATTTCAAACACCTTATCTTTTTAAGTGAATATAACTTCCCTATAACAACATAGCATTTGAGAATAAGGAATATTTATTTATTTTAGCAGTCCTTTTTATTTGTGGTCATAAAATAAGACTAAAGGAACATTATTCTTACTTTTGCAGTTAACAAAAAGGAATTCCAATAAACACTATAATTAAACGAACAAATACGCAACGCAACACAATGGCGAATCAAAACAATAAACCTAAACACAATTACTTATATTATGGTACTAAAACTTCTGCAAGTGAAGTTCGACGTTTGCTAGAGCACTCTATTAAAATGAATGAAATTGCAGAGGAGAAGGGAAAGAAAAAATCTCCAATTTGTATTTGGGGGAAACACGGTATTGGAAAAACGCAATTGGTAGAGACTATTGCCCAAGAAAAAGGCTACAAATTTGCTTATATTGCTCCTGCTCAATTTGAGGAGATGGGAGACTTGGTTGGTATGCCTCGAATTGCGGAGGGTGTCACCTCTTTTGTTGCTCCTGACTGGGTTCCAACAGAAGAAGGTCCAGGAATTTTATTGATTGATGATGCCAACCGTGCCGATGATCGTATTTTACGTGGAATCATGCAATTGCTTCAAAACTATGAATTAATTAGTTGGAAACTACCTAAAAACTGGCAAATTATCTTAACAGCCAATCCAGACGGTGGGGACTACTCCGTTACGCCAATGGATGACGCTATGTTGACTCGTATGATGCATGTAACCATGGATTTTGATGTCAAAGAATGGGCAAAATGGGCGGAAGAAAATGATGTTGATCAACGTGGAATCAACTTTGTTTTGACCTACCCTGAAATGGTTACAGGAGAACGGACAACCCCTCGTACATTGGTGCAATTTTTTCAATCTATTGCCAGCATTGAGGACTTAACCAAAGAGCTAGGTCTGTTGCAAATGCTCGCCGATTCCTGTCTAGATTCTAATACAGTTGCTTCTTTTATGGCTTTTGTTAATAATAATTTGAGCAAGTTGGTAACTCCTGAGCAAATTGTCAATAGCAGCAATTTCAAAAAAGATGTCTTAGAACATCTAAAGGGAATTGTTATGAAAGGTACTTTAAGAGTAGATATTTTAGCCACATTGTGTACTCGTTTGGTCAATTACTTGGTTATTAATAACATCAAACCCAATAAAGAACAATTGGTAAATATAAAAGAATTCATAAAAATCGACTTCATTCCTAACGATATCCGCCTCTCGATGGCGCAAGATTTGGTGAGTGCGCAACACTTAAAACCAATTATGGCTGATCCTGAAATTGGAAAATTATTGCTGAAACGTATGTAGTTTTGCTGCGTTTTGCAACTTGTTTATAAGAAATTGGAGCCGTACAACTGTTGTTGTGTGGCTCTTTTTGTTTAGTTATTGTAATACTGTTTTCTAAAAATGACTTTGATTGGTCAACTATTATATATATATTGGTACATTCAATTCAATAAACCTTTGATACAATGACTTACAAAAGAGAACTTGTAGAGTTACAATCCTCTATCCATACCTTAATCAAAACAGGAACGAAGACTAAAAAGTTAGCAGATTTACAAGAATTATTACCTTTATTAAAAAAAGCCATTGAAACAGAAGATAAAGCTTTAGAAATAGAAACTAATGCACAAATCAATAGTGGTTATCAGACTCCATTAACAACAGAAGCAGTTATTGGTCCCAAGTATAAAGATATAAAGGAAATACAACAATTCTTGTATGAAGACAACATTCGAGATACCAACCCAATTCTAATTTTAAGTTTTAATAAGTTGATTGGTTTAACCATTGATTACTTACAAAACTTAGAAGGTATGTTAAAAGTAATTTCTACAAATTCTCATGACGTTGATCGAATTAGTGATAATATAAAGCAAGCTATTCTTGACTTATTTACTGGTAATGACGCCAACTCTTATGAATTAAACGAACACATACGAACAGTCCTCGGTAAAGTTATTGGTGACATATTTAGAGACGAAGGTTCTGTTTCTTTAACTAGCTTTTGTGATAAATTGGCATTTGAAATAAAAGATAAACTCATTAAAATATTTCAGACTACTACTAAAAAACAATTAAAAAAAGATTTTGGTAAAAAGTTCAGGAAACATAAGAAGAGTCCTTACCCTTCTATTAGCAAAATTCTTACTGCTATAGATTTATATGATATTCCTCATGATGTTCAAGGAGATTTGGATAAAGAAAGACGTATCAATAATCTAGCGACTTGGTATGGTCATTTTCGACAACAGTTAGATATCTTTGAACAAAACCATAATACAGACTTTCTAAATGATGCCTTACTTCAAGGAAAGCTCAAGGAATTTGGAAGTGTCTTGACAGACGAGGTTACTCCACCTTCTTGCAAACTCCATTTAGTTGATAATGTTTGTAGCAAACTAGGTGCAAAATCTATGGTAAAGGCTGTAGATTTAATCTCTATTATAAAAAATGAATTAAACGCTTTACGTCTAAAAATCAGGGCAAGTATTGAAGACGGGAGTTTCGAAGGAAACGATGAAGTAAATTATTTTTTGGGTATTAAAGCAGATGAATATTTTGATTGCATCAAAACTGCATTGAAAAAAAATCGCTTTGATGAATATAAAAAAATCATCATAGACTGGATTGACTCTATGGATGAGATATTACATGCTTTATCTATTCATGAAGAAAGAGGTAGATACAATTATCAATCAAAGCTTATTGCCCTCAATTTATCTCAATTATTCAAGGTTGAAGATGATTTAATTGACTTCTCTGGTTTTATCCAACCCATCCTAAAAGGTGTTAGAGCAAGTGGCTTTTCTATGGAATTATCAGAGATATATGCTTTATTTCCTCGAGCTGCTTATGATCCTATTTTAAAGAATCTTATCCATTGGCACAATACAGCCGTTGAAAATGGAACTTTTGATTCTAACTTGGCTACTTTAAGAATTGCCTTGCCTAATAAAAAGAAAGTTGCACATGCTATTTTGAGTGCTAAGATTGATTTGATTTTGAATCGAGAGGTGCAATTTTTGACTTTGGGGTGGGAGTTGGAATGGCGAGATAGGGATAATATGATGTCTGAGTTAGTAGATTTCGCAATTGATCTAATACAAATTCCAGCTTTAATCAGAAGGTTTGGAAATTTCCTAAGCCAAGAAGTGGACACTAATAATTTATCAGATTATATAGAGTGGTTCGAAATAAACTTAGGTGCCATTCCTGGTATTGGGGAAATTTCGTTCTCTATACCAGTTGTTAACTTTGCCCAAATGTTTATTGATACAATTCGAGCAACTATTGGAGATAACATCAATGATATATTGAACAGCATTGCAGATATTACAAATAATGCAATAGAAAATGCACGAAATATGCTGAGAGAATCTTTAAGAGGTATAGGTGGAGAAATTGAACCTTCAATAATCAACTTATCCATTCCTATCAAATTAGGGTTAGGTTCCACAGATAATGGGAAACCTTTTGCTTTTGGCTTTGTTGATCCAGCAGCTAGTGCAGATAATCTCTACTCTATTAACGATAGAAGTCCTTATGAATTTGAGTGCGTATCCATTTATAATTCTGTAGAGAGCGATGTTAGTAATTCTAAAGATAAAAAAGTCCAGTCTAAGTCAAAAATTAATTTCAGCTTTATAAACCCAGGAATTGGAATAAGCACAAGTATTAGTGCCTTATTTATGAGTGCAGGAGGAAGTATTATGATTGCAGAAAAGGAAATTTCCATAAATTTAGATTTAAATCTAACTTCTACTTTTAGTAATAATTCTGTGCAGTTTGCTCTAGACAGCATTCCTCTTTTTAACTCTATTAGAGAAGAGTTAATAAATAATGAGGGCGAATTACTTGAGATACCTGAGTATACAGAAGGTATTACATCTCTAGTTTTTAAAGCATTTAACAAATAAGAGCGATGTTAAGTAAATTTCTTAAACTCATAATTAAATATTATTTATACAGTTTTTTGCTATTAGCATTGCTGTTTTTAATTCGCTTTATCAATACAGACAAAGACAAAAATTCTGTTACCGATAATGCCCCAATTGCAGTAAAGGACTCTCTCATTACAGATAGTAGAAATGGTCACACTTATCGAACTCGACGTTTTGACAAGTTATGGTGGATGATTGATAATATTAATCTAGATTTAGAAGATAGTTTATATTACAAGGAAATTTATATTGGAAAAGGAAGCTATTGTTATAATAACAATATAAAAAATGCTAAGAAATATGGTCAATTATATGACTTGTCTTCTGCTGTAGAAGTTTGTCCTACAGGGTGGAGACTGCCAACTATTAAAGAATGGGAAGTTTTGAATGATAAATACGCTAATTGTGCTTGGGATAATAATTCTTCTACTGGAAATTATAGAGAAAGGTTGCCTCTTTTTGAACCTGTGGGAGGGGGAAAAGGGTACCTATATAGAGGTTTTCTCCCTCAAGAAAAAAATAAAGCAGAAGATCATTTGACATATTCTGGACAGAATAAATTTGCCTATTATTGGGCTCAAACAGAACGAAGTAAGCCTTATTTCTTTTCTATTAATATGCAAAGATGTGAAGCAAAACGAAGTTTATATCAGGGGGCATCTACAAGAAAAACTTTAGCCCAAGGAAAGTTCTACTCCTGCCGTTGCGTCAAAGAAGCAAATTAACTGAATAGAGTCATAACATTATTCCAGTTTAATTATCTGCCCAATCCCTCTCATTTATCTTAACTCTAAAAATTTAATACTCAAATAATTCCCACAAGCCTACTTCGTATTAAAGAATGATTTAGTTTTGAATCCATTACTTGATCAGATATTTCTATTAAGGGCTTAAGCAATAAAATCAATCAGGATTCTGTATTTTTGAGTTCTTCATTCTAGACAAAATTCTTTGATATGCCTTACAATAAAATCACTCCCAAAACCCTACAACAACTAAAAAACATCGTAGGAGCATCCCACCTATACACCAGCCACGACCAAAGAATCGCCTACGGAAAAGATAAAACAGAAGATTTACTCTTCTTACCAGAAGTAATTGTATTGCCTAAAAATACCGCTGAAATTAGTCAAATCATGCAGCTTTGCCATCGAGAAAACATCCCTGTTACTCCTAGAGGTGCAGGCACTGGTTTAGCAGGGGGCGCTCTGCCTGTTTGTGGTGGTATTGTCCTCTCTGTTGAACGACTAAATCAAATTATAGAATTGGACGAAGAAAATTTGCAAATTACAACAGAGCCAGCAGTCATTACAGAAGTATTACAAAATGAAGTACAGTCCAAAGGACTTTATTATCCGCCTGATCCTGCCAGTAGAGGAAGTTCGTTTATTGGCGGTAATGTCGCCACGAATGCAGGAGGACCAAGAGCTGTCAAATATGGCGTTGTCAAAGATTATGTCTTAAATTTAGAAGTCGTCCTAGCAGATGGCTCTATAATCTGGACGGGAGCTAATACGCTTAAAAATTCGACAGGCTACAACTTAACTCAATTAATGGTTGGAAGTGAAGGAACATTAGGTATCATCACCAAGATTGTCTTAAAACTTATTCCTGCCCCTCAGCATAGTTTACTTTTGTTGGTTTCTTTCAAGTCGGCAGTTAAAGCCTGTGCCGCTGTGGCAGCTATTTTTAAGGCAGGTATTATTCCTTCTTGCATGGAATTCATGGAGCGGCAAGCTATTGATGTTGCTCAAAATTATTTGCAAGATACTACCTTACCAATCAGAGCAACAACAGAAGCACAATTAATTATCGAAGTAGACGGTAATCACATAGATACATTGTACAATGATTGTGAAAAAATAAACTCAGTGTTAGACTCTTTTGACTGCGATGAAGTACTGTTTGCAGACGACGAGCATACTAAAAATAGTTTATGGAAATTAAGACGAAACCTAAACTATGCCATCAAAAACTACTCTGCTGTAAAAAAAGCAGATACGGTTGTTCCTCGTGCTTCCTTGCCGCAATTATTAAAAGGCATTCATAGCATCAGCAAAAAACATGGTATTCAAGCTGTCAACTACGGTCATGCAGGAGACGGTAATCTACATGTTACCTTGCTTAAAGAGCACTTAACAGACGAATATTGGAACCGTGAAATGCCCTTAGCTATGTTGGCTATTTTCCAATTGGTGGCTAGCCTCAAAGGAACTATTTCGGGCGAGCATGGCATCGGATGGATTCAAAAAGAATATTTAAAATTAGTCTTCTCTCCTATTGAAATACAACTAATGCAAGCAATTAAAAGCAGTTTTGATCCTAAAAATATTCTTAATCCAAGCAAAATTTTCCCTTAATTTCATCATGAATTAAGCAACTAATCTACAATTTTATCGTTATAAGTAATGTCCCCAACCAACCTTCCAAATTTTCGTCATGAAAAGGACATTTATTTTTTCCTTAATTTTATTTTTACTATTTACCCTAAATCAAATTTCTCGTGCATCACATATTGTTGGTGGAGACATAAGTTACGAATGTTTGGGACCTAGTCCCACCACAGGAATAATGCAGTATCGCATTACCATGCACGTGTATAGAGATCGTATCAATGGTCGAGCTCCTTTTGATAACCCTGCTTATGTAGGCATCTATGCTGGACTAAATACTAGTTCTGTAGATACGGTTCTTGCCTTAGGAAACCCTGATACAACGGATATTCCTATTGTATTTTCCAATCCTTGTTTGATAGTTCCCCCCAACGTGGGAGTAGTAGAAGCCGTTTATCAAGGCATTGTAGAACTACCTTTTAATCCTGACGGGTATACGATATCTTATCAACGCTGTTGCCGCAATTATACAGTTAGCAATTTAGCTTCCCCAAGAAGTACTGGAGCAACTTATACTATTTCATTAAGTGCCGAAGCTCAACAACAATGCAATAGTAGTCCAACCTTCAATGAATTTCCTCCTATTGTTATTTGTGCCAATAGGGATTTAGAGTTTGATCATTCAGCAACAGATGTGGATGGAAATACCTTAGTATATGAACTATGCTCTCCCTATAGTGGAGGTGGAAGCTCTAGTTCTGGTGGAAATGGTTTTAACTCCGCCGCCCCCAATCCACCTGCACCACCACCTTATAATCCTGTTGTTTTTCATTCTGGCTATTCAGCAACCAACCCAATGAATGCGAATCCCACCCTGCAAATTGATCCCAATACAGGCTTGTTAACAGGCTTTCCAACTAGTATTGGGCAATATGTAGTTGGCGTTTGCGTAAAAGAATACGATGCACAAGGCAATTTGCTTAGTCAAACCTTAAGAGATTTTCAATTTAATGTTACCATTTGTGATGATCAAGTAGATGCAAAGGTACGTGCGGATTCTGTCAACTTTGCTACCGATCAGTATTATGTTAACTTTTGTGGGGATAGTATTATTACCTTTGATAATACGAGTACCATTCAATCTTTTATCAACAGTTATGAATGGCGCATCGACCTAGGAAATGGTACTTTTTTTATAGATAGTATTTTTGAACCAACTGTGACCTTTCCTGGCAATGGTACTTATCAAGGTTGGTTGATTGCTAATCCAGGCTCTGTTGGATGTACCGATACCGCTTTATTAACGATTACAATTAGTTTAGATGTTTTAGCCAATTTTTCGGTCACCTATGATTCTTGTGAAATTGGACTGTCCTATTTTACGAATAAAACGGTTTTCAATCCCAATACTCCTATCCAAAGTTATGTCTGGAACTTTGGAGACGGCAACACCTCTTTTAACAAAGACCCTAATCATCAATATGTTTATCCAGATACTGGCGTCCATAATGTTACACTAACAGCAACAGACATTGCTGGCTGTGTTTCCAAAAAGACACGCCCCTTCGATTGGACACCTAAACCAATTTTTCCTTTTGAATTGCCGAATGATACTGCTTGCATTAACTTTTTGGCAGGTAATATTCCCTCTATCTATTATCCAATTTCCGATTACACATTCCGATGGAACTTTGGAGATGGAACAACATCAGACGAATTTACCACACAACACAATTATACTCAATCAGGTATTTATTCTAGATCCTTAATAATTACCTCGCCCAAAGGATGTACAGAACAATTTAATAGTACAGTGGTAGCATTGGATACTCCACGAGCTAATTTTTCCTATCTTCCAACACAACCTACTTCTCTTCATCCCATTGTCGAATTTAAGGACGAATCAGAACTAGCTAATCTATGGGAATGGCATTTTGGAAATGGCGTTTCCAAAGTCAGTTCTTTTGAAAGTGATATAACCTATCATTATCCTGACACAGGAAAACATCTTGTTTCTTTAATTGTAACCCATGTCAATGGCTGTACAGATACCGCTAAAAAGGAGATCGATATTATCCCTGAAGTTACTTATTTCCTTCCCAACGCTTTAACCCCTAACGATGATGGTAAAAACGATGTTTATAAAGGTAAAGGCTATACTCAATACATAAAAAACTTTGAGATGGGCATCTACAATCGTTGGGGAGAACGCATCTTTGCTACACAAGACCCCACGGAAGCGTGGAATGGTAGAAAGAATAATATTGGTTCAAAATGCCAAGCTGGTGTGTATGTTGTTATTGTTCGAATCGTTGGTCCCAGAGGACAACCTCAAGAGATCAAAGGTTATGCGACTATTGTTTATTAATGCACTCCTAGGTATACTACCTGTTAGCCAAAGCATTTCATATTACTTTGTGGATTTTGTAATTTTAACTTCAGAATCCACAAAGTGTTTATTTTGAGTCAGATTATTCACAGTTAACTAGTTCTTCTTTAGCAACTCTATCTACTTTTACGGTCGTAAAATCACTACTTGCTCTATAGTCGAGCTTGCCGCTATGCTAATACTCGTACTAGCTGGGTTCGGGTAGATTAAAACGTCTTCTTTGCTTTCTATCCTTGCTATACTCGTCAAGGTATCGCAGGCGGAGCCTGATAATTTGGGCGTTCTGTAGTGGGGCATATTGGGTAGGAAGTGCCCTTGCACAAAGAATACATCTAAGCCTCTTTGAACGACATTACAACCTATCCCTCCCACATCTGGATCATTGATGATATGCATATAAGGCGTATTGTCTATATGACTGTAGATTTTGCCATCGGGTGCAGTTTGTATATATCCAAATTGTGTAGGGTTCACTCCATACATATAGTTATCAAAGATAGCTACCGTATCTTTTGAAGCAGCTATATTGGATGCCCATAAATCAAATTGATATAGATAAATCCAAGAAGATACATATAAGTAACGATTATTGGGAGATACTGCTACACCTGATGAAATGAAGCTAAATGCAATATTATCAATAGAATCTATGACAGGGATATGCAAATAGTTGGAAAAATAACCTGAACAACGATCAAAATCGTAAATATCTAAATCATGCTTATAATCATATCGAATGTATTGATTTCCTTGATGACTAAAAGTAGCTTGACCTGCACCTTCACTACCTAGATTTTTAGTTACTCCTAAATATTGTCTATGATGATAAGTAATGGTATTTCCTGCAATCAAAAATATATGATAGCCATTACTCAAACTCATGGGTTGGATTAGCCACCAATCTCTATCATTACCATGTTTAACTACTTCCAATTGCCCACTACAAATCGAATCATTTTCTAGTAAAATTTGATTCTTTGTTTCCACCTTCCCTAATCCTCCATTGGCATTCATATCAACTAGGGTATAATACAGCTTTTCTGCAAATCCTGCTAAAGCACTTGTATTACTAGTAGCTTGATGAAAAATATAGTATTTATTACTTTGCATAGGATGAGGTATAGCAATCATACCTTCATTAATAGGGTAACCAATATTTCTAAAGTTATCCGCTACCTACCCAGGATTGAGACTATCCCCATTTTGCATTAATTGATGTTGGGCATTGTGTATTTTTATTCCATTAGAATAGAAAATTAAATTGCCTAGACTATCAGATACAGAAATAGCTGCTCTATCTATTTCCATAGAACGAGAAACGCTGTCTATCAACAGAGGATTATCAAAAATAATGTGAGTTGACTTTGTTCCACCGCCACCAACTAGCCAATTCTTATCATATTGTTGGACATAAGAATTAAAGCAAACTATACAACCAAAGAGTATAAAAACGTACTTCATTATTATAAAATTAAAAAGCCCAAAAAGAATATCCTCTTTGGGCTTGATTTATTAAAATTATTTTACCACTACAAAAGACTTTGTAATCTTGTAAGCACCACTTTGTAAACGAATGTTATAAATACCATCCAATAATAAACTTAGATCTATCTCTATTGTATTGATATCTTCGTTAATAAAAATAGTTTTTACTCTCTGTCCTAAAGCATTATAGACTTCTATTTGTATCTCATCTTCTAGAACTAGATTACTTTCTAAGGTAATGGTATTGTTTGTTGGATTGGGATATAAGATTAAATCTCATACTTCTGTTTCGCTCTCAGCAGTATTATTATCCTTCTCAGTATTTCTATTTTCTTCTCCATTCGATCTTCCATTATTGCTAATACAATTAAAATTCAATAAATCGGTATCCTCAACCATAGAGAGCATCCCTCTAGCTTGATGTACAGCTGCACCTCCTTCTTGCGAACAATGTGCAGCTATTTGTCGTAAAGAAACCAATTCACTACTATTAAATTCTAAGATTCCTTTTGCCAGTGTGTTTAGATATATGTCATTCACTTCTTGTTCCTTTTACGGTCGTAAAACCACCACCTTCTCGGTCAATAATCGACCATTCTCCAAACCGACCGAAACAACATACGTTCCATTGCTCAACTCCTTTATATCCAAGACTACCTCCGATTCTTTCCCTACCAAAGAACACAATACCTCCCGACCCAAAGCATCATAAATCACTACTTGCTCTATAGTCGAGCTTGCCGCTATGCTAATACTCGTACTTGCTGGGTTTGGGTAGATTAAAACGTCTTCTTTGCTTTCTATCGTTGCTAGACTCGTCAAGGTATCACAGGCAGAGCCTGATAATATTGGGGTTCTGTAGTGGGGCATATTGGGCAGGAAATGCCCATGTACAAAAAACACATCTAAACCTCGCTGTACGACATTACAGCTTATACCTCTAACATCTGGATTATCAATAATGTGCATATAAGGTGTATTATTTACATGGCTATAAATCTTCCCATCAGGAGCCGATTGTATATAACCAAATAACACAGGATGTACCCCATACATATAGTTATCAAAGATAGCTACCGTATCTTTTGAAGCAGCTATATTCGATGCCCATAAATCAAATTGATATAGATAAATCCAAGATGATACATATAAGTAACGATCATTGGGAGAAGCAGCTACACCCGTTGAAACAGCACTAAATGCTAAATTATCTACAGAATCAACAATAGGTATGTGCAAATAGTTAGAAAAATACCCCGAGCATCTATCAAAATCATAAATATCTAAATCACTCCTATGATCATACCTAAAATATTGATTCCCTTGGTGATTAAAAGTAGCTTGTCCTGCCATTTCATTTCCCCAAAGTTTAACGTTTCCTAAATATTGTTTGTGATGGTAAGAAATCGTATTTCCTGCAATTAAAAAAACATGATAACCATTGCTAAAACCCATGGGTTGTATCAACCACCAATCTCGACCATTTCCATGCTTTACCACTTCCAATTGTCCTGGACAGATTGAGTCATTTTCTAATAAAACTTGATTCTTTGTTTCGACTCTTCCTAAACCTCCATTGGCATTCATATCCACTAGAGTATAGTATAGTTTATCTGCAAAGCCTGCTAGAGCACTTGCATTTGTGCTAGCTTGATGAAAAGCGTAATATTTGTTGGTCTGAACAGGATGTGGAATTGCAATCATTCCTTCATTAATAGGATAACCAGACTGTCTAAAATTATCTGCTATTTGCCCTGGATTTAAACTATCTCCATTTTGCATCAACTGATATTGTGCATTGTGTATTTTTATTCCATTAGAGTAAAAAATTAAATTCCCTAAGCTATCAGATACAGAAATAGCTGCTCTGTCTATTTCCATAGAGCGAAAAATACTGTCTACAACAAGGTTATTGTTAAATGTAATTTGGGTTGATTTTGTAGTATACTGTCCTGCTCCAACTAGCCAATTATTATCATGTTGCTGTGCAAAAGAATTAAAATAAACTATAGAACCGAAAAGTATAAAGATGTATCTCATTGTTATTAAATTAAAAAGCCCAAAGAGATAATTCTCTTTGGGCTTGATTCGTTAAGATTATTTTATCAATACAAAAGATTTTGTAATCTTGTAAGCGCCACTTTGTAGGCGAATATTATAAATACCATCCAATAGTGAACTAACATTTAGGTCTATTGTGTTAGTATTTTCATTGATAGAAATAGCTTTCACTTTCTGACCTAAAGCATTGTAAACTTCAATTTGTATCTCATCTTCTAGAACTAAGTTACTTTCTAAAGTTATTATACTATTTGTGGGATTTGGATATAAGATTATATCCCATCTTTTTGCATTAGCAGTTTCCTCTGATTTATTTTCTTCTTCTGTTATAGAAGAACGACTATTATTAGCAACACAATCAAAATTCAATAGCTTCACATCTTCTACCATAGACAACATGCCTCTTGCTTGATGTACGGCTGCACCTCCTTCTTGTGGGCAGTGTGCTGCTATTTGTCTTAAAGAAATCAGTTCACTGTTACTGAATTCTAAGATTCCTTTTGCCAATGTGTTTAAGTAAATATCATTCACTTCTTGTTCCTTTTACGGTCGTAAAACCACCACCTTCTCGGTTAATAATTGACCATTCTCCAAACCAACCGAAACAACATACGTTCCATTGCTCAACCCCTTTATATCCAAGACTACCTCCGATTCTTTTCCTACCAAAGAACACAATACCTCCCGACCCAAAGCATCATAAACCACTACTTGCTCTATAGTGGAGCTTGCCGCTATGCTAATACTCGTACTTGCTGGGTTTGGGTAGATTAAAACGTCTTCTTTGCTTTCTATCGTTGCTACACTCGTCAAGGTGTCACAGGCGGAGCCTGATAAAGCAGGCATACGATAATGTGGCATGTTGGGCAGGAAATGCCCATGTACAAAAAACACATCTAAACCTCGCTGTACGACATTACAGCTTATACCTCCAACATCTGGATTATCAATAATGTGCATATAAGGTGTATTATTTACATGGCTATAAATCTTCCCATCAGGAGCCGATTGTATATAACCAAATAACACAGGGTGTACCCCATACATATAGTTATCAAAAATAGCAACAGTATCCTTTGATGCAGCTATATTAGATACCCATAAATCAAATTGATACATGTAAATCCAAGAAGAAACATATAAATATCTGTCGTTTGAAGAGACTGCTACACCTGTTGAAATAGCACTAAACAATAAATTATCAACCGAATCTATAATAGGTATATGCAAATAATTGGACAAATAACCTGAACACCTGTCAAAATCGTAAATGTCTAAATCGTTCTTATCATCATACCTGAAATATTGGTCTCCTTGATGATTAAAAGTCGCTTGCCCTGCCATTTCATTTCCCCAAAGCTTAACATTTCCTAAATATTGTTTGTGATGATAAGAAATAGTATTTTCTGCAATTAAGAAAATATGATAGCCATTATTGAAACCCATGGGTTGTATCAACCACCAATCTCTACCGTTACCATGCTTTACTACTTCCAATTGACCTGGACAGATTGAGTCATTTTCCAGCAAAATTTGATTCTTTGTTTCCACTTTTCCTAAACCTCCATTGGCATTCATATCCACTAGGGTGTAATACAACTTTTCTGCAAAACCTGCTAGAGCACTTGTGTTACTAGTAGCTTGATGAAAAATATAGTATTTGTTGGCTTGAACAGGATGAGGGATAGCTATTATTCCTTCATTAATAGGATAGCCAAATTGTCTAAAATTATCTGCAACTTGACCAGGATTGAGACTATCTCCATTTTGCATCAATTGATATTGTGCATTGTGTATTTTTATTCCATTAGAATAGAAAATTAAATTGCCTAGACTATCAGATACAGAAATAGCTGCTCTATCTATTTCCATAGAACGAGAAACGCTGTCTATCAACAGAGGATTATCAAAAATAATTTGTGTTGACTTTGTTGCAAACTGTCCTGATCCAACTAGCCAATTGTTATCATATAGCTGCGCAGAGCCATTGAAAGAATAAATAAAACTAAAGAGTATAAAAAAGTATCTCATTATTATAAAAGTTAAAAAACCTAAAGAAAAATAATCTCTTTAGGCTCAATATATTATTTTTATTATTTAACTACTACAAAGGATTTCGTTACCTTATAAATACCACTCTGCAAACGTATATTATAAATCCCATCTAAGAATGAATTAACGTTAATATCTATGGTATTAATATCTTCATTGATGGACATTTCTTTTACTTTCTGCCCTAAAGCATTGTAGATTTCTATTTGAATTTCATCTTTTAGAACTAGATTACTTTCTAGAGTGATTACATTGCTTGTTGGGTTTGGGTATAAGATTAAATCCCATACTTCTGCATTAGCAGTTTCATCTGATGTATCCTCTATAGAAGAACGTCCATTATTAGGAGTACAATCAAAATTCAATAAGTTAACATCTTCTACCATAGAGAGCATTCCTCTTGCTTGATGAACGGCTGCACCACCTTCTTGAGGACAATGAGCTGCTATTTGTCGCAAAGCCACAAGCTCACTAGCATTAAATTCTAAGATGCCTTTTGCTAGTGTATTTAGGTAAAAATCATTCACTTCTTTTTCTAAGACTTCATGTAGAACTGTTGTGTTAAAAGAGTTGTTATTTGCACAAATAGGTGTTAAGATTACTTGTCGTTGTGTCTCTATATTATCTAACAAAATTTGTTGTTGCTGCATAGCTCTACTTAAACTATTAGCTACAGAATTTCTAGCTATAGCTGTCAAAGTATTAAAATTATCAGCTAAAATAGAATCTAAATGATGCAAAGAATCTAAATAAATCAAACAAGTATTTTTACAACTATCCAATAACACAGAATTCAATGTACTCACCATAAATGCTTGTTCACATTGTGTGGCAATATTATCAAAATGCCCAATACAGGTATTCTGATGACTAGCTACAAAATTTTGAATGTGAGGATTTTGACTGTTATTTACTAAACTAGGATTATTCACTAACTTTCTAAACAAAGCTCTTTTTGCATTGTACTTGGTTACTAAAGGAATATTTCCTGAGTTATTTCTTGCTAAAGCATTATCTAGTCCTGTAACCCTAGGGTTATTTGTGCTGTTATTTCTACTATTTGTTGTATTAGACTGAGCAGAAGAACGAGAGTTTCCACAGAAGTTAAAAGGTTCTACACAATCAAAGTTTGGTGAATTAGGTTGGTCTATAAACCATCCACCCAATCCATTATAGTTATGAGGTCTAAAATCAGGATTAGGGTTAGAATTAATGTCAAACCTTGAAAGTTGTTGTATTGGTACACTTCCTTGGTGAAAGGCATCCAAATTAGCAGCATGCGTCCAAGTATTTCCAGTGTACTGTTGTACATCAATAATAGCGCCACCATCCAACAACAATCCAGTATTATGTCGATCAAAGCCATTGCCTCTAAAAGTAACCGTATTATTAAAGCCTTCAAAAAAGACCCCAACATTCGTTAGAGTGACATTATTACATTGATAAGTACTAACGCCACCTAGCGCACCACCAGCAGCCACAATACCATAAGTATTGGTTGCGCCTAAGGTTTGCCCATCCCCACTAATCGTATTACATTCAATCTGTAATCGACTATTCATGCTTGATATTCCTGCTCGTTCTGGGCTATTGCCCTCCATCGTAATCCGATTACTTTGAATAAGCCCCGAAAATTTAGGATCATTGCTGTTTTCATGGTTAAGAACAGCAATACCATTTTCTGCTTGATTTGCCTTTAAGTTATTGTTCGAAATCACTAAAGACGAAGCATCTCCCGTTGGGTTATCATTTATCAAGATGCAAGCCCCCTCCCCTGGTACTGTATTCATCTCAATCGTATTGTTATCAATCCAAATATCACTCGGAATACGAGGATCAAAGGCAGCAACTCCCAAACGTTCCATATCGGAGAACGTATTGTTTTGAACGTGTACAATTGTATTAAACAGTCGCATAGAACGAACCCCCATGTCTTCTATATTGGTCATTTGATTGCGATAAATACGCATTCCAGAACTGATCCCTGAAATGCCAATAAAACAATTTTCAAAAGAGCAATCCTCTATCTTTGTTTCCTTAAAATCGATTAATAAAGGCGATTGCACATGCACCCCACAGCCTTGATAAGCTAAATTAGTTGGATAAAGTGCCGTTTGGGTCATTGTATTAAAATTACAAGAATTTGTTGAGAAATTCTTTTTTACTCTCGAAGCACCACCACCTTCTCGGTCAATAATCGACCATTCTCCAAACCGACCGAAACAACATACGTTCCATTGCTCAACTCCTTTATATCCAAGACTACCTCCAATTCTTTCCCTACCAAAGAACACAACACCTCCCGACCCAAAGCATCATAAACCACTACTTGCTCTATAGTGGAGCTTGCCGCTATGCTAATACTCGTACTTGCTGGGTTTGGGTAGATTAAAACGTCTTCTTTGTTTTCTATTGTTGCTATACTCGTCAAGGTATCGCAGGCGGAGCCTGATAATTTGGGTGTTCTGTAGTGAGGCATATTGGGTAGGAAGTGCCCTTGCTCAAAAAATACATCTAAGCCTCGTTGTACTACATTACAACCTATCCCTCCTATATTAGGATTATTGATGACATGCATATAAGATACATTGTCACTATGACTATAAATCTTCCCATCTGGTGCAGATTGTATGTAACCAAAAAAGGTAGGTTTCGTTCCAGACAAAACATTATCGTAAACTGCTACGGTATCTTTTGAGGCAGCTATGTTGGATGCCCATAAGTCAAATTGATACAGATATATCCAAGAAGAGACATATAAATATCGGTCATTTGGAGATATTGCTGCACCTGTTGAAACGTTGCTAAATGCCGCATTATCGATAGAATCAATAATAGGAATGTGCAAATAATTCGATAGATAACCTGAACACCTATCAAAATCATAAATGTCTAAATCATTTTTATAGTCATATCGAATGTATTTATCTCCTTGATGACTAAAAGTAGCTTGTCCTAAAACTTCATTCCCTAGGGTTTTAGTTGTGCCTAAGTACTGTTTATGATGGTAAGAAATAGTATTTCCTGCAATCAAAAATACATGATACCCATTCGAGCCACTCATCGGCTGTATCAACCACCAATCTCGACCATTACCGTGTTTGACCACCTCTAATTGCCCCCCACAAATCGAATCGTTTTCTAACATAATTTGATTTTTCACCTCAACCTTTCCTAAGCCCCCATTCGCATTCATATCAACTAAAGTGTAATACAGTTTATCTGTAAAACCTGCTAGAGCACTTGCATTCGAAATTGCTTGATGAAAAGCATAGTATTTATTTGTGTGGATAGGATGAGGTATTGATATCATTCCTTCATTGATTGTGTATCCCGCCGCCCTATTACTATTTGCTATCTGCCCTAGGTTTAAACTGTCTCCATTTTGCATTAGTTGATGCTGGGCATTGTGTATTTTAATTCCATTCGAATAAAAAATTAGATTCCCTAAACTATCTGACATAGAAATAGCCGTTCTATTCATAGGTAGGTTTCTATTAACACTATCAACTAAGATTATATTATTAAATGTCATTTTAGTGCTCTTAGTACCCCCAAAACCTCCTCCGACTAACCAATTATTATCATATTGTTGTGAAAAGCAATTTAAAGAATAGACAAAACTGAAGAGTATAAAAAAGTATTTCATTGTTATAATATTAGAAAGTCTATAGAGATTAATCGCTATAGACTTTGATTTATTATTATTTAACCACCACAAAGGATTTTGTAATGATATTTTCTTTATTTTTCAAACGTAAAGTATAAATGCCATCTAAGAATAAAGATATATCTATTTCTATACTTTGAGTCGCTTCGTTTACAGAAATTGCCTTTACTTTCTGTCCTAATACATTATAGATTTCTATTCTTGTACTTTTTTCTAATACTAGATTACTTTCTAGGGTAATAAGGCTACTTGTTGGATTAGGATATAAGATTAAATTCCATACTTCCATTTCATTCTCAACAATACTATTATCTTTGTTAGTATTGCTATTTTCTTCTCCATTGGATCTTCCACCGCTACTAACACAATCAAAATTCAGTAAATTCACATCCTCTACCATAGATAGCATTCCTCTTGCTTGATGAACGGCTGCACCACCTTCTTGAGGACAATGATCTGCTATTTGTCGCAAAGCCACAAGCTCACTAGCATTAAATTCTAAGATTCCTTTTGCTAGTGTATTTAAGTAAATATCATTCACTTCTTTCTCTAAGACTTCATGCAAAACTGTCGTATTAAAAGAGTTATTATTGGTACAAATAGGGGTTAATACTATTTGTTGTTGTGTCTCTATATTATCTAGGAAAACTTGTTGTTGCTGCATGACTCTACCTAAATTATTGGCTACCCCATTTCTATTAGTCGCTATTGTGCTATTAAAATTAATACCCAACAGAGAATCTAAATGATGTAAAGAATCTAAATAAGTTAAGCAAATATTCTTACAGCTGTCCAACAAAATGGAATCCAATGCACTCATCATAAATGTTTGTTTACATTGTGTTGCCACATTATCAAAATGACCAATACAGGTATTCTGATGACTAGCTACAAAATTTTGAATCTGTGGATTTTGGCTATTAATTGCTAAACTAGGATTATTCACTAACTTTCTAAATAAAGCTCTTTTAGCATTATACTTGGTCACTAAAGGAATATTTCCTAAACCATTACTTGCTAAAGCATTATCTAGCCCTGTAATTCGAGGAGTAATACTACTGTTATTTCTATTATTCGTTGTATTAAATCGGGCAGAAGAACGAGAATTCCCACAGTAATTAAAGGGTTCCACACAATCAAAGTTTGGAAAATTAGAGTTATCAGTAAACCATCCAGTTAATCCATTATAGTTATGAGGTCTAAAATCAAGACTAGGGGTTGAATTAATGAAAAATTGCGATTGGTTTTGGATAAGTGCTATACCTTGGTGTACAGCATCCAAATTAGTGCTGTGTGTCCAAGTATTTCCATAATACCCTTGATTATCAAACTGGTTTCCAATAATAGAACCACCATCCATTAGCAATCCAATATCATGTCGATCAAAGCCATTGCCTCTAAAAGTAACCGTATTATTAAAGCCTTCAAAAAAGACTCCAGTATAAGTGTTTGTAACGGTATTACATTGATAAGTACTAACGCCACCTAGCGCACCACCAGCAGCCACAATACCATAAGTATTGGTTGCGCCTAAGGTTTGCCCATCCCCACTAATCGTATTACATTCAATCTGTAATCGGCTATTCATGCTTGATATTCCTGCTCGTTCTGGGCTATTGCCCTCCATCGTAATCCGATTACCTTGAATAAGCCCCGAAAATTTAGGATCATTGCTGTTTTCATGGTTAAGAACAGCAATACCGTTTTCTGCTTGATTTGCCTTTAAGTTATTGTTCGAAATCACTAAAGACGAAGCATCTCCCGTTGGGTTATCATTTATCAAGATGCAAGCCCCCTCCCCTGGTACTGTATTCATCTCAATCGTATTGTTATCAATCCAAATATCACTCGGAATACGAGGATCAAAGGCAGCAACTCCCAAACGTTCCATATCGGAGAACGTATTGTTTTGAACGTGTACAATTGTATTAAACAGTCGCATAGAACGAACCCCCATGTCTTCTATATTGGTCATTTGATTGCGATAAATACGCATTCCAGAGCTGATCCCTGAAATGCCAATAAAACAATTTTCAAAAGAGCAATCCTCTATCTTAGTTTCCTTAAAATCGATTAATAAAGGCGATTGCACATGCACCCCACAGCCTTGATAAGCTAAATTAGTTGGATAAAGTGCCGTTTGGGTCATTGTATTAAAATTACAAGAATTTGTTGAGAAATTAGAATTAAACAAGACAATTCCCGCCACCATTCTTTGGAAAGTATTGGATAAGGCAGCAGGCGATAGGTTGAGGTTCAAGGCAGGAATATCCCAGCCATAAATCCCAGCCAAGCCAACCCCATTTGGGGTAATCGTCGATACAGTTCCACTAATATCTAGTGTTGGTGTTCCTGGTACGCCTACGTAAGTGGGTAAAATACTTGGCGCAGAAAATACATTGTCTCTAAATTTTCCAAGAATTAAGTTGTTGTAATTCGCATTGGGAGCGATGTAAATACCAATGAAATTATTTAAAAAGTTCGATTCTGTAATGTCTTGCAAAATTGCCCCATCTTCTGCTTGAATGGCATATTGAGCATCTCGGAATGTCGTGGCATACACCGCAATTGTTCCGTTGTTTTGGACTAAAATACGTTGCCACAAACAGTTGGCACAAGCCGCTCGAACAGTAGCATTGTTGAGGTTCAAAGTTGCTCCTGTAGAGACAATAATTTGAGCTCCAGGACTCATGTTTAATACAGAACTATTGGTAAAGCTGTACGTCAACCCTACATCCAATATCCATACACCAGCAACATTAATAACTTGTGGCGTACTTTGAGCCAGAGCATTACTTAGCAATTGGCCTGTATTGATCAAATCACTAAAATAAACAGTATCAGGCAAAGGTGTACAACTTGTGGCAAAGGTATCTTTTATCCAGATGCTTGCTAGAGCACTTACAATAGAACTAGGATTGCCTAATTCAAAGGCATTGGCTTGATTGACCATAGTAGTATTATTTCCACAACTGTCTGTTATTAAAACGCGCACTTTGAAAGGAAGGGTGTCGCTTGTTCCTGCTGCTAAATTTAGGGTATCTATCAGAACATTCGTGACATTACCATAGGTATAACTTCCCAAATAAGTTGGCAACAAACCATCAGGCAAGGTATCTGTGACCACTATGTCTCTCGCACTTTGGCAATGATTGGTCACCACAATACTATAACAAATGGTATCATAAGGCACAATGGTATCTTTATCCACCAACTTCAACACAGAAAGGGGGGCTGCCAAAGGTTCTATATTGGTACAAGCAACAAAAGTACAATTGTTTGCGTCTGTTATGGTTACACAATAATTGCCAGCTATCAAACCATTTACATCTTCTGTAGTGGCTCCATTAGACCACAAATAGCTGTAAGGCAAGGTTCCTCCTGTGGGGGTATTGTCAATCGCTCCACTATTAGGGGCAATACAATCTACATTGGTGCTGTCTAAGGTTGCACTTAGTATGGTTGGCTCAGTTACATTTGCTGTAGTGCTTACAGTACAACCATTGTCATCTGTTAGGGTTAAAGTATAGCCTCCTGCTATTAAACCTGTAGCATTTGCCCCTGTTTGGGCATTTGACCATAAGTAAGTGTATGGAGCTGTTATACCTGTAATACTGGTAGTAATCTGTCCATCAGCAGCACCATTGCAAGAAACATTGGTGGTATTGGTGGTGACAATTGGTAGGGGTGGTACTGTTAGGGTAATTGAATCTATATAAGTGCAATTGTTGACATCTGTAATGGTTACTATATAGGTGCCTGTGCTTAGGTTGGTAATAACATTAGTGCTGGCACTATTTGACCATAGATAGGTGTAGGGTGCTGTTCCTCCTGTTGTATTGGCAGTTATTTCCCCATCACTCTGTCCTACACAACTGATTGGATTGGTATTGGTTAAGGTGGTAGTTAATACATTGGGCTCACTCACACTTATGGTGGTGCTTACTGTACAACTATTGGCATCACTGACTGTTACTGTATAGTTACCTGTGGCTAAATTAGTAGCATTGTTTCCTGTTTGAGTGTTTGACCAGAGATAGGTGTAAGGACTTGTTCCACCATTGGTAGATAGATGTATGCTAGCATCACTTAACCCTGCACAGCTTACATGAATAACTGTATCAACAATTACTACTACTGCTGTTGGCTCTCCTAAAGTAACACTTGCTATACTTGTATCTGAACAAGCTCCAATTACAGTTACTTGATAATTCCCTGCTCCTAAACCTGTAGTGGTGGCCAAGGTATCTCCATTAGACCACAAATAAGTATATGGACTCAAACCATTACTGGCAATCACAGTTGCTGCGCCATCTGCTGCTCCAAAACAGGATATGTCTGCTCCATTGTAATTAGAACTGATTGTTGCTGTACTGCTAATGGGTGATAATGGTGTATAATTAAAGGTATCACTTGTAAAGTCACATTGTGGGGTAGTTACTGTGGCATAATAAGAACCACTTGTTGGGGGACTGTAGTTATGGGTGGTTTCTCCTGTAATTGCTAGTCCTGTGGTGGCATCATACCATTGGATGGTGTCGCTTAGGGTATTAGTAGGGAGGGTTAGAGTTCCTGTACAAGTATCTAGTGTGATTGTTCCATCTGCTGGGGAAACATAGATATCTACAGTATAAAAAGAAGTTCCATAAAATTGACAATTTTTGCGTCTAGCAGTATGACTTACTTCATAATATTGATAGGTAGTATCATAACTAAACGTACCTGTAATAGACAGGCTATCTCCGAATGGAATAATGTTAAGTGTAGTATAAATAGTAGATGTTCCTCCTGTAGTAATCACTTGACTAACACCATTAATTACCCATCTATGCTCAATGGTAGAATCAACACCACTAGCATTAAAAGTAAGCACTGCTTCTTCACAGACATCTATTGTATCAGCTCCATTTATAGAGGCATCTGGCAAAAAATGTAGGATGAGTCTATTTTGGCAGCTGTTTGTATCACCATAAGTATAATATAGTGTCCCTAAACCTTCCGCATATCTTGCATTCAAAATGTTATTTATGGTATCAAAGTATGGTGGTGTCAATGTAATAAATTGATGTGGCACAGGATTTGACCAAATACCTGTTGTATCATTAATTCCTAAATTACTTAAGACAAGATTTAAATCTAATTGATGGTGATTAGGTGGTGGGTTTGAATTGGTAGAATAAGCTGGGTCACTAGAAAGACAATTAATTCGGTGCTGTGTTACAATCCCTCCTGAAGCAAGAGCACGACTAACAGTATATTTTACTTTATGAACAGTACAGGCACCTGCTTCTTCAGCAATAAGTGTATATTCAGCTGGAAGAATTGTTGCAAAGGTAATTGGTTCCAGTATATTAGGATTACTTAAACCAGTAGCTGGACTCCATTGATAGGTAAAGGTACTTGAGTTGCTTATGTTTGGATTCCTGTTTACTAGAACGACTGAATCTAAGGCACATTTGTTAAGAAACCCTAAGCTATTAATTGTATCTGGTGGAATAGTCACTAAATAATTAGCTTCTGCAACCTCACAACCTGTTGCATTATCTGTAACAATCAAAGTATATAATTGAGTTGTGGGAGTTGTTGTTGTTGGAACAAGAACTGTATCACTACTTAAATAAACAGAAGGACTCCACTGGTAACTAAAATCACCTATTTCTGAAAAGTTCCCTGTAAGCATTACTGTATCTGCAGAACACTTATTAAATTGAAACGTATTTAAGGTATAACCTGGTGTTAAACAACCTAATTGATAACAAGTTGCCACTAAAGAATCACAATTAATAGTGTCAATGCCAACAGAAGCAGTTAATTGAGTAGAATCTGCATGATTAATGTATCCAAAAGAGAAATTAGAAAGACTTGAGGAGTAGGAATCTCCAGCCATACAAGTGGTAATTAATTCATCATCTATTTTATTAAAAACTAAGCCTATATCATTAAAATTATTGTTAACTATTAGATTGGGCGCATATTCTCCAATAAACATATAACCTCCATTCGCCGAAGGAACAACAGATTGTGGTGTTTTTATATAGCTAGAAACATTATAAACACCACCCCAATCTCCTTGTGTTTTGGTGTCAGAGTAAGTACGAATAGTTATGTTGGAAGGATTAAAATTAGTGGCAGTCACTGCTGGAATTGGAATTTTTGCTGCTGCTAATTCATTGGTACTTAAATTTCTTCCACCAAGTATGAGATTTGTCCCATCTATAATCAAATCTACAGGATATAAATCCTGTATTAAGACTTCATTACCAAAATCTCCCGTATTGGGGTCTATTTCAATAATTAGAGAGCCGTGTAAAAGACTATTAAATGACACAAAAAATAGTCGCCCATTATCGTAAGCTACAGCAACAGGCTTACTTGAACCTATTCCACTAGGAAACTCCACATTTTTTCGCCATTCTTCTGTCGTAACTCCTCCACTTATAGTTAAACAACTAATAAAAGTTCCTGAACCTGTGTTAGTTCCTTGCGTTCGATTGGAATGCCCACTGATAACGATAGCTGCTTCTAGTCCATTTCCAAAATCACCAACAATCTCAGTCACATTTTCTGCGATATCATAATCGTCTGTAGTAGTGAATTTTCCAGATTCAAAGTAATGTTCCCACTGAATTCCTGTGGTAGGATTGATACCAAGTATAAACCCTCTTTTATCGGTATTAATGGTGTCTCCTTCTCCAACAAAACCAACAATCGCTAAATCATTGTTGAAGCTATTCGATAGTTGAATCAGTTCCAAACCAACCGCATTGGGTTGCAAAACGCCATTCTTATTCATTTGGTAGGTTTCTTGAAACAATAGATTCCCAGCACGATCTACAATGACCAAAAGAAGCTCACTTGTATTGCCTCGTTTTACACGTCCCACCAAAGCAATTCGATCGGTTCCGAGATAATTTACATTTGAAACAACGTCAAAAAGTTCTACATCTGCATTAGGAACTCGAATAGCTCTACGCCATAATGGGCTTCCAAAAACATTGGTTCGCATCACTACTCCTTCACTATTTTGGTGGAGTATATATCCTGTTCCTGTTACAATATGCCCTATTGTTGTATCGTTTGGAATAGCACCAAGATTATCAATCGTGGCACCATTAATTTGCCAATCGGTTGAATCAAAACTAAGTGTTACCCTATTTCTTTGATCATTGGGCGAACAATCTAATACCTCTATGGACATACTATCAACATCTGTGGTAATCACAGTATTTCCTCCGACCAAAGTGGTATCACGTATTGTTAGGCTAACATCCCATATTCCTGGCTCACAAATAGAAAGAGTTGTTTCTGGAAAATCAGGACTTGATCCAAATAAAGGCGATGCACTAATACAAAATCCATTCATACTAGGTGCTGGATTTCCATTATTTTTATTCGGGTCCCAACTTATTTGCCATTCCCAGTGATCTAAAAGTACTTCAACACCTTTTAGTTCAATAGACCCTCCTGCACAAACAGACTCTGAAGATGCTACAAAAGCAGCACTAATATTGGTCTTGTCTACACAGCCTCCCAATTCTTGTACTCCTGTAGCAATCAGATTATATTCTGAATGCACATAAGGCCTCCCATTATCTAATATGTAGTGCATTCGATCTATTTGCCCTCCTGTAAAAACACTCAAGCAAAGTTCATTATGATAATCCAAGTGGTTCTGTCCTCTAAAATAAGGGGGATTGGGTGGGCAACTTGTGCCATAAGAATAGGGAGTTGAACAGTTCCCTATACTACTATCCGATGTCGGATTAAATTGTTCGTAAGTATCACAAATTCCATCTGATTCAAAAACATGTTCCAAGCCTAACCAATGCCCTACTTCATGTATCAAAGATTTTCCCATTGGTGCCACTGCCCCTCCTGTAAATACATCGTAATCAATTCCAATTCCATCAAAAATTCCATAATTGGGTCCTACACTAGAAACACCTAGAACCGAAATACCTGGATAAATGATGGTGTCAACAATGTATATATTGAGATACTCTTTTGCATCAAAAGGTAGTTTTCTCATTACTTCATTTCTGTATGTTGGATTGGTGAAATCAAATTCATCAAGTGTATCTAAGGTATAGGTTATTCCAGGAACACTTGATCCATACTGAAACCACGAAGCAGAAATCCCTGTTGTAGTAAGTAAGTTCTGTGCCAAACAAAAGCTAATCCCTGTAGAATCTTTTGAAAAATATTTATTAAGCGTATCTAATTGAGCCTGTATGCGGCTCGCTGGGAAAGCATTTAAAGTTGCTTGATTATCTGCTATTACATGAAAGATAACAGGGATATGATACTCTGGGCTGTTGGGATTACTATTGTTATTAGCATGCAAAGAAGCTCGATAGAGCAAACTTTGAGTTCTAAAATAATTAGGGTCATTCGATTGCCTCCAAGTAGTATACTCATCTGCACCACAAGGATATTTAGGGCGTTTTACATCTAACAAAACAGTGCGAGCACTCAATCCATTTGCAGAAGTTGTCGCCAATTGAATCACATTCATTCCTAAAGCAAAAGCATATTGAAGCGAATCAACAGATACAGTAGTATCTCCATTGATGTTCCAATAAAGAGTTGTAGAGTTGGTACTAGTCTTGTTTAACGCCACTAAATCCGCCTCTTTGGGATTGTTGTCACTCAAGCTAAAATTAGCCAAGCCATTGGGGTAACAAGTACTGGAAACACAACTTGTTGTCGTCCATGTGGGGTCATTGCCATCCACATAAAAACTATTTCCCAAACGAGCATAATGCGCCACACTGCTCAAGTTATTGGCAAACTGTCCTGTATTTTCTTCAAAATTCCAATAAGCAACTAAACTACTATTCGTCATTGCTGTAGAATCCAAACAACTCGTTTCGTAGGACTCAATGTTGATTCCACTACGAGCAGCATTCCAAATCCGAACTTCATCCAATGCTCCTTTGAAGTAATTTGTATCGCCAATGGTTTTTCCCATGAATATAGCACAGTTGGTACAGGTTGCATTCACAGTTCCCGCTATAGACTGGGTTCCTAACAAAATATGATTGACATAAAATAACAAATTGCCATTGTCTCGAACAATAGCTAAATGCGTACATCCTGAAAAAGTATGATTCATTGAATAGAGGATACTTTCAATTTGTAGGTGGATGCCTCCACTCGTAATCGACCAACAAATTCCTTGGGTTGAGTTGGTGTTTTGTTGACTCAAGATTGTCAAAGTATCTGATAAACTGAAATCTAAATTAGAGACCATTGCTTCCATAGCAAAATTTCCAGTCCCTAAATCTAATTGATGGTAATAATTGCTTTCTGTATAATCATCAACACCATCAAAATTAAGTGCGGTTTGAGCATAGGTAGATAAATGACATAAGCATGCCATTAAGAGGGTAAGAATAACTTTCATTATAATTTTAAGGCTTAGTTGTATAAAAATTGGTTTAGATTCTACAAATATATGTATACAATGCATCAATTGCAACCTCGTTATCTTTTTTATTTGTATTTTTTTTTAAAAAATAATTTTTATCTTTATCTTATCAAGCTCTAACATTTTAACTATTTTAGGAGCAGCTACCTAATTCTCATCATCAAAGACCGATTACTCATTTCTTTTCTTTTTTCTAAGGTGTTATTCCTCCTCTCGTACAAAATTCGCTACCTTTGCTTTGTTAAATACGACCTAACACCCAAACACAACATAAGCGATTGATTTACAAATCAAGAATAAACTCACAGCACTGTACAAGCATGAAAAATTCACGTTTTCTTTCCTTAAAATCTGTCCTAACATTAAGTTCTTTTCTATTTATTTTAATGATAGCTTTCTCCTCCTGCGATACGACCAGAAATACGGCTCGAACTAAGACCAACCCTGGGCGTTTGGATCCTGTCATTGGCAAAAATACCAATCCTAAAGATACGAGCAAAACAGGTAGTTACAATGCTGTTACTCATGTTGATCAAGATAACAATACAACTACAGTAGATACCATCACTTGGTGTGATACCATTCAAAAAAGCCCTGTACAACGTATGGTTATTTGTTTCAAAAAAGTAGGCAATCAAGCTATTCAGTCGGACACCGTTGCCGTTATCAATATCAACAACGATGCACTTTTCCCTGAATATACGGTTGATACGACCATTCAACAAAAATTAGCGTATCAAGTGGCTATTATGATGCCTTTCATGAGTAAGAATTTTGTTCCTGCCAATCGAAAAGAAATTCCAATTCGCTCCATTAAAGCCATTGAATTTTATGAAGGAGTATTGATTGCACTCGATAGCTTAAAAGCAGAAGGCGTCAACTTGTTTGTCAACGTATATGATACCCAAAGAGATACTACTGTCATTCAAAATCTTCTGAAAAAAAGAGAATTGCAGGAAGCGGATTTAATTATTGGTCCTATCTTATCGAACAATTTAAAGATTGTTGCAGAATTTGCAAAAACGAATAAAAAGCCATTAATCTCTCCGCTCAATCCTCGTAGTGACCTGACGCTTAACAACCCTTATTATATTCAAGTAAACCCCTCTTTTGAAGTACATAGCCGTCTCATCATTGAACAATTGCACAAAATAGAACGCAACAAGCGTATTATCAGAGATCCTATGCAAAAAAACTTGATGATTTTGGCGCTAGGCAAAGATTCTGCTAGAGTTGCAAATCTTCAGCAAAGTTATATTAACTTTAAAAATGATACTAGTGCTCATATCAGTACCTTGATACCTGAAAGTACAACAATGGATGTCGATCAAATTAAACCTTTTCTAAAAAAAGATCAACTAAATATCATTGTCATGCCTACGATAGATGAAGGGTTCATTTATAACTCGTTGCGTGAAATCCAAAAACTAGTTGACAAAGTAGAACCAAGACGAGGCTATCAAATTGTTATCATTGGAATGGATAGATGGCGCTATTTTAATCGTATTAATTTTGAGTATTACGAGTCACTAAATTTACATTTTACTAGTGAATATTTCACTCCTCCCAATAAGGAAACTGTTCGCAATTTTAAAACCAATTACAAGTCTGTCTATGGCATTGGTTCTAGAGAGTTTGGATTTAAAGGGTTTGATATTATGCTTTACTTTGGTCGTATGATGCATAAATATGGGGTTAATTTCCAAGCACATTTGTGGAAAGAGAATAACATCTACAATCACACTAAATTCCAAATTGAACCTACTTATGAGTTTTTAGTTCCTTTAGATGGCAGCCCTGAAGAAACACGGGTTCCTATTATTAGAAGTTATGAAAATCAATATTTAAATTTCTTAAAATTTAAGAATTATCAACTCAATCAAGTCATCGAATAGTTTTGATACTAATGATCGTATTTCATGAGGTCACATGTTTAGTTTGCTCAAATTAAAATTGCGACCTCATGCTAAAAATATTCTTGTATTGTAGTCCCTTGATGTTTCACTAAAAAAGCACATTCATATTCGTTTATCTTTTAAGTGCTTTGGTTTTAGCTAACCGTGCTGCTACTTCGTGGTTTCAACCTATTGAATATAAAAAACACTTCTAACCATGCTCGCTCGCTTATTATCTTTAGTTGCTTTTCTAATTACTCTTTCTGCTTGCTCTCCTACACCTTCTGTAGAACAAAAAATGGCAATAACATCTACAGATACGACCAATACTGTTGTAAATCAAAATATCTTTAAGGATGATTTTGGTAGTAAAAAAAAGCTATATCAAGAAGTTTTTGCTCCTATTTTGGACTCTACGTTTTATAAAACGCCTCAATTGTTTCTTCAACAATTGAGTACGACTTATGGACAAGCATATAGCAAAGAAACGAGCGTTCTTACATTTGAAAGACAACAAATTTTAGGTTTAAAAGACTCTATTTGGTTTATCAATTGTTTAGGCCCTACGACAAATAATTGTACCTATCCAATGCAACAAACCCAATATTTGTTTGACCTTAAAGGGCATTTGTTACATCAAAGTCAAGCAGCTGTAGCTTCATTCATTCCTGCCGTTTTAGATTCTATGCCGATTTTCATGACTATTACGCACGATTGTGAAGGAAATGGGCAACATCACTTTTATATTTATCAACAAGGAAAATTAATTGATATTTTTAACGTATTAATAGAGAATACCCCCAAATCATATGATACCAATCCAGAAGGTGGAGGGGTTTTTAGAAAAGATTACTTAGAAACGTTTATAGAAGATGTCAATCAAGATGGATTTAATGATATTGTTCTTCGAGGTAAGTGGCTCGTTCTTGATAATGGTAAAGGACGTCAATACCCTGTTAGTCGACCATTTAAAGCTGAACGAGTAGAATATCAATTTTTATACCACCCAACTAAAGAGGTATTTTTATTAACGGAGTAAACTATTTTTACAGATAATTAATGATCTATCCTATTATAAAGCAGAGCAAAGATTTAACTCTTGATGAGCTAAAAGAGCTTAATGCTATTTGTCGTGCAATCAACAGTTGCTTTGCAGAAAATCATGTAGAAGAAAACCACATCAAAAAAACAAATCCTATCTTTTATCTTTTCAAAGTAAATGAGAAAATTGTTGCCTTCCATGCTTTTTCTGTATTCCTAGAAAGAACCCCTTTTTCAAAGAAAAAAATTCCTATTATTTATATTAATTTGTCTTTTAAAAGACAAGGCTTTGATGCTTACATTAAAAATTACGCAAAATGGAGCAATGCGCATTTTTTAAAACAGCAGATAGGGCGCTTTTGGTTTTTGCGAAAATTCATTCTAATATTCTTAACCAACAATCCTAAATTGGCAGAAAGATCATCAGAAGTGTTTTACCAGTCCTACCCATCTTATCACCAAGAAACACCAAATGAAATCTTGCATTTTTGTTCTACATTTGTTACTAAAAACCTAAAACTAAACGATACTAGTATCAATCATAATTTAGTCCTCAAAAAAGCGCACCCTTACAAAATGGACATTAGTTCTAAATGGGAAACACTTTACAAATCACATGATACCAAGCAGAATGAATTTTTCTTGCAAGAACAAATTATTAACTCAGAAGATACCAAGGCTTTTTTGACTGGAAACTTAATGTTGTTTTTAGGAGAGAATAGCTGTATAAATTTGATAAAAAACATTCTGTTGCTTAAACTACGAAAAGCCAAAAATCCTTATCAGATAAAAAAAGGTTCTTCGCAATAATTCCGTTATATGCATATTCTCTAATCTCTTTTTCGCCTTCTATATATCCAAAAACTGCTTAGAAGTAAAAATATCAATGCTCCTCCTCCCCACCTATACCAATTGGTAGAACGTGCCAATTGAATAGGGCTATTGTTGCCTAATTGAATAAAAGGAGACCAAAAAGCAGGATGAGCAGTTATACCAGGATTATTTTTTAAGTAATCTAACTTGGCTCGTTGAAGGGCTTTATCTTTTGGCAATCCTTTCACTAAATAATCGTAAAAAGAGGTCATTACTTGAGCTGTTGAATAATCGTTCACTTGCCACAAGGAGACAACCATAGAAGGCACGCCTGCATACATAAATGAACGCGCTAAGGAACGGATACCATCTCCTCGTTCGTACTTTCCATACCCTGTTTCACAAGCTGAAAGCACAACCAAATCAGTCTGTAATTGAAGATGTGCAATTTCGTGCGCTTGCAACAAATTATCCTCCAAACTATCGCCATTTTCGGTAAATACTAAAGAAGATAAAATTGGAATTTGAGGGTGCACAACCCCGTGCATTGCCAAATGAATGATACCATATTGATTGGCATTGGCTTTAAAAAAAGCTTCGTTACAAGCGGCTCCAAATTTAAAGTCTCCAGCAAACTTTTTAGCCAAAACTTCTACCTCATCTTTTGCTTTGGGCAATGGACTCAAATCTTCTCGTAGTGCCAAAGTACTTGCTGTTCGCCATTTTGATAAATTAGAATCTATTTTTGTTGTTTCTAAGGGACTGTAAGATGCCGCACAAGCTAGTAATTGATGGTTGTTATTTTGTTTTTTGACTTTTAGGTTCTCTTTCCACAAGGTTGCCGAATAATGATAACTTATGGTATACATTTTTAATAAATACGGCATTTTTTCATAAGACATTTTCTTTTGGTTGATATCCTCTGTCAAAAAGGTTTCAAATGGAATGTGCCCTAAAACTGCATCTGCGACAACAATCAACTGCTTCACATTTGTACCTTTTAAAGCTGGTTCTAATAGATTTGCATAACACCAATACCCTTTCTGAGTATACAATTGATATGCCTTTTGACTTTTATTTGCAAGCATCGCATAATTACTCAAGGCCAAACGCAATCGTTTTACTTCGTTATACAAACGCATTTTAGTAACTTCTAATTTTAACAATTTAGCAGAAGTAGCCGTTATAGCAAATAAATAGATCGAGGTATCTGACACAAAATACTCCAACAGCATCGTTTCAGGGACCAACAATCTTTGTATTTCATCTACTTGAGCAGTAACATCTTCATACTTAAGTTGATAATAACGAGGATAACGTTTTTTTAATGCTCGCAAAAAGAAGCTAATTTCTTGATTTAGGTCGTTCTCTTCGCTAATAACTGCTGCTTTCTTTTCAGCGTCCAAAGTTTGGTATTTTTGTTTCTTTAACGCATCTTTTCTTTTGGAGAGCTGCACCTCTCTTTGTGCCAAAGAATCAGGAATATCCCCCAATACTTTGGCACGATGCCCTTGTATTGCTTCTCTTAACAACACCGATTTATTTTGCTCTGCAAATTCAAATGCTCGTCCCCAATAGTTTGTGCCTAATGCATACGCAGCATCTATTCCATATCGTGCAAACTCTGTGTTGCCAGATAGTATATAGAGTTTATTTTCCTCACTTGTAAAGTCGTTCTTAACCTTAGTGTGTATATCAATAGCCGCTTTGCTAATTTGGTACTGTTTTGTAGCAGAAGATGCTTGTTCAGCAATTCTCAAAAGCGTTTGTAAACTCTCTTCTATTTTAGATAGATTTCGATATGTCAGTTTAGACAAAGCACTAAAATCAATTTGATCTATTGGTTGACAACCTAAATTTAAATTAGAAGGGTCGTTGAATACATTAGGGAAGTAAACTTCAAATGAATCGGCTATGGCTGCAATGCTTGCTAAATTATAAGCCAACGCCCTATTATTTTCGCCCTTATTATAATGCAACAACGCTATATTATTCAAAGTTAACGCATAAAATGGATGTTGTTTCTTTAAGCTTATTTCAATAATTTCTAAAGATTGAGTATAAAGTGCCTCTGCTTGTTGATAACGTTGCGTTTGACTGTATAAAAAAGCCAGATCATTTAAAGCACTTGCATATCTAGGATGCTTGTCTCCATAAATTTCCTGAATAATTTGCAATGCTTCTTCGTAAAATTTTGCTGCTTTATTATACCGCTTGGTTTCATTATAAAGGTTGGCTAAGTTTTTCAAGGTAACGGCATAATCAGGGTGTTGCGTTCCTATCGTTGCTTCTTTAATTTTTTTAGACTTTAAATAACAGATTTCCGCTTTGTGGTATGCCTTCATCGAATTATACAATAGCGCTAGGTTGTTGATGACAGAAGCGGATTGAGGGTGCTGCTCTCCCAAATTTTTCAAATTAATTGCTTCTGCTTCCAAGTACAACCCTTCTGCTTTGCTATACTGACTCATTTTCCAGTACAAGAGTCCCAAGTTATTCAAAAAAATAGCATACTCAGAGTCTTGTTTCCCTTTCGTATTTCTCTTAACATCAATAGCCTGTAAGTAAAGCACTTCTGCTTCCTTATAGTTCCCCAGAGAACGATGAAAGTCTGCTAAATTATGCGTAGCATTGGCATAAGCATCATGATTTTCTCCAAATAGCTTTTTAACCAAAAAAATATGCTCTGCAAAATAAGTAGCAGCTTTATCCTGCTCTCCTAACAAAAAATAAAAAGTTCCTAGATTTCCAATATAACCAGCATAAATAGAATCTATGTTCGCTCGTTCTATAGGGCTTTTTGTTATCGCTCGCTCTCTTAATGCTTTGTTTTTTCCTTGCAATAAATAAGGAATAGTCCCTTGGTAATTGCCTTGATAATAATTTAACAACATCAAACTATCCAACTCATTATAAGACAATTTAGATAAATCATTAGATGTCTGCGCAACAAGATTGAAGAAGTATAAAAAACACAAAAAAAAGAAAAAGTACTTCATAGGTTCGTTATGATTATTAAGAAAGTTCGAACATTAAAATACGTACTTTTGAGTTATTTTAACAATTTCCAAAGCTTCTTTCAGCCACCTCTTTTACAGCGTGTTATCTTTTCTCTCTGTTTTTACTCAATATTATTCATCACCACAAGAACAAGAACATTCCATATCAATGACATTACCATAAACATCTGTGGAGATATTACAACAACGGATAAACAGCATTTTTAACTGGTTTTTAGCTCGTTGTACTCTTGACTTTGCCCCAGAGTAAGAGAGTCCTGCTTGCTCTGCATATTCCTTTTGAGAAATTCCTTCTAGCTCTGTTTTAATAAACGCTTCTCGGTACTTGGGAGGCAACTCTTCGATTAAAGGCATCAAACATTTTGTAAAATAAAAGTCGGGTTGCTGTTGCTCCAACCAATTGATTGCTCCTCCTTTGGGTTCGATTCCCTCCAAAGATTGCAATTGTTTCTTTTTTCTATAATAATCAATAATTGCATGACGAGTAATTCTATACACCCAAGTTGTTAAGCGGTTTTGCTCCCTCAATGTTTCTATATTGAGATGTATCTTCAAAAAAATATCTTGCAGAATATCTTCCGCATCAAAAGAGCTTTGAACTCTCTTTTTGATGAACCCCAACAACTGTGCTTGAAAGTCATCCCAAATTACTTCTGTTGCCATAAATAACTTATTTTATTTACCTTATGATATGGAATATGTTACTGCTGTTCTTATACTTAAATAAAGTAGCTGCAAAAAATCATCCATTTTATCTTTTTTTATCTAAAAAGGAATCTTCAAATCTTGAATACATTCCTTTTTATCAATAGCTAACTGCACTGCTAGCTAAGTACTGTATTAAAAGACGCAAGATTTCAAAAAAGACGCAAAATTTCTGATTTATCTGAGCACTTAAGCAAATTTAGTGTCCGCAGAAGACAAAAACCTTAAACTTCTGTTTCCGTTTTTCGAAGTCCACAATACTGAAAAATTGCAAAAAGTAGAACAATCAAAGCTACAATAGCAATTAAACCATTACCTAGGTTAGAAATCCCAAATGGTTGTAATAACAATAAAGCCATAGACCCTAACACCCACAATATATCTTGTATAATGATAGCATATACAGCTGCCTTTCGTTGCCTTTTTATCTCCATAAAAATAGTCCCTGCAAAGAATATAAGTCCTAGACCTATTATCCAAAAAGGCCATTGCAGTTGTACGCCAAACCAATGCTGTACCTGCGTCGAAAAAAGTAATAAGATAAAAGCCGATGTGGTTGAAAAGATCGCATTCCCAATCAATGCTTTTTGTAAAGTGTTCATATTGATAATTTTTATGTTGAAATTGATTTTATTCACCACAAAAATCATTTATTTTTAAGAACTAAAATTGATACTTTACGCCAAAAATACCAGATGAAAATAAGTGCGACGTTATTAGCTGCCCTAATTGATTTTGCCAGTTACCGAGGTATTCCTTCAAAACCATTGTATGCTCTTGTGCATGATGCCAATATAGATTGGTGTGCTCCTGATAGCCACGTTACAGCTTCTGACTATTTGCGGGTGTTAAAATCCATTTTAGAGCAAAGTGATTCCGCCAACTTAGGGTTTTATTTTGGTCAATACTTAAATTTAAGTGCTTTAGGAATCGTTCATCAAATTTCTTTGCAAGCCAAAAGTATGGAACAAGCATTATTAATACTACAAACCTATCTAGAACAACAATTTCCACTCTTGGCAATTCATACCCAACAACAGCAGACCTATCAATCGATAGAATTAAACGTTCATCCTCAAGCCTTGTCTTTAGAGAATACGATTTTAGAAAGCAGTTTTATGCTAATAGCTAGAGAATTAACTCTAATTCTGCCCCCCAATAGTTTAGCCCTTCTTGTTCCTCCATTAGAAGATTTTCATTATAATATCTTATCCGAATATGCCCTAAAAACAGGCTCTAATTATGCTTTTGAAATAGATTTAAAAGCATTACAACAAGGAATCAACTCTAAAAACCTGCAACAAATTGAAATTTTGCTCCCCCAGTACTTAAAAATGCTGCATCAAAACACATCTAAAGAAAGTTTTACAAACAAGACTAAATGCATGATGTTGCACTTATGCTCCCCAGCTCTTCCTTCTATGCAAATGGTTTGCGAACAACTAGCATTGAGCAGTCGTTCGTTACAGCGCAAACTGCATCAAGAAGGTAGTTCTTTTCGAGCAATTAGTACAGCAGTAAAACGAGAACTTGCCGAGTTTCTAGAGGCTGGCAAACAAATGAAAATACAAGACATCGCCTATGTTCTAGGCTACTCCGAGCCCAGTGCTTATATCCATGCTCGAAACAATTGGCAAAACAAGTAATATCTTTTAAGTCAACACTTCCAATATCGCAACATAATCTCCTATCCGACTCTGAACATTAGGATCGTCGCTGTCCCATGCTCCAGTTGCCCTTAAAACCTTTACCGTTATCGACTGATCAAGCCATTTTTCTAATTCCATGCGAGATACCTGCCCTGCTTGTATCTTGATAAAATAACGTTGGTTGTTGATTTCTAAGAACAAACTTTCAGCTCCTTTAATTTTTCGTCCGCCCTTGGTTACGAAAGGCACTGCGGTTACTTTTCCCGTAATAATTTCCATAACTCACTCCCTTTTTTGCAAGCACCAAGTTGTCATACAACGCAAGCCTTGCACATTAGTTGTTTTAATGTATTCCGTTAGTACCCCTTCCAATTTCTGGGTGCATGCAAATAAAAAATCCTCATCTACCAAAAAACGAACCGATTCATCGGGCAGCAAAAACTGCCCCTGCCCTAAGGCTACCACTCGATTCTCAATACCAATATTAGATGCCAAACGAACAAACAAATGACCTCCAGGTTGGAGAACCCTCCAAATAGAAAACAGCATTGCTTCAAAATGTGCCCTGTCCTTTGCAAAATGCAAAACCGCATTACAAATGACCACATCAAAAAAATTCGATTCAAAACTCAACTGTTCGATACTTTCTACCCTAAAATTTTCTATGGGGTTGTTTGGATGCCATTGTTTGGATAAGTTTTGTACCTGCTCTACAGCCTCTATATTTTGATCGGTTCCATAAACATCCCATTGCTCCTGTAGAAAGTAAACTAGATTGCGACCACCTCCACATCCCGCATCCAAGACTCGTTGCCCATCTTCATAACGTCCTTTGAGTATTTGATCCAACAAATAAATATCTATATTTCCTAACTGTTTCTTTAATTCCATATTTTACAACTATTGATACGTTCTTTGTCAATCCGTTAACCTTATTCCGTCATAATTACACTTACAAAAACACCTCTGCAATCATACAACGAGCACTTCCCCCTCCAATAGCTTCTATTGTTGGGATTGGCATGGGCAACAAGATTGCATATTGTTCTAGAGCTTGTTTTTGGGTGCTGGTCAAACAATCAAAAGCACGTTGCGAAAGCACCACTATTTGTCCTTTCGTTCCTTCCAAGGCCAACATATTACCTGCAAAATGACTCACTTGTTCCAAACTTATTGCAATAACATCTAAATTACTAGAGTGAAATTCTTCCATTACTTTTTGACGTTCCTTCTCGTCTCTAATACTTTCTAAGCAAATTACAACAAACCCCTCTCCAATGCTCATCATAACGTTGGTATGATAGATAGCAACACCATTAACATCACAAGCATTAAAAGCAATTGCTTGATACCCTAAATGTACCATTAAGTTTTCAAATAGCATGGCATCGGTTCTTGGAGAAAGGCAAGCATACGCTTTGCGATGGTTATGATCAAAAATAATACTCCCTGTTCCTTCCAAAAATCGGTCTTGTGCTTCGTACGATGTATAATCAATCTGTGTCACGAAGTCTTTTTGTTTTTCCAACCACTCCAAGACAGCTGGGTTGCGTTCCAAACGTCGATTGGGCGTGCACATAGGATACAGTACAATTGTCCCATCTCGGTGAACGGAAATCCAATTATTGGGAAACACAGCATCTGGTTTACGGGGCTCCGTACTATCCTCAAAGACTTGTACAGCAATTCCTACACTCCTCAATTTGGCAACAAAGGCATCAAACTCTTGTAATACCTTGGCTTGAATTTTTTCGGGCGTCTCTTCTAATTTTGTTTGAAATGTATTGGATGCAGCCGTCTGTGTATTGTAAGAAAAAGAAGCAGGACGTACTAGGAAAACTGTATTTGTAATTTGCATAACAATCAAGATTTTGTTTTAATCAACTCCAATGCTTTTGCCATAGCCACATCTTTCTTTTGTAACAAATCATCTATCGAAAGTACGATAGGATAATCAGGCATTAGGCCTCTATTCGCATTTTTAGGTTGTTGGGGCAATTGGTTTTTCACCCATTTATTGGGAATTTTTATCTGTATTTTAGAATTTGGTAATAACAAGTAATGAAAATTTCCCGCTGCAAACCCTTCATAACGACTTCCTGTTTCTTCTCCAATAACAACAGCCTCTCCATAGTCGTGTAAATATTGTGCAATTAAAGCTGCCGTAGAATACGTCCCTCCATCTGTCAAAATATAAATTGTACCTTTAAAAAACCATCGATTTCGTTTAGGAAAAGATGTGATAACGTTGCTACCATCCCAAGCGATTAATTCTCTCAACACTCCTTTTCTTTTTTTAGGCAATGCAAAAGGCAATAAGGCATCTACAAAGTCTTTCATTCCTCCCACATTTCCTCTTACATCCAAAATCAAGTGCTTGACTTTATTTTGTCGCAACCTTTTGAAAATGCGTTCATAAAATGAAAACGCTTGTAGATCATTTTGCTGAATAATGGCATCGTCAAAGCTGCGTAACGTTAAGGTTCCTATATCTTTCTCGATTGCCAAGCTATAAACGGCATTAATTCCTCTGGGCACTTCTTTTTTTAAAGCCCTTTTCCTAGACCATGCCGCCATTTCGGCTCGTGTTAATGCTTTTAAAGAAACTTTTTGCGGGAGGATTGTCCCTCGTTTTTTATACTCAATCAAAAATTGTTGCGGTCGCTCTACGAACCAAAAATAACGGGCGGAAAGTTCTTTACTTAATCGCTGTTGTTTGAACGTCTCAATGTGTCCGTCCGAACTTGTATACTCAAAAATTAGGCGTCTAATTGCCGCCATACTACGCCCATTAATAGACAAAATTTCATCACCTTGCTCTAAAACATCCTCTTCACTCAAATTATTCCAAACATAAGCCCGTTCTCCTAAAAATTGAACACTCAATGGCAAACTTTTGAAGTTCCCTTCTAAAAAGCCATGATAAAAACTATCTTTTTCGGTTCCTATTGTAAGATGCCCTTCATCAACTCCCTCTACTGCCAAACAAAGTAATTTAAACCATTCAAGCGCATCTATTGGTGTTTGAATAGCTTTTTTAATAACCTCTATTTTTTTTTTGAACACTTTTTCTGAACCATACACATACATAGTAGGATTATAAGTTTCTAAACCGGTCACCAAATAATCCAAATCCTCTTGCAGCTGACTGGGTGTCAATTCTTTTATTACAATCTGTGCCGTACAGTCATGACAAGCGATCCCCCATATTAACAGCCCCAAAAAGTATATTCTATGCTTCCACCTTAACATAACAAGTTCTAGTCTCTAAATTTTCATGAATAGGCAAATTTTCTCTGTGTGCTTTTAATTCCATTTGCCACTTTTCTAGGGCATCTACATTAGGCAAATTAAAAAGCGTATCAAGTATATTTCTTACCATAGAAGATTCTCTCAAGACATAACGTCTCACAAAATTATCAATCAATTGATCCTTTCTGCTAAAAGAAATAGAACTAGACATCTCAACATACTTTTCTAGCAAAGTATCCATTGCTATTGTTTGTGCTTCGTCTGGTAATTTTTCCCAATTATCATAATAATTAGCATATTGTGCATCCGTCCAAGTCCCCAAAGCAATAGAATCTGTCAAAGCCTTATAAAATTCTAACATCACTCGATCTGTACGCTCATGGTCTGGATATACTCGATTGTACTCCATTTCATTAAAATAAGGGTTATAAAACTCCAGTTTAGCCACACCATCGCCTTTAGCTTCAAATACGAGTACGCCTTCTGATGGTCCTCCAACCATATCTTCCTTACCGACATAAAATCGACGGTCATCGACATAGTTCACAACAGTACTATCTGAATTAAGATGTTTTAATGTATAATAAATCGGTTGTACTCCTGCACTGTAAGAATATAAATAAAAAAGTTTCTCACCTATTTTGACCGTTACAGTGTCATTTTCTATCAACGGGATGCCTGCTTTTAGCAAATCTTTGTAGGCTTTCTGCTCATGTGTTTGGCAACCAGTTAGGATGAGCAAACAACACCAGCTAAGTAATATATTATATTTTATCATTGTGTTTGAAATTATTTGTGTTGGGGATCTGTTTTAACTTTTTTTATACCAATTCATATTTTAATAGTGAATAGGTAGTAAACATGCTTTTGGTAAAGACCTTAATCTCACGTTCAACGTCAAAACTTGCCAAACAATTCCTTTAAAATGCATCTAAATTTTTATAAGTAAGTGGTCAGAAAAATTCTGGCTAAAAAATAACCTTATTTTTAGTTCTAATTAATAAACGTAGTGACCACTAGCAGCGTATAGCTAAACCTATAAAATACAATTCTTAAATATTAGCACCTTGCTTGTTTTCGTTTTTTGCCCAGCCTATTTTTATCAATTACCTTTTGAATATACGTACTCGCCAAAGGTACCTTGCAAGCCGTTCCTCCCATTTCTACGCTTACTTTACCAATCTTTTGGGCAACTTCTTGAGCTTTTGTCGTCAAAGGAGTAATATAAGACCCTACAGCAATAACAAAACCATTCATTGTGTAACGCACTCTATTGGGCGCGGTATTGATTTCATTGACAACTTGATCTAATAATTGACTATATGCTTCGATATCCAACTCTTCATCCTTTTTGATAGAAGCAACATTAGATAAGGTTGACCATCCCGCAGAAGCGACCGTTTCTTTTTCTGACGCTATCCATTTTTGAGCAATTTCAAAACCAAAATCTGTCTCAGCAGCTACCCAAGCTACAGTATATTCACTCAAGTAGTACCAGTAAGCTTTTTCTACCCAATCTTCTAAATGAGCGACTGTAATTTGTTTCTCATCCGCCATCAAACCAGCCAAATACATTGCATCTGAGTTCCCTGTAGCGTATAATTCTAAAGACAGTTCGTGATTTTTTTTTGTTTTCTTTAAAATTTTTTTCAAATCACCAACTTTCACTCCAAAGAAAGGTTCTTTTGCACCATGTTTTAAGAGTGTGTTTTTAGTTCGTTCGTCTCCCAATGCTTCTAGCTCGGTCAAAACTTCTTTTAGTGTCATTGTTTATAATTTAGAGGTTATTCTATAATAATATTCCATTGATTATCATACTTTTACTACAAAGACCAGCAAAAATACATCTTACTAATAATCAACTGTTCAGCACTTACAAAGTACCACGCAATAACAGCATAGTTAACTAAAAGCGTAGCGCTCACCAAGTACCACGTAGTAGCAGCGAACCCAGCTTGCTGGCTCATGACCGCAGGGAGTAACTAAGCTAACTAATACGATTTTCCAACGGAGTAATGCTATAAATAAAAAAGTGTTTGTTTTAGTTCATTTTTGTCTATATCAAGCTAAATACCTTGCATACAATGCAAAATTTTGTACAGAACAAACAACTCTTATTTTCCAAACTTAGAGTTTTTTTTATAATCGTCGTAATAGATTAACTTAATTTTTGGAGTAGAGTATTTGACAGTTGGGCAGTTGAGATGCTAAATCAGAAATGATTTCTTCATCAATTTGAGTGTTCAACAAGTATAACTTCTCTAGTTGAGTAAGGTTATAAATACTATTGGGAAGTATTGTTAGTGGGTTTTGATTTAAATTAAGCTGTTTGAGAGCAAGCAGCGAACCGATGCTAGAAGGCAACTCCGCTAATTTGTTGCCCGACAAATCTAGATAACGCAACCCTTTTAATCGCTTGAAGTCAGTATGAATGGCATATATTTGATTGTGTCCCAAAGCCAAATATTCCAAATGATAACTCCTGTCTAACTCCGCTCCAATTACCGTTAAGCGATTTCTATTCAAATTTAAATGCTTTAATTTTTTTAGCTGTTGAATAGATACAGGAATGGTTTCGAAACAATTGGATCTATAGTTTAAGGCTTCTAAATTGGGCAATAAGCAAATTCGCTTATCCCATGTGGTTAATTTTTTTTGCTGTACGCCGTATGCTGTTCTGGTATAAACCGTAATAACGGCTTCTTCTCGATCCGAAAAGCCTCTATCCTCTTCTTCCCACGCCGTTAAAATAGTTTCATTACCTTTATTTAACCACGCAGCTATCTTCTCGTATTGCTCCCAATCAAACAAAATCCCCAAGGATTCAATCAATTGAAAAGCAAGACTCATATTTTTTAAATCTCCTGAAGACAATAAATTAATTATTTTCTGCTTTTCTAAGTTGTCCATAAATATTTCAAGAATTTAGGTCTTACTCTCGAACTAAGGTAAAAGCAGATTGTACAGAAGGATTATCAGTATCTATAGGTGTTGAGGTGGGTAGGTAATTGGTTTTACTGATGTGTAAACTTATATTTTTACCTATATTTTGAGGCGGCAAGACCAAGTAGAACTCATAAGTTCCATCTTCTTTAGTCAGCACTTGCGCCCCCATTATTTGAACCAGTGCTTCGTTAATTGGCTCATTTTGTTCGTTGGTCACTTTTCCTTCCAACTTAATTGTACTAAAAAACACTAAAGGAGAAAGTGGATCACCTCCTTGATGGGTTTTATTTTTATCAGAAGAAGTAATTGGGATATCTGATCGGGCGCCTTTTTGATTTCTCAAAAGAACATTGATAGAATCTTGTGCCGAAGCTAAATGTTTAGAAGCATGAAAAAATCGTTGGCGCTCCCAATATCCCCAAGAACTAAAAACAATGCCACTAAGCAATGCTACCAATGCAATGTCTTTGATCCGCCGCATTAGCTTTTCTTTCTTAATTGCTTTTTTACTCTTTCTAATATAATATTGTTCTTCCTCTATCAAATCCATTCGTTCTATAAATGGGTTGATATAAACAAGTTCTCGTTCTGTTAACAAGAAATTTTTAGACGATAGATAATGTTGATAACGTTCGTGTACCATTTTAGTAGCACGCGCCCTAGCTTTGTCTTCAATCGAAGCTTCTTCATATATTTTCTTGGCAATAAAGTCGTGTGCTAATTCTATTTTCATAATCTATTTTCTATTACAATAGTTTTCTTACAACAATTATCACAAGAAACAACTATCTATTAATTGCATAGATCGAACAACATTTTATGAAAGTTCTCTCAAAATACGCATTTCTTTAAAACGAACAACGCAGTAATCTATTATAGCAGGTTCAATATTTTTAGAACGTTTTAGACGTTTTTTAATTTGTTCCAAATCTATAGCGTGTTTTGTGCCGTTATCAGTCACCAATTCAAACAAGATATCTAGCGGTGCTCCTTTTTTGGCATTTTTATACTTCTGAGCCAATTCCTTTTCCAAAACATCTAATTGTTGGTCTAGGAAAGTAGACATAACATCCTCCAAATTACCCGTCTCTTTAATCAAAGCTTCATCAAACACAATGGGGGCATTAGGTCCATTTTTTTCTACCGCCATTTGATATAGACGATCTAAATAGACCTGCAAATTTGCTAAATCAATTTCATGATTTTTATCCCTTAATTTTTCAATAATTAATTCAGAAATTTCTTTTCCTCCTGGTGTTTTTTTCAGCTCGATATTAAAGCTAGCCGTTGTTCCTTCAATAACATCTTTCAAGTTCTTACTATTCATTTTTTCGACCCGCAAGCGATTATCAAACAGATACGGAATAATTTCTTCAAATTCTGACAGATAAGCAATGTATTCTTCTCGCATCGAAATAAGTACCTTGCATTGCAAATCTTCTTCGAGTAATTGATAAATCATCTCAAAAAAGATTCTTTGCTCCTCCTTATCACCAAGGATAAAGATCTCTTCAAACTGATCAAAAATTAAATAAATGGGTTTGAAATAATCTAAATACAAAGAACGGACTTGATCAATCATAGAAGTAGAAGGGTCGATCTTTTTTATCGCATGCTCTTGGAACTCCTCTTTCATGGATTCCATGATATTATCTTTTCTGCGAATAAAAATAGGATGCCAATCGGTTGATTCAAACTGATTGCCCAATCCACAATTAATCAAACTAGTTTTGCCAGTACCAGAGGCACCATATAACAAGACCAAATTGGTCTCAAATATTCTATCGTATAATTCATATGTTTCTTGAGTTCTACCAAAAAAGATCGCTTTATCTTTTTTGTCGTAAGAATCCAAAAACTTGAACGGACTTTTTACTTGTGTTGCCATAAGAGCTAATTTTTAACAATTGATAAGAGATTCTTTAAAATTTTAGATGTGAGCATTTTGTTATTTCAATAAGCTCTAACTGATTAAATCTTTTTCTAAAATCTCAAATTGTCGTTTGAGAACAGCATAAGGATTAATAACCTGTGTCGTTGTAGAGGTTCTTCGCCTACGTCTAGAGCGCATTCGACTTCTAGTGTTGGTAGGCTGTTCACTGTCCTTGCTTGCTCCACCAGGTCCATCTATTAAGAACTGGTCAGATGCTCTTTCTTGCGCTACATAAATATTGTGAAATGTAGCATAGTATTTATAATCTCTTTTAGGGTCATCCCCTTCTACTCGGTGTGCATACATAAACAACTGTTGTTCTGTTGCTCTATCTTCTGTAAGACCATCTCTAAACGCATTTTTGTCAATAATAAAAGGCGATAAGTTCAAGAAGGTGGTCGGATCTTGCAAATCCGAAGTCAAAATTACAGAAGAGTTGTTGGTAAAGGTTTTATAGATTCTAGCTTTCATTTTTTTACTTCCTTCACTCACTGCAATATCTCCAACTTTAACATTTAGTCGACTGATAAAATGGTTAAATTCTGTATCCATATTTCTATGGTTAACCACATGAATATCCCGAACGGTCACCAAATCGTATTTTATGGTAAAGGCTAAATGGTACAATATAGTAGATAGATAATACTCCCCTTCTACACATTTTTCAAAGGTTTTATTTTCTAATGCCTCTAAATTTCCAGTGTGAATAGCAGCACGAAGAGATTCTAAATAAAGATACGCTTCATGCAATTCGGTATGGGCATCAAAATCTGCTACTACATCTGCAAATTCAGGAATGGCAAGTTCACAATCAGCATCTAAGAGAAGTTTAGTTGCCTCTACAAAGTTTTTAAAATAGTCGAATTGCCCAAATTGTTTGTGATTCATATAAAGCATATCTACCAAAAAACTCTTGGCAGTAAAGGTTGCTGCACGCTTTTCATCCCACATTTGAGACATCACAACATAAAAAATGAATTGGCTCGTCATGATATAGACACTTACAATTTGCTTTAGGCGTTCCATAGAAGGCGTATCCATATCACCATCTTTTGCCACTAGCAAACGCACTTGCGCCCCAATAGGCCAAGGGAAATTTTGAATAATCTGTAACAATACAGCTCTAGGATCCAATTCGTCATCATCTTCATACGTACACAAAGCTTCTAGTTCTGGTTTGACATCAAACATAGGGAAAATGACTTCCTCTATATGCATATTTACCTTGAACTTAGACTTATCAATAGCTTCTGCTCGGACGTTGTCTTTGGGATAATACTTAGGCATTTCCCAGTTGAGAGCCTCCTCACTATTGTCATTGAGATACAGTCCCCAAGGCATCTTATTTTTGTCGCCATGTACAACGGCATCGCCACGGCGAACAATTGTTGCATCAAAGTCTCCTCCGTAGACAAACTTCATATTGGCTACAGCGCGACGAAAGGCAGATTCGATGGTATGACCATTGGAAAAGGAACGATAAAAATCCTCTGCAAAAACAACTGCTTTTTCGTCATTAATAGGCACTGCCGTAGCAATAACAGCCTTCACACCACTTGTTAACAAAAACTGCACTTGTGCTTCGGTAGAACAACCATTCAAAAACACCAACTTTAAATTGGGCAACTGTCCAAGTAGTTCTGCCAGACCAGCAGCATTGCCATCACCACCTTCAAATCGTAGACTACCTCCATCGGCATGTCCTCCATAGTGAAAGATGGCAATTCTTTCGTCAAAACGTTCTATGGCTTTTTTGATATCATCAGTAGTGGTGCTTTCTTCTCTAAAAACTTCTATGGTTCCTTTGTCATGGTGTGTACTTAGGATATAGTTGAGCTTTTTGCTCTCTTTTTTTAGATTATCTAGATAGGCATCCTGCTGATTCGCAAATGTCAATAATATGACAGGACGTTCAATCATATAATGTTATTGTTTTTAATTTTTTTCCAAGTATCCCCTTCCAATAGAAGAGATTTTTAGTACACTGCCCATTAAAAGTTTTCTTATTTGCACAGAGTATGTTACAATCGTTTAACAAAGCTCCCCTAGTGATTGTTACAGGCAACTAACGGGTTTGTTTTATATTCTAAAAAGAACCTAACATTATTCAATAGGTTCAAATTAGACCATCAATTTTTGGGCTTGTTCAACCCATTGATCCCTTGAGATGGTTTGTTCTGAAAACCCTAAAGCAGCTCCTAATTTAGCCACAAATGCTTCATCAAAATGGCTAATCTGCTTGTAAGTGTAAATTCCCAGTTGATTCAATCGTTGCTCAACAAACATTCCGATACCATCAATTTTCTTCAAATCATCTTTTTCATCTAAGCCTGCTCTAGGAATAGAACGACCAATCTCCTCTAATACCGTATGTTCATAATCCGCTTCTTGGTTATAATATCGTTTGTCATCCTCTGTTTCATCATCAGAAGCAAGCAACTTATCTGCTTCTATAGGAGCATACAATCCTTCTACATTCATTGCCTCTATAGCCTGATTCAATGCCGCATTCATTTCAGAATGATCGTCATCACTAAGTTCTACTTTTTCAGATTCATCTATAACAGGATCTATAAAATCTATTTTAGGCAACTCTTTATTTAATAAATCTTCATTTTCTATAAATCGTTCACTAGCTACCTCTTCTTCAAAAAACAGTACTTTTTTGAACAATTCTGCTGTACCTTCTAAATGGCGATTCATCAATTCCTCGTCTTCGAGTTCCTCTTCGTCCGACTCCATCAAAACAGCCTCATCCATATCTTGATAAAACCCTTGCAAACTCATTGCATCGTCCACCTGTAGAAGTACCTGTTCCATTTTTTCAGCCTCATCATCATTTACTTCTATCGTCTCTTCGTCTTTCTCTTCGTTGGTTACAACAGTATTTTCAGCCAATGCTTTTTCCAAGTAAATCTTGTCTTCAATTAGCTGGCTTTCATCATAATCAGAATAGAACCCATCCTCCTCCATATTGGTTTCAGCCTCTACCAGCAAGTTCACCAGCAATTCCTCCATTTCTGCTTCTTCGTTAGAGTTGGATTGCTCTTCTGCTAAAAAAGGCGCCAATCGCTCCATTAGGTCGCTGTTCTCTGCCTCTAATTCTCGAACATGAGTTTTCAAATCAACCAACTGTATCTTTAAATCTTCGTCATTCGTTCCGTCCAACTGTTGAGTAGCTTCAAGATTCAAAACCATTTTTTTCAGTTCAGCTTTTTGCTCCAAAGCAGCATCCAAATCTTTTTTCAAAAGATGAACGGTTTCATTCGCCTTTGATAATTTTTCTTCTGTTGTTTTCAATTTCTTATCTGCGGCAAGCTTGCCATCTGCCACCAACAAATGATTTTTAATCATTTCCGATTTTTCCTGCTCTACTTCCTCAACCAAGCCTTTCATATCCTCCATTTTAGCAAGCGTTTCTTCATGCTCCCTAGACATCTTTTTGTACTCCTCTAACAACTTTTCGTTTGCCTCCTTAAAATTGCGCGCATTATCTTTATACAACCCCAGATCTTCTGTAAGAACTGCGATCTGCTTTCCTTGAGCAATAACCTTGTCGTTTTTTTCTTCCAAGTTTGCCTCAGCCGTTCTCAGATCTTCACTAGCACGCCCCAACTTAGCATTAACAACTGTATAACGTTCTGATAAGTCTTTATTGTCTTTTTTCAAGACAGTATTTTCATCGCTCAAGTCTTTGTTTTGCGCTTTTAATTTTCGAGCTGCTGGCCAATGCGCCAATAAAGCCCAAACAAGCATTCCTAAAAGAAAACTAATGAGCATAAGAATAACAAAGACGATAGTTTGTGAACTATCGCTTGTTGAAAAGAATTTTATAAATGCGTCTTGCATGAATGATTGGATTGTTTAAATTGGTCCTTAGATTTTAATTTTATTCCGCCTACTGAACTAACAAGTATACTTAATTTGTGGATTTTATTATAATATTTACGCGTCGATTTTTTGCCATAGCATCAATATTATAACTGCCATCTTCGTTTTTATTCGGCACCATTGGATTTTTTTCTCCTTCTGATTTGGTCTTGATTGTAATTTCCAAATTCTGTTCCTGCAAGTAGTTCTTAACAGATTCGGCTCGTTCCAACCCTAATTCTCGATTATACGACTCTGTACCTCTACTATCAGTATGCCCTATTATCACCAAATAATCATCAGGATTCCGTCCAAAATACTGCCTTAGTGAATCAACGTATACTTCAAAAGTAGGATTAGGATTGAATACTCCTGAATTGTATGCAAACTTGGCACTTTTGTCGGTATAAGTAATATCTTTTACAGATGTTTTTATTAGCTCTAGAAATGCCGTATCTTCTTTGGTTTGAGCAATAGCATTCGGTGGAATATAACCAACTATATTAAAAGACAAATATTCCTCGACAGGATCACTAATAGCCAATTTAGATTGCGCTTGGATGCGCCCCTTTGGCAGTTGGTACTCGTGAATCAATTTGTCTATAATGGTTTGTGCCCTTGCCATTCCCAGATCATTGTACAAGTTGCTATTTTTTATTGCTTTACTTTCGCTTGACAAATAGTATCCTGTTATCACCAAATAAATACTATCCGCTGGATGTTCCTCCAAAAAAGAAACAACATAACCTAAAAACTTTTCATTCCCATCTATATAGGTATAGTCGTGGCTTGCATAATCAAAATAAAACTGGGGATAATTTTCTAACAGTATGTGCTCACCTGCTGTTAAATCTAACGTTTCTGGGATATTGTCCAAAAAAGTAGAATCTACATCTGCTAATGGAGGTCCACACTCCCCTTTTATTTCGCAAATGTAGTAATTCCGAGCGAATACCGCCCAAATCATAAAAATCCCTAAACCTATGAAAAATCGTATCATTTGAATGTAAGTAATCGTTCAAAAAAATAATAAGTACCACGCAGTAACAACAAAGTCAACGCTTCCTTTTTGCTCTTTGATTAGTACTAAAAATCCCCCCATTTTTATAATCATTTTTTCTATCCTCTTACCTATTGTAATAATATTAAGGAGTAAAACATTTGATCTTGGGACACCTCAAATTGTGCCACACAAATGGGTTCACTTCGTACAAATATACAAACTATTTAACGTGCTTCTCTCGTCCAAATCCTACAAAACACATAAGTAATATAAACTTTTTTTGAGGAAAACTACTGTATTTACCTCCATTCTTACGATTCACTTTGTCAAGTGCAATAAGCTTACTTATAAAACATTATTGATATCCTCTCTAGCAACACTTGACAATAAACTGAGAATATACAACAATCTATTTCTATTCAACTATCTGCTAGTTATTCTTAGATGTACTATTCTAAAAAACAGTTTTTGCACCTAAGAACAACTAACCAATAGTCTCTATAATAGTGACATCATTTATCCCCAAAATTGTGCAGCACTCATTTAATGACTGTGACCACTTTCATTGTGTTTTTCATTTTTTTCGTAATCCATTCCACACACAGGACAAGTTCCCATTTCATCGCTCCCACTTCCCTCACAATGCATGGGGCAAATATATGCTGCCGTGTATTCTTTTCCTTGCTGTTCTGTCGATTCCTTTTTGTCATCAGACTCTACGTTAACAGAGCAAGATACTAGTGTTATAACGACAAAAAGCAGCGCAATAATTCCATAAGTTGACTTCATAATTGTTTGTTTTTAATAAAATGACAATAGCTCGTTGAAACCATACCACAGGTTAGTAGCATAGCGAACTCATCAACGAACTACTAAATATGATTGAATAGTTTTTTATTTTTTAAAGGATAATGTTTCTTCAATAGAACCACAACGCAACATCTTATCTCCAAAATAAGGGTTTTGAATTCCCTCCTCTTGACTTAACCAATTTGCCCCTTTATCATCTAAAGCCATTGGGCAATATTGAACAAAAAACGTCCCTTCGGTAATTCCGAATACCTTAACGAGTGGAATCAACTCATCCGATAACGTTGCAAAAGCTGCCCGTTGAGCATCTATACTTTTTGCTAAGTGCAGGGTCTCGAGCGATTTTTCTATTGAAGGCATTTTTTCCATCCAAAATAGATGTTCCTTTCCTTCCAGCAAACTCATATCTATATGCTCCATTTTTTTAGCCACCACCTCACTAGCTTGCTGTGCCTTGTCAAAATCACTTGCTACTAAGGCATTTTTAAGCACCAAATAACTCTTTATCAACTCGGTCCACAATCGTTTAAACTCATCCGACACCTCCTTCTGATAGTTCGGCAACTGATGCTCTCGCAAAGCAGTCTCTTTGACACGCACCAAGCGATTCATCATGCTATTTTTATTACTTAATTGCGCTGCCGCATCGATTCTAAAAGCACCATTGACCACAATTTCTTCTCCATCACTCACACCTTCTTTAACGATAAAATGTTCTCCCAAATCTGCCCCTAATTCTACCTCTCGAAACTCAAAAGTAGGGACATCCACTTCAGGATTTTTCACATAAATAACCGAGCGTTTTCCAGTCCATAAGACAGCTGTTTTAGGAACGACAATAGGACTTGAGACGTCCTTAGATGGTAAGGGATTAACACGTACAATTCCTTTGGCAAACATTTCAGGTTTTAGCATGCCACTTCGGTTGTTCAACTCAACTCTAGCCGCAGCTACTCTTGTATTGGGATTGATAATAGGATCTATAAATGTAATTTTAGAGCGATATGTTTTTTGAGGCATTGCCTCTATATTAAATTCGATGGTGGTTCCCTTTTTGATCCATTTCAAGTCCTTCTCGTGGACATCAAACAACACCCAAACACGATTCAAATCCATAATATCAAACAAAGGACTGCCTTGTTTTACATAATCACCTTCTTCAACATAACGCCTAGTCAATATACCCGAACGTTCTGCATAAATGGCTACTTCCCTCTGTATTTGACCACTTTCTTCAATCTCCTTAATTGTTGATAGTGGCAATTTCCATTGTAGAATTTTCTGTCGAGCAGCTTCGTACAGTGCTGGATATTCCTTTTTAAGCTTGATGGCTTCTAATAATTCTTTTTGCGCACTAACTAATTCAGGCGCATACAATACAGCTATTTTTTGGTTCTTGCGCACTTGTTCCCCCTCAAAAGCAACCAATAACTCTTCCAAACGTCCACTCATATGAGCCACTTGAGTAGCATCCGTCCTTGCGTCCATCTGTACTTTTCCAGTCAAAAAGATTTCTTTTTGGGGCTTGGCCATCGAGGTTGCAGCAGATAAATTACCAACAACCGTTGTCTCTACTTGTGCTAACTTCACCGCTTCTTTTGTCATAACTAGCTGCGTAGCATTGTCTTGATTGGCATCCTCAGAAATAGGGATTAAATCCATCCCGCATATCGGACAATCTCCTGGTTCGTTTTGTCTTATTTGAGGATGCATGGAACAAGTCCAAATCTCTTCCTTTGGAGGTGTTTTTATGGGATTATCAATCGTATTTTTATCGGTAGTTGTAGAATTAGCTGAAAAAACCAGCCACCCAATTAAAAAACCTAGCAATAAGCTTACAATTAGCCCACTAAGCTGTCGAATATTATTTTTAATTGTATCTTTCATTGTATCAATTGAATAAAGGTTGTGCAAATAATTGTTCTAGACCGATTAGAGCTCTATTTTGTACAATAGAATACTCGATCAATTTTTGTTGATAATTCAGCAAGCTTCGCTCTAACTGTAGTATTTCATCAATACTTTTATTATCAACACTATACTCTGCTAATAACAGATCTAAGGTTTTCTGTGTAAAAGCAATTTGCGCTCGATAATGCTTCAGGTTGATTTGTGCCGCTCGGTAAGAAGTCAACATATTTTCTAATTGCACTTCTAAATTATCCATTAAATGCTCCTCTTGGTAATCCAAAGCTTTTAGCTCAAAGACCACTTCTTTCACCCTAGCTTGATTTTGATCTTTATAAATAGGCACTTGAATGCTAAAGGTAGGCATCAAAATGCCTTGCCCATTTTGAGGAGGATTGGCATCCGTTCTTTTGGTCAAAAAAGTATAATTTAAGCCCACCCCATACGTTGGTCTATTTTTAGTTTTTTGAACCATCATTTTTTGGTTGGCAACCCTTCTTTGAGCCTCTAACAACCCCATTTGTGGGTTTTGGTGACGCATCCAAACCATCAAAGAATCCTTTGGGTAGGTCAACTGTCGCAATGTGATGGTATCCATTGTTGCAGGGAAAGGCAAACTATCCTCTTTTACAAGTTGAGCAAACGCAAGCTCCAAGACAGGTAATTTGTTCTCCAACAGCTCTATTTTTGCCACTCGATTGTTCTGCTCCATTTTTATTTGATAAACATCTGCTAGACTGCCCTGTCCATTCTCAACCTTTTGTAATGCCAATTTTTCTAAAGTTTTTAATAACTCTAGATTGCGCCATTCGACATTAGTTAGTGCTTTGATTTCAGAAGCTTGGTACCAAATATCACGCAAATTAAAATAAAGCTGATTGCGAATAACTTGTGCCTCTTGTAACTTCAACAACCCCTGTTCATGAATCAAACTTTTTTTTGCTTTCAAAGCACCAAAAGCAGGAAACATTTGTGTTGCTCCTAGCCTAAATCGCTGCGCTCCCAATCTAGTTTCAACAGGAAGCACAAACACGCCTAAAGCCACGGAAGGCGGTGGCAATTTTACCTGTGTACTTCTTTCTTTTGTACTATAATATTGATTAAAAGTAGCTTTGAGTTGGGGGTTGTTGTTAACCGCAGCCTTATAGTACGTTTCAAAATTTTGCCCTGTTAACGACCACGCTATACAGAGGCAAATTATTACAATTAAATATCTCATAAGCCCTCTTTTTTAGTTCTTCTATATAATTTCAATTCAGCCCAAGCGCAAAATAAAACAGGCACTGTAAACATGGTTATCATTTGGATGACCATCCCCCCAAAAGAAGGAATTGCCATTGGAATCATAATATCTGATCCACGACCACTAGAAGTTAAGACAGGCAACAAAGCCAAGATAGTCGTAGCAGTCGTCATCATTGCGGGACGTACCCTTCGGCACCCCGCCTCTAGCACAGCAGCTCGGATTTCAGATACTGTTTGAGGCTCGTTATCCTTGAAGGATTGCTGCAAATAAGTTCCAACCAACACCCCATCGTCTGTAGCGATACCAAACAGAGCTAAAAAACCAACCCAAACAGCAACGCTTAAATTAATGGGGTTAATTTGGAATAGATCACGCAAATTTGTTCCCCCAATTGTCGCATCCAAGAACCAATCTTCGTTGTACAGTCCAATCATGATGAAGCCTCCTGAGAAAGCTATAATCACCCCCATAAAAACCATTAAAGAAAGTGCTACAGAAGAAAATTGAAGGTACAGGATTAAGAAAATACATAGTAAGGCAATGGGCATGACAATCGCCAAACGTTTATTCGCTCGAACTTGATTTTCATAATTTCCCGCAAAACGATAACTAACTCCTGCGGGTACAGTCAATTGACCACTCTTGATTTGCTCTTGAATATAGTTTTGAGCATTTTCAACTACCGTAGTTTCCGAAAAGCCAGCTTCTTTATCCAACAAAACATAACCTGTCAGAAAACCATCTTCGCTCTTTATTGCCTGAGGTCCTTGCTCATAGTTGATTGTTGCGACATCCTCCAAAGGTATTTCGGTATCTCCATCTATAGGAATTAAAAGCTTTCGAATAGCATCAGGGTCTTTTCTCAGTGCTCTAGGATACCGCACTCGAATGCCATAGCGTTCTCGTCCTTCTACGGTTTGTGACAAAACCATCCCTCCAATGGCTACTTGAACATAGTTTTGCACCGTTTTTATTTTTAATCCATACCTAGCTAGTGCCTTTCGATCAAAATCAATTTCCAGATAAGGTTTTCCGACAATTCGGTCGGCAAAAACAGCCTTTGCTTTGACCCCGTCGACTTCTTTTAATAATGCTTCTAACTTGAATCCGAAGTCTTGAATGGTTTTCAGGTCTGGTCCTTTTATTTTGAGACCTATTGGCGCACGCATTCCTGTTTGCAACATCACCAACCTAGTTTCTATGGGTTGTAATTTAGGGGCTGGTGTTACCCCAGGTATTTTGGTCGCAGCAACAATTTCGTTCCAAATATCGTCTGGAGATTTTATATGCTCTCTCCACTGCCTAAAATATTGACCATTTTTATCAGGAATTAACGCTCCCGATTGATCATAGACAAAATGTCTCTTCCGATCAACCTTAAATCGTATCTTTTGCCCATTTTCATTGGTTTTATATTCTGATTTATAATTGATAATGTTCTCAAACATAGACATAGGCGCAGGATCCAAAGCCGATTCTACCCGACCAGCTTTCCCAACCACTCCATCTACTTCAGGGATAGAAGCCACTGCCATATCTAACAATCGAATAATTTCCTGATTCTCTTCCATGCCTGCATGGGGCATACTAGTTGGCATCAACAAAAAAGCGCCCTCATCCAAACTTGGCATAAACTCCGTTTGTGTTTGGCGGTATACGTTGGTTCCCATTAGAATAATAAGGATGGGCAGCAAAAAAAACAGCAGTTTGTATCGCAGACAAAAGCGTAATATTTTTTCATAGCTAACAATAACCAACTGGAAAAAACCTAGTATTAAGGCAATCAAAATACTTGTTAGTAAAAAGTTACTAAAATCAGAATAACTCCCCCCTAAAGGCATCCACTCTATCGCTAAGAAATAAGTTAAAACTAAAGCATAAATGAAGTTTTTGCCATTATTACCCAACCATTGAAGCGATTGAGGCAAGCGGTGTGCATTCATTGCCAATAACTCCATACTAGCAATAAGAATAGCTATTGCCCCTGCCCAATATTGCCCAAATACCAAACCGACACCTCCCAACAAGGCTAAGGAGAGGTATAAAAATACTTTCAAGAAACGCTTGGATGAAGCACCTTTTTTTTCAAAAATCCAATAGGCAAATGTAGGCAGAACAATTACTGTCAACAATATAGAAGCCAACAGAGCAAAAGTTTTTGTCATCGCCAAAGGACGAAACAATTTTCCTTCTGCTGCTACCATTGTAAAAACAGGTAAGAAGCTAATGATGGTTGTCGCAACAGCCGTAATAATAGCAGAAGCGACCTCTTTTGTTGCTTTAAAAATCGTTTCTATTTTAGATTCTGAGGCTGGTGCCTTTTCTATATTCTCTACAATATTCTCGGAAAGCACAATTCCCATATCGACCATGGTTCCTATGGCGATGGCAATACCTGATAAAGCAACAACATTCGCATCAACCCCCAAATAACGCATGGCAATAAAACACATTAGCACAGCAATGGGCAATAAGCTTGAAACTAAGATAGAAGCTTTTAAATTTAGGAGTAAAATAATAATGACAATAATGGTAATCAACATCTCCAATGTAAGCGCTTCTTGCAAGGTACCTATTGTTTCTTTTATCAAGTGACTCCGATCGTAAAATGGCACAATGCGCAATTTGGAAACGGTTCCATCTGCTAAGGTTTTACTCGGCAAACCATGCTCTAATTCCTTGATTTTTGCTTTTACATTATCAATTACTTCTAGCGGATTGGCACCGTATCTAGCCACAACGACTCCTCCAACTACCTCTGCCCCGCTCTTATCCAATATTCCTCTGCGAACGGCGGGTCCCAAAACAACCCTTCCTATATCCTTTACATAAATAGGGTTGTTGTTTCTATGAGTAATAACCGATTCCTCTAAATCTTGCACACTTTTGATATAACCTAAGCCTCGAACAAAATACTCTACACGATTGACCTCCAAAGTTTTGGCACCAACGTCTAAGTTGCTATTCCGAACAGCTTCAATTACTTGATTTAATGTTATATCATACGCTATTAATTGATTGGGATCAACATCAACTTGGTACTCTTTGACATAGCCCCCAATAGAAGCAATTTCAGATACCCCACTTGCGGATGCTAGGCTATACTTCACATAAAAATCTTGTATCGACCGCAACTCTTGTGGGTCCCACCCACCTGTTGCCACACCTTGCTCATCTCTGCCTTCTATTGTATACCAATAGATTTGCCCCAAAGCAGTGGCATCTGGTCCTAAGCTCGGTTGTACTTCGTTTGGCAACAAGCCATTGGGCAAGGAATTCAGCTTTTCTAAGATGCGAGAACGACTCCAATAAAACTCTATATCTTCTTCAAAAATGATATAAATACTAGAAAAACCAAACATGGAGTTGCTTCGAATGGTTCGCACACCTGGGATGCCTAACAAAGCTGTCGTAAGCGGGTACGTAATTTGGTCTTCTATATCTTGTGGCGATCGACCATTCCAAGCGGTGAAAACAATTTGTTGATTCTCTCCAATATCTGGAATGGCATCCACAGCAACAGGGTCATTTGGCAAGAAATATTTGTCTATATCAAATGGCATTGTTACCACTCCCCAAACAATAGTTAATAGTACCAATAGAAAGGTAATCAATCTATTTTTTAGGAAAAATAAAATTAATTTATCTAACATATTCTAGATTTTGACACTTGATGAGCATCAAGTACATTAAAAACACCTTATACCTATACATTAAGTATACGTATAAGTTTTCTAAAACTTATAGTCAAAATCTAATCTCTAACACAAAAAAGAACAAAATAACAGATATGTAGCTACCTGATTGGGAGGTGCTTTATAAGTACAATACTGCCATTTCTCTTGCGCATCCCAATAAATGGGCTGAACGACTGGCTCTATACAATAATGAATAATTGGGATATATGCAAAGCTCCAAGGAGTGCTTAAATTCTTGTCAACATCTAGAAGTTGTTGCGCACTGCTATCAACACTAAAAATGGTCTTATTTTCACAACATTTCTTCTTACCTATTTGAGGAGTTTTTGTAGAACAGTGCTGCGTTATTTTTTTTTGTTTTTTACAACAGTCTTTTGTAGTTGTGTAGAAGGATACGGTTTTTAATTTATCTTGACAATAATGCTGATGCGCCAATACCCCTGTTGTAGAAAACAACAAGGTGATCAGATTGATGATATGGAGCAATTGTATTAACATGATTGATTTGATCGTTTCCGTAATAATCTGCTGAAACCACGCAGCAACACCACAAAAAACTACGTTTGCCAAGTGATTTCTGCTTAGTAGTACAAAAGAGTTGTTTATAAACTTAACCAACTACTATTTCTATTAATTACGCATAAAAGTAACTAAAAAATTTTAATCCAGTTTAGATTAACATTTAATTAAAACTAAAAAAGGTTCCCCATGTCTCTAAACCAATATGGAGAACCCTATAAAATGTGCTATTTCTTATTTTAGTAGTTCGTTGATTACTTCGTGAGCGCTGCGCTTTTAGTTAGCTTCGCTGCTACTGCGTGGTATTTTATGAGATCGCTTCGCTTAGTTACCTGCGGTGCTACTTCGTGGTATTGCATGAGTGCTACGCAGTTGATAATCAATTTTTTAACACAAAACACAGTAAAAACTATAACTTATTAATTATCAAAATAATAAAGTTTTTCAACGACCACGTAGTAACAGCGCAGCTAACTATTGTTATTTGACAACTACTGATTTTTTGTTAACAAAACCTAAAATTCCTTCTCGCCCCAGTTCACGACCAACCCCCGACTGTTTTATTCCTCCAAATGGAATTCTGGGATCAGAGCTCATCAATTTATTAATTGCCACAGCTCCTACTTCTAGTTGGTGAGCCACAGCAATTGCTTTTTCTTCGTCTTCTGACCATACTGTTGCTGCCAATCCAAAAATAGAATCATTAGCCAAAGCTACTGCTTCTGTTGTATTTTTAACAACAAAAAATACACCGACAGGTCCAAACAATTCTTCTTCATAAGCAGGCATTCCCTTTTTCACATTACTCAATAGCATCGGATAAAAATAATTTGTACCTTTTTTGTGTCCTCCAGAGAATTCTACAATAGCTCCCATATCAATGGATTTATTGACTTGCTCTTGCAACTCTTCTGCCAAGTCCATTCGAGCCATAACACTAATTCTAGTTGCTTCATCCATCGGGTCTCCAACTACCAATTGTTGCATTTCCTCTTTTAGAAGTTTCATAAATTCATCTGCAACGGCTTCTTCTACAATAAGCCGTTTGGCAGAAATACAGGTTTGCCCCGTATTGTGCATTCTCGACTGAACAGCAATTTTAGCCGCTTGTGGTAAATCAGCGTCCTTCAAGACAATAAAAGGATCAGAACCACCTAATTCAAGGACACATTCTGTCAAGTTTTTGCCTGCCAACTCTCCTACTGCCTTTCCTGCAGGAACACTTCCCGTTAGAGCAACACCTTGTACCATATCTTGCGCCAAAATATCTCCTACCAAATCACTATCAATAATCACATGTTGAAAAACGCCTTTAGGAAAACCAGCCGCTTCAAATATTTGATGAATCAACTCACCACAACCAATGACATTAGAAGCGTGCTTTAAAATGGTAACATTACCTGCCATAAGAGCTGGAGCCGCAAAACGAAATACTTGCCAAAAAGGAAAATTCCAAGGCATTACTTGCAAAATCGTTCCCAATGGCTGATAGGTCACATAGCTTTTTGTAAACTCTGTTTTAATAGGTTGATCCGCTAAGAAATCATCGGCATTTTCTGCATAAAATCGGCAAACCAAGGCACATTTTTCTATTTCCGAAACAGCTTGCGTAATTGGTTTTCCCATCTCCAAAGTCATCTGTTTCGCATAACTTCCTTTGTTCGCTTCTAAAATTTCAGCTGTTTTCACAAAAAAAGCTGCTCTTTGGGCATAAGATTGTCGCTTCCACTGATGGAAGGCAGCTTCTGACTGCTCCAATTTTGCTTTTACTTCATCCCAAGTTTCTAAACTATATTCTTTTAGCACCTGATTATCAATAGGATTAATCGTTCTCACGATTGTTTCTGTTGCGTTCATAATATATCGTTCTTTTTATAGTAGTTTGTTAACTCCCATTAAGCCGTAATAAGCATTCATTCATCGTTGATATACATATAACTTAACTGTCAACAATTTACCAACAACAACAGCTAATCAAACTAATATAATTTACTTCGTGAGATCGCTTTGCTTAGTTTGCTACACTGCTACTATATGGTTTCAACAGAGGAATGTTTTTCTTAGCGACAACAAATGCTCCTTAGTTTAGTGCACCTGTACACTCGCTTCTTTCAAGTGTTCTACCTTTAACAAACTACCTCTTTTCACTTTTTTTATTGTAATAATTTTAAACTTTATTGGCTCAATAACATATCAAACCAGTGTATTTTTGTACGTCAAATCTGAGTGAGCTTTTTTATGTTCAAAAATCTTATGTCTTTGCAAATCTTTAGATTTAGAACAATTCCACAAGGCATTTTGTTTTCTTGGTATGCTACAAGTATCTTTCCACCAGTATCAAGAATAACAAGTTTAAGCAGTAATTTGGGAAACACCCCAACTCAAATATTTACCTCCCCTTTCTAAAAAAAACAATTTAGCTCCATGAGCAATGTTATTAAATGTTGTTTTTGAACAACAAATCTGTCATAAAAGGGCGAAAAACAGCCATAAGAAGAATAAAAATGTCATTTTTCGACACATAAAAAGTTTAAATCCGTATTTTTGTGTTTATACATAAGTTCAATAGAGTTTGCTCCTTTCTATCTTTATTTTATCGTATTTGAAACATCAAAAGGCAAAGAAAACAATTCTATCTTAAAAGGTAGCATCTTTCTTATATAAACTTGAGCTTCTTGGCAAGCATGGAGGAATCCTTATTAAATCATTTACAAAAAAAATTGCTAGAAAAATGCCTTTAAATGGTAACATTCTCAAGACAAAAAACATTAAGCCCATAGAACCGTACAATTAAACTAAGTTTTTAAAGATTTATAACGCATCAAATCAATTATTACATGAAAGTCCTAAATAATCTCCTTACATATGGTCTCTTAGTTGTTCTATCTATTATGGTAGTTTCTTGTTCTAGCGACCAAACAGAAACTGCAGACGCTAATACAACAGATGTAGAGTCAACCGAAATCAATACTCGTAGTGCTTCTAGCAAAATTGCAGCTAAAGCTTTCTATTACAATAGCTTGGCAACCTTCAAAGAAGGTTACGCAGATGTTGACATCTCTACATTAGCTACGCTAGAAGGCAAAAAAGTAAATTTAGTCGTTTTGTATGAAGCGGATGCTCCTTGGGCAGAGATCTTTAATACAGGAAAATACGACCAAACAGGAAACGATACATTTAATGGATTGATGGCTTCTTACCAATTGGATATTGTTCAACAATTTGCTATTGATGAAGATAACGAAGGATTGGTTCTAGAACCTAATGCACTTTTAGAAAATCCAGTAGAAGCAGCACGCGAACTGTCTTTAGTCGAAGATGTACTAATGGTACAAATTAAAGAAGTTCCTCAAGAAGAAGATCTTAATACAACAGCTGACGTAAATTAATTTGTAGTACGCAGCGCGATAACCATAAAGCCATTATTCTACAGAGTAATGGCTTTATTGCTATTAAAAAAAAACGTACTTTCGTCCTCTGTATACATGAACTTGTTTAAAAATAAACTAATATCTAAATCCCATTTTAAACAACTTCAAAACATATTCCATTAATCATTTACTTTACCAATAATTTTTTGATTTTGTCCCCAGTCTTTTAATATAGAAAGTAAAGTATTAAAAATTATAACTTAGAATGAAACGTATAAAAACTTTATTGGTATTCGCTGTTGTTGCTTCTTTACTATCCTTAGTTGTTGTTGCTTGTACAAACAATGAAGCTTCAAATACTACCGACACAACAACAAAAGCCGATTCATCTATCATTGACACCTCTACGTTGGGAACTAGAACGGTCAAGAAAAAAGTCGCTGCAAAAGCTTATTACTACAAGAGTCTAGCATCTTTTGAAAAAGGAAAAGTTAGCTTAGAATTAGAAGACCTTGCCAGCCTTGCTGATAAGAAAGTTAGTTTGGTTGTACTTTATGAAGCCAATGCTCCATGGGCACAAATTTTTAGCTCTGGTGAATTCAGTATTACTGGGGATGACCACCTTAATGGTTTAATGGAATCTTACAATTTACAGATTATTCAACAATTTGCTATTGATGATGCTAACGAAGGAATTGTCATGGAACCTAAAGAAATTCTAGAAGATCCTATTGAGGCAGCACGAGAAGTCTCTATGGTTGAACATGTATTGATGGTTCATGTCAAAGAAGTTCCTGAATCAACTAGTACTGCTATAGCTGATACTGAAAAATAAGCAATTAGTCCGTTACATTCTGTTCAATCAAAATGCCCAAAACCAATTGAGGTGGCATTGACCAATAAAAAATACAAGAAAGCATTGTTTTGGAATCTATCCCAAACAATGCTTTCTTATTTTTAATGCCTTATCCTCCAAGCGCTAAGTTCAATAGCAATTCAAAAAAAGGGAATCATTCTCTATCTACATCTGTTTATTTAAAGCTACAAGTGAAAAAGAGAGTTCGTTAAAATTACCTTAATAGCCTTTCTATTTTTATATTTTTTAAGTACCTTGTATATACAAAATGAATAAAACATGAATTTAGAATTAGAAATACTAGAAGCCATCTTCACAAACGAAGGTAATGATCTGAGAACCATAACAGAAGAAAATACTGTTATGTTAGTTTTCTTGCGTCATTTTGGCTGTGTATTTTGTAGAGAAGCTCTAAATGATTTTGCAAACATCAAAGACGAATTGGATCGCCTCAACATTAAATTGGTTTTTGTCCATATGGCAGAAGAAATTTATGGGGAGCAATACTTAAAAGAGTATAACCTAGAGTCAGAGGAACATGTCTCTGATCCAGATATGACACTTTATGAGTATTTTGGTCTGCAAAAAGGAACATTTAGTGAACTTTATGGCCTCAAAGTTTGGTCTCGGGCAATTGGGTTAAAATTTGGCTTTGAAACTAAAAAACCATTAGGAAACATGAAGCAAATGCCTGGTGTTTTCTTGCTTAAAGAAGGTAAAATAATTAATAGTTTCATTCACAAATCGGCATCGGATCAACCTGATTATTTAGCTATGACAAAATTATTAAGGTCTGACGCTTCTCAAAGCAACTAATACACCTACCAATAGGATTAGACACTTTTACTGTTGTAAAAGTGAAAGGCTTTTTTGTGTCGTTATAAAATATTCTCGCTCTCATTCTCAATAGTTCGTTGAAACCACGTAGTAGCAACATAGAGTTCACTAAATAATAGCCTATTTGACTATTACTAATACCACAAAGAAACTATTCATGCAATCCGCAACGAACTACTCATTCTATATTTAATGAAAAAAAGAACTAAAATTCGTTTAGGCATCGGAGTTGGAATTCTCATTCCTCTATTGATTTTTGGTTTCTGGCCAATGGGCAATCCTAAATACAATATTGTCTTCGACAAAGACAAAATAGATTATCGTCATCGTTACCTCCAACAACAACAAACGCACTCAGACTCTACCCCATTGCCTAACATTATAGTCATTTTGGCGGATGATCTAAGTCTTATGGATGTGTCTAGATATGGTGGGCAACACGTCCACACAAAACACATAGATGCTATTGGTGCGAATGGTGTGACCTTCAAAGAAGGTTATATTTCTTCTCCAATCTGTGCCCCTTCAAGAGCAGGTCTTATCACGGGACGTTATCAACAACGTTTTGGCTTTGAAATCAACATACACGAACGTTATCCCAAAAATAGAATTGAATATTTTGTCTATGCAAACCTTCTTAATACTGGTGACTGGAAAGTAGCACAACACGAAGATTGGGCTGTCCCTACTTTCGAAGCGATGCACAAACAAGGGCTACCACCTACAGAATTTACGCTAGCTGAAATTCTCAAAACAAAAGGCTACCATACAGCAGCTATTGGCAAATGGCATATGGGGTATAACGAAACAGCTATTCCTATCAAACGAGGTTTTGATTACCATTATGGTTTTTACGAAGCCTTTAGTTTGTACGCCCCTGAAGACAAAGAAGGCATTATCAATCAAAAACTATCTGATTTTTCAGATCCTCATATCTGGGGAAAAGGTAGAACGGGAAACTGTGCAATCCGAAAAAATGATCAAGTTATCAAAGAAGATACTTATTTGACTACCAAGATTGCTTCTGAAACTAATGCTTGGATAAAAGCACACAAAGACGACCCATTTTTTGTATATGTCCCTTTTTCTGCTCCACATACTCCTTTTCAGGCAACAAAAGCTTATTATGATCAATACGCTCATATTGAATCTCCCGAAAAACGGATTTATTATGCTATGATTCATGCTTTAGATGATGCGGTAGGTTCTATTATGCAACAACTAAAAGAGCTGCATTTAGAAGAAAATACATTGGTCATTTTTCTTAGTGATAATGGTGGCGCTACTTATACTGGTGCCGCAGATAACAGTCCGCTAAAAGGAGGCAAATTCACCAATTTTGAAGGAGGTATTAATGTTCCTTTTATGATGCAATGGAAAGGAACAATTCCCCAAGGAATGATTTACAAAAAACCCGTTAGTGCGCTTGATATTTTTGCAACAAGTACTGCACTAGCTCAAGTTAACCTTCCTAAGGATCGAGAATTTGATGGGGTTAATCTGATGCCCTACTTGCTAGACTCTACTTATAACGATAAAGTACCACATGAAGCACTCTTTTGGCGTTCTGAATACCACAAGGCTGTTCGCAAAGGCGATTGGAAACTCATTCAAGACGACTTAGCTCAACGTACCGTTTTATATAATCTAGCCCAAGACAAACACGAACAACAAAATGTAGCCCATCAACACCCAGCTGTTGTGCAATCCCTTCAAACCGACTTTAAAAACTGGGAAAAAAAACTCATTCCTAGTAATTGGCCAAGGGTAATGGATTATGAAATACATGCTGGTCAAGCGGTTTATTATTTCCCTTTATAAAATATAGTAGTTAGCACGCTTGTTCTAAACTACTTCAAAACAATTGGAGGCAATTTGGGGTTAAAATAATAGTGGCTTTCTTATTGGTTGAATTGATTCATTGAGGGCTGGATACAAAAGTTTGCTTTAACAACGATGATGCAACAAGAATTTACAAATAACTAGAACCAGCTTTTCTAGGCTGCCAACAGCAAGTATAATTTACGTTCTACTTGGTAAGTATTCTTTTGCACCTCTTTTTTCTAAGATTATTTCTTACGGTGAACTCTACTTCAATAACTAGCTGCGCTGCTACTTCGTGGTCGTGGATTATTATTCGCTTTGTTACTCCCTTCGGTCGTGAGCTCGCTATGCTCGGTTCGCTCATGAGAGCGCAAGGCTAGTTCCCTCTGGTCATGAACTTGGGCTTTTGTGCTACTAGCACAAGCCTACTCGGCAAGCTTAGTTTTTTAGCTTTTTTGTAAAAAACTAAAAAAGCACCTTTACAAAATATTGATTACCAACTACTTAAGAAACTAAGCAACAAAATTATACTCTATTGATAATCAACGGCGAAGCCCTCACACGGTAAACTGATGCGATTTTTCCATGAAGTAATGATTTATAAAAGTCAATTATTTTAATCATTTTTATGAAACCAACTAAACATATTGCTATTGTAGGGGCAGGACCAAGAGGCTTATCTGCCCTAGAGTGTCTTTATACTCAAAATTGTTCCAAATATCTTATTAAAACATTGCTTTTTGAAGCCACAGAGCACCTTGGCTGTGGTCCTATTTATGCACAAGAACAGCCAGACAGTAATTGGCTAAATATTTCTGAACGATTCCTTGAAATTGAAGCACGTCAAGCCATTACATTAGAACAGCAGTACATTCCTACATTCCCATCATATCACGAGTGGACTAATTATAATACAGCTACTCCTGCCCAATCACCCGATTATTACCCTCCTCGTTCCAAATTGGGACGCTATCTACAAGAACGCTTTTGGTCAATAGCAGGACCATTACAAAAAGAAGGGCATTTGTCAATCATCCCCAAAAAAGTACAACAAGTTATAAAAAAAGGGACTGCTACAAGCCTAAAAACTGAAGATGGTCGTATTTATACTTCGGATGAAATTTTATTGACCATTGGGCATCAACCAACGGATTGGGACCAGCAAATAGAAAAATGGCAAAGCTTTGCTACCAAGACACCTTCTATTGCTCTTTTTAAAGAATGCTACCCTATTCGACAATTTTTAAATCACTCTATTATTACAACGCATAGTACCATTGCATTGCGAGGCTTTGGTTTAGCCATGATGGATGTTGTAAGGGGGATTTTAGAGGGGCTCGGCGGACGCTTTGTCAAAAATGAGACGAATCAATCCGTGTATTTTGAAGGCAATAAACATATTCCAAAACAGTTTGTGCCCTTTTCTTTAGATGGTCTTCCAATGGCTCCTAAGCCTTTAAATCAAGAAATTGATAATTGGTTTAAGCCTACAACAGAAGAACTTCAATATCTAAGTCGTGAATTGGATGTAGCCTCGTCCTCTCATGCGCCTAATATTGAAAATAATCTTTTTTTAATACAAGCATTTGCTCCTCTTGCCGCTTCTATTTTTAGCAGGCTAAGTTCATCTGTAGCGCATCAATTAAGTATTGAAAGCATTAAAAATCAAGTTGTACTATGGTTAGGCAATTTAGATTATCAACACGAGTTGATCATCCCTAAGCATCAAGCAGCAGTAATTAGTATGCAGCATTACATAGAAATGGCTTTAGGAAATGCTCCCATAAGCTTGGATTATTGTATTGGGCAAGTTTGGAGACACTGTCAGCCAACATTCTATAAAAAATTATCGTTTCACAATTTATCCAATGAGGTTGCTCAAGCTATTATTACTTTGGACGAGCGCATGAAACGCTATGCCTATGGACCACCTGTTGATAGCATTCAACAACTCGTTGCCTTAGTGGATAAGGGGCTTTTGAATCTGGACTTTGTACATAATCCTAGCATAAATTTATCTAAAACAGGGTGGCAAATATCATCCAATCACCAATCAATAGAAGCAACTGTTATGATTGATACCGTCTTAGACTCACCACAACTATTAAAGGTTTCTACGCCTATTATTCGACACTTACTAAAGGATGAGTTGATCGCTCCAATACATGATCAGCTTGGATTAATAACAGATCGTTATTCTTATGCCCTGTCCCAACAAAACAGTCAACAACTTCCTATCGCTGTTTTGGGAAGATTGTGCAAAGGCACAGTACTTGGAGTTGATGCCATATTAGAATGCTTTGGGGAACGCTCCCATCAATGGGCATCCAAAGCCGTTTTATAATTCTTTAATCATTTTACTCTTTTCAATATCTACAAAATCAAAAATCACCCATATTATGGAAACTATTTTTAGTACTCAACCAGTCGATATTCTAAGAATACTCATTTCATCGGCAATTATATACGCCTTAATTATCATTTATATTCGGCTACTTGGCAAGCGTTCTACTTCTGAGTTAAATAATTTTGATTGGGTAGTAACCGTGTCGATTGGTTCAATTGTTGCCTCTACGATTATTCTCAAAGATATTTCGGTAACAGAAGGAGGACTTGCTGTTCTTATTTTATTAATTCTTCAATACATCTTGACCAAAATGATGTTCTCTTCAGACCAGTTGAGAGAAGTTGTTAAGTCCACGCCTCAATTACTACTCTTTGAAGGAAAATTTATAGATGAAAATATGAAAAAAGAACGCATCCTAAAACCAGAAATATACGCAGCAATCCGCCAAAAGGGGTTAAAATCCATTCAACAAATTTATGCCATAGTTTTAGAAACCAATTCCAAATTGAGTATCATTCCCAATGAAAACTCGGACGAAATTGGTTTTTCTTTGAGTGATGTTCAAGGACTACCAGAAGGTTTGAAAAAAGACCTCGAAGAAAAAGCCAATGCCCCTACCTAATAACAAAAGGCAAAGCATTAACGCCTTGCCTTTGTCATATTTAGAGTATAAGCATTTGCTATTTTGCAATCTACAAAATCCTAGCAACAAGCTCTTGTTTACTCTTTGTTTTTAATAATTTTTGAAGTATGTACCTGCGCTGTCCCTTCATGATGTACACGCACCATATAAGTTCCATTTGGATAAGCGGACAAGTCAACAGGGATACGATTCATGCCTACGACACTCGATACATTTTTAGTCGATACTTGTTTCCCTAATACATCCAATACTTCTATTCGTAAAGCTTCTTTTTTAGTTGCTTCGTATTGATAATAAACAAGTTTATCGGTTGGATTGGGATAAAAACTATAGCCCAAATTATCTGGAGCAATGACTAATAAAATAGTATTGGACAAATTAGCTTCTCCACTCGCTTCTAGCAATTCTAAGCGATAGTAATTCGCCCCTTCAAAAGGATGTTCGTCATCAAATGTATAATAAGTTGTTGTTGTTGAGTTGCCTTGTGCAGCGACACTTCCTATTGTTTCAAAAGTTACTCCATCCTTACTCCGTTGTACATTAAAACGTTCTGAGTTTTGTTCTGCTTCTGTTGCCCAACGCAAATGATTGACTTTGCCGTCTGTTTCTCCATCAAAATACAACCACTGCACAGGCAATAAAATATTAGGCACAAGCGTAATTCCTAGCGTTCCACCAGAAAAACTATTAACGCCATTAAATTGACCATAATTAATTCCATTCGGAGTCACTCCTCCTACCCCTGTCAAATGAAGTCCATCATAATCTGGAGCAGTATAATTAGAGCCAACATTCTTAAACCAATAAGCCCCTAAAGGATTGGCATATTTGTAAGAATACCCACAGGCAGGATAAGTTGCCATCCAGTTTGCTGCTGCATTCTCTACCGCAGCCCTTTCAGACGCTTCATAATAGAAACGTACGTTGTAAGGTGGGTTTAGTGTTCCACCTCCAAAATTAACATTCCAACTACGCTCCATTTCAAAATATTCCTCTCCTGGTGTTAGGTTGCTTGCAGCACAAGAAGGAGCTGTAAATGGTCCTTGCGATTGTTGATACCAAGTACCATTGTCCCATATTGTAATCTCAGGAAATCCAGCAGGCGCACCAGTCAAATCTCCTTGTATAGATAATAGTATTTCGTCGTTATCATAGAAATGATGCCAACCATTGTCATCAGTACAATAATTAGTTGTTGAAATAGCATTTACTCCATAGACATAATCTTTTAAATTGATCGTCTGAAAATCATCCGTTGTAATATTACAAGCTCCCTCTCGGCGAATATATATGGTCTGACCATTAGTAGGGACAAAAGAATAAACACTTCCTGTGCCTAGCCATGTTCCCGTCCCATTCGGTCCAGTATACCAATGAATGGCAGAACCAACTCCTGCAACTCCTCCTCCAGCATTAAGTGTCATTGTTGTATTAGGACACTGTGTTCCTACGATAGGTGACAAAGTAGGAGTGGTAGAGGGTGTTCCTACGATAACATCTACTGTTTCTGTCAGCGTACAAGAACCAAATACAGAAGTAACGGTATAAGTTGTTGTTGTTGATGGCGCAACAGTTGGATTTTGAATGTTTGCATTACTCAATCCTAGAGTTGGTGACCAAATATAACTTGTTCCGATAACACCAGTATAGGCAACATCAGCACTAGTAATACAAGAAGAATTCGATGTTCCGCCGCCAACTGAGCAGAAATTATTAACATTATTATTAACATCAATGGTAAAAATAACTTGCCCATCTACATTCCACAAGTTCCATTGTGCTTGTGTAATGGTTATCGTATTACACAAAGGTGTTGTTCCACAATCATTATAAGCTACTCCTGCGGTCACTTCATTGTACGTTCCTAAATTGACACCTCCTTCCCCATATACTGTAAAACTTTCACTAGAAGATCCAAAATCTCCAACCACACATAAGGTAAGCGTAACATTTCCTGAAGCATCCGGCACTCCTGAATTAAATGTTACAGTATGATCGCCCCCTGTAACATTAGAACACATTGGCAAAGTAGCGGAAGTAGCTTCTGTATAAGCTTGTGCTGCTCCAAGAGGAACAACAGCACCATTTTCGTATAACTGAGCATTTAAGTTCACCGCAGGATCTCCTGCACACATATTAATAGGTCCCGTAGGATTCATTGCCAACTGTAAATCTAAGACATTTATCGTTGCGATAGCAGAACCAGTACACCCTGACACACCATCTGTTACATTTAACAAATAAGTTGTCGTATCTGTTGGTGTTGCAATTGGGTTGGCAATCGTTGGATCAGATAGGCTTGCGACAGGCGACCAACTATAAACAGGTGCTGTAGCTGCTTGTTGACACATGGTAAAGCGCATGTCTGCTCTATTTGTATATCTTGACCCTGTTGCATTGGTGCAAGCATTAATTGTGGTGGAAGTGGTCGCATATTGTATACAACGATAAGCTGGAGAGGTACTAGAATAACGAACAGACTCAGAGCCATTCGCCCCTGTCTCTCTAGAACAGAACTGAATGATTAGATTAGAAGTTCCGTCCCAATCCCAATCGGTTATATTAAAGTTGTGCCAGTTGTTATTGGCTAAATTTATATTATTGGTGGGACCAAATACTTGGGTCATGCTTGCTGTACTTGCAAAATTAGTATTCGTAAATTCATCTTGACTTGTACATCCCATCCAAATCTCAACATCATCATAATTATATGATGTTGACGTTGTTACAAATAGAGCCAATTCTCGTATGGTTCCTCCATAATACCCCATCGCATTTAACTCCGCAGCAGTATAAATATATTGGATTCGTTTGGTATAATTGGATGTTGTCGATGTTGATCCATAAAAAGGAGAATACGTTGTTGTCCCAGAGGTTCCTGTTCCTACTATTGGCTGCGTTGTTGTTCCCGTACACCCCGAACTAATGCCACAAGTCAACGGGTATATAACTGCGGTAGAGTTAAGCTGTGCCGATGTTCCAGGACAAATAGTTGTGTCTACGGGTGATATATTTACTGTTGGCCCTACTCCCGAAACCGTTATGGGAATATTTCCTGTCATTACACATCCATTTGCAGAAGTTACATCTACCGTATAATTCGTTGTTACGATAGGGTTTGCGATGGGATTTCCTATAGCTGGGTCATTTAAGCTCGAAGCTGGTGTCCAGTTGTAGGTAAACGGACCTCTAGCAGCAGGACCACTAGCATTTAGTTGTACCAATTCATTGGCACAGATTGTTGCTGAACTTGGTGTCAATGTTAGAGGAAAATCAGGAACTACATTTACTGTTACCGTAGAAACATTCGTACACACTCCTACTAAATTTCCTGTAACAGTATATGTAGTGGTGGAGGATGGACTAGCAATCGGATTAGGGCAATTGGTACAACTCAGTCCTGCGGCAGGAGACCACGTATAAGAGGTGGCACCGAAAGCTTGCAATTGCGTTGTTTGTGTCCCACATATTGTAACATCAGGACCAGCATAGACCCCTGTTGTAATATCAAAATCGACAGCGAAACCAGATGTTCCCAGAACAGGGCAGCCGTCATCTTGTACTGTAAACGTGATGACATCGTTCAAATAGCCAGGTTGAGATGTCCAACAAAAAGTTCCTGTAACGGGATTTATGCCTGTTTGTGTAAATGTTGCTCCAGGTAACAATGTGGTTCCATCTGTTGTAATCGTCAATACATCGGTTGCATCGACATCCGCAAAAACAACATCAAAGCAGACTTGATCACCAAAACAAGCTGCAATTGTATTGGGACCTGTTTGTGTTCCTGTGCCACTAAAATTACTAATTCCTCCTACAGGATTATTAGGTGGTGTATTTGTACAGTTGATAACCATAATTTGAAAATCATGAATAATTTCAGTGAGTATGTTACCATTGGAGTCCCATTCCCTAATCAAAATAGCAACAACATAGTTGCCAACATTGGGATGATTTAAAGATAGACACCCCGTTTGAGGGTCTAGTGTAAAGTTGTTTAAAGGTTGTGTAATTGAAAATCCAGCTTGATGAGTAATTGGCGCCTGACCTAAATTTAAAGGTGCAACCAAAGAAAAAGACATACTATCTCCTTCTTGGTCATAAGTTGTCAAGCAATAATTAAAATTGGTATTGGTACAAGCATAAGGAATTGGTGGAGCCGTAACAACAGGAGAATTATTACAGGGAGAATACGATGTATTCAGTGTCGTGGTTGTCACCATCGTATTTCCTGATCCACCATTCAGATTGCTAGAAGCATCTCGACAGCACAAACTATATTCCAAGTGCCAACCGTTGCAATTTGCAGGTAATATAATTGTTGCTTCATAGGTGTATTTCCAAATTCCAGGTTGCGTTCCTCCACTACAGTTGGAAGTAGCACTATTACACAATTGGTTAACATCTATCTCCGTGCCTACTTGATTAAAAACAGGTATGGTGGGATTTACCAAACCACAGTCATTCGTCAAAGTAAAATAAGATGCAGGCATGGTCGTTGGGTGTGTCCCAGGGCAGCGTCTAAAAACGGTTAAAGTGAATGTGTATTCTAGCGGATTGGCAGGATTACAAGTGTAGGTAATATTTGCTCCGGGTATGTGTGATGCTTGTATAGGTGCACAAAAAGAGCAAAGGAGGATAATGGCAATAGCCATTAACCCCTTGAGGGTGTAAAGATGATTCATAAGTGAGGTGTATTGGTTGTAAAAAGTTATTTTCTCAAATAATATTGAATTGAATTTCTGTCATCTTATTTTGTTTTTTCTCAAAACAAAACTAACACGTAAAACAAAAGCACTCACTTTGAATACTTTTTATTAAACCCTTTAACAAATATCAAATATTATTATTTGAGGGGAAAATTGATAAATTATTTTATTTTTTTATTTATCGTTGATAAAAGTACAAAATAAAAATTTAAAATAAAAGAACCAATACCTTTAAGTAACAACACATTACACCTATCAATCATTAAAATACCATAGAAAAAGATACAAGATGCACTCATGGCCGTAACTTGAGAACATCTTGTATTTTATATTTTTTTTTTCCGAGAGCTATAAAAAAAAATTATAGCCCTTCTAAAACCTTTTTTTTAAACAAAGAAAAATTTATTTTATTATATTTATAAAAATTTTTAATACTAATTTAAATAGTCATTAGCAGCATTATACCTTGTCGAAGTATGATCAATAATAGTCGTAACAGCATTACCAAAACTACTACTTCCTGTCAAGTAAGTATATCCATTAATCTCCTTATTAACAGAGCTTTCAATTAAAATCTTCATGGCATTATATTGATTTTGCATCTTTGTTGGCTCAAAAGTGCTGTTAATAAAATTATCAATATATCCATCATAAATTGCTCTATACTTTGGTTGATTCATTAGATAGGATATCAACGGCCAACTTTCCAAGGAGGCATCGTTTAATTCAAAAGCCAAAGAACCTCCCATTTTACCTTCTTGAAATGCTTCGTTATTATCCCAAGGAATCCATGTTATCAAGCCATTTGAAGGGTTGTTATACAAGTAGTAATTGTGCGTCATTCTACCATAAGTATCCCAATTTTGAATGGTTGTATTGACAGCCAAGTACTTCAGAAACATATTTACATCGAAGACAGCTTCTAAATCAGCTTGATATTGTGTGGTGTTAGTATTACGGGTAGAAGCGTGTAGGGCATTATACACCGACCAGATATCAGACCAATCTCCAGTCGCCTCATTGGTCTTTTTCTCAAAATCAGTTATATTAAAATTAGTAGTAGACCAAGCAGCACCATCTCCATCAGGTTTGTAACAATTTCCTGCATTACTACCAAACTGGCTAGCCAACATAGCATCAAAAACAACTTCTACAAAAGTATACAAACCAAAGTAAACAGGTCCTTCTCCATAATCAATATACAATTCATAAAAAGCCGTTTGAGGAGCTGCAACACCAAACTCTCTAAACAAATCAGCAGCAACTTTTTCCCTCATAAAAGACTGATCATCATAATTACTACTCAAAGAAAGATCTGAAAATCCATAAAAAGTTTGTCCTGTTATTTCTGGGTACTCATCTTCATAATAATCAAACTTAATTCTAAATGGGAGTTTTCCATTTCCTGCTTGATAGGCTGAAGCCAAACTAGAATTTCCTTTGTAACGAATTCCAACATTATACCACTGCTTGCCATTAAAAAACCAATTGCAAGGCACGTATGTAGGAGTTTGTTCAGAGAAATTTCCGCCTCCTCCAATAGTCGTTCCACCTGTGTTTCCTCCTTGACCGCCACCAGGACCACCGCCACCAGGTCTTCCACCAGTATTTCCACTGCTTGTACTGCTGCCGCCATAAATGTCATTTAAATTGTTCTCCATAATTGTCCAATAACGTGCGTCAATAACTATATCCACTCGATTAACTTGGTTTTGATTGAATACCGTAGCATAATCGGGAGTAGCTGATGATGAATGCGTTGTTGCCGTCCAATCTGCCAATCCTGTTCCTGACACTACAAATGTTTCTTTGTAGCAAGATGAAAAAAGCAAGCTACAACCTACAATTATTACCAATACTTGAAATTTATTTTTCATCTTATTTCTTCTTTTTAATTTTAATAGTATAAACATAACCTAACCCTATAATTCCCACTGTTTTGGGATAAGCTGTAAATAGCTCTTGTTCCAAATTATAAAACAATTTAACCTTGCCATACTTTTTAAAATCATAGGCTAATGCTGCTGTAAATCGAAGTTTATCAACGACAGGTAATGTATATTTTTCGTATTCACTAAACATTTCTACAGCAAAACTAGGCTCCAAAGGAATTTTCTTGATGTTATACTTTGCTTTTGCCCTTAATCTAAAACCATGCTTCAAATAATCTCCTTCTATGCTCGTCACTCCCAACTCATTTCTAAATTGATATCTCAAACGATAATCAAATGAAAAACGCTTGATTTGGTGCTTAAATGTAACATCTGCGTTGATTCGGTAATGTGGGCTATAACTCCCATCCCCTTCATTGTATTGCGAAAACCGAAAAGCTCCTCCAAATTCTATAAACTTAAACGGCTCATAACCAATTGCTAAATTAGTAAAATACTGATCTACTTGTGTAGAGTTTCTATTAAATCGAATTTGTTCGCTAAGCTCAAAAGTCCATTTTTTGTGTACTTTTAATCGTATACCTGCAGAAATCCAACTCTCAAAATCAGATGTCACTACATTCGTACCATCCTGTGCCGTAGCTGTTTGGGTACCAATTCCCCAAAGTAGCAAACTCCAGAAAAATAGTATTCTCCCTTTTTTTAATCTAATCATGTTTTGTTTTTGTAGTAATTTTAAATTTAGTCCTTCATCTTTTCTAACTTTTAGTTCGATCATAAAAACATCAATTTTTATGCATCCGTTAATTCACCTAAACGCCATATCAACTTAACTACCAATAGATTACATTTTGACCCTCAAAATAAAACTATTGACAATCAAATTACTAAGCATAGCAAACCAACTAAGAAAGCTAGTTTGTGAAGTGCCAATTCATAATGTTTCATCTAAAATCAATGGAACTTTCGAAAGTACAAATTATTAACATCAATTTTATCTTTAATTAACATACTGTCGTACATAAAAACAAAAACCCCTACAAATATCAAAATTTGTAAGGGTTATCTCTAACAAGTCTTGGGAATGGACTATGTTAGAGTCTATAAAAGCATGATTAGTTTGCTATTCCACTATTCAAACAATAAGAAACCAACGCTTGCATATATGTAAGCGCTTTTTCTTGTGTTTTTAGTTTTTCTTAACAATCCTATGACAACTTGTTTTAATAAATGGTTGGAATTTTTTATTAATTTTTTCAAAAAAAAATCATCGCCAATCTTAAAATAGTTTGACGATGATTCTTTTGTTCTAATTGGCACCTTACAATCGAGAATCGTTGTGTAATACCTTTTTAACTTACTCCCGTTAACCTTCTTTACTCCTCTATAAAATCTACTTGACCACTCCCTAAGTTATAAAATGCAGGAACTATTTTTAGACCTTTATTTTTAGCTGCATCCTCAATAATTGAAGAACGAGAAACCAATTGCTTACAAGTTAAATGTGCGTTTACTTTTACAACTGTGTTAACATTTTTATCTTCAGAAGCACTCATAGCAGGAGTTACGTGCCCCAATAAGTGATTTAGGTTATAACCATTGTCTCCTCCAGCTAATGCAGCCGTGATTGCTCCACAACTTTCATGTCCCATTACAACGATTAAATTGACACCTAAATGTGCCACAGCATATTCGATACTAGCGATTGTAGATGTGTTGGCAACATTTCCAGCTACTCGAATTACAAATAATTCTCCCAAACCAGTATCAAATGATAATTCTGGTACAACACGACTATCAGCACAACTAAGAATAATTGCAAAGGGAGCCTGCCCTGAAGTTAATTCGTTACGACGAGAAGAGTTTTGAAGTTTACCATCCAAACTATCTGCTACAAAATTTGCATTTCCTGTTTTTAAACGATTTAAGGCATCTTGCCAAGATATATTATTTGCCATTTTATATTGGTGTATTTAATTAAATAATAGTTTTTTTATACTAGATGAATTATAATTCATCTACTGCTCTCACAAAAGGCATCGAACTAAGATAGTAATTAATTCATAAATTATAGTGATACTATCTTATTGTTTGTCTTAACCCGCCACAAAAGCTGCATAGATTACGTTTTATCCTAAAACTAAAAAAATTTAGTAAAACTAAAATAAGACTCCGTTGATTACTTGCGGTGCTACTTCGTAGTAGCTCCCTGCGGTCGTGAGGGCGCAAGCTTAGTTTTTTATTTTTTCTACGAACCTGTGGGCTCACGAAGTAAAAACATAAAAAAGCATCTTGCATTAGTTTGATTATCATTTTTTTTACCACAAACACCTGTAGATTCATATTTTATTAATAATCAAACTAATACAATTTTCAACGGAGTAGTATTAAAAAACAATTTGATCCAATAATGAAACATCGCTTTATTTTTATCTTGCTTCTTAGCTTGTTTTATTCTGCACAAGCTCAAGATACGATTATTGTTTATGACATCTTAAACCAAAGTATCACCAAAATTGATCCTGTTGCTTACGACAGTACTCAGACATTTAATCACACGAGTTTTTCGATGGGAACCCTAGGAAACCCAACACCTCTAAGCACCATTCCTCCTAATAGCAATTTATTTCCAAACAGCAACTTTAGTAAACCTGAACTAGCAGAAAATTTTCACAATCTACTAGACTATCCAATTCGGACGGCAGTAGCACTCCATTTTTACAATGCCGACACTTTTTCGGGAACAGGCTGTTCAGGCATTATGGTTGGTCCTGATTTGGTCTTGACCGCAGCACACTGCGTCAGTGGCATTGGTAGCGCTCCAACATGGCATACCGATAGTTTTTTAATTGCTCCTGCCTATAATAATGGCCAGTTACAAAGCAGTTTGCCATCTAGTTGGGTTAAAAAGATTTATCTTTTCCAAGAAAATTACAACGGTTCTATTCAACACGAAACAGCTCTACTGCAACTCCGAGAACCCATTGGCTTGGATATTGGATGGGTTGGCATTGCTTATAGTTCTGATGCTAGCTATTTTGATAATAAAGTATTTCACAAACTTAGTTATCCTTCAATAAGAGACCCATTTGATACATCAAAGGTATATAATGGTGATAGTCTTTATTACAACTATGGTTATATTGACACCTTCCCTTCTTCTTATTCAGCTTACTTAGGAGTTAGAGACGGATGGGGTGTTCCAGGTCAGAGTGGTAGTTCTCTTTTTTATACTGACAATCTCAATGCTTACTATTCCTTTGGCGTATTCTCGTTCTCACACAACTATTCACATGCCCACATCAATGCTCAAATATTTTATCAATTACAAAACATTATTGATAATTATGCCTACACCGTTCCTATTAGCACCATTCCCAATACATCTTCGGTCAAAGTCTATCCAAATCCTTTTAAGACACAAACCACATTTGAATTTGAAAACCCATCGAGCATTGCCTATGATTTTGAATTAATAGATGTACAAGGCAGGGTTGTTATAAAACAACATCAAATAAAAGATAATTCACTAACAATCAATCGAAAAAACTTAAATCAGGGCATTTATTTTTTTAGATTTATACACAAAGGACAAACAATATTTAGTGGTAAATTGCAAGTTCAAGACTAAGTGCTGGTCTAAACGTTTGCAATACCAAGAATAAAGCCTTATTTTCGCAGACTATTAATTAATTCTAGAAGATTGATTTTGATTGGAATTAATAACAACAATACAGAAACTTATAAGAAGTACATGAAAAATATAAGAAACTTTTGCATTATCGCACATATTGACCACGGAAAGTCGACTCTAGCAGACCGTATGCTGGAAATGACACAAACCATTTCGGAACGCAAAATGCAAGACCAAGCCTTGGATAGTATGGACTTGGAGCGTGAGCGTGGTATTACCATTAAATCCCACGCCATTCAACTCAACTATGTTCAAGATGGCGAAGAATACATCTTCAACTTGATTGACACTCCTGGTCACGTAGATTTTTCTTACGAAGTTTCTCGTTCTATTGCCGCCTGTGAAGGTGCCCTGCTTTTGGTAGATGCCGCTCAAGGTGTTCAAGCGCAAACCATTTCTAACTTATACCTCGCTTTAGAGAATGATTTGGAAATTATTCCTGTCTTGAACAAAGTGGATATGCCATCTGCTATGGTTGATGAAATGTCAGAGGAAGTTGTAGATTTGTTGGGTTGTGAGATCGAAGATATTATTCTCGCTAGTGGAAAAACTGGTTTGGGCTTAGATAACATTTTTAGAGCCATCGTGGAACGCATTCCTCCTCCAGAAGGAGATCCAGAAGCGCCTTTACAAGCCATGATTTTTGACTCTATGTTTGATAAGTATCGTGGTGTTATTGCCTACTATCGTGTCTTTAATGGTCGATTAAAGAAAAACGATGCCATTCGTTTCTTTAATACAGAAAGCGATTTCTTTGCCAATGAAATTGGTATTTTAAAAATGGATCAAGTTCCTCAAGAATCTATCGAAGCAGGAAATGTAGGCTATGTAATCACAGGAACCAAAGATTCTAAGGAAGTAAAAGTTGGGGATACCATCACCTTGCAAGAGCGTCCTTGTGAAGAAGCTATCCAAGGTTTTGAAGATGTCAAACCAATGGTTTTTGCGGGTTTATTCCCTATTGACAACGATGATTTTGAAGATTTGCGAGATGCTTTGGAGAAATTGCAATTGAATGATGCTTCTCTTATCTTTCAACCAGAAACCTCTATTGCTTTAGGTTTTGGATTCCGTTGTGGTTTCTTGGGTATGTTGCATCTAGAAATTATTCAAGAACGTTTGGAACGTGAATACGATCAAAATGTCTTAACTACAGTTCCTAACGTTAGCTATTTTGCTTATACCAAAAAAGGCGAAAAACTAACCATCAATACGCCAAATGATTTACCAGATGTTACGATTTTGGATTATGTAGAAGAGCCTTATATTCGTGCTCAAATTATCTCTAAACCAGAGTACATTGGAGGAATCATCAAGCTTTGTATGGACAAACGAGGTATTCTCAAAAACCAACAGTACCTTACGCCTAGTCGACTAGAGTTGACATTTGAATTGCCTTTAGCTGAAATTGTTTTTGACTTTTATGATCGCTTGAAAACTATTTCTCGTGGTTATGCTTCTTTTGACTATACTCCATTGGATTATCGTCAATCGGACTTGGTCAAACTAGATGTGTTGTTGAATGGAGAAAGTGTGGATGCTTTCTCTAGTTTGATTCACCGTACCAAGGCCGTTGCTTTTGGTAAAAGGATGTGTGCCAAGCTAAAAGATATTCTTCCCAAACAACAGTTTAAAATTGCTATCCAAGCAGCAATTGGTGCTAAAATTGTTGCTCGTGAAAATATCTCGGCACTTCGTAAAGATGTTACAGCAAAATGTTATGGTGGTGATATTTCTCGTAAACGTAAATTATTAGAAAAACAGAAAAAAGGTAAGAAAAGAATGCGCGAAGTAGGAAATGTTCAAGTTCCTCAAAAAGCATTTTTAGATGTTCTAAAACTAGATTAGACCACTCAAAGCTTTACCATCAACGCATATTCTACTCTAAATACTTCTTTCTGTTCTTTACCAAAGAAGTATTTAGAGTTTTTTTATTTATCCATGGCTCATCCAATAATAAAGAATTCACTATCATTGAACATCCTAATTGATGCTAAAGGATTTGACATATACTTTGTTCGGGTGGGTTAATTTCACCCAATAAATTCCTTGAGACCAACCTTTTAAACTAATCCTTGATATTGTATTTTGATTGAGTTCAATCTGCTGAATTCGTCCCATTGGATCTATAATTTCAAGCTTTTCTGTTTGAGGCAGCACTTCAATTATAACCTGTTCGTAAGCAGGGTTTGGATAAATTTTGAATACATCCATCTCCTTTATTAAACTTAGATTGGTATACGTAATGCTATTAGAAGGATTAGACGTACAATTGCCTTGGTTGACGACCGTGTAGTAATTTCCTAATTGTGTCAAAACATAAAAAGAATCTGTGGCACCAGCAATTAATCCGTTGGCATCGTACCATTGATTTCCTGTTGATGCTGATGAAAACAAGGTATCTGATTCTTGTGTAATAATAGGATTCATATCAATAGGAATATGCACGACATGAGCTATCTCAAAATCAAAATATTGTACAGCGGTATCGGGCCAATTGGGGTGCCCTAATGCCGATGTATCCTCTACTGTGAACTGCGTTCTAATTCGACAAGAATAGCGTCCTGTATCGTTTGCTGTTGCTAATGAATTATTATAACTAGCATTCGTTGCTCCTGTCAATGGCATACTATCCAAAAACCATTGATACAACAAATCAGGATGTACCATAGGAGCAGTTAATTGCAAAGAACCACTTCCGCAAATTTCAATCGTTGCAACAACAGGTGTATCTACATCAGGGTATTCAAAACGACCATTGACAGGCAAATGATCCGAAGGATCAAAAATATCCCACAAATCATCGTCAATCGCTCGATAAACCCAAACCTTAGTGTAACAATCAATTGGTACCAAATGCTTTCGATCGCCCCATACGTGGTCAATAATATTGCCTGAATCTCGTGTCACATCTGTAGAGGCATGAAAGCCTTTGTGCAACCCAATAATAGGATTTAAAGAATCTATCAAATCTGGATATTGAACAGATGACGCATCTGTATTCATATCTCCCCCCAATATTACCGCCTCATCGACAGGAATATTTTGCGCAGCAATAAAATCACGTTGCTCTCCAAATTGCTCTTTTTTTATTGCAATATCATTAGGGTTCCCTCCCGCTTCCATATGCGTTCCAAAAACATGGTACTTCTTTCCTAGTTTATTAATTTTAGCATATAAAATCCCTTTCGCAGCAAAGCAGTCGCCTGAATTGTTATCACAAGAACGATAATCATATTCATCCTCCAACTCAATTGGCCAACGGCTAAAGATAATCACTCCACCGTTCTCAATTATTTGCCCATCGTTGAGAATATCTGTTTGATACGAGAATCCTGCTGCTTGCATGGCAGGGACTAAGTTGTTGTTTCGGGCTGCATCTTCAAACGCCTCTTGAAAAATAACGACATCTTGATATGGACTGATATATCTAGGAATCACATCGGCACGCTCAGCAGCATCAAACGTACCAATAGGAGGTGGCAAAAATTTGATATTGTACGACAAAACATTGATTACATTGGGATTCGAAAAATCGGCAGAATCAATTGTATATTTGGGGCGGTTGTCTTGGATGGCAAATACAATATCTCTATTAAAAAAAGCATCGGTTCCATCTGGTTTGTATTTAACGGTTACAGGCAAATTTCCAAACATCAGACTTTCTTCATAAAAACCTCCATCATCGTACCACGGATGGTTAAAATTAGAACCTTTCAATGAATGCTCCATATCACTACCTATAAAATTTCCTTCTAGTTTTAGTTGTAATTGTAGCGTGTCGGTACCATGCCATACATAAACATCAAAATAAAAGGTTTCTCCATTGTGTATTCCGTTATTTCGATTCGTTTCTAAGAGTTCTTTGCGCATCTCCCAAGCCTCCACATCTGTTGCTTTTAGAGACCATTCGTTGGCATCCATCGTATGCGTTCCTGATTGTACAGCTGTTACGCCAAATTCCAGCTCTGTATTATTCTGAAAAAAAATAGAGGTACTCTGTGCTTGTGCACTTATTGACAAAGTAATCGCAATCAAAAATCCCAACAATATTAGCATAACAATTCATTTAAAATTAATAGGTCGTTACTTCAATAGTCAACTGTGCTGTAACTATGTATTCGTGAACTACCATAAAATGACAAAAGGGGCTTGCTTCTAATTTAATGAAAATTCGTGAGATCTATTCTATCTTTTATATTTTGCTTTTGCTAGATGCCAATAAACGCATTTATTTACCTATTTTGTCGCCAATTAATAGCCTATTTCTAATGTACGATACTTACTGTTTTGACCTACTTAATTCAGCTTTCCAATAAACCTTATCCCTATTTATTTTCTACCAAAAGAAACACAATTATTGCTATTGTCTTAGGCTTATTGGTCTATATTGTTAATACAACAACTCTAACAGAAAATCATATTATAGAAAACTATGTTTTGAGCAAAACATGGGCTTGTGTTTTTGCAGGACTGGTAACATTTGGCAGTATCATTTTAGTAACAGAAATGATACCTCGTTTATTTTTCAAACCTGAATTAAAAGAAAACTGGACTGTAGGAAAAGAAAGTTTACTAATTTTATTCCTCTTATTCGTCATCGCAATATCTAATAATTTCTTATCCTTTATTATTAGCCAAACGCAAAATACCGTTGATATTCTATCCAGCTTTCTAAATGCTTCTTTTTATGTGATAATCATTGGTACGACTCCCACTATTTTAATTATTTGGATCAACTACACCTTGCTACTAAGAGAAAATCTAAAACAAATATCTTTCTATAACAAGGAGTTGGAAACCAAGGTTAAAGCAATTCAAAATACTACGCCAGACCTAATTGAAATTCCTACGCATAATAAAAATGAAATCCTACAACTTAATCTTGATTCGTTTTTATTTGCCAAAACAGAAGGCAACTATATCGATGTATTCATAAAAAATGCAGACAAAATAGAATATAAAGCCTATCGGCTCACCCTTCAGAAACTAGAAGAAGCACTCAAAGCTTATCCTTTTATTTCCAAAACACATCGTTCTTACATTGTTAATGTCAAAAATATTAGCAGTACGTCAGGAAATGCTCGAAATTATCGCATTCATTTTGAGGGCACAACACATGAAGTCCCTGTTTCTAGAAATAAGTTTCAAACATTTAAAGAAGCATTTGGTTCTAATGCCTAGAATCCAAAAACTTCTCAACCCAATCATATCAATAATGCCTTCGCTATTCCATCAAGGTCTGTGACCAAGCGAAGTAACGAAGGACATAAGTTATTAGTCAGGCAATACGTTAAAAGGAATAACTAGCTCCTAAACCAATTAAAAATCTTGAATCAAAGTCGGCAGGGCGACTCCTTCCTTCGTCCAAAAATCCTTTTAGAGACAACCAAACAGACGCTTGTATGGTAAATTGCCCTAGTGTATACCCTATCCCCTGCGTAAATCCATAATTAAAATAAACGTAATCATTTTTATACGTTTCTACGATGCCATAGTGCGGCATTTTTAAAGTGCCTTTAGAGCGCAGGTGTGTTAATCCAACAAAAGGTTCTAAAGATAGATACAACGTTTTCTTTTTAAAAGGATAGAAAACAATGTCTAGCACCGTATACAAACCAATATCTTTGGTATATCCATCTACCTTGTCCGAAAAGAGGTTGTCGGACTCCGATATATAACTATACTGATGTGCCATGCCACAATATAGATTCAAATGCTTCCTGTTATAAAAATTGAACTTGCCTTTGGCGATAAAACCATAGTTAAATCCATAACTCATATTGAGCACATCGTAGGTGTGTAGGAGTTCAACTTTCCATAATTGGTGCGATGATTTCGGTGTTTTTTTCTCTGGCTCCTGTGCCCATATTGACGAAAAAGAAAAGAGCATTAACCATAAAAAAGAATAGATTTTCATAAGATTTATTTTATAGGATGATTGAAAGTGCATTTTTGAAACTTATAATTGGACTATTGCGGTGCGATACGTGGCTCAACCGTTCGTAATCAAGGCTTAAACCTGTGTAATTTCTTGTTAGTAATTTGTTCTTAAAAGCATTAAAAAATAAGTTGATAGACGCTCCTTCCAAATCACCAACAGTCATATATATTCGCTTGTCTAAGCTATCTCGTTGGTTATAATATTGTTGCTCTAGATCAAACAAATAAGCATCTTTCCACATAAGATTGGGGCTAATAGCTATGCTGTTGTCAAAAGGATTAGGATGTTCTTGTTGAAATAAAATATACAAGGCAAAGTAGCCGCCTAAAGAATGACCATAAATAGTACGTGCCTTACTTTTGACTCCCATTTCCGTTTCAACTTTAGGAATTAGTTGGTTATTGATAAATTGAATAAATTCTTTTGCACCTCCAGATGCATTGGGGAAATCGTTGTCTTTGGGAAAAGAATAATCTCTTCCTCTTTGGGTGTTACCTACATACCCAATGCCTATCAAAATAACATCTTCTCGTTGTTGATTTGAGATAACAGCACTCGCTTCGTCAAAATAATCGTCGCCATCTAATAAGTAAATCGTATGGTACTTTTTAGTGGCATCATAGGTCTTTGGATAAGCGATTTTTAGGTCGTATTGAGTTTCGGTATAAGTGGATTGAAGGGTAAAAGAATCTTGTTTTTTTCCTGTCACGAATGTTTCTTTTTGGCAACTATAAAAGCTGCACCAAGCCATCCATAAACATAACATACAAATGGAATTCTGAGCCGTTTTTTTCATCATAATAATTGTTTTTTAAATTGATAATTATGACTCAAAGGTAAAATTACAATTCAGGTAAAAATCTCATATAAAACCACTTGGGATAAAGTGGCGTTTTTTTGTGATGAGTTGACAAGGATAAAAGTGTTTTTTAAAAAAATTTTTAACCGCAATAGGGAGGTACCATTTTTTTGTCGACTTACTAGCAAATTCAATGTTCATAAAGTATCTAAAAAACACAATAATCATGATCACAGGCATACCTATTATCACCAAAATAAAACCTGTCCAAATTGTTCCTCTTAGTTCGGGAAGTAAAAAATTAGCTACCGACCAAAAAGGAGGAATATTTCAAACCAACTTAAAAAATAATTTAAAAGTTTTATCCAATGCATTGAGAGAAAATGAGACCGAAGCCGTAGGAACAAGTGTTACTGCTGTAATTGTTTTGGGAGCAACAACGATGAGCGACACAATAGCCAATGATGTCTGTCTATTACTTTCCGAAAGCAAAGCAGGTCTGTTTAAAAGTGCTCTAAAAAATATTGACAAATTTGTAAAAAAAGGAACCAAAGAAATTGCAACTTGTCGATTTGTCTATGAAGGCAAAAAGGAAAACAATACGCTTATCTTGGGCATAGAAATATTGCCTGCGTGCAAAATGAAAATGGCTCCTGTTATCAAATGGCTTAACAAGGTAGGAAAACCTACCAATTTAAAGTTTGAAATGGCAACAGGAATCAAACCAGAGGAATCAACTTCGGAAGAGACAACTCAGATAGAAACACCAACGTCTAGTAGTCCTAAATTGAGTATTCTAGAGCAACTTATTCAGCGCTTAGAAAATGCAGAAAATGACTACAAACTAACTCCTACTTCTGATAATCTAATGGCATGGGGCAAAGTTTTGGCAAAATTCAAACAGGTCTTGGCAAAACAACCTGAAAATGACAACTTAAAAAGTACGTTTAAAGAATGGTTGTTAAAATATAACCTTGTCAAAAAGCAATCCGAAACTAATACGGATACAGACGCTAACTCTTCCAAAGAAATATTAGATCGTCGCTTAACGGATTTAGAAAATAACCTTAAAACATCAAAGGACGACTCTTTGTCCGAACTACTTCAACTTATGGCTGTTTGCCAAGAAATTCGGGTGCAACCTAGTTTTAAAACAATTCTCAAAGAGAATGTTGATTTGATGAATCGTTTTAAGCGTATCCGAAAACAACTTCAGATTTTGCTTCAAAAAGATAACGACCAATTTGACGAAATGCAATCGTTGTTGGAAAGCCCTTCTACTATTACAGAAAAATTTCAATTAGAACTGGATGACTTGTGGTTTGCCTTTTCCCAACAAACACAAACAACAGAGAGTTTCAATGATATTTTAGCCAACGATATGGTTGAAATGAAAGCAACCGTCAAACAATTTCAACAAACTGTAGAGGCACAGGCTAAGGGGATGTTAGAAGCTTCTAAAATTCTAAAAATAGGTAATCCTGTTGAAATTTCTCAACAAATGACGGTCATTCGAAGCGGCATTGTTAAACTCAAAGAGACGATGACAGCAAGAATAAAAACTATTGAAACAATTGCCAAAGAATTGGCACAATTGGAAGTCGATTTCCTTGCTACCGAGGATTTAAAGCTGCGACAAACGATCTTTAGTAAAGTTGAAAACTTAACTAATAATTTGGCGCAAAACAGTGCTTCCGTTTCAATCTTTTAGTTGTATCCTATCCTAATGCTCTCTTTTAAATTACTATAAAAAAACACAGTTATGCCAACATATGTAGCGCAAGAAAAAATGCGAAAAATGCTAGAAGATTCTAGTTCTAACCAAGCAGCAAAATTAATTTACGAACAATTAAGCTTTTTTATAGATGCTATTGTTAATGCTCTTGGCGAAGCAGAAGATGGAGTCGTCCAAATGAAGCCAATTGATACCAGTCGCCAAAAGGTAATTGATACGATGAAAGAACAAAACAAAACTGACTTGGTCAAAGATTTTGAGAGTTATGCTCAAAAAGCGGTTCAGCTTGTTCAGAAGGTCATTGATGCCATTGACCAAGCATTAGAAAAAGCTTCTTATGAGGATTTGGAAGATTTAGATTTTTACTTCTTAACCTCTTCTTCTGTCCCCTTACTTGAAGAAGAGTTGGATCAACACTTACAAAGTTTTGAAGTCTAGCACTGCCCTACCTCCTCTCTTTCTATTCATTATTTTTCAAAAAACCTAAGATGCTTATTGGTGAAAAGTCAATCCATCATCTTATTACAAATATAACTATCATGCCTCGTAAAAGTAGAAGTTCTAACATCAACAATAATAGTAATAAATACAAAAATAAAAAGGCAAAAAAAATCAAGGCTTCCAAAAAACTTAATGAACAAGATTTGCTTTGGAAAACTGAACTTGAAAAAATAATTCTAAGTTGCCAAACACATACTATTTTTAACAAGCATATTTTAGACCCTTATAAGGGCAATTTCGAAACCCCTGATAAGGATTATAGAGATCGTTTTCAAACACATTATGAAACAATCCGACGAGAATGCTATGCTCCTAAAAAAGTCTCTACTAAACTAAACCGTAGACTAGATGAGTTAAAAATGGCTTACAATATGGCTTTGCTTGAACGCAGAAAAGCCTTTACCGCTATCGATTCAACGCTCTCTATTATTGCTTTTAAGCATACCATGACAGAGTTGCTAGAACAATTCAAGGCACTGACAGGAATCGAAGATGCTAACCTTTTAAAGATATACCGCAAACTTCTAGTTAAAAGAATAAAGCAACTAGGGTATACTACCAAGCCTGAACCTAAAGAAAAAGTTATCGAGACAGTTGAGGTTATTGACGATCTTCCTGAAGATGAACCAACCGATGAATTGGATGACAATGTTCAAGAAAACACAATTGATACTAAAGAACTTGAATTGCTCCTAAAGAAACGTCTGGAGGAGGAAAAACAAAAAAGAATTGTTCGTATACAGCGTCAAAAAGAGTGGTTGGTTGGTTACAGAAATCATTTAATTGCATCTATCAATGATACGTTGGTAGATTTATTCAAAGGAGGATTGCAAAGTGAATTGGAGTATACTGCTTATGTCAAAGGACAGGTGACAGCTAATGAGCTTGACGCTTTGTTGGCTTCCGAAAAGCTTTTGGAAAAATACTTAACTGCTGCCCAAGAACGTACCATAACCTACACCCAAAGCTTGGAATATGGAAAAACTTGTGTTAGTCCTAAAATGTTATTTGACAATGTAGATAACCTAAGCACTAAAGATAAGGATAAAGGCACTCAAAAGGCGGTCGTACAAGCCATCAAAAATATTGCTTTTGATCTTGATAATTTAAAGTCATTGTTGAAGTCTAAACAATACGAAGATTATCCCTTAGAGCAAGAAGCCTTGGATACGCTTAGCCCAATTAGTTGGAATGACATCACGATGCCTCAAACAGCCTTGGTTCCTGATTCAATTATGACTTCGCCCGATACAACAGGGGCTAAAAAAGAGAAAGCAGAGACGATGGAGGCGTTCAAGCCTAATAAGATTGAGTTTATGAATCATTTGCATCTCAACAAGTTTTTATTGGATTTTCCAACGGCAATGATAACAGTAGGCTCCTCCCCTGATTTTCGCAAGAAATACGAAGATGCTTGGTACAAGTATTTTATCAACGATGGGCGTATGAAAAAAACCGTGGATCGCTTGATTTTAAATATTAAAAGTGCCAAAAAGAAATTAAAAAATGATGCCTTAATTACTGAAATAGAAAAGCAAACCGATGCGCTAGTAGAGTTGTTTCAAGTTACTTATGGTATTAATATTTTGGAATCAGGAATTCATGTAGAATGCCAAAAATTACTCAATTCTTGGATAAACGTTATTGGAAAGGAAAGATGGTCTAAAACAAAATATGCTTTAGATTACTATGATAAATTTGACTTTTTTGCTGGTTCAACAGCTTTGGCAAAAGACTTAGCTGGTCTAAAAAATGCAGCCAAAATGCTCAAAGCTGAAAATAACTACTTGGGAGACTTTAAAGATATGGTAGATTGGGGCAGTTTGAACAGTAGCCTTTCTAATTTTTGCACAGCATCAGGCGTCCTTGCTCAAGCAGTGGATATGGGAAAAGATACCTACGAAGCTTATGAAGCCATCAAATCTGGGGATGCTCCTTGGTACAAAAAGGTTCCTTTGGTCAACGGATTTATTACCTTAGTTCAAGAAATTCGAGACGCTTGGGATGCTAGAAAAAGGTATAAAAAAATCATCAATGACCTTGAAATAAAATTGAACCCTGTTAGCAATTCTGTTTTACATGAACAACGCCTCCTTTCGGAAGGAAATGGAAGCCAGCAAACATTATTAAAGTTTCAACAACAGAAGGAAACATTGCTAACAAGAATTCACAACTATAGCCGTGCTGCAAAAAAAATGATCCGTCTTTTCTTTAATAAGATTATTGATTTTTGTGCTAAGGTACTCAACTACTTGTCTTGGGTATTGACCTTGATTCCTATTGGTGTCACACAGGCTGTTGCTAGTGCTATCGGAGCGATTAATGGGCTCATGGGCTTCTGTCAAAAAACTCGTATGCTGGCGAATAATCTTTGGAAAAGAATGAGAGGTACACTAGGCAAATCAAGAACAGAAGCGGCTCAAAATATTGTTGGAGACATTTACAATACTACTGTTGATGATGTTAGTACTTTACTAAAGGATGAGGCGTATGAAACCTTAGATAAATGTGGCATTTTGGAGAATAAGGTGGTCAAAGAATTGCTAACCACACAAAAAGAAGCCAATCCTCAATTTAGAAGCAAAGATGAAACGCCTAATATTCCGCCTCTTTTAGAACATCCTATGCCATGGGGGGATATGGGTAAATTTAAAGCTTGTATGAATTATTTAATTGGAAACCAGGATTTGGATACCGCTAGGTTTCTAACAGTAAGAGCTTATATGCAAGAACATTTAAAACAAGCGTTGAAGTCAAATTAGTACTATACTTTTTCAATCCTTTCAAATGACATGTTGCCTCCAAGAGCGCTCAGCTTTTGGAGGCGTTTGTATCTATGGCAAGACCTTTCCATCTCTTAAAATTTCTTTAGTTTTGGATAAAACATCATTTTCATAATACAAATGCCGTTCGTGGTATTTTTTGTCTTTCCGATAATAGCCCTCGACTCTCAAATGTACGTTTTCAGCTCCTCTAATTACTTGGGTTTCCCAGTATTCGCCTTCTAGAGCATCGTCCTTAAATTGATAATAACTAATACATCTCCCCTGTTCGTCAAAGCGTTGCTCAATGCCATTGCGCCAACCATTCTGATACCAGACTTGTTTAGCAATAATTCGATGCTTATAATAAAATGACTCTGTCAATGTATCCTCTCCAACAGTATAGGTCAATTTATTTTTATGCATTCCTGTTTGATTACTATCCAACCTCAACAGTTGATAAGTACCTGTTTTTTGATAATAAGCTCCTGAAACTATCTGGCTCAAAATAGCATAAGTATCGTCAATAGTATGGTAATAATAAATCCATTGTCCTGTTTCCTCGCCGTGCTGATAACTTCCTTTTATTTGCAATTCCCCACTTTTAGCATAGTACTTCCACTCTCCTACAGGCAAACCATTTTCTAGCTTTCCTTCTGCCCATTTTCTTCCCGCAGTATCGTACTCGACCAAATATCCAGTGTGTTCAACTGGAATTGTCCACAAAAATGCGTGTAAATGCATTGCTTCTTTATTCTTTAAGGAGAAGCCATTTTCACATATCAAAAAATCATACCCCTTCTTTGCGTTAGCGTAAATTAGATAAGTCTCTCCAAGCTCAAAGTCACGATACAGTCCAGGCATTACGCCAATAATCAACTGTTCTTTGACGGTTGTATTTTTTAGATTTTTAGTCACTTCTACTTTTATAAAAATACTCCGAATCCCTGTCTCTTTATAGACAAAAGAAAAGTTGCGTTGTTTTAATTTCCCAACCTTTAGTATTTTTCCTTCAAATATTTTTTGAGCATGGTTATAGTGATTGGAAACAGAGTGGTGTTCACTTGTGTTACAAGCAAGTAAGGATTCTCCTGTACTTAATAACAACAACACGATAAAGAGGTAATTATGTATTTTCATAAAAATAGAGATACAATGCTTATACACGATAACAAAAGTGGTTCAATTCCTTTATAAGTCATATAAAATAGGTTGTTATACTTTCAACTAAAAACGAAGGGGGACATCAACTTGGTATATGTCCAAATTTGCAAGAACATTCGTAATTTTTGGTTTTGCTTTTAGACTCAAAAAAGCGCCTCTAATTTACGCATCCAAAGTCAAGATTCCTTAATTTTGTATTGAAGTTGTTTAACAATAGTTAGCTGCGCTGCTACTAAAATCCAACGCAAAGCAAAGTAACGTAAAAATTGATTGTATAGTTGATGATTACTTAATTTTAAACCACTTCACTGTTAATCATAGGATTGAATTCCCAAAGATCATGTATTTTTTAAATGAATACTTCGCCGTTTTTTGCACGAAGTACTATAAATTAGAACAAGCACATAATGAGAATTAACGTTTGGTTTATCTTACTTTTTATTGTATTGGGTCATTCTTTTTTGAGTTGTTCCAAAGAATCAAAACAATTCAATGATTGGCACCGCATGAACTTAAAAGGACAAATACAACAAATTGACGAAGTCAAATACCCTACTTTTAGAGATTTACAATTAAAACAAAATGGCAAAAAAAGTTTCATTCGCTTTACCCCCAAAGGGCTGATTAACAAATCAGCTATTTACATGGGTCCCAACGATATTTTGTGGATGAAATACAGCTATAAAGGTGATTCTGTTTGGATTGATGAAGTAAGAGAACTCTACAGCAAGCACGAACAACCCCAAGCTTACTGGCTCTATAAATTAGCTCCCAACGGCATCCAGAAATCCATCACTTCTATACTTATTGATAGCTCTATTAATTTTCATATTGATTTAGAAACCAACACTGCTGGAAATACAACAGAAATCGTTTACAGCCAACAAAAACATCCAACGCATGTCCCTTGCAAAATTCAAAAGGTTTATGATGATAATGGGCACATCCAAGAAGAATTTAGTTACCATTATAATAATATTTTAGAAAAATGCCACGAAACACCAACGCATTCTACCTTTAAAGTCAATGAACATGGTGATATTATTCGGGAAAAAATGGTCACCTACGAGGGTAGAAAACGAACGTATGCTTATCATTACGAATACGACTCTATCGGCAATTGGATACAGCGCATTCACTATACAGGAAATGATGTAGGGGAAGTTATCACTAGATCATATACTTATTATTAGTAATACTGCATAGATTACTTCGTGAGCACTGCGCTTTTAGTTAGCTGCGCTGCTGCTGCTTGGTGTTTTATGAGGCCGCTTTGTTACTCCCTTTGGTCGTGAACTCGCTGTGCTCAGTTCGCTATATCCCCGCTTACTCAAAACAATTGAACATCAATTGTCTTAATGCGCCGTTTCAAGTAATTTATCAACCCAGTTTATATCTTTTTTAAGCAAATTTAACGTCTGTGCTTCTGGGGAATTAGGAGTAGGTTCATAACTGTATGCCCAATCTGCTTGAGGAGGCAAGCTCATCAAAATAGATTCCGTGCGTCCATTTGTTTCTAGACCAAATTTGGTTCCTCGATCCCAAACCAAGTTAAACTCAACGTAACGACCTCTACGCAATCGTTGCCAATCTAATTCATTTTGACCATAAGATAAATTTCTAGTTGCCTGCACTTGATGGCTATATAAATCTACAAAGGCTGCTCCGACAGCCTGTACAAATGCCCAACGATCAGCTTTCGTATGCTCATCCGTAGCTTTGAGGCGATCAAAAAAGATTCCTCCAATACCACGCGTCTCCTCTCGATGCTTGATAAAGAAATAGTCGTCTGCCCATTGCTTAAAAGCAGGATAATAACTAGCGTCATGCGCATCACAAACGGTTTTTAATTGCTGATGAAAAGCTCCAGCTAATTTTTCATCGACATAATGTGGCGTCAAATCAATACCGCCTCCAAACCACCATGTTCCATCACTCATTTCAAAGTAACGCACATTCATGTGAATAATAGGAGTACGAGGAGAACGAGGATGTAAGACGATTGATACCCCTGTTGCATAAAATGTAATCGGCTCAGAAGTATTGGCATCTACTTTTAATACTTTCAACAACTGGGCAGGCATATTACCTTCTACTGCCGAAAAATTAACACCTCCTTTTTCAATAACAGCACCTTCAGACAAGACACGCGTCCTTCCGCCACCACCTTCTGGGCGTTCCCATAAATCTTGCTTAAATTGCCCCTTGCCATCTAAGGTTTCTAACCCTTGGCAAATGCTATCCTGTAATCCTTGAAACCAATTGGTAATTTCTTCTTTATTTGGCATACAACTTTGTATTTTTAGAACTCATAAGTAATTGGACAAAAAAAGTTTACCGACAAAACGTAGACTTATTTTTTAATGCTATCTTAATCCAATAGTTCGTTGAAACCACGCAGTAGCAGCGCAGCTAAACTTTATCAGTTTGATAATCAGCAAGTTGCACTTTTATTGCGTTTTGTGTTAAAATTTTGATTATCAACTGCGCAGCACTCACGAAGTACCACGAAGTAGCAGCGAAGCTAAACTAATATAAATGTGCTTTTTTATCTTTTTGGTAAAAAAGTAAAAAACTAAGCTTGCGCCCTCATGAGCGTAGCGAACTACCACGAAGTAGCACCGTAGGTAATCAACGAACTACTATTAATCATTATTTTGTGGAAACTACGAAGTAACAGCGCAGCTAAGTACTATTAATAATAACATCCCATTACAAGCAAAAGTACAAAAGCAAATCTTAGTATCTATCAAAAGATGGTAAAAATATAGTTTTATTGCCCAATATCGCTCTTAATTTTATCACACCTTTTTAACATGTCTCAAAATGAACTTAGATGCTTTACTCCCCAATGCACCAGTACCACCACCCAATCTTATCTATTCTTATGCCGATGGTTCTGGTAATATTTATTATATTACAAAAGAGTTTATCCAATATAAGCCAGTAATTCCTATCCAAAGTTCTAGTGGAGTTTATTGCGGTGGCAAAGCTGCTCAAAAATTACTCAATATTGAACAATTTACTCAAATAAAGGTTCTAATACAGCAAGTTCGAAAGAACCACTCAGATTTTATCTCTAATCGGGTAAAGGGTTCGGGACACCTGAAACTGCACCTTGAAAACGAGGTTTATCTTTTAGGATATCAGACCCACTCTCAACAAAAATTAGAAACGGCTTTTAAAGCCATATTTGCAACTGCCTAATACATGAATATAGGACAACGGTTATATCATTTTATTGTTCCTTCTTCTTTTGAATTAATGCCAAAAGACCGTCGACTTTTAGAACAAATGTATCCTAAAATTGACTGGTCCTTAGTCAATTGCTACTGTCAAATGCCTTGGTTTATGCACCATACCTTTGCCATTGGTACAGCACTACCTAGTACTTACGATCGAAAAAAAGTACACATTTACATTCGAGACATAGAAACCATGTCTGTCAATCAACGTTTAGCGATTCTAGTACACGAAGCTTATCATGTTCAACAATACTATGAGTTGTCTAGTATGGGGAAAGCCAATAGAGGTTTTGACTGGGGGTATAATAGGAGATTTATGCGCTATTATATTGGATGGTATTTAGAAGGCTTGTACAAAGCCTTTTGGAAAGACAAAAAGCGATGGTCGGAAGCTACTAATATTGCTTATCGTCAGCATCCTATGGAAATTCCTGCCTATCAACAAGAACATATTTTCAAACAATACATCAATCATTACCGAGGGCATTCTGTACCTAATTTTTTCAAGCAAGTTCCAGAATTGATTTGTCTACAAACACCCCTTCCTAAAGCTCCTTCGCTATTTTTTCATGTTTTGGGTATTATCTTTACTGTCTTAATAACCTTTTCAAAACCGCTTATCGAGCTCATTCACTGGCCTTTTATTATATTGTTAGGGGGTCGATCTAAACCTAAAAATTAGTTATTAGTGAAGGAATTCAACTTATCCACTTCCAAAACCGTATCCCCTTCCTCATTAAAATAAAAAGCAGGATCAAATTTAGCATTCCAAATTAGCTCATTGTACTTATAAGATGTATGCGTGCGAATGGTGCTAGCAAAAGTATCATCATACCCCTCCAAAACGACTATAATCTCTAAATCTACATTCTCTACGCCATGCTTAATGCATTCTGCCAAAGGGCTATCTTCTGTTATGGGATGAACAACCGTCCAACTTAAAGGCAACATACTCAGCTCAGAACGCTCCAAATCCAAAGGGCGATACCTCCTATTAATCTTGCCATTCCTGTCCCGACTCAACCAAGCTGCAATAACCTCTATTTGTAAATTCGTCAGCATATTTCTACGACGATTTGCCAAGCGAAACATCAAACCTTTGCCCTCTTCATACCCCCCAATAATAGCGTTTTCGCTGAATATAATACTAGCCGTTGGTTTAGAGAAACGAGCAAACAAAAGACCTGTTCCCAATGCAAAAGACATTAAGCCTGTCAACGCTCCCATTGCAGCAATCAAGTTAGCCCCAAATCCTATAGGACTAACACTTCCATAGCCTACTGTGGTAAGCGTTTGGACACTAAAAAAAAATGCTGTCCAAAAAGGCGTTAAGTGGTCTCCTTCTGCTCCTGATAAATAATCTACTCCATTCAACAAATACAAACCCGCAAACAGACAGTTGATAACAAAATAAAACAACAACGTAGTACAAGCAAAACTTGTCCAGCTCATAGATACCAAAAATTGATAGATATGAAAATCTTTGAGAAAAGAAGCATTTCGAATCACATTAAAACTGCCATCTTTATTAACAAATCGCTTCCGATTTTTGACTGCATAACTACTGAACCCCAAATCGTGAAATGCTTCATTTTCATCTTTCGGTGCTGGATTTCCTCTATCTCGTTTTGAGAAATAATGTCGTTTTGCCATAATACACTTTTATGTCCCTACATCCGCTTTTATATACAAACGCGTATTCGCAGGATCTGTATTTGCTGTCAATGTAACCGATTTATGTTGTTTGCCTTTTTTTCCTTTTGAGTTGAAGGTAACTTGAATTTCACCACTAGCTCCAGGGGCAATTGCTTCTCTTGGCCATTTAGGTACGGTACATCCACAACTTCCTTTAGCATTGCTAATCAACAAAGGTTTGTTCCCTGTGTTTTTAAATTTGAAGGTATAAGAAACAGAAGCGCCATCCTTTAACGTTCCAAAGTCATGAATAGTTTTTTCAAATTCCATCGTAGTTGCATTGGGGTCGACTTGACTAGTGCTTCCTCCATTCCAATTTTGTGGTCGTGCACCTCCTCCCCCAGGGCGGGCATCTTGCCCAGGCTTGGGCAAACTATTGATTAATACACGCACTTGCGACTTCATCACCTCCATATCTTTTTTCAAAGCAGCATTTTCGTCTTCCAAAGCAGCAATACGAGCTTCCATTTTTTCTTTGCTTAATTTTTGGGTTGCTCCACAGCTAGTCAATAAAGCAAAACAGCTTATAATTAATAGCTTATAAATTAGTTGTTGCATATTTAATTTTTTAAGTTTGATTTTTTTAATTTATTCCCTAACAGGCAACGTTTTTGATGCCATCAAGGACGCTCTCCAAAACAATTTTCAAAATAATAGTCCAAATCAAAAGATACTCCCCACCCCAAATTATAAGATTTTGCAATTAATTCTTGACAATACGTCTTGAATTCTTGGTGCAAACATTCAGACTGGATGAGCTTACAAGCCTGTTCAAAACCACTCGTTAGAGAGTTATAAAAAGCTTCTTCCATATCTCCATAAGCTATTGAAAATTCTAACATCATTTCTGTTCGGTACAACCACAACTCTACCACATCTTTGGCATGCACAGAGATTTTTTTAAAATCCAAAATAATCTTTCGAGACACCCCACTTCTTGCGGCACCATATCCTCTATTTGGAAAATATTCTTTTTTTATTTTTTGTCTATATTCACGCACCACAACGGTTGTATCTTGACTCAATTCGAGTTGATAATATTGCCTAACAGGTTCAAACTTGGAATAAAGTGCTTGTAACTCTTTTATTAATTCCTTCTCTGATAAGGTTTTTAAAAATTTATTAAATTCTCTTTTCATACTTTTTATCATTACTCCGTTTAAAAACCGTATTAGTTGGATTATCAGCAAGATGCACTCCCTCCAATCCTTACACTAAAAAACTGACAATCAACGGTGAAGCCCTCACACTGTACCACGAAGTAGCAGCGCAGCTAACTAAAAGCGCAGCGCTCACGAAGTAAACTAATGCAAGATGCTTTTTTATGTTTTTACTTCGTGAGCCTACGGGTTCGTAGAAAAACTAAAAAACTAAGCTTGCCCCCTCACGACCGCAGAGAGCTACCACGAAGTAGCATCGCAGGTAATCAACGGAGTATTATTTTATTTAACAATGAAGTTTTGTTAGCAAAAACAAAAATCCTTTATTCCAAAACTACTCGCTTTGCTTTTAAGAGTTTGCCTTTTGTATTTCGAACCTTCAAGAAATAAATTCCTTTCTTTAAAGAAGTTGTATCTATTTTAAACGATTTGGGTTTAGCAGACAAGGTCACACAATTTTCATACACGACTTTTCCTTCCTGATCATACAACTCTACACAAGCCTTGTGCTTATTCGTCGTCGCCAAATCAATTTGCCAAAACGCAGTTTCTTTTAAGCAATCAAATGTTATAAATTTAGCTTCTTTTTGTGCTTCGTATACTTGCGTTGGAACAGCACCATTAGCAAAAGCATAATCCCCCTTCAAAATACTAAATGTAAAAATAGTCTTATTAAAAAAGTTGCTTTTAATAAAATTAGGATGAATTTGCCACGCTGTATTGGAGTTAGGGCGGTACAATAAGACCATACTATCAGTGCCATTTTTTGTCAAATCCGCATCCCATTTTCCATGATTTTTAACAACAGCTGTCGCATCAAAACTATTCGACAAAATGCCCTCAATAGTCCAATAATGGTTTCTAGAGATGGTATACCCTTTTGGTACATCTTGGACAGATGGAGGCACTGGATGATGTTGCAAATGCAACCAAGTCGAATCACCGTGCTCTTGCACCACCAAGTCTTCAATATCTAAGTCCTTGAGTTGAATGCTTGCAAGCATAGAATCTTCTTGATGAAAGATCAACTCTTCGTCATATCGTGCTTGGTTAAGCCGATGTTCCTCATTAAGCAAGACAGATGTTGGCAGAAAAGGAACATTTATCGTTACTCTGTCTAAACTATCTGAAACGTGTACGACTGTTTGAAATTTATTCCAATGGTCATCTAAGAACGTTACTTGCAAAGGTACTTTTTTAAAATAAACTTTACGCCCCACCAATTTTTGCAAAATAGCAACTTCTACATCAAAACCTTGCCCCTTTTTAGTTGTTGTAAAGCCTTCTACTTCAAAGTGAGGGAAGCCCCCTCTAAACACCCAATCATCAAAAAATGGATTCATATCCACATCGGTTGATGTCGTTAGTGCATCTCTAAACTCAGCTGTTGTCAAGTTTTGGAAAGCATAATTTTTGGTAATATATTGCAATCCCTTTCGAAAAGCTTCATCTCCCATATACCAACGCATGTTGTGCACCACAGAAGCCCCTTTGTCATATACATGAATTCCATAAGTATATTCATGTGGCACCCCCGATATTGGACGATAGCCATTTTCTTGTTGATGTGCTACTTTTAGAACATTATAATGATTGCTTTTTACATCCTCTATATACCGCTTCCAACCATAGGTATATTCCCAAAATAAATCTTCGCTGTAAGAAGCCATTCCCTCGTTAATCCACATATCCTGTGCTGTAGCACAAGTTACTAAATTCCCCCACCAACTATGCCCCAATTCATGCACCATGAGGTGCTCTCTTTTAAGTGTTCCGTTAGCAGAATTGATAGGATAAGCGATATTACTAGCATGCTCCATTGCTCCAGAACGAAATGGCACCAAAGAATATCCAACTTTAGCCCAACGATGCGGACCATACCAATATTCATACGTTTCTATTGCTTTCTTTAGATTAACAAACGATTGTTTTAAATTGTTTGTGTCTGCTGCATTGGCTGCTAATTCTATTGGTATCAAACCATTCACCCCTTTATGACTTTGTTTAAGGGTCACATAATCTCCTACAGCAATACAAGCCAAATAAGTAGGAATGGGCTCTTTTTGTTGCCAAGTTCTGGTAGTTAGTCCATTCAATTTATTTTCAGTCTGTAGATAACCATTGCAATGCGCACGCTGATTTTGGGCAGTAGTAATATGAAATGTATAGGTCGCTCGTTCTCTAAAATTATCAAAGCAAGGATGCCATACACGACCGTAGTTGTGCGGGTCAGAAGCAAACCCTACTCCCAAGTTGTATGCATACTCATCTTTGTAGTAAAAGCCTCCCCAACGTCTGTCTTTTTGTGGATGTCCCTTGTAATAAACCGTTACAGCATTCTCTGCGCCTTGATTTAAAGCTTCTTTGAAACGAACATTCAGCAAAGTATCGTTGTAATCAAATTCCAATTGCTGGCGATTCATAACCACAGAATCTACTTGATATTGCAATAAATCTAGTGGCAAAGCACTTACTTGTCTTTTTTTAGATTTGAAACGTATAGTACAACTTCCTGTTATCTGCTCCCCTACATGATCGCTCATATCCAAAATAACCGTATAATGTAAGATATCAAGACTATCACAACGTTTATTTGTATTAATTCCTTGGTATTGATTTCCCCACTGACGTTGAGCTTCCCAAAGCATTGATTTGGTATGCTGACAAGAAGGGTCATTCAAACAATTCTGCTGTGCCAATGAAGTATGTTGTGCTAGTAACAATAAAAGAAATAGGACAAAGTAGTGTTGCATTTTTTTAGTGCTGTTACCCATTTATAATTGGGTAGAATGAGTTAATCTAAAAATAAAATTTAGGTTCGTTCTTTTGTAAAAATAAGAATTCGTCTTAATTTAATCAAAATTATTTATTTGCTATAAGATATAATGCTTCTTGGATTGATTGTGCTGCCAAGTAAGACTATAAACTTTTAACAAACGATTAAACAACAAAAGACGAATCGTTATCACCTAAACACAAAAAATGATACTAGCGTTAGACCAAGGAACAACCAGCTCCAGAGCTATAATTTTTGACCAAAATGGAAACATACTAGCTACTGAACAACAAGAATTTAAACAAATTTATCCTCAATCGGGATGGGTAGAACATGATGCCAACGAAATTTGGCAGACTCAACTAGAGGTAGCACAAAATGTTCTTAAAAATAATAATTTATCTGCCAAAGACATCAAAGGTATTGGTATTACCAACCAACGAGAAACTACTGTTGTTTGGAATAAAAACACTGGGAAACCCATTTACAACGCTATTGTATGGCAAGATCGTCGTACTGCCAATTTTTGCGATGAACTAAAAGAGGATGGATGGACTGACTATGTTTATGAGAATACGGGGTTGGTATTGGATGCTTATTTTTCTGGCACCAAATTAAATTGGATTTTAGAACAAGTAGATGGCGCTAGAGCTGCTGCTGAACAAGGAGATTTGCTCTTTGGAACTATTGATACATGGATTCTTTGGAATCTTACACAAGGCGCTGTTCATGCAACTGATTACAGCAATGCCTCTAGAACCATGTTGTACAATATCAAAGATTTAAAGTGGGATCAAACGATGCTAGACAAACTGGATATCCCTTCTCAATTGCTTCCAGAAGTACGGCCATCAAGTCAAATATATGGTCACACTAATCCATCGCTTTTTGGAGCAGAAATTCCAATTGGAGGTATGGCGGGAGATCAACAAGCTGCGTTGTTTGGGCAAGGTTGTCACCATCCTGGCATGGCAAAAAACACCTATGGTACAGGCTGCTTTATGCTTATGAACACAGGAGAAAAAATGATCCACTCCAAAGCAGGTTTGCTCACAACAATCGCTTGGGGCATTGATGGCAAAGTGGAATATGCTTTAGAGGGTTCCGTATTTATTGCAGGGGCAGCGATTCAATGGTTAAGAGATGAGATGAAAATATTAGATTCTGCTCCTGACTCTGAATATTTTACTAGCAAAGTATGTGACAACGGCGGTGTCTACGTTGTTCCTGCTTTTGCAGGTTTAGGCGCTCCCTATTGGGATATGTATGCAAGAGGTGCTATATTTGGGTTGACAAGAGGTGCCAATAAGTACCACGTCATTAGAGCAACCTTAGAATCCTTAGCCTATCAAACCCGAGACGTGTTAGAAGCGATGGAAAAAGATTCTGGCATTCAACTCAAGACACTAAGAGTAGATGGAGGAGCTTGTGCCAACAACTTCTTAATGCAATTTCAAGCAGACATCTTAAACACTCCTGTTGAACGCCCTGAGATTATTGAAACAACTGCTTTGGGTGCTGCCTATCTTGCTGGTTTGGCTGTGGGTTTCTGGAAAAAAGAAGAAATCAAAGATAGATGGCAATTAAATAAAGCTTTTGAAGTTGAAATGAAATCAGATCAACGCCAACACCTTTATACCAATTGGCAAAAAGCCGTAGAACGAACCAAAGGTTGGGCCGATGAATAATAATTATTAATTCAATACTAACTTCGGGAATATTATTATTCTAGTATTGTAATCGCATGAGAGGCAAGACGTACTTAGTCTACTTCATTGCTTCGTAGGAATCATCTTTTTAGTGATTGTATAATATCTTTCAACTAAAAAGATGGTTTTATTATATCATCATTACAAATGCTAATTTTTCACGAAATAATCAATCAAAACAACTATCAATGCTACTCTATCTCTTGCTTGGTTTTATTGGGCTTTTAGCTATAGGCGCTGTTCTTGCATCTAAAAATTCTAAAAAGAAAGCATTAAATGCTATTGCTCGGATAGAGGCTATGGAGAAAAAATATGAAATGTATGTCGAAAAAAATATACACAACCATATTCTAGAAAGAAATGACCTGCACGTAGACCCTAACCAACTTGCCAAAGATAGTTTGAGTGTCATTACTCCTGATCTTAATGGCTTAATTGCTCTTATCAATACAACTACTTATACTGCTGTTGACATCAATTATACTGCTCAGTATTTTCCAAATCTCGTTAGTTTAACTGAAAATTATTTTCTTCAAACTCAAAAAAGTAAAACAAAGAAATTGAGTCCACAAGAAGAAGAAAACTTTCGAACAAATGCCTTGGATGCCATTCATGCAGACATTCAAAGAAGATTGCTAGATGTCAAAATAGGAAACTTGTAATTTATTTCGTTTTCCCATTTTGAAAACCGAATCCAAAATGGAACTATTTAGAAATAAAAATAATATATAAACCATTAGTAATCAGTATTTATTATTTTGTGGCACTAGTTTGGCATATAAGTAAGCATATCAACAAGTGATAATAATTTAGAAAAAGATAAATTTGGGTTTTAATTACTGCGTGAGTGCGCAAGCGCAGTTGGGGTGATTTAGGACTTGCATGAATGGGAATACATGCAAGTCCAATCTTCAACCGCTAAAACTTCTAAAAGATAAATTTGGGTTTTAATTGGGGTGATTTAGGACTTGCATGAATGGGAATACATGCAAGTCCAATCTTCAACCGCTAAAACTTCTAAAAGATAAATTTGGGTTTTAATTGGGGTGATTTAGGACTTGCATGAATGGGAATACATGCAAGTCCAATCTTCAACCACTAAAACTTCTAAAAGATAAATTTGGGTTTTAATTGGGGTGATTTAGGACTTGTACGGATGGGAATACGTACAAGTCCAATCTTCAACCGCTAAAACTTCTAAAAGATAAATTTGGGTTTTAATTGGGGTGATTTAGGACTTGCATGAATGGGAATACATGCAAGTCCAATCTTCAACCACTAAAACTTCTAAAGATAAATTTGGGTTTTAATTGGGGTGATTTAGGACTTGTACGAATGGGAATACGCACAAGTCCAATCTTTCACCGCTAAAACTTCTAAAGATAAATTTGGGTTTTAATTGGGGTGATTTAGGACTTGCATGAATGGGAATACATGCAAGTCCAATCTTCAACCACTAAAACTTCTAAAGATAAATTTGGGTTTTAATTGGGGTGATTTAGGACTTGTACGAATGGGAATACGCACAAGTCCAATCTTTCACCGCTAAAACTTCTAAAGATAAATTTGGGTTTTAATTGGGGTGATTTAGGACTTGCATGAATGGGAATACATGCAAGTCCAATCTTTCACCGCTAAAACTTCTAAAGATAAATTTGGGTTTTAATTGGGGTGATTTAGGACTTGTACGAATGGGAATACGCACAAGTCCAATCTTTCACCACTAAAACTTCTAAAAGATAAATTTGGGTTTTAATTGGGGTGATTTAGGACTTGTACGAATGGGAATACGTACAAGTCCAATCTTTTTCAGCCCATTCCCTACGACAAAAAACCTTACCTGAAAAGTTTATAGAGCGTAAAGCCTAGCAACTAATCAGGTAAGGTCTTTTTTTTCAACAAGCTTTTGGAATTACTTAAAGCGTACTTTTTTCTTCTTTTTCTTTTTTGATTTGGTCTTATATTGGTAAGATAACACCACTACATGGTTATAATTTGCCCCATAGTATTGCATACCTATCTCCATAAAATACTTAACGCCTAAACTATGGTTAGAGGTGATTTTATAATTAGTTTTTACACCAGCCCGACATTTGGTAAATCCATTTAAAGCTCCCAATTCATCGTGAAAAAATAATTCAAAAAAAACTTCTGGATCGAATTTCCATTTCTTAAAATCATAACCAACTTCGATTCTATTTCTTAAGTCTTTTGTCCAGTAGTTTTTATAAATATCATCTTTTCTCTTTAGTTCATCTTTAAACTGTCCTCGTAATCGATAGTCTAAATGCAATCGTTTGAATTTAAACCGATATAAAAAATCAGCATGCAATCTCAGATGATTTTCATAATTATTATCATCTAATGCTCCAATATAACGAAGCCCTACACCAATTTTTATTGGTTTTACCAACTTATGAAACCTAGGATTATATTGCGTTTCTACTTCTACTAAAAATTGATCAAATTCAGGACTTGTTAACTTTGCTCTAGCCTGAGTACTTACAGTTAACTCCCATGACTTGTTAAATTTATAGTTGTACGACAAGTTCCCCCATAATTCAACATCAATATCAACATCCGATGACTTTCCCTTGGACGATTTTTGAGCATGACTAGAAAATGAAAAAACTAAAAGAAAAAAAAGAGAGTGGATAAAATATACTTTTTGATTAATCATGTTCAAAATGGCAAATTGATGATGGTTTAGAATTTCCACGGGGCAAAGCATAAATACTTTCTTTTCGATGTTGTATCCAGCTTTTTAGTCTCTCAACACACATTCGACCTCCCGTATGCTCCATACTTTCTGCTGTTTCAGCTTGTCTGTGAAAATGATCGACCAAAGCAATTAATGCAGTTTCATTCCATACATTATCCAATAAATACTGCATCTCTCTATCAAACATTTCTACAGCATCAGGACATCTAGAAAGTCTCCTTGGCAACTCTGCTGTAGTAAATTCTTTTAAGCTTGCTCCATGATCTACTACATAGTAATTTATACCCGAAGGGATAAAAACAGCTCTGTCATCATCATTAGGATCAAAATAAATATACGTATTGTTGCTGTTTCGGGCATAACCATCAGTATGATTCATCAGTACCTCTAGTGCCCAAAATTTAATAAATTTCTCAATATTAACATATTTGCTAAGCTTTGATACCAACTTATTGGTTGGTGTGCTAGATAATATTTTAGCAATTTTAGCAATTCGATATTTAGAACAATCAGTCTGCTCTGTTTTGCACTCCCACCGACTCAACCAACTTGCTCTAAAATCTGTTAATTGGCATTCGTATAAATCTCCTGAGGCACTTCCAAAATTTCGGATTAAGAATTTTTCATCAATTGCCTCTACATGAGAATACACCCCCAAAGGCTCTTCATTAATAGAAACATTAGCCAAGTTGCATCTTGGAGCAGGATAATTTGCCCATTCCAGCAATTTGTAAAACACACCTTGAATAACTCTAGAAGGATCTTCCGAATTATTGTTAAAAATAACATTGTGATGTATTCCTATAGGATTAAAATCTTTGTATCGATTCAGATTAATTTTTATTGATGGAGCATCTGAAAATATAGATCCCAAAAATCCTTTTTTACGGATGCCGCCATTAAACCACAAATCATCTATGTTGAATAAATTAATTCTATACCAATTAAAATAAGAGGGAAAAGGCACATCACATTGATTCAAGTATTCAAACGCTGCTTTTTTGGTTGCAATTCCTCCATCCTCATCAACACTAGGTCCAAAACGAGACTCATTTCTCATCAACTCAAAATCAGGTTCATCCATATGAATTTCTACACAAAACATATGATCCTTACTAAATGTAAGCTCATGCTCACTATCTAATGTTCCAGCTGAAGCTGTGGGGTGGCAGGGAACAGAATAATGTCTATATTCCCATTCAACAGCATCAATATCCATTTTTGAACAAGCACTAGACAAAAAAAGAATCATTACAATTCCATAAACATTTCTCTTCCAACCGATTTGCATATATTTTTTTAGCTTTTATTAACAATAACAAGTTTAGTTTTATAATTTACAAGCAATAAAATTGCTCCTTGTCTAAACTTCCGTTTAAGTTCTACATTACCCTAATACCACAAAGCCATTTAACTCTCTTTTAACTTCTATATTTATGGAGATGGACTTCAGGCAGGAATCAAACAAAACACCAATGGCGATAAATTGGCTGACCTAAAATTTAGGTCTTTGTTTGTAGGCAATCCATAAAAGATAACTTCATAGCATTTTAGAAACGTCTTATTCTAATGAAAGCTGCTTGAGAATAGAATTATTTCCATAATAGAAAGTATCTAAACAGAGAAATACAATAAACAGAGTCGTCAATAACATTTGCCTTCTTCTTTGTTTACAAAGATTTTAAACGGGCATCAAATTACTGCTTTTTGAGTTTTTCAAAATCCATTTAATCTATTCACATCCAATCCCTTTTGCTTATAATTTCCTTTCAGAGCAAGCTTTTCTTCAACAACTTCATTGCATGAAATCACTTATCTAAACGAAAGTGTCTATAAATATAGTTGGGTTGAGTAAACAATTTATTACCCTTTTTTGATTTTCATTGTCATCATAACATCCTTAACAGGACGACTATTTCGGACTTGTACCGCCGCTATTTTATCAATAACATCTAGTCCTTTGATGACACGACCGAATACAGTATAGCTACCATCCAAGTGTGGTGTGCCGCCAATTTCAGCATAAGCTTTCTTTTGTGCCTCCGTATATTTTTTGCCACTATGGGCAGCCATTTGAGTTAGAATTTCAGGTTTCACTTTTTGTCCTTGTACCAAATAAAATTGAGATCCAGAAGAAGCCTTGGTAGGATTTACCCCATCGCCCATTCGAGCAGCAGCCAAAGCTCCTTTGATGTGAACTAAAGAATCAACAAACTCAGCAGGAATGGTATAGCCGGGACCTCCATTTCCAAGCATTACGCCCGCAGCAGCACCCTTTGATTCGGGGTCTCCTCCTTGAATCATAAAATTATTAATCACCCGATGAAACAACAAACTGTCATAAAAACCTTCTTTGACCAACTTGACAAAGTTATCTCTATGTTTTGGCGTACTAGAGTAAAGTTGTATTTCTACCACTCCATACTCTGTTGTCATTTCAACAATCGGTTCATAATTGGGAGATTTAGGATTGTAAATACTCTTTGAACAAGCACTCCACAGACAAGCGAATGCAAGCAATAAAAATAAATGTTGCTTTTTCATCTTCTACGTTATAGATATTAGTAGTTCGTTAAAAAATAAAACGTCCACTAATTATATGGTTTTAGTAGACGGTTAAAAATAAAATACAATGATAGTGTTTTTATCCTAATAACGAAAAAAAGCATTCCACAGCTTGCTAAAAAACTAAAATACGCTGCTGCTACGTAGTTTCAACGGAGTAATGAATAGAAGTCATTATTTATGAACTACTCTTGAGAGAGGATAATTGTTCATCAAGGCTTGGAACCTTATAACCCAATATTTCATTGGCCAATGAGCTATCTAGACTCACATCTGGTGGTCGTGCAGGGATCAAATCAAGCTCTTTTTGCATTGTTGGTACAATTAATTGCTTGTCTAACGCAAAATGTTCTGCCATTTTCAAAGCAAAATCATATCTAGAACAAGACTCCCCACCTCCTAGATGAAACAAGCGTTCTTTTTCGTGCTGTTGCTGATTGGTATCCCAAGCATATACCATTAGTTTTTCCAAGCCCATACTTGCCGTTGTCGCACCAACCATTGTTCTATATTCATCTACAAAGCCTCTAATTTCTTCTCCTGCTTGTAATTTTTCAAGGGTTTGTGTATAAAAATTACTGGCATAACTCGGTGTTGTTCCAAACATCAATGGCAAGCGAGCAACAAAAACATGCTCAAAGTCTTCTAACACACTTTCTTCTGCCATTTGTTTTTGCAAACCATATTGAGACAATGGGTAAGAAAAGTCATCTTCGGAATAAGGAGCTGAGTTGCCATTAAAGACCAAATCTGTAGAAGAAAAAATCATTGGAATATTTGCCCGTTGAGTTGCTTCAGCTATAGCTACGGTGGTATACACATTAATGTGATGGCTTAATGCAGGATGTTGCTCACAAAATGCAGGGTTGGCGATTGCTGCCAAATGAACAACTATATCTGGTTTTTCTCGATCAATCAATTTAGAAATCTCTGGAGTATCTAAAAGATTAATTTTTGTCCAATTAATTTTTAAACCTGTAGGTTGGTTTCGAAAATACGTTCCTACTAAGTCATACTTGGAAGCAAATTGTTGGCAAAAATTAAAGCCTAAAAACCCAGATGCCCCCGTTAAAAGAACCTTTTTGGTCATTAGTGTTTGGTGTTATTGGTGGTAGGAGCAACCATTTTTTGAGGGCTTTTATATGCTTTTTGAAAATCAGCCCAAGGTGTTTTGGTATAATGCTCTTCAGCTAAATAGTGCATAATCATATCAAACGTAGGGATATCCAAATAACCTGGAATACGCTGTAGTAGTTGAAAATCTTCGTTCAAAAATACAACTGTTGGATAGCTCATCTTTCCAGCGAGCAAGGCTGCTGCTAATTCGTGGTAGCCTCTACGCCCATTGGCAACATATTTAAATGTCTTGCCATCAAAGGTAATCGATTCTTTTTGCTCTGCATCAAATTTAACAGGATAAAAATGCTCGTTTAGGTAAGAAGAAACCATTGGTTTTTCAAATGTTTCCTTGTCCATTTTTTTGCACCAACCACACCAATCTGTATAAATATCGACGAATATTTTTTTAGGTGTCTTGCCTGCAGCTTTAGCTGCTTGCGCTGCGGCAACGGCTTCTTCCCATGTCATCCACCGCACATTCTTTCCATCAATATGGCCTGCCGTATTATGGGGAGCTGTCGTAAAGGCGTAGGCTGCCATAAAAAAAGAAAAGGTCAATACACCCAGTAAAATCTTTTTCATATCTCGCTAGTTTTGTAAAACTTTATTTGCTAATTCAAGAACTTTCATGAGAGAACCACCTGTCACGAAATAATCAAGTTTTAAGTTATTCTATATTCGATTAGTCGTTCGTTGATTTTTTTGAACGATTACTTAAGTTCATGCTAATAAAACTCTATTTCTTATCAGAAGTTACTTATTTTCCTACCTTTAAGATTTATTTATTAATCTTTTAAGAAAAGTTTTAGTGTAGTAAATTTACTTAAAATTTTTCCTAAAAATGAACTAAGATCAATAATTGCTGTATTCATAATAGAATTCAAAAACGATTCCAAAAATAATAAAAAAATGAAGAAAATAGTAATTGCGGTTGGTGGGTCTAGTGGTTCTATCTATACAAAAGTTCTGTTAGACAAACTAGTAACACTCCAAGACCAGTTAGAAAAAGTCGGTATTGTTATGAGTGATAATGCCAAATTAAATTGGAAATTAGAGCTTGAAAATACTAATTATGATGCATATCCGTTTGATTTTTATACCAAGAATGATTTCTTTGCTCCCTTTGCTTCTGGTTCTGCCAAATACGATACTATGATTGTCTGTCCTTGCTCAATGGGTTTATTGGCAAGAATCGCTACAGGAGTCTCTAACGACCTTACTACACGTGCTGCTGATGTTATTTTAAAAGAAAGAAGGCGCTTGATTCTTGTTCCTAGGGATACTCCTTTTAGTCTTATTCACATTAACAATATGAAGACTATCACAGAGGCAGGTGGGATTATTTGCCCTGCAATTCCTTCTTTTTATAGCAAACCTACTACATTAGAAGAAGTAGCTGCAACAGTGGTTGATCGAATCTTAGATTTGGCAGGTTTTGAAATTGAAAGCTACCGTTGGGCAGAATAAAGGCACTTATTTTTAAGGTAGGTTAAAGTCTCGTTAAAGATTATCAATATCCCTATTATTCATTCTTTTTTTAATTTTTGATACTGTGCAACCCTTAGATTTCTTTGAAGAAACTTCAAAACACACTACTTATAAAACACTTCAAGTTTTTTTAATTTTCATCAATGCTGTGTTTTACATTACAATCCCTACTATGATTATGCTAATAGAACATTCGGTTAGCTTTGATACTTTAGTTCTAGTTCCCGTCCTAATCGTTATCTTCACCATTTATACTTTTACTGCTTCTACATTCGTTCATGCCGCACTAAGCCTTTTATTTTATATATTATCTACTACCTTTCGCCTTTTGAAGTGCCCCCTTCTTTCTAATTTATTCAAGGCTTTTAGAGCAAGATTAAATGTTATTGTGCTTAGTCTATGCACTAATTTGCTCTTTTTAGTCTGGTATTTACAATACATCCATTTTATTGGCTAATTAGTACCTACCCCATCGAAACAACTTCCTCTACAATAGACATTCCTTCTGATTGATCGCCATTGGTCCAACGCCACTTTTCAAACAATCGAATTCTACCATTCGAGCGCATTTCAGGAGTCGATTCACAATAACCCGTCATCAATTCTCCTTTAACACTGACGTGTTGATAATGAAATTGTAATTTGCCATTTTCTAGAACCTTGCCCGTAATAGTTCCTATTTCGATTCCACCTCCTTCATAAGTCCCCCAAACAACATTTCCTCGTTGGCGATAATAAAAGGTTGTTGCATTCGTCACATGACCATTATCATCATTGACAATTGCCTTAAAAATTTTGTTATTATAATTAAATGTTGCCATACATTATTATAAATCATCCACTATTTTCACCTTGCTTGCCCTTCAACCAATATCCTCAAATTGCAACTTAACACTTGTCTAAATACAAAAATCAGTTACCCTAAAGCTACCGTCAAAGAACAACAAACAAAATACACACGACTAATTATTAAGCATGAACTTATGCTCAAATAAATTAAGCATTTAGAACAAATTATGTAAAAACACCTCTATTTTTTAGGTCTATTTACTCAAATAAGATTTATTGGAGGTCTATCAGTATGTATTTAGCGGACTGTTGTTATTAAAAATAAACTACTAATCAATAAATTGAATTGTTGGAAGCCATACCTTAATAGCATTAGGTATGCTATAGGCACCCAAGATAGTATTTTTTTAACATTTTCTTAATATTTAACTAAAGTTAGATTGCATTCTATAAAAAGAAAGAATCCATCCTAAATTTAAAATTCAAGATGGATCTTTATTAATATATTGCATTTGCCCTTGAGCAAGGACATTGTTGTCTAAAACTAGTCTACATTATCGTGCAAAAAAGAGTTATTATCCTTTACTTCAGGTTCATCATCGTCAGAAATTGTCCATTGAGACACATTCGAATCAGAAGAATGCTCAACATTATCTAGTGCAATACCTTTGCGGAGGTAAGCAGGTTGATTTTCAAGTTCATTCAACACTTCAGGATTATTTAGTTTTACGCTCAAATTTTTGAGACGTTGTCTACGTTCTTCCAAAGTTTCTGATTTTTCGACAACTTTAGGTTCTTCTTTTTGGGTGTCAGGCTTTACAAATGGCTCTTTTTCGATAGAGTATTTAGGCTTGTCACTACTTTGTTTTTTTTTACTAAAGTTAAATTCAATAGATCCATGATCCGAATCCAAATCTTTGTTAAAAAAAGATCCCGATGTTGATTTTTTGGTAGTTGGTTCGTCATCGTCCAAAGCCACGCGAACTTTCTTTTCGACAGGACGCTCTTCTCTTGCCGTCATTTTCTTGGCATCTTGACCTGTTTCAAAGCCTGTAGCAATTACAGTAACTGAAATTTGTTCTCCCAAACTTTCGTCAAAACAGTTTCCCCAAATAAGGTCTGTTCCATACCCAGCCTCTTCTTGTACATATTCTGTAATTTCGAAAACCTCATCCATGGTTACTTCCTTGGTACCAGAAGTAATATTTAACAAAATGTGTTGTGCTCCTTTGATGTCATTGTCTTCCAATAAAGGAGATTGCAAAGCAGCTTCTACAGCACGAATAGCACGATCGTCGCCCTCTGTGGTTGCCGTACCCATTACCGCTACTCCAGAGTCACGCATAACAGTATTGACATCTTCAAAGTCAACGTTTACATAACCAGGTACTGTAATAATTTCGGCAATACCTTTGGCTGCTGTCATCAAGATATCATCTGCTTTAGAGAAAGCTTCGCTAAGGTTTAAATTGCCATAAATTTTACGCAATTTATCATTAGAAATAACGATTAACGTATCAACATTTTTCTTCAATTCTGCCAAACCTTCCATGGCTTGTTTCATACGTCGACGCCCTTCAAAAGTAAAGGGTACAGTTACAATTCCTACGGTTAGGATATCCAATTCTTGAGCAGCTTTTGCGATGACGGGAGCCGCACCTGTTCCTGTTCCTCCCCCCATTCCTGCGGTTACAAACAACATTTTGGTACCATCACTAAAGTATTGCTTTACTTCATCCAAAGATTCGATACAAGACTCTCTACCAATACCCGGTTTAGAGCCTGCTCCACGACCTTCTGTAAGGGTAGGTCCCAACTGAATTTTGTTAACCACTGCACTAAGATTCATTGCTTGGTTATCGGTATTACAAATTGCAAAATCAACTCCTACGATTTTCTTCTCGTACATATAGTTGACTGCATTGCTACCACCACCACCAACACCAATTACTTTGATTATTGGGTTTGAATCATCTGGTATATCGAATTTCATACTATTTCCTTTATGTTACAAGTTCGAGGGCTTCCGCCAAATACGGATCATGGGGACAAACCCTCTCCGCTTTTAATTTCTTTTAACAATTTATTGAATAACTAGTTTTGCCAAGCAATAAAATGTCATTCAACAACCATTAAATAAGGCTATTTTTGATTATTACAAACTAGCCAACTACAAATATAAAAATTCTTTGACAGAATTTTCAATTAAAGAATCAAGAATTCTTATAGACATTACCATGAATTAACCTCTAAGCTCAGAAAATAGCTTTTTAGAACCTTTTTCTAACGGCGTTTCGTGATAATGTCTTTTAAACAATCGATTTAAAGGTCCCCGTCTGGTTCTGCTTCAAACCATTCTTTGGTACGTTTGAAGATTTTTTCATACCACTTGTTCCCTTCCTCTATTTCAACAGTTTGTTTGCTGTGTGTAGCAGGAACCGCATTAGAACTGTAGTTTGAATCGGCTTCGTATTGACGACCTCTTTGTAATTCTTCAAATCCATTTAGAATCAAGCCGATGCTTGTTGCATAAATTGGGCTTGTAATTTCTTTGTCATATCCATGTGCCAAATGCTCTGTAGGGATTCCCATACGAGCAGACATTCCTGTGTGCAACTCTACCAAATCCGTGATATTGCGCAACAAGGCACCACCCCCTGTCAAAACAATTCCACCAATCAACTTACGCTCGTACCCTGAACGACGAATTTCCCAATAAATCAAATCCAAAATTTCTTCCACACGTGCTTGAATAATGCGTGCCAAGTTAATTTCAGAGATTTCTTTGTGCGAACGTCCTCTTAGACCAGGAATCGTAATAATTCTATTTTCAGTCAAGGCATTGGCCATAGCAGCACCAAATTTCACTTTCAACTTCTCGGCTTGTTGCCCCATAACGTTACACCCCTCTTTAATATCTTTGGTAATGATATTTCCTCCCAAAGGCACTACAGCAGTATGGCGGATGATTCCCTCATGGAAAATCGCTAAGTCGGTTGTTCCTCCTCCTATATCAACCAAAGCAACCCCCGCTTCCATTTCTTCTGCGCTTAACACAGAAGCAGAAGAAGCAATTGGTTCCAATGCCAAAGATGCCATTTCTAGACCTGCTTTCTGAACACATTTAGCAATGTTCTTTGTAGCTGTAGTTTGCCCAGTAATAATATGGAAATTTGCTTCCAAACGAATTCCTGACATACCAATAGGGTCCACAATACCTTGCTCGTTGTCTACGATATATTCTTGAGGGATTACGTGAATGATTTTATCACCTGGAGGCAAGACCAACTTGTACATATCCGAGATCAAATCATCTATATCATCTTGCGAAATTTCATCGTGCAAACTGTGTCTTGTCAAGATACCTCTATGCTGAAGACTCTTGATGTGTTGTCCAGCTATACCGACATTTACCACACCTATTTCGACACCTGAGCGACGCTCTGCTTCTGCTATAGCATCTGAAATCGCCTTTACTGTTTTTTCAATATTAGATACAACACCTCTTAGAACACCCACTGATTCTACTTTACCAGTTCCCAATATTTCTAATTTTCCGTGCTTATCCTTGCGCCCTACCATAGCGCAAATCTTTGTAGTTCCGATGTCTAAAGCGACAACAATTTGGTTTTCCATAATAATCCGCAATTTATTTAATTCTTTATGTTATAGTTTATAGCTTACTAACTTAGTCCATAAATGAAGAACGACTATATTCATACTAATTGGGTAATTTATTGATACAGTATGTTTTTAGTTCCCATTACTAGTAAGAATATCTTGTGTAGTTGATAAAACATGAAAATGTATTTCACATTTAGCTAACAATCAACTACACAGCACTTACAAAGTAATTTAATACGACTATTGAACTATAGTAAGCTATTGATAGTAGTTTGCTTATTCTTTATCCTTTTGATTCAAGGTCAAAACCTTTCGCTAAAACTAAAAAATTAGCAAACTAAATTGATGTTATTAACTAGTTGATTCCTAAAGGCAATTAATTCGTGCAATTCCCTTAGGTTCTTTTATCTCTTGTTGTTTAACTAACGTTTCTTGGCAACTACTTGCCCCTTGAAAGCCAAGTTGATGCTCTTGTATTTGTTCCATCCTTCTACAGGCAATCCATCTTGATAAAAAACCTCTAAACGATGAAATTTGTCTTCAATATCTTCATTAGGAGCCCCAAATTTTATTTCATGGTCACCTAATTTTGGTATTAAGGTTGCTTCTCCACTGTGATCAATATGGATTTGCTCCAATTGTGCCTTCCAAAAGTCATTGCCATTGATAAATTTGATTAACTCAAACACCCGATTTAACCGATGATGAGGAATATTCAAATAATTATCATTATAATGACCAATTTTTCCTGTTACAACCATTACTCTAGCAGTAAACTTAGGAGATGTCCGAACACGCTCTCCATCTTCATCCAAATAATAGCTTGGATCTTCTTCATCCATAATTCGAGCAATTGGAATCCGTTGTTCAACTGTAATATGAACTTTGTTTAGAGCATCAATATAAACATCGGCATCTTTGATAAAAATATCCGATTCCAAGACCTCTTCTATTTCCTTTAGATCAATCAACTCCAAGGGTTGTCCAACTATTGCATGCCTAAATTCTCTGAATAAAATTTCCGTCACATCACGCTCTCTAACAAATTTATTTTGAGCGTCATTTTTAATAATTTTAATGGTCAGATCATCCTCTCCAATTACACTTTTCTTGCGGTATTGAACCGCTGCAATGACCAATAACAAAATAGCAACAGCCCCTACTATCAATGATAGTCGCTTTATAATCCAAGACATTCTTTTGGGGTGCACTTCCATAATTTGTCATTCTAAATTATCGCCCAACTGAGCTAATTAATTAATATAATTTCTTAAAACCTATGAATACTATATAATATGTCACATACAACTAAAAAGTTCCAAGACAAGGTGTTTTTATTAAGATTTCTTTAACATTTTAACAATATTAGGTACCAAAGCACCAATATCACCAGCTCCTAAGGTCATCAAAACTTCTAAATCTCTCGTTTTTAGTTCTTCCAACAAAGCTTCTTTTGAAATCAAAACTTTGCGACTCCGTTTCATTTTATCAAAAATAATTGCTGAACTTACCCCCTCTATTGGTAATTCTCTAGCGGGATAAATATCCAACAAAATCACTTCATCTAAATCATCCAAAGCTTTCGCAAATCCCTCTGCAAAATCCTTTGTTCTAGAAAACAAGTGTGGCTGAAACACTCCTGTTATTTTCCGATTAGGATACAAGGTTTTTGCAGCTTTAATAGCTGCTTTAAGCTCCTCAGGATGATGTGCATAATCATCAATATAAACCTGTGTTGCTTCATTCAACATAAATTCAAACCGACGCTTGATGCCTTTAAAAGAAAGCAAAGCCGCCCGAATATCATCTGCCGTACATCCCAAATACCTTGCTATCGCAATGGCTGCTGTAGCATTCAATACATTATGATAACCAGGCAAAGTAAACTTCAAGTTTTTAATAATGTCTGTTCCTTGTTCCCAGTCAAAGACAAAATAAGGTGCTTCTGCTCGAATATTGGTCGCACGAATACTTCCCGCTTCTATTCCATAAGCATTCAATCTTATATCTTCGTTATGATGCTGTGCCAACGGCAAATCGTACTTATGATATAATTGACCTTGTACCTGCTGGACATAATCGTAAAATGTTCGATGCATTGACGCCTGATCTCCGTAAATATCCAAGTGATCTGCATCCATAGAAGTAACAATTGCCAATTCTGGATACAAGTGTAAAAAGGAACGATCAAACTCATCTGCTTCCATCACAACCCATTCTGATTCACCTGCTACAAAATTCGATTCAAAGTTGGCTGCAATTCCTCCCAAGAATGCCGTACAATCAACACCACAACTACGCAACACATGTGTCAAGATAGCACTCGTCGTGGTCTTTCCATGTGTCCCAGCAACACCAATTGTCTTTCTATTTTTAGAAATCAGCCCTAAAACCTCTGCTCGTTTTTTTACAACAAAGTTGTGCTCCCAAAAATAGTTCAGTTCTTGATGTGTTTTTGGAATAGCTGGCGTATAAACTACTAAATCGATACCTTTGGGAATTTGTGTTACATCATCTTCATAATGTATCTTCATTCCTTCTGTCTCCAAGTTTTTAGTAAGAACTGTTTCTACTCTGTCGTACCCAAATATTTCTATTCCCAAGCTATTGAAATAACGTGCCAAAGCACTCATTCCAATTCCTCCAATGCCTACAAAATAGATTTTTTTAAGTCCGTCTAATTTCATTTCTTTCATATTGACTGTTATCCACAAAGTAATGCTCCAAACAATTAACTATCCAAAGCTACTTGGTTATCTCCACTTTTTCCGCCCTCACCAACACTCGTTTCTATATACTTGCTTACACTTAGTATGATTCCTAAAGAAATCCCTGTAAATAAAAGTGACGTTCCTCCCATGCTCACAAAAGGCAATGTCAAACCAGTTACGGGCAATAAATTTACATTAACAGCCATATGTACAAATGCTTGAATGACCAAACTAAAGCACAATCCTAACGCCAACATTGCCCCAAATGCTTTGGGACTCCTAGTGACCAATCGAATACAACGTAGTAATAACGTAATGTACAAACCAATCATAATCATAGCTCCCATTGTGCCATACTCCTCTACAATAACGCAAAAAATATAGTCTGAATAAGAATGTGGCAAAAAATGCGCTTGTTGTGCATTTCCTGGACCTACACCCAAAAATCCACCTTGTGCTATCGCCATTTGAGCTTGTTCTACTTGGAATTGGTCTCCCGATGAACCCACCCAAAAATCTTGTAATCTTGTTATCCACGTATTGACTCGAATAGAATCTGGAAAAAACTCTGACAACATGATTAAAATAGCAAATGCCCCAACTCCTAACATGACCAATGAAAATACATTTCTCATTTCTACTCGCCCTATAAACATTAACAAAGCACAAGTAAAAAATAAAATCATAGCAGACGATAAATCCGATGGTGCAATCAATCCACAAACTAGTAGTACAGGAATAATCAATTCTCCTAATGCTACTTCTTTCGTTTGCATCAGTGATAATGTTCTAGCAGTATACATAATCAAGGCAATCTTCGCAAAATCTGATGTTTGAAACGTTACACCTATAAAAGGAATTCGTATCCAACGAGTAGCTTGATTAAAGGTTTCTCCGAGCAGCTGGGTATACACTAGCAATGGAACAGCTATAACTAACAAAATGACCGACAAACGCCCATATTTGACATAATTGACCATATGACAGATATAAATCAATACCATAGAAGCACATAATAAAATAATATGCTTTGCTAAGAAAGATTCTGTATTCATTCCTGTACGTAAAGCCAACGCTTCAGCAGAACTGTAAACTGTCAAAACAGAAAGTATCGCTAGCAATCCAATTACTAGCCATATAACTTTATCTCCCTGCAATAGAGCACCTACTTTAGTTTGTATAAATTTTACGTCCATTGTTATTCTTTATAATCTTGGTGCACAACTCAAACACAAGTGCTCTAGTTGTGTCTCCTTATATCTTTCAATCGTCTGACTTCCGATCAACAGGATTTTGCTTAAAATCAATGTTCAAACTAACCTGTATTCCTTCGGTCATTATTTTGTGTTGTTGTCTCAACACAGCCTTAAATTTATTGCCTCGATCTATATAGTTTTTAAATAGATCAAAACTTGCGCAAGCTGGTGATAATAATACAGCATCTCCAGATTCAGCATATAACGTAGCTATTTTTATAGCTTCCTCCACACTTCTAGCTTCTACAATAATCTCATGTTTTCCTTCAAACGCCTCTTGTATTCTAGTATTGTCCTTTCCCAAACAAACAATAGCCCGCACTTTTTCTTGAACCAAGTCCAATAAACGAGCATAATCATTTCCTTTATCTACTCCACCAGCAATCCAAACAACTGGTTTAGTCATCGCCTCCAAGGCATAAAATACGGCATCTACATTCGTTGCTTTGCTATCGTTAATAAACTCTATCTCGTTTAGTGTAATTACAGATTCTAAACGATGTGGCTCATTCTCGAAAGAAGAAAGCGCTTTTTTGATAGCAGCCTGCTCAACTCCCAGTTCATGCGCTGCCAAAACAGCACATTGCATATTAAAATAGTTGTGTCTACCTTTTAATGCCAATGCTCCTTTAGGCATTTCAAAACCTATTTGGGGCACTCTAAACAGCTCCGAATCTTGCTCTAGAGCACGCATAGAGACTTCACATATCCCCGTTGTATTTCCATTATAAAAATGCGTCCATCCGTACTGAATATTCGCATCATCACTATTGTATATAAAAACTTGTTCCGCCTCTTTATTCTGAACAATTCTAAATTTAGAGGCAATATATTTTTCTAACTGATATTCATAACGATCCAAATGATCTGGCGTAATATTCAACAAAATTGCAATACGAGGATTAAACGTTGTCATATTGTCCAATTGAAAACTACTAACCTCTACCACGTAGTAAGCACGATCTTTTTCTGCAACTTGTTTGGCTAAACTAAATCCAATATTTCCTGCAATTCCAACATCAAAACCTGCTACCTCCAAAATATGATGCAACAATCTCGTTGTTGTCGTTTTCCCATTACTTCCTGTTATACCAACAATCGTAGCTTGAGTATAACGACTCGCAAATTCCAATTCATCAATCACTGGAATCGCCTTTGCTTTTAGCTGTTGAATTAAAGCAACATGACCTGGAATTCCTGGGCTTTTAATCACTAAATTAGATTGTTCAAGAATCCGCTCTATACTATGCTTACCTTCTTCATACGCAATTTTTTTCTCTTCTAAAATTGCTCTATACTCTTCTGCGATTGTTCCCAATTCAGAAACAAACACATTAAAACCTTCTTTCTGAGCCAATATAGCTGCTCCAACACCACTCTCACCAGCCCCCAGTACCACTATGTTTTTATGATTGCTCATCAATTGGTTTTATCTTATTTTTAAAGTTATAATTGTCAGTACAGCCAAAAATACCCCCACAATCCAAAAACGAGCTACAATCTTTGATTCATGCATCCCTTTCTTCTGAAAATGATGGTGCAAAGGAGACATTAAGAAAATACGCTGTCCTGTACCTGTTTTTTTCTTAGTATATTTAAAATAACTCACCTGCATCATAACCGATAAGTTTTCTGCAACAAAAATCCCACACAATAATGGAATTAGTAATTCTTTGCGAATCATAATTGCCAACGCAGCAATAATACCTCCCAAAGCCAAACTTCCTGTATCTCCCATAAAAACTTCTGCGGGATAAGCATTGTACCACAAAAAGCCTATACACGCTCCCAAGAAGCAAGCTGAAAAAACAACCAGTTCTCCTACATGTGGAACGTATAAAACACCCAAGTACTCCGCTAGGATATTATTTCCCGAAACATAAGCAAACAAGCCTAATACAGCTCCAATAATAGCCGATGTTCCTGCTGCTAGTCCATCAATTCCATCTGTCAAATTTGCCGCATTAGACACCGCTGTCATAATAATAATAACAAAGGGAATAAAAATTAGCCATACCCAGTATTTTGCATTGGCACCTAAGAACCATAAAAAGTACTGATAATCAAATTCATTTCCTTTAAAAAAAGGGACATTTGTCATCGTTGTTTTCACATAGACCATGTCCTTTGTATAAGTTATTTTTTCTCCATTGCTTCCCCTTCCCGTACGTTCTACAGGCACTTTTTTGACAATTTCATAACCATACTCCTCTGCTACTTGTTGGTCTACTCGAACCACAACATCATCATGAAACAGCATAACAGAACCAATAATAGCTCCTAATACTACCTGTCCTAAGATTTTATACCGTCCAGCCAAACCATCTTTACCTTTGGTCAGCTTCATGTAATCATCCAAAAATCCAACGCCTCCCATAAAAACAGTTGTTAAAAGCATCATTTGGATGTAAACATTTGTCAAATCTGCTAATAACAGACAAGGCAATAAGATTGCTAAATGAATCATAAGCCCTCCCATTGTTGGGGTCTTGGCTTTTGTTTCCTCTCCAGGCAATCCCAATGCGCGTTGCTTTTCTATAATTTGCATTTGCTGAATCAACCCAATAATCTTCTTACCAAAAACCAACGTAATTAGTAAAGCAATCAAAACTGCCAATCCTGCACGAAAAGTCAGGTATTGAAAAAGTCGAATATCTAAGGTTTCAGCTAACCAGTATAACATGATTCTAAGTGTTCTATTCTTTTGGGGATTCCAAAGAACTTCTCATTTTTTAAGAAGCTCCTATTCGTTCAAAGCGTTTCTCAATTCTTCTTTATCATCAAAAGGATGTTTGACCCCATTGATGTCTTGGTATTTCTCATGTCCTTTACCCGCTACTAGAATAATGTCTCCTTTTTGAGCGAGTTGACAAGCCGTTCGGATGGCTTGTTTTCTATCTGTAATAACCAAGGTTTTCCGATTCGCGTAGGGCGGAACCCCTTGCTCCATATCAAGCAAGATTGCCTCTGGTTCCTCCGTACGCGGATTATCGGAAGTTAAAATCGTTTGTTGACTATAGTCACAAGCGACTTTCGCCATTAAAGGGCGTTTGGTTTTGTCTCTATCGCCACCGCATCCTACTACGGTGATAATTCGTCCGTTGCCAGTTCGCAACTTATCTATTGTTTGTAAAACTTTTTCTAAAGCATCTGGTGTATGTGCATAATCAACAATGCCAACCACTCCTAGTTGTTCGTTTTGTATATAGTCAAAACGACCTTCTGGTGCTGCTAAATTGCTCATGACGGCAAGCACTTCTAATTTATCCGCTCCCAACAACCTTGCAGTCGCATAAACCGATAACAAGTTATAGGCATTAAATCCACCGACCAAACGAGCATACACTTCTTCACCATCCAAATACAACACCAAGCCCGAAAGGTTGTTTTCCATAATTTTGCCTTTAAAATCAGCCATCTGGCGCAACGCATACGTTGCTTTTTGGGCAACGGTATTTTGCAACATCACTTCTCCTCGTTTGTCATCCAAATTGGTTAGAGCAAACGCTGTTTTAGGCAAAGCATCAAAAAAACCTTTTTTAGCATAAATATAGTTTTGAAAGGTCTTGTGATAATCCAAATGATCGTGTGTGATATTTGAAAACACCCCTCCTTCAAAATGAATTCCTGCAATTCGCTTCTGATCTACTGCATGAGAACTAACTTCCATAAAAGCATACTCGCATCCAGCATGATTCATTTCCACCAACAATTGATTTAATGTAATCACATCAGGCGTAGTATGTGTGCTTGGAATGACCTCCTGCCCTATTTTATTTTCTACCGTAGAAATTAGCCCTACAGTATATCCCAATTGGCTAAACAAATTATGCAACAACGTTACCGTTGTCGTCTTACCATTTGTCCCTGTTACACCAACCAACTTTAATTGCTGTGAAGGCGCGCCATAAAACGTATTGGCAAAATGCCCTAATGTCTCTGCGGTATCTCTAACTCTTATGTACAGAACATTTTCTTGAACCTTGTCAATTTGCTCACAAAGCACAACACAAGCACCATTTTGAATCGCCTTATCTATGTACAGGTGCCCATCCGTTTCAACTCCTTTAATGGCTACAAATAAAGCACCTTTTACCACCTTTCTAGAATCAAACTGAAGGCTTTCGATTTCAGGGTTAGTATTCGGTCCTATTGCCTGATAATTGGTTCCTTTTAGCAATTCATTTAATTTCATACCTCAATTTCATTACAATTATCCTAGTACCAATTCAATCGTATGTGCTTCATTTACAGAACGACCAGGCTTTATAGACTGAGATTTCACCTTACCAGAACCTCTCACTTTCACTCTAATATTTCTATTTTCCAAGAGGTACAAAGCATCTCTTAAGCCCATTCCTACAACGTTCGGAACCACTTTATCTTGATCTTTAATATTTCTAGTTACCAATGCCAACGTATCATTCTCAATACGACTTACTGCCCAACGTGTAGTTGAAGCATCTTTATAAGGCATACCTAAACCTTCTACTAAAGTTTCAAAGTCTGATTTAAAGCCAACTTGCAAGTCTGGCATTTTTGCTCCTTTATACACTCTAGCTGAGTCATTAATAGCATGATGCACGTCAATGATTTTGGAATAACATTTATCCGCAATTTCTTTAAAAACAGGGGCAGCCACTCGACCACCATAAAACCCTACTCTCGGATTCGTTACAACAACAATACAAGAATAAACAGGTTTATCTGCAGGAAAATAACCAGCGAAGGAAGAACGATACTTTTTAGCTTCTCCTCTATCTCGGTAAGCACGATAATTAATAATAGCTGTACCTGTTTTACCAGCTATACTATAATGCTCTGGTTTGATATTTTTAGCGGTTCCACTTTTGCCTGCCACCACACTTTCCAACAATTGCTTGACATAAGCAACTGTTTTCTTGTCCACTAAGTTACGACTGATAATTTCAGGTCTAAATCGTTGCTCCGTTTTTCCAAACGCACGAATTTCCTTCACAATATGCGGCTTCATCATTTGACCATTATTCGCAATGGTATTGTACAAATTCAATGTTTGCAAAGGAGTTAAATAAGACTCATAACCAATAGACATCCAAGGAACTGTAATACCACTCCAGTCTCTATAATCTGGATCTTTAATAAAAGAAGATCCCTCTCCCGAAAAGCCAAGTTTGGAGTGCTCAAACTGCAAGCCTCTCAAATAATCTATATATTTCTTTTGACTTGCCTTATCCTTGTTATAATACTTATTAGCCAATCGTGCGACTCCAACATTCGAAGAAATCTCAAATGCTTTACTAACTGATGTAAGGGTTAGACCATGATAAGAAGCATCTTCCATTGTCTCTTCATAAAATTCAATTCGCCCCTTATTCAGATTAACGGTATCTGTTGGTTTAACATAACCATGTTCAAACAACGCCATCATAGTAGCCAACTTAAATGTCGACCCAGGCTCAGCAGCTTCAGCAATCGCATAATTCTTTGTTTCCCAATAAGATGTTCTTTCCTTATTAAAACCAATATTAGCAATTGCTTTGATTTCTCCTGTTGCAACCTCCATTACAATAGCACAACCATGATCCGCTTGATTGTTTTGTAACGTTCTCAACAAGGCTTCCTCTGTAATATCTTGTATATTAATATCTAATGTTGTCACGACATCTTTTCCTGCTTTCGGTTCGATTTCGGACATATCTGTCAAAGGCACCCAAATATTGCTACCAATACATTTCATAGGTTTCAAGGTCTCTTCACCAGACAAAATATGATTAAATGCCTCTTCTAAACCGACTCGCATTGTATCCAATACAGGCATTCCGCGAACATCTCGAATCGTGTCTCCCGATGGTTTCATTTTGACATACGGACGAATGTACCCTACAGTACGATGTGCCAACATTTTAAATGGATATTGGCGTTTGCTCATCTTATCAATGATCAAACCACTCTTGTACTGTCCACCTTTATTAAATAGAGGAAACTTTTTAATTTCTTCTAATTCCAAATACCCTACATTCTTACGAATAGGAAAATAACGATGTCCTGCGTTACGTGCATTTTTTAAACGAGTTCGATAAGCACCAATAGTATATTCGTTATCTACATAGCGCGCCAAACAAGCAGCCAACGTATCTACATACTTCATAAAAGTATCCTTGGGCACCACCTTTGTATCAAAGTGTAACTGAAAATACGGCAAAGAAGTCGCCAACAAACTACCACTTTCTGCCAAAATATTTCCTCTAGGAGCCTCCACAGGGCGCAAAGCAATATAAATACTATCTGCTCTTGCTCTAAGTTCTTCGCCGTCCATATACTGTACCTTACCGATCTGTAGCAAAATAACTACAGCAGCAACGATCGTCATAAGCATGACGACGTAGATGCGCCACAAAATGGCATTCTTAACATCTACCGGTTTAGCGGCGTTTTTGGTTTGGTCTTTTGTTGACATTGAGTTTTCTATCCTTATGTTCAATAGGGCTACCTAAAGTATAGTCCTTATTTGATTTTGTTTTTACTGATAATTTTTTTGGGATTGGTTTCTAATTCTTCCAAACCCATTTTTTTTACTTTTTTAGCAACAACAGATTCCATGCTTTGATACATCAGGTCTGAGTTTTTAGAATTACTTTCCCAGCTAATTGCCCTTAGTTCTTTTTGGATGGATTTAATTTCCTTAATAGTTTGAACAGCATAATGCGAATTAGCAATATAAATAACTCCTAAAAAAGCCAAGTAAAAGATAAAATGAATGTTATTGAACAAATAAAAAGCGCTCATATTCAAACCATTCATAAAAGCAGGTTGCTTTTTTGGTTTGGAAGGCCTTTTGGGCGTTGTTGATACAGGTGCTTTTATTTTATTCTCAGCCATAATATTACTCGTTTCCTCTTCTTCTCTATAACCACTCTTTATATATTCAGAATAATCAACTAGTACGAGAAGGAGTTGCTATAAATTGTCGTGGGGCGAACACTTGGTTCGCCCGTACGTCAATTAAATAATAGCGGTTTCTTATCCGTTCGTTCTGCTATACGCATCTTAGCGGATCTAGCTCTTGGATTTTCTTTTATTTCTTTATCCGTAGGGATAATAATTTTTTTATTAATTGCTTTTAAAGGTTGATAAAAGTTGCCAAAATCATCTTTTTCTGGTTCCTTTTCAAATGTTCCTTTCTTGATCAAACTTTTAATCAATCGATCTTCTAAGGAATGATATGAAATAACTACAAGCCTTCCACCTGTCTCCAATACTTCTGTACTCTGCCACAACATTTCTTTTAATACCTCTATCTCTTCGTTTACCTCCATTCTCAAGGCTTGAAAAACTTGAGACAAGTAGCGATTCTTCTTTCCTTTAATACATTTGTCAATAGCTGTTACAAAGTCACCAATTGTTTTTAAGGCAACTCCAGAGTCTCTTTTCTGCACAATTGTTTGCGCTAGTGTTTTGGAATTTCGAACTTCGCCATACATTCCAAAAATATGCTGCAATTGTTGTGCATTATATGTATTGACTACTCGCTCGGCAGTTAGATCTGCACCTTGATTCATTCGCATATCCAACAAAGCATCAAAACGAAACGAAAAGCCTCGTTCTGCTGTATCAAATTGATGAGAAGATACGCCCAAGTCAGCCAACAAACCATCAATTTTCCGAACGCCTTCTAATCTCAAAAAACGCTTTAAGAATCGAAAGTTGTGTGGTATTAACTTAAATCGCTCATCTTCGATTACATTCTCCGCCGCATCAGCATCTTGATCAAAAGCAAACAACCTTCCCTTTGGACCTAATTGTTTTAAGATCAAAGCAGAGTGTCCTCCCCCTCCAAATGTAACATCTACATACGTGCCATCTGGCTTTATAGCTAACCCGTCAATGCTTTCTTGAAGCAATACGGGATTATGATAATTCAATTCCTCCATCTTGACTTCCTCCATTCAAATTGCCCATGACCTCTTCTGCTAAAGCATCAAAATCAGTTGGTTCATCATTTAATAAAGCTTCATAATTTTCTTTTGACCAGACCTCAATTTTATCAAAATAAGCAAACAACACTAATTCTCTGTCCGCTTCAGCATGATCAAGCATTGTTCGAGGAAACAATAGTCGAGAATTGCTATCTAATTCTAACTCAGTTGCTCCTCTAAAGAAATAACGAACAAAATCTCTATTCTTTTTTACGTATTGATTTAGTTTTTGAATATCTTTGGAAATCGTGTCCCAAGCTTGTCTAGGATACAATACCAAACATTTTTCAAAACCTCGGTTTAGTACAAAGCCATCCTGTGCCAAATCTCCCAGTTGTTTCAACAAGGGCGATGGCAATCTTAGACGCCCCTTTGCGTCCATTTTGCAATTGTATTCACCGAGAAATTGTATCATTAAAAATCTTTTGTTTGTTATAACAAATCAAAAATACCATTTTTTACCACTTTTTACCACTTTCTACCACTTTTTGTAGAAAATAATTCCCACTTTTTGCACTTTTCTTCTCTTTAGTGCAAAAAAAATGAGTCTCACCCAAGCAGCTAAGACTCTCAAAACCCTTTATTTATGGGCTACAGCAAAAAGTGTGTCACTTTTTCGTTTACACCCTTGTAAAAAGTGGGAAATTTTCCCTTTTTTTTCAAAAAAGTGGAAAAAAAAAGCGTTTTTTTTCAAAAAAGTGAAAAAAGTGGGAAACTTGAATCATTTGGTGGGAAAGAGTGGGAAATGCTTCCGCTCAACTTTTTACAAAAGTAATCCTAAGCTTAAATCAACGACTACACAATAGTAGTGCCGCCAACTACCCCTAGCTATTTATTAGCTATTACAACAAGCCCTTTAATTGATACATTTCTAACCAAAGAGAACGCCCAGAAGTATCGCCTTCCGACCATTTTTCGAGCCACTCCAAAATCGAATCGCAATGTTTCCAAACGCAAGACTGCCAAGTTGTTTTCTCCTGTTTTAGGTTCTTGTCTAATACATAAACAGCACCATTTGGATTACCACAATCTATCAAAGAATAAATATCAGCTCCCCAGTACAAAAATGGGACAAATAGCTTGGACAGTTCCCAGTCCCAATCCTTAATTTTTGCTTGATGTATTTCATCATAAGCTTGCTCCAAAGTAATCTTTGAACTGCCTTCTTTTTCTTCTAAAAAGAAAAAGCCATAATCAGGACCAAAGTCACCATTGCCCAATTCCAAATACAGCTGTTTGAGTGTAGTAGGCAACGTCAAACCAATCTGTTGCTCTAGATTTGTCAAATTATATTGATGGTTACTTTTTTCTAAGGCAGTCGTAGATTTTCCAAATTTTTGACTTAAAGTAGAGGCTACTTTTGCGCCTTGTGCCAAACTATTACTCAAACGAACCATTCGATGGTGACCATTGATTTCAAACAATCTATACACTCTTGTCTCGCTATACCATCCCTCTTGCAAGGCAAAATTAATCCACTCTTTTACCTTTTGGGGAGAAGATAATCTTTTGTCCGTTCCTTCTTGGACAATAACCAAACAGGCTGCAAGATCTACAACATTATAAATGGTGCATTCTATTGCTCCCAACCATGTAAACACTTCTACTTCCCAGCGATAATGTTGCTGCCCTATTACAATTGTATTCATTTTTAAAATCCGCTTCAATATAAATCAACAAGTGAAGCAAAATCTAAGCTTTTTTTTTTACATTAGACCCCAATGGATTAAGTTTTTCTATAAAAAAAATCAATCATCATGCCTATCTTCAATCTATCTGCTCAAAATTCCCTTATACATCAATTTGTTACAGAGCTTCGAGACATCGACATCCAAGCAGATCGTATGCGCTTTAGAAAAAACCTAGAACGCTTGGGAGAAATTTTTGCCTACGAAATTAGCAAAACATTGCAGTATGGAGAATTCGAAGTAGAAACACCTATGGGAATTTCCAATTCTAAAATATTAGCTATTCCTCCAGTTTTGGCTACGATTCTGAGAGCAGGAATTCCAATGCATCAAGGCTTGTTGAATTTTTACGATCAAGCTGACAATGCCTTTGTTACAACGTATCGCCGCCAACATAAAGATGGCACATTTGAAATTCATATGGATTATGTTTCTTGTCCCTCTATTGAGGGCAAACCACTCATCATTTGTGATCCAATGATTGCCACAGGAATGTCTATGACAACGGCTATTGAAGGTATACTGGAACATGGTACCCCATCTCACATTCATATCGTAGCGGCTATTGCTTCTACAGATGGCATAGAACATTTGGAAAGAACCTTACCCAAAGCAAGTATTTGGGTGGCAGCAATTGATGAGGAATTGACCGCCCGTTCCTATATCGTACCTGGTTTGGGAGATGCAGGAGACTTGGCTTATGGAGATAAAAATATTGAAGAATAACATTCAAAAGTATTTCCGATAGTAGCCCCTTGTTAGGATTTTAGTACGGGGCTACTATTGAAAAATTAAGACTTGTTGTTTCTTAAAAAAAAATCGTTCCATAGAAATTTTACCCTTTTTTCAGTTCAAATACTGTAATTTCAGGAAAGACTCCTACTCGCCCAGCAAAACCCAAAAAACCAAACCCTCTATTTACATACAGGAACTTCCCCGCTTCTTCGTACAAACCAGCCCAATGTTTATACACATACTTAATTGGACTCCATTTGAACATGGGCAAGTCAATTCCCATTTGAAATCCATGCGTATGTCCACTAAGAGTCAAATGAATGTGTTTATCATAAGATTTAACACGGTCTTCCCAATGAGTTGGATCGTGTGACATCAATATTTTAAATTCTTTTTCTTCACAATCTGCTGTAGCCAAATCCAAATCACCTATCTTAGGAAAATGTCGGCTGCGTCCCCAATTTTCAACTCCTATTAGACGAATGTATTGCCCTTCCTTCTCTAGTTTTCTACTTTCGTTTAATAACAAGTTAAATTCCATTGTTTGGTGATGCTCTTTAATTCGGTCTAAATTTCGTTGACCATGCTCATCGTTATCAAACATTCGTTTATACATGGGATAATCATGATTTCCGAGCACTGAAAACTTACCATAAGGAGCTGTTAATGATTTAAAATCATCTAAATAAGGCTCTATTTCTGAAGCGTAACTATTCACCAAGTCACCTGTAAATACAATTACATCTGCGTTTTGTGCCTGCAACAATTCAATTCCCTTTTGAACCGCCTGTTTATTATCAAAACTTCCAGAATGCACGTCTGATATTTGAGCAATTTTAAACCCATCAAAAACATCAGGTAAATCATCAAATACTAAAGGCTGCTTGTGGACTGTAAAGTTGTATTTCCCCCACGTAATGCCATATAAAAAAGACATAAAAGGAATCGCTCCAAGCAATACACCGCCTTGTTTTAAGAATTTCCGTCGCTCAAATTTAATTCCCTTCTGATGGCGTTTGCCCAAATAGTGGCGACCTCTCTGAAATAAGCCTACCAAGTCATCTAACAAAAAGAATGGAGACACCATTAATTCGCAAACTAAAAAGGAAATCATTAACGCTATAGAATAATTGGCAAAAGCTGAAACAGAACTAATTCCTCCTCCAAAGCTATTAAAAAGCGCATATACACCTACCCCCATTGACAAAACCGAGATCACTCCCAAACCAATCGCCAAATTTCGATACAATGGTCGTTTGAACAACCGAACTAAACTAAAATAGACGTAAATTTTCATTACAACAACCAATGCCCAAAAAGCAAAACTTCTCATAGTATTTTATTTGTATTTCTAATAACAACCTCTTACCTTCTTTTATCAAACACGTCTGATCCCTTAAGAGTTGCTAACTCGCTGCGTTATGTCAAAAAATTCGACCATTCGAGTTATCCTAACGACAGAATTAATTTTAATGGTTGATACATCCAGTTTTTAAGCACACTTTGTAAACTATTTCTAAATGTTGACATGGATCTGACAACAAAAAGCAAAGCACTTTTGTTTATGGGCTTTATATTTTTTCATCTATAAAAGTTAATTTTCATGTACTATCAATCTATCATTTCCTTTTTTTTATTCACCCTTATAATTGCTTGTAGCTCTCCTGAAGAAAAAGCTGCTTCTGATATAGATTCTAATTCTATTGCAACAACAGAAACAACAACAGAGGCTCCCCAGAAGCATCAAAACGAAAACGCTTTTGTAGCCAAAGTCGAAGAAGCGCACCATAGAGAAGATTTTTTATCTAAAAAAGCCATTCAATTTGATATTGTATTAACTTTTGGTGGCAATGAACGTCTCAATGGAACAATTCTAACAACGACGGATTCTCGCCGAGGAGTTATTACACATAAAAATGGTCATAAGGTTTACTACAATGAGAATGATGTTTACTATTCTCCAGAAATGGAAAATCCACAGCGAATCCGTTTTGGAGCCTACACGTGGCCTTACTTCTTTCTTTATCCATACAAATTAAGTGACCCTGGAACCAATTGGAAAGCTTACGAGAATTCTATGTTGAACGACAAAGAATACTTTACTCAGCAACTTACGTTTGATGCGGGCACAGGTGATGATCCTGAAGATTGGTATATTGCTTATGCCGATAAGGAAACACACTTGATTGATGTTGCAGCTTATATCGTTACTGCTGGAGGAAGCACTCAAGCAGAAGCAGAAAAAGATCCTCATGCCATTCAATACAAAGATTATACAATGATCGATGGTATTCCTATTGCTCAAAATTGGATTTTTTGGGAATGGAGAAAAGAGGAAGGACTAACCAAAGAATTGGGTGCTGCAACATTGAGCAATATCAAATTTGTGAATGTAAACGAAAATACCTTTGATGCCCCTGAAAGCTTTTCAAAAACTTAACAAAGCACTTCCTCAAAGTATATTACCTTTAGAGCTATGTTCGATGCGAACATAGCTCTTTCTTTTCTTTACAAACAAATCATCCTCAAAGCCTCCTTCCTCTTATTACAAAGTTTTGTATATTGAGTCCCAATCATCAAAAAAACTCCACTTATTCCCATGCAATCTACTCTTTTTGACTTTGGCTTCTTTCATTCTAGTTTGTTATTTCTACCACTAGTGATTGGATTTACATCTTTTCCTTTTGTAATTTTCTTGGATTATCACAAAAAAGAAAATGTACATATTTCTATTATTTATTTGGTATTATTTTACAGTTGTTTGTATCTTCTGATTCCAATATTTTTAACCATAGCCCTTCAATACTTGTATGTTTTGTTGCTTGTTCCTGTAACTGTCTTTGGTATAGCATTAAGAAAAAAGAAAAATAAACCCCCAAGCCTTTGAGTTACTTCTATTGTTGAAGCAAAATAGTTACAACTATCATTACTCCGTTTAAAAATCGTATTAGATTCCCTATTATGTATGTATTAGAAGTATTCTAAAGTGCTGTTGTCGCCACCTTAACAACAGCAATTATTCCATCTATTCAATCTAAAATATCATGCCCTCAACGAAACACCTTTTTATTTTACTCTTGGTCTATCTATTGTTTTCTTGTGATTCGAATCAATCAACAACTACTGAAAACATTTCAAAAGAAAAGACATCAACACCAACTACTATGACTCCTAAACCATCTATTCCTGCTCCCAAATTGGATTTAACAGAAGCTAATCGACTTGCTAAACTACCGCTGACCTGTATGGAAACAGAATATCCAAACAAACTAGGACAAGTATTGTCGGGAGCTGAAGATTTAAAAGCCCCCAGTATTTTACACCCTGCTTTTTATGGCTGCTTTGATTGGCATTCGGCCGTTCATGGGCACTGGTCATTGGTACGTTTACTTAAGGAGTTTCCCAACTTGGAAAATGCAGAAGCAATTAAACAAAAATTAGCGGCACGTATTTCTAAAGAAAATATTTTACAGGAAGTTGACTACTTCAAACAACCTCAAAACAAAAGCTATGAACGCACCTATGGTTGGGCTTGGTTGTTAAAATTAGCAGAAGAATTACATACTTGGGATACTCCCTTTGCTAGAGAGTTAGAAAATAATTTGCAGCCCTTAACTAATCTTATTGTTGATAGCTACCTTGAATTTTTGCCAAAACTCTACTACCCTATTCGTATAGGAACTCATACCAATACAGGATTTGGGCTCACTTTTGCCTATGATTATGCCGCTACAGTTGGACACAATGCGTTAAAGGATTTAATTACTAATAGAGCTAAAGATTTTTTCTTGAAAGATGAAAATGGTCCATTAGAATGGGAACCTGGGGGATATGATTTTTTGTCTCCTTGCTTGGAGGAAATAGATATTATGAGAAGAGTCCTTCCTAAAGAAGAATTTGCTGATTGGTTGCAAAAGTTTTTACCGCAATTATCTCAATCCGATTTCAAACTAGAACCAGGTATTGTTAGCGATCGTACCGACGGTCACTTAGTGCATTTGGATGGCGTTAATTTTAGTCGAGCTTGGTGCTTGTATGGAATTGCCCAAACGTTACCTGAATATGCTCACTTAGAAACCGTTGCTCATCAGCATATTCACCACTCTTTGCCTGAAATTGTAGACGGACATTATGAAGGTGGGCACTGGTTGGCTAGCTTTGCTATTTATGCATTAGGCAGTCAGCCTTCTTAGCATTTTTTATTTGGGCTAACTATTTGAGAATAATGTAGCGTTACTCTCAAATAGTTAACTCCTCTTATTTATCATTTTAGTTTTTTGCAATAAAAGGCTAGCAATTCAAACTAATGCAAAACATCCTCTTTTTAAGCTAACAACTCCTGCACTTCTTCCCACAATGGATATTGGGCAGCCAATTCTTTGAGCGCTGCTTGATTTTTTGTAATTCTATGAATCTGAAAATCGCAAATTAGGCTTAGTTCTTCGGCTTGTGAAAGTACCTCACTGTAATGTTCACTCAAACTATCAAACTCAATAAAAATAGCTTCGTTGACTCTCGGACTTAGTTCTTTAATTAGCAACCATATTTTCTCATTGTTATAAATAGAACGAGGCATATAGAACCAATCGGCATAATTTAAAGTCATGTTGCCTTCCGTCCGAAGGATACGTTCCCAAGTTTTTAAATAAGCCTCTTTTTTTAATTCCATTCCATACGCCTTAGCCAAACACTGCAAAACAGCTACATTGGGACTTTCTAAAGCAGCAATTGTTTGAACAACGGCTTCCACTTCTCCTTGTGCTAATTGCTCGGACAACGTCCAAGCTTGATTTTTAGCAGTCAGATAAGGTTCTACTGTATAATTGATACTATCTTGAATCGAAGCCTTATCATCAAGTAATTCTTCTTCTTCAGGCATTTTGTCTATGGCAATATTGATATATTCCAAAGCCTCTGTGTATTGTCCGATTTGTTCATACATATTGGCAATTTCACGATAGGCACCATCTACATCATCATCATATTCCAAAGCCTTTTTATAACTTTCTATTGCTTTGATGGGTGTTCCATTAAAATCGTACACATCACCAACCAAGTACCAACAGTCTGCCAAGAGCTCTACCTGATCGGCTAAGAGCGTATCTCCTAAATTTAAATAAGGTAAAAATTCACTTTTGAACCATTGATAACCTCTGCTATGTAACAAAGCAATGCCATCTTCTTCTACTTCTGCTAAAAATGCTTTTAATTCTCCTTTATCCATTCGATTATTATTTTTAGTAGTTCATTGATTAGCTGCGCTGCTACTGCGTGGTACTTCATGAGCGCTTCGCTTTTAGTTAGCTTTGTTACTCCCTACGGTCGTGAACTCGCATAGCTCGGTTCGCTGCTAACTATTGTATTTCATCACAACAATACAACCTTAAAAAGCTGTTTTACAAACTAATACAATTAAAAAATCACTCACAATAGTTTCTACAAAACATCACGTTCTCAATATTCTACGTTGCTAGTATATTCACAATATTAGATATTTACTGCAAATATAAATTAATAGCTTAAGAAGAACAAGCTAGCGAAACTAAACCCATTTATTTTATCAAAAATCACCTAAATAATAATTATGGCAACATCAATAGATAAGATTCAAGAATTGGAGGATGAACTACAATACATGGATGATAAATTATGCTATTATGGAGAATTATTTAACGCTGATGGCTACATTAGTGACGAAGAAGACAAAAAGCTAAAAAAAATGCAAGCTTCTATCGAAAAAGCAAAGGCAAAATTGGCTAAACTAAAGCAAATAAAACGTTCCAATAATAGAAAACTAAACGCTGCAAAAGCGTTGATTGCTGAATTGGAAAATGTATTTGTAGAAAGCAATTTAGAACTAACACCCTACACCAAACTACAAGACTACTCTATGGATATTGCAACCATTTCAGGTCGCATCAAAGCTAGTGGTGTTCTAGAACGTAAAGCACAGAAAATAATCGATCGCTTAGATGATTGGGACAAAAAGATTCATCAAGCAATTGATAAAAAAGTAGCTCTTATTCAGCAGAAAAAAGAAAAAAGCAAGACGAAGAAAAAAGAAAAGCAAAAAAAAGTAAAAGAAGAACCTTATTCGGAGACTCCTATCCAATCGACGTTAGGTAGTTTTTCTATTATAGCAGAGGCAAATGTCTTAGTTACCTGTTCAAACGGCAAAAAAATCACAAGATCTATATCTGATGCATATAAAGACGACAGCATTACGCTCCCTCAAAATACAACAGGAAGTATTACTATAGAGTTGAAGTTCATCTTATCACATGGTGATACAATCATCAACACGTTTACTCGTTACGAAACCATTAGTACTCATTACGAAGTTCAAGGCAATGGTACTATTAGTATCAATGCACTAAAAACATATTCTCAATTCAATCGAGAGAATATTTTTGCCTCTATTATCAAACAAATATTAGTACTTGGCAAGCTTCATCCTGATGACAAAAAATTTACAAATGAACTAAAGAAATTGATTACCAAAATCAATCAACAAACAATAACAATTGACACCTCTGCTGAATTAAATAACAATACGATAGTTTTAAAAGCCCAAGCTTCTGTTGACAGTAATAATTTAGACATGGGAGCATCTATTGGTATTGCATCTATTGATTATTCTGCTATACTGTTTAAAGGATTTGAGTTAAATATGCAAATCCCTATTATTTTTAAGGCTCAAAAGCCTAAAAAAGAGACCGATAACTCCTCCATAAAATTTGAAAAAAATGAAGTTACTCTAGACAAAGGCGATAAAAATCAATTGCATCGGCTAATTGTTGAAGATTTTTCAAAATTAGTAGCCACCAAACTAAAAAAGGACTTCCCTCATAAAACATTCTCTACACAAGAAATTAGCATGATTAGGGACTTAACGCTAAAACAAAAAAATGATGAGTACTACTCCATTTACCTTGAAGGCACAACAAGCTGTGAAGGTAGTGAAGAGATTAATAGAAAAATTTCAAAAGGCAGGCAAAATAGTGTCAAAGAGTACTTGATAGAGCTTGGTGTTGAGCCATCAAATTTTGTATTAAGTCCTCCAATTGGAGAACTAAAATGTAGAAAATATATGGGCAGTGATGAAAAAGAAAAAGACAACCCCAAAGAAGTCAGCATTGTCCTTTCATTAAAAAAATTAAAAATGCTCTCTGAGTAATAAAAAAAGAAGCCATATCAAAGGATATGGCTTCTCATTTATACTAAAAGTATCTTGGTATTCATGCTATTCAATAATCAACTTTGTAGTTGTCATTTCTGCACCAATATTGAAGTTCATCATATAAACACCTTTCGCCAATTCAGTAGTATTCAATTCAACTCTTTCTGATTGAATATTACCTAAGTTTTTCTCCAAAACAGTTTGTCCTGTAACGTTAACGATACGGATAGAAACATCATTGGCTACTTGCATATCCAAATCTACAAATACAGTTGTGCGAGCAGGATTTGGGAAAACAGATAGACTGTTCAATACCTCAAGGTCATTTATACCTACAATTGTTACAGTTACATTAGAAACAGAAGTACATCCATTCGCATCGGTAACAGTAACACTATAAGTAGTATTGTTCGTCAATCCTGTTGCAGTAGCTGTTGTTTGATTCGCAGCAGCGGCATCCCATTGGTAAGTGTATCCAGGAGTTCCCCCTGCTCCAGAAACAGTAGCTGTACCATCTCCATTATCTAGAATTGTAGAGGTTAACAATGTTGGCTCATTTACAGTCAAAGTAGATCCAACAACCGTACATCCATTAGCATCTGTGCTTGTAACAATGTAGCTACCAGCACTCAATCCTACGATAGTATCTGTTGTAGCAGAGTTGCTCCATAGGTAAGAATATGGTGCAGTTCCTCCTGTTACAGTAGTAGAAGTAGTTCCATCAGTACCTCCATTACAAGATACATCTGTAACAGCATTTCCAGTAGCAACCAATGCCGTTGGCTCTGTCAAAGTAACAGTAGCAGTAGCAGCACAGTTTGCAGCATCAATGATAGTTACACCATATGTTCCCGCAGCCAAGTTAATTGCTGTAGCCGTTGTTTGGTTAGCAGCAGCGGCATCCCATTGGTATGTATAGGGTGTTGTTCCATTGGTACCTGTTGCAAGTGCTGTTCCATCAGCACCTCCATTACAAGAAATATCAGCACCGTTATAGTTAGAACTTACAGCTGCTCCAAGTGTTGGTGATACAGGGTTGTCAACTACAAATGTATCTGAACCTATACAACCCTCTGAATCAGTAAATGTTGCCATATAAGAACCTGCCGCCAAATTGGTTGCTGTAGCCGTTGTTTGGTTAGCAGCAGCGGCATCCCATTGGTACGTATATGGTGCTACCCCTAATTGTGGACTTACTGTCGCAGTACCTGTTGCTTGATCACAATTAGACACCGTTGTATTCGTTGTTGTCGTTAAAGTAATTGGTGCTAAAACAGTTGTGTCACTTGCTGCACAGAAAGTATTCCATCCTAAAATTGTATCGTACTGAATAACGGTATATGGTGGAGGTGTTGTATACGTATGTGTCGTATCAATAACTTTTGTTACAGGGTTTCCTTCTCCTAAGTCATAAGCATAAGATACAGCTAATGCATTAAAGAAAGCTGCTCTATTGTACATTGGATCTGTTAAAATAACAGACGAATTATCGGTAAATGTCACAACTCCAGCAGCACACATATATGATCTACTTGAAGTAAATGAAGAGGTCAAATCATAGCTAACATGTGGGTAAACCAAAACATCTGCATCCAATGCCGCTCCTCCAATGCTAATAACGTATGAATTCAACCAGTTTCCTCCAATATTTGCTCCAGATAGCCATTGTTGTCTACCATCGCCACTAGTATAGTCATTGTATACTAGACCAACGCCATTGGGGCTATTGTTCTCAATTACAACACAATAAGGTTGTGTCATAGTTATGGGTGTTGTGAAATTTGCTGTTTTTTCAAGAACAGCTAATGAACCTCCACCAAAAGTAGTATCTACAGGTACGTTAACAGTAGCTAATGGTGCCCCTGTAGGCAAAGAATCTGCTCCTGCCAAGTAAATAGATACAGGAACATTCGCAGAAATACCTCCTGTTGCATCTGATTTAAACGCATAAAATGTTGCACCACTTATAGTAATTGCTTGTGCAGCATTAAAATACTGAGATGCCGCTTGTGCAGATGTTGCATTATTTAAGGTAAGAATACGTAAACCTGTTGCTTTTGCCAATGTAAACTCTATCGTGTCCACACAGTTCAAGGTCGTTGCTTCAGGTGCATTCGAAAAAGTAGATAATTGAGGTTGAAATGAAATTGTTTTGTTAATAGGTTGTAGGTTTTGTGCCATAGATACTGACGCAAATACAATACACAATAAAATAGTGATTAAAGGTCTTGTCATTTTCTTAGTTTTAAAGTGGTTTGTTAGTGAATGATTAAAATTGATACAACTCATCTTATCTTAAATCGGTCACAAAGATATTATATTAAAACTAAAAAGTCCAGTTTGTTTTTTTTAAAGGAGCATATTTAACACTTCAATATTTCTAAATAAAAAGGGGAAGCCCCATCTACGCTTTACTAGAGGATGGTTTATTTTTTTGTTATTTTTTTTTGTTTTATTTTTAAATTAGTTTGTTGGCACTAAATTCCTCCTTCAATTAAGCCTCTAGCAACAACAAAACACACAACCAACTACTAATCAGCATCTTAAACAAAGTTTAAATTTTCTTTTTGCAAACGTTCGAATAGCTGACCAACATGAAAGCCATCCACCAAAGCATGGTGAACCTCAACAGAAAGCGGCATTTTTAGCTCATTTCCTTCTTTAAAATATTTCCCAAAAACAAAACGAGGGATACTATCTTCCATTCCTGTTTTTCGAGCATGTTGAACCCCTGTAAATGATACCCAAGGTAACGCAGAAACATATATTACATTAGGTTCTCCATGTGGCACAAAACCTCTTTCTTTTTTTTGACGTTCAACATCTGCTTGGCTTTTAACAATAAAATCCCTAAGATTTTCTTTATAGGCTACGGTTCCATACATAAAGGTTTCGTCTTCTAACAAAATTGTTACTCCACTATCAATGCTTGTATATTCGTATACATCTCCATGATAAATTCTATATCTGAACTCAGGAATTGTTTGAATCACTTTTAACAAAGTATGCAACATAGTATAAAAATACGGCAGTTGATTTGTCTTTGTATACGCATAAAGTTCTGTTACGTTGATATTAGCGGTTATGTTAAAGAAAGGTTGATCAAAGGTCTTAAAAAACTCGTATTGAGGCAATCGTTTCCAAGTCGCTAGATTTATTTTTTTAGCCATCGTCATAGTGGTATTTTATATAAATGGATTCGAATCTCCCAATTAAATTACAATCAGGATTAGCATATTATTAGTTTTTTCTATTAGACTTATATCATCTGTTGGTGTCCTGTCAAACAAACCATGCACTAAGATTGTGCAGCGATTATCATTCGTTTAATCTTAGTAATCTTTTGAAGTATCAAATGTATTTTTGCGTTTTCAGCTTGACGAATATGTTGGCGATACTCCATGTATTTTACATGTCGATAATGTTCCAAGCGATTATCACTCCAAAAAACCTGTATGGTCTGATGCATATACTGAATTTCATTTTCCAACCAACGAATTAATCTCTGCTGAAATCCTAGGCAATTTTTTAACTGCTCTTTATATTGTAATAATTTGTTTTCTAAGTTTACGAATACACCAATAGAATATTGCAGCGTATTTGCCCTTTGAGTCTTACGACTTCTTTCTTTTTGTAACAATTCTAATTGATTATCGATCAACTTACAATACAATTGCATTCTTTTTTGAGAAGCTAATTGTTTTTGGTACAAAGTAAGCAAAAAGGTGTCGATAATAACCTTGTTAATACTATCTGCCCGTGAGAGGCTCTTCTTAAACCAACCTTTGTCCAATACCTGAGCATCCTCATACACCAAGGACAACGCTAATTTTTTTTGATCAACAATTTGTCGCAGAGCTTTTAAATTTCCTCGATGAATATGCATAACCAACTGTTCTTTAGGATAAATAATCTCTTGTATTTTTTCGTCTAAAAACTGCAATAAAGAATCTTTTTGAACCATCAAGGCATTCGCCACTTCTTCTAAGGAATCTAATGTTTGATGTAATAACACATTCCGAGGAGCATGGATAATAGAATTTTGAATTGCTATTTCAGAATTCGCTTTGTCCATATTGTTAAATCTAACTCTTTGCCTTTTTTTATGACGCAAGTGCTTTTCTACCAATTGCTGACTATTCAAATTATCATTTTCAATTTTTACAATTAATGCCTCCTGTTCTGTATTTTTTTGAGAACGCTTTTGCAGCTGCTGAATATGCCCTCTATTGCTGTCAAACAAACGTTTTTTCCACGCCCAACTTTGTGCCATTTTGTTCTTATATTCTTGATTATTATCTTCAACACTCTGACGCAAAGCTATTTCGGCAATATTAGCATAGTCTGCCATTCTTTGCAAATAGCGCTTTGAGGCGATTAAGGCACTCGTTTGAGGATCATAAGTCGCACGAAACAAACTATCTAAAGCTAGATAATAAAGGTATCCTTTTACTTGATGATTGCTAGAGTTAATAGCATGCGCCTCTTGGGCTTCCAACAACCATTGCTCTATTTTAGATTGTTGAATAAATGCATCAATAGCGGGGTTACTCTGATAGGTTTTGGGAAACCAAGACAAATGACTATGAATGGCCCATCCCCCCGCTTGATATGCCTCAAAGGCAAGTGGTTGCTTGAGCAATTGATACCTTTTTAAGTTTGGGAAATGGGTAAAAATAAATTCATCAGGAGCAACAAACAACCAAGCAGGGTTAAATTTTTGAACATACTTAAATCGAGGAATTATCCTACCATTAAATAGTTTGACTATTCCTTTGGCAAATACCTGTTGTTGACACTCTATGCGACCACTAGCATAGGTCAAATCTATCAAATGCCAATGACCATTAATTTGAACGATTGACCAACTATGTTCAGCACGATACAAAGTATCTTTGGAGAAGAAATCAAATCCTTTGGTATAACCATTTACAATAGCAGCTTGTATTCCAACACTACCACACATATCTTTGAATAATTGAGCGTATTCATGACTCAAAGCTTTTTTGGAGCGCAAAATCTCTACAGAAGTTTTTTCTGATAGCAAACGCTGTTTAAATGCTTGATAATTGTATTGAATATTCGTAGCAATCCAGTAAGCTATTGAAAGTACTTTTTGATCGTCTCTTTTATAATTTTGGGTCAAATAAGTAGCTAACGTTATAGGATTTTTAGTAAATGATTGTGGTATAGATTTGCTTTGTTTATAAATTTCTAAGGTATCTAAAACTAATGTATCTTGTGCCTTACTCTCTTCAAACAATACAATCAGCCCTCCTATTAAAAAATACTTTAGAAGCACAATTGCTTTAGATTGAAAAAGACATCTCATTGACGCAGTTGTTTTGTTAGATCGTAGTTTATTGATTATTTGTAAGATTGTTATCGCTTCGTTAGCAATGGTACTACTCCACGTGGCTTCAACAAACTTAAGTACATTGACAACAAAAAAAGCCACCAAATAATGTGATCAAAAACGCCCCAAATATTCTTACACCTCTCACTTAAAATACAAGTTCAAACTCTTGAATACCAAAACTCTTTCCGTTAATTTGTAATTCAACTTGATGTCTTCCTTCGTATAAAACCCTTGTACTCAACTGCTGAAACAATTGTTTTTTCTTAAGTTGAATGGACTGGTGCCCTTCCAATTCTAACACTTTTAACTTAAACACTTTAGGTGCTTGGCTTCCATTTGCTTTTTTAAAATGAATGATATAGTCCACTACTAACCGTTGAGAGTAGGCACTTTGGGATTCTATATCAAAAGAAAAAACAAGTTGCTCACCCAACTTCAATTGTTGTTTCTCCAAGGCAAAATGCTGCACTTTAACTTCAGGATTGTTGGAAAAACCCAAAATTTTTAAAGCACCAGCATCTCCAGCTTTCACCAAGGTTCTCAATGCGTGCTTGGTCAACCATACTATTTTAGGATTAGGTTGCTTATTCCATCCTTCTAAATGAGCAAGTACTAATTCTTTCCGATCTTTTGTCAAATCGTTTAGATGATTGGCTACCGACCGCCTCACATACAATTCAGGGTCATTCCTCAGCATTGCTAACAAGTCCATAATGACAGTATAATCATCATCGTACACCGTAACCCTAGGTGCCCAAGGCAAACGTGGACGTGTTCCTTCTGAAACTAATCGGCGAACATGCTGATTATCATCTTTGACCCATGTTTGCAATTTGCCAATCATTTGGAGAGGAAATTTATTTAAAAATGGTCGTATGGCAAATTCCGCACTAAATCGCTTCGTCATTTCATATAAAAACTGCGTAGACAGCTCAAAATGTTGTGCATCCAAACCATAACGACTGACATATACCCCATGCGGCATATACATAAATGCATTTTGCCCTGTAAAGTCAGGAGCATCCAACTGTTCGCCAAAAGAATCCAATAAAATTTGTCCAGCCAATTCAAAATCCTTGGGTAACAACTCATAAAGTACGTCTGCAATCAAATTAGCTCTATCTTTAAAAGCTAAACTAGATAGCTTCGTAAGTACTCTTTTTTCTAACTGTTTTACATCAAAATCTTGCCACACCTTCTTTATATCATGCCCAATCTTTTTAACCGTCTGGGCATTAATCACCTCACTAAATTCAAATTTCTTCTCTGGTTTCATTATTAATTATAACTTGAACATCGCTCCCTTGAATATAGAAAAACTAAAAAAGCAGCGGAGTGTTACCTAAACACGAATGGATTAAATGAAAGCTACAACTTCTTTCATAAAAATAATTAATTTCTACTAGAAGTGAACTATTTTTGCAGTAGATGTTTTTAAACTGTGAGGCATTGCTATTAGAGTAACTTAATAATAGTGCTTCTATCAATACAGATGTTACTCCATTTTACAATTCAACTCTTTTAAGTGAACACCTACATTGATTCTTAGTAGAATTGAAATCTGTAACTTTAGGGCAACCAATTATGACAAAGCATAGATTAGAAATGAAACTTGCACCGAAAGATTTATACCAAACTTTAGAGTTTGACAAAATACTAGAATTAACTGAAGATTACTGCTACGGTACATTAGGAAAGGAATATTTTCAGCAATTAATTCCAAGTACGGAAGCTTCGCAAATTGAGCGTTGGCTTTTAGAGGTATTTGAATATACTCAAACGTATGAAAACAACCACAACTTTCCGATGAGTCAATATGCCAGCATCAACGATGATTTGCGTATGTTGAGCATTGAGGGCTACGTATTGTCTGTTGAAAGCTTGCGTAATGTAGCAAAAACGCTGTTGGTTTGTTATGGGATTTATGGCTTCTTTAGCAAACGAAAAAGCACCAAAACGCTTTATCCAACCCTCTTTGACATTATACGAGTAGCTGATTTTGACAAAGAATTGCTATCAGAAATACAGCGTGTTATTGATGAAGAAGGCAACATTCGCTCTGATGCCTCTCCCGAATTGATGCGCATTGCAAGAATGCAAAGTAGCAAGCGCCAAGAATTGGACAAAAAATTCCGTCAAATCATCGTCCATTATCAAAGCAAAGGTTGGCTAAAAGATAATATAGAAAGTTTTAGAAATGGTCGCCGTGTTTTGTCCGTTCCTGCTGAGCGAAAACGTCAAGTACGAGGTATTATTCACGATGAATCCGCTTCAGGAAAAACCGTTTTTATAGAGCCAGAAGGGGTTATTGATCTAAACAACGACATTTTTGACCTAGAACGAGACTATCAACGGGAAATTTATAACATACTAAGAGCATTAAGTGATCTCTTACGCCCTTATATTCCTCAATTGCAGCAATATGAACAAATTATTGTTCGCTTTGATACCATCCAAGCAAAAGCGCAAATAGCGATTCAGCTAGAAGCTACAAAGCCCAAAGTTTTGTTGACACCTCATTACAAGATGCGCAATGTCGTTCATCCCTTATTATCCATCAAAAATAAGCAAACGGGTACACCAACAGTTCCTTTTCATTTACACTTTAAGAAAGGCGTTCGTATTTTGGTCTTAAGTGGTCCTAATGCTGGTGGAAAATCTATTTGTATGAAAGCCGTTGGCTTAATCCAGTTGATGCTTCAAGCGGGTATGTTAATTCCAGCTAATGAAGGAGCTGAGATAGGTATCTTCAATCAAATTTTTGCCGATATTGGTGATCAACAATCTTTGGAAGATGAGTTGAGTACCTATAGTTCTCGTTTGCAAAATGCTCGTTTATTTATGGAGTTGGCAGATGACAAAACGTTGGTATTGATTGATGAGTTTGGTTCTGGTACAGATCCTAAAATGGGGGGAGCGATTGCAGAAGCTGTTCTAAGAGATTTGAATCAGAAAAAAGTCTACGGTGTTATTACCACCCACTATTCCAACCTTAAAGTTTATGCTTTTGAGAACAAAGGGCTAGTCAATGGCTCTATGATTTTTGACAAAGATACCCTCTCTCCTACGTATCAAATGAAAATTGGAAAGCCAGGTAGTTCTTACGCTTTTGAAATTGCGTCTAAAAGTGGCTTGCCCAATCACGTAATCGGCTACGCTCGCCGCAAAGTTGGCAAACAAAATCACAACTTGGATGAAATCTTGGTCGATTTGCAGCGAGAACGACAAAAAGCTGTAGAGGCGCACGAGCAAGTTCTAGAACATCAAAAACGATTGGATCAACTGATCAAAAACTATGAGTCGGCCTTTAGAGATTTGGAGTTCTCTCGTAAAAAATTAAAGCTTCAAATTAAAGAGCAAGAATTGGTTGAAACCGAAAAGACCAACAAAGCACTTCAAAAAGTTTTAAGAGAACTCAAAACGGCTTCTAACAAGGAAAAAGCTGCCGAAAAAGCCAAAAAATTGCTCGACAAAGCACAGGAAGAACGCAAGCAAATGGTCGAAGATGTAAAAGGCGTCAAAGAAGGAATTTATGAGGTGTACGAACAAGAAGATGATGGTGTCATTGAAGAAGGCTCTTATGTCAAATTGCGCTCTGGCGGTGGAATGGGAATCGTTAAGGAAATCAAGAAAAAAGAAGCAAAGGTAGAATTAGGCAACCTTCATTTGATGGTTAAATTGAGAGACTTGCAGTTGATTAAAAATCCAATTTTAACGCATCGAACGGCTATTGTCAAAACAGACACCTTAAACAAAAATGCCCACTTTGATCCTAAAATTGATATTCGAGGGATGCGTTATGAAGATGCTTTGGAAAGAATTCAAGAATTCATGGATAATGCTTTAATGGCTAGTGTCAACGAGGTTCGAATCATTCATGGAAAAGGATCGGGTGCCTTGCGCAAGGTCGTTAATAGGAAATTAAGAGAATATAAAAATATCGTACGTTCTTATCATCCTGAACCCAATCAAGGGGGCGATGGCCTGACGATTGTAGAGTTGGGGTAACCCAATATAATTAGCTTTCTAGGTTGAACAATCACTTAGAAAGCTTTTTTTTATCCGTAAACCAACGTTTGTATTGCCTACTTTTTATTCTAATTTCTTCTCTTACTCCAAAGCAAATACTTACTCTTGCCGTCTACTAACTATAACTTCTCCCCTACTTCAAGCACCTATCTTCTATTCTCAACGAATATAGATTTAAAGCTGACGGATAAAGCCTTTTCGTTGACGAATAAACATACATCAATTTTCAAATATTCATATACCTTAACTTTGACAGTGAATTAATTTTTATTCGAAATAACTTTAATTAAAACATCAAAGGATTATGAATTTTAAACAAATAATGATCGTTTTAGGAATTGGGCTGATGAGCCAAAATCTATTTGCTCAATTTACAGACGCTACCTTTACGGGCAAAATATCTGTTGGAAGTGGCTTTTTCCCAAGCGCACCCGCTAAAGTCAGTATTTTTAAAACGCACACAGGATTACCCGCTTCAGGCGCTCCATTTACAAGCTATACAACAGGCTTGCAAATAACCCATCGCTTCTCAGGTACAGGTTCTTCTTATACCAATTATGTTTGGGATATGGGCGCGAACTACAGAGGCTTGCATTTCCATCATGGCAATATCAACCAAACCGTAATGAGCCTGACCAACGATCGTCAAGTAGGTATTGGATTAAACAACCCCAATGCAACATTGCATGTTAGGAATTTTAATGGCACTAGACTAGACGCTCATATAGAAGGATTTACGCTGCTAGATGGCAATCAAGCCTCACTGCTATTAGGTGCAGAAACAGGAGCAAGTCATGGCGAATGGGGTATTGAATACAATCCTCATGCAAAGGGGCTTAACATATGGAAGCCTTATGGTGGGACTACAGGATATGCAGGCACCAACTACCACTTGTTTATTCGCAATGATGGAAAAGTTAGTATAGGTCTTGATCCAACTGCTAGTTCAACATTCAATGGAGATTACAAACTATATGTGGACAAAGGAATTTTGACAGAAAAACTAAAAGTAGCTCTCAAAAATACTACCGACTGGGCGGATTATGTTTTTGCAGACAATTATCAATTAATGCCTTTGGATCAAGTCAATGCCTTTGTCAAAGAACACAAACACTTACCTGGTGTTCCTAGTGCAGAAGAAGTGCAAAAAGAAGGTATTGATGTGGCTAAAATGGATGCTAAGTTGTTAGAAAAAATAGAAGAATTAACGCTTTATATGATTCAACTAAAAGAAGAAAATAAAGCCTTAAAAGCAGAAGTGGAAGTATTGAAAAATAAAATTAAGTAAGCACTATGAAAATTATTATGTATAAACTAATTAGTTTGTTTCTACTGGGGCTTGCTTGTAATAATGTGTGGGCTCAAGAAGCAACCATAGAGGGTCCAACAGAGATTTGCCCATCCAATTTTATTGTTAATAGCTATGAGCTCATGCATACTTGTGATGCCATAGACAGTGTCGATTGGCAACTTGATTATCCTGTGTCGATTCTCTATGCAGGTACTAATCCAGTAACGCTCACTTGGTCTACAACAGCAGCGTCTAACGAGGCAACATTAACCGTTACCTATGTTTGTGTGGATCTTGATGATAGTGGCAATGTCGTAAGTACTCAAAGGGATACGGTAGAGTTGGATATTACCATCCTAAATATTAATGAGCCCGTTATTACCTCTTCAAGCATTGTCGAATTAGCTTGTAATGAAACAGAATTCACCGTCAATGTTAGTAGTCAACCAGGTTCTGAGGTCTACTCGGTTACTCATCCTGATTGTTTTGGCTATACATACGACGCTGCTAATTCTCAATTCAATTTTACAACAGATAATGCAGCTAGTGGAGAAATTTGTATTACGGTTTATCATCCAGAATGTGGAACATCCAAAACAGAGTGTATTACAGTAACTAGAGCTTGCGAAGATAACTTAACTTTTTCTGGAGCATCGCCTATCACAAACAGCTATAACTCTGTTAACAACTATATTACAGCGTCTGATGTATCAACTACCTCTTTTTCTAAATTAGAATTTAAAGCGGGCAAAGCTGTTTTGTTGCAACCTGGCTTTTATGGTAATGAAGTGTTTTTGGCGCATATAGGACCTTGTGCTTGCCTACCCGATGGAACAACAGGTTGTTTTCATGGAAAAGCAGTACAAGACAATTCTACAAGTGTAAGTTCTGCGCAAAGCGATTTGCAAACAGCTGGTACAACTTCCAATTCTACTACGAATCAAAATACTACCCTTCGTACTACAACAGAAATCACAAGCAATACACTCAGTATTTATCCGAATCCTTCAAAAGGAACCTTTACCCTCCAATTTCAAGCACAGCCTACTAATGCCAACATTCAAATTTTTGATATAATGGGTAGGGTTAGAAAAAATATTACTGCAAATCGTCCGTTGCAATCGATTGATGCTTCTGAGTTAGAGAATGGAGTTTATATAATTGTGGTATCCGATGGAGAACAGTTATTTAAAGAAAAAATTATTATTTCAAAATAGATCACCTCCTCCGCTTTAGCACATTGTAAAATCAAGTTACAGAGCAGCTATTCTTTTTAGCTGCTCTTATTTTATAGCTAGATTAGAACGAGTACACATATCCAAAATGTACTTTACTATTATTAAAAATAATTGGATTGCCTTGCTGTGTTCCAAGTGCATAGCTGAGGGCAAAAATGCCTACCTTGGTCTCTAGGGCAACGCCAACACCAAAGCCCACAGGAAAATCATTCAATTGGGTACTAATTGTATTTCGTTGAACATAAGCAACATCTCCAAATAGATAAGCATAAGAATTTCGCCCAAATAGAAATCGCCATTCCAACGTCAATACATTGTACCATGTTGCCAAAATTGCCTCTTCGTCAAAACCTCTCAACAATTTATTTCCTCCTATTCGATAAGTCTCATTATCATAAATAGGGTCTTTGGAAAGGATAATTCCTCCTCGATATCGAGCCATCAAAGTACTGGTTTTCCACAATTGAAAGAACTGACTGTGTTCTGCTAGAAATCGATACTGAAAGGTATTGGTGACTATTGTATCATACAAGGAGGCATAACTAAAGGTCGTATCCAAAGGATTTTCTATTTCTTCAATGGTATTATTTCGGCGGATTCTTTTCAAAGCAAAGCTAGCCACTAATTTACTCTCAAATCCTTTTCTAGGATTGTATTTATAATCTAAATTATCATAATAAAATTCTAACCCGAACGAGCTGTTATCAATATCAAGCATACTTGGCAATCGCCGAGTTGCCCGAATTAAGTTGGTGTCTATATTGATTAAATTAGTCGTCGTATTAATCCAAAATGCCTTAATATAACTATTCCCATTAAACAAATATTGCAACCCAACATCCGTTATAATATCAATATAAGAAGAATCTCGCTTGTATAATTTAAAGGAAAGATCTACTCCTAGGGGTGTTTTCAGCAAATAAGGCCAAGCAAATCGCACCAACAAATCGGAGGTTCCTAAGCTCAATTGTTGCCATTTCAATTGCAAGCGTTTGCCCGTTCCAAATGGATTGATCAAATCAATATCAATATTCCCTGTAAAATCAAACCGTTGTTGTCCTGTTACGGCATCTTTGCTAGGTAAAAAGCCAAGCAAAACATCTATTTTACTCGAAGGGCGGTCCATCAAAAACAAATTTAACTCTGCTTTATTGTCTCTAAATATGACATAAGGAGTTTGATAACTCGTTAAATATCGCAGGGCATTCATTCGATTTTGAACTTTCTGAACAAGTTTTTCGCTGTACAATTTTCCCTTTCGAATCCCTAAATAACTAGAGACAAAACCTTCTGTGATCCGAACTTTTTTCTTCCTTTTCTGCTTGGGCAAACGGCTCTTTCCCACAATCTTTAGTGCGTCAAAAAAGATAAGCGGTCCCTTTTCAAAATAAATGCGTGCCGACACTTCTTGCTCTACAATTCGAACACTATCAATATAGACTTGCGCAAATGGATAGCCATGATTTTCTAAATAAATCAATAACTTTTCTTGTAATGAGGCAACTTCTTTGTAATAAAAAGGTTGATCGGTGTACAGTCGCTCTTTAAATCCTACTGCTGCTAAAAAAGCATCGGTAACATTGCCATTTTTTAGATTCGCCCATTCGTAACGCTCTCCAACAAAAAGATAAGCTGAAAACTGAGTGCTATCATCTCGGAAAAACGTATCTATAGATGCTGTTAAATAAGCTTTGGCATGAAGCTGCTTTAAGATGTCTTGAAGTTTGTTTTGTATCTGGGCAGTATCTTCCAATTCATATTCAAACTGAATGCGTTGCTTTTTAAAAAAACGCTTGTCTTTGTCCAAGGAATACATCTTCAAAAGATACGCTTGCTCCACTTCTAATATTCCTACAGGAATACTATCCTCCACCTGTCCTAAGGATAAATAAGGAATAAAAAAGAGGAATATATATGCCAACCAATATTTAATCAATGTCTACAATACTTTTGTTAATATTTATTCTGCTCCACCTAACATTTCTCATTGCATAATCTTCATTCATACTTCATAGCAAACACTATTATTACTAACGAAAATAAGACAAAAACACGTTGGGATAAAACGTTAATTAAATAAAAAAGCTCTTAGAGTCATTATCTCCAAGAGCTTTTTTTTAGGATAAGTTGATTGTCTATTGCTTATTCAAGTTCCAATCGTATTCTTTGTACGAAACTTTAGCATTATCCTTAATGGTCGTTTCTGAATATTTTTGAAAATAAGGAACAACTTTATCGCTGCCACCAAAATCACCAGCATACCAATTAAAAATTTGAGAGGCTTCAATTTTTTTGGCACTAACTGTATTGTAGCTTGGGTTATTGATAAACGCTTTTGCTTGCTTGTCATAGTACCGTTGAATATTGTCTTCTGTCCATGCCTTATTTAATAAGGGCGGGCAAGATGCAGCAGCACAATTGACGGCAAAATGCACCCTAGGTTCCTTAAATCGTTTCAGTAATTTATCCTTTTCAATGTTATTTAAGGTAAGATTTTCGCCGTTAATGACAATTTTTTTCTTATCCCAAATTTTTCCCCCTTCCAATTTCATGATACTGCTAACAGGATAACTTTCTACAATTGAGTGAATGGTGATTGCATTATACATATTAATCCAATATGCCATTTCTTTATTTTTAGACCAACTGCTTTGAGGAGGATTGTTTTTTAACAACTCTAAATAACTAGCCAGCTTTGCTTTATCTTTTTGAAAACCTCCATAATTTACATTTCCACTACTATTGACATACTTGCGCAACAAAGCATCAAATACATCGTGGCTCAAAGCTGGTTTAGCAGGCTTTGGAGCAACACTAGTTGTTGATGTCGGTTTAGAAGTTGTTGTTGTAGTATTTGTAGTTGGCTTAGAGGAAGTCGTAGTCGTTGTTGTTGTAGTGGTTGTCTCTTCTACTTGTACAGGTTCTGGCTCTGGCTTTATCGGCTCATTTTTAGCCACCACATTGCTTTTATTCGTTGCTGGTGTAGGATAAACAATATCGGTTTGTGTACTGGAAACATTTTCGGGAGTAGGAGAAGCCGTTGCAGCATTCGTTGCTGCTTCATTGCCTATGATTTCTCCTTCTGGATGCTCTGTAGCACTAGTTGTAATTGCTACCGCAACATCCTCTGTTGGATCGGGTGTGCTTGTAAGTTCACTTTGTTTTGTATTATTTTCTGTTGTTTCTGACCCCGAGCACGCTATTGTAAACATGGTTACCAAAAACAAACTAAGCCATACTTGTTTCATAAAAATTAATATTAATTTGAAATTACCCATCCACTTATCTCAATAAGTGATCAGATTTTAATGTTAAAAATGGGGTAAGTCTTAAGGTGTGTCCCGAACCCTTTGGAAGATTCAATAAGATAATAATTTCCTGTTAATTCAACTAAAAATGTATATAGATTGTTTTAAAAATTAGTTTTTTCTAGGCTTTTCTTTAAACTACTTTGATAGATATTTAAATAAGCAAACAGAAGCTATTCAAATCAACTTCGGCTATTAAATATGCTATCCTTATGCCCTTGCATTCGCATTCGTCCCCAGCATTCATCGGCAAATTATAACTATATCTTCTACCTTTTGCGTATTTTGTTTAAGCATCTACACTCTTTAAATGCGCTTTTTATGTATTTCATTACCACTTTAAAACGTTAAATCATGTGTAACTTAAACCAAGGTTTCAAACTCTGTTCTTGTGATAGTGACCAATTAACTCCCGATGAAATTGGTTGGATTCTAGAACGTAAAAACGCTGTTAAACAAGCTAGCTCCTTAAGAGGCAAACCATTTATTTATAAAATGAATCAAAGTGAACAAGCACTAAAATCAGAAGTTGTCCAGCAATTAAACCAACGGAATTGCTTTGATTTTGATTATCAACCACAAGAAGACGATTTTCTAAGAATTAGGGGCAATAAGAAGTCCTTCTGGATGGCTTTTCGCTACCAACAAGGGCGTTGGGAAGAAGACGAAAGCACTAAATTTAATCGTTGGCGCCAGCAACTAGAGAATTACAACAAAGGAATTATTACCCATTAAATGAATGCTCAAAATCCCTCCACTAGAATATTCCTTTATTCCATCAAATCATCATTCCATCTCATCTACGTAATTTTACGGATAACTATATTCTGTCTTTTTACGGATAGCTAACGGAGTCTATTTCATCTAATTTTACATCAAAAAATCCCAAGATTAATATATTATTCTGTCAATGTTTTGACATTTTTAAAATCCAAACAAACAAAGATGAAAACCAATTCTCAAATTTTGCTTTCTTCAAAATTATATCTAGGCGATATAGATGGAGATTCCCTAAATGAACTCATTGAGGTCGATGGTCGACACATTCATATTTTTAAATGTGAACACGAACACAAACCATTACTTACACACAGCTTTCCTTCTCCCGTCAAACGCCTCATTATTGGCGATTTTGTTGTCAACGGAAGAGAAAAAGGCAAAGATCAAATTTTTGCTATTCTCGAAGATGGCAGCATTCGTGGTTATGCCATTAGCAACGACTTAACGGAAATGTGGTGGTGGTTTACACAACCTAATTTTATCAAAAATAGCGAACATTATCTCGTTGGTGACTTTGATGGTGATGGAGCAGATGAGATTATGGTTTATAATCGTAGTCGAGGAACGATTAAGCTTTACAAAAAAGAAGTCAACGGCGTTCTAAAAAGAATGACAGGTTACTCCTTAGGTAATTTAAGTAGTCATAATCTTAAAAACAAACTCTTACTAACTGGAAATTTTGGACAGGCTCGCAATCGGGATGATTTGCTCGTAATTGATAAAACAAATGGGCAAGTTAAGCGATTTGACACAGCTACCAATAGTCAAGGAGTTAAGACATTTTGGTGGGCATTTACCTCCAAAACCAAATTGTTCTCCAAAAACGACGATGTTATTGTTGCCAATCTAGATGGTAAATCAAAAGATGGTTTACTGATTCGAAAATACAGCACGGGAGCCTACAAATTGTTGGCATTAGAATACAATAATGGAAATTTGCGTATGGTAGAACACGTACAAAAAGGACAACTTCCTATTCGTGCCAAGAAAGGAGCTATTATAGCATCAAAAGTCAGAAATAAGAGTTTTAGATATGAACGAGGTGGTACTAACAGGGATGACATTTTATTCTTTAACTCCAAGAACAAAGAGTTCATTCGCACCGATGCTCGATTTAATAAAAATGCCTCGCAATTAACTTATTGGTGGGCTTACACCTCTAATCTCATTTTTGAGTCAAGACCTAGTGTCAAAAAACGTCCTTGGGCGATTATTCTTTGCCGATTTAAGGGTATGCCTGAAGTGCCTGCGGTAGAGCAATTTTTTAGAGAGATTTATACCCCAGGAACTGGAGGCTTGATTGAATACTGGGATGAGGTTTCGTTAGGAACAATTGATGTGAGTGGCTCGAAGGTCTTTGGTTGGGTAGAAGTCGATTTTAAACCAATGGATACCGACCTAAAAAGAGGCAAACTAATTGATGCAGCAATTGCTGCTTGTCGAAAAGTAGGCATTGACCCTGTTAACGGATTCCACAAACAACTTGCTGTGTTTACACATGATTTTTCTCATCCTGATGCGCCTTCTGGTATTAATTGGCGAGACTCTGTATGGGGCAAGTATTGGTTGGATGGTAGTGCCGATGGTCAAGGGCGAGTTTCTGCGCCACCGCATGGGCACAACGGCTCTTTCTTAGCACACGAAATGGGGCATGGAATGGGTTTCGACCACGATCTAGCCAAAGATCTCAAAACACATTACGGCGATAGAAACTGTATTATGAGTGCGATGGCTATCAAAACATTCAGCCATCCTAAATGGAACAAACCTTTTGGTCCTGCCATGAGTTTCCCTCAACTGGACATCAAAAATTTATTCTACAAAAGACGCATTTATACAGCAAGCAAATCTTGGGTCAACACCAATGGTACTTCTTTCTTTATGGCTCCTATTAATGACCGAAGAATCAATGCACATTTGGGGGCAAAAATACCAATCAACAGCTCTGGTTCTTGGTATTATCACCTAGAATATATGCGACCCAATGATTGGAACAAAGGTTTGGATGGTCCTGTATTGGTGATTAGGCGAATTGTTGGCAATACAGCGGCTATTTTAGGTGAAATAGCACTTCCCAAAACCTTACACGCCAAAAACTCATGGCGCGAACCATCTGGAAATGTACGGTTCGAAATTCAAAAAATACGATCGGATGAGCGGGTTATCAAAGTAAGCATTACCAAACCAAAACTCCGAACGGCACAATTTGCTCAACAATCCAAGAAACGCATTTCCAAAAGTCGTTCTAAAAAAGCTAAGTAAGCTCATCCATCCTGAGTTTTGCTATAGCCGCCTAGAGCAATCTAGGTGGCTATTATTAGTTCGTTTTCAAGCACAATTCCCTTAATCCAACAGTTTCTTCAACTCATCCAACTTCAACATACATTCAATCGGAGTCAAGCGGTTCAAATCAACTTCTTCCAATTGCTCCTTCAGTTCTGCCAAAACAGGATCGGGTGCAGCATCAAAGAAACTCAACTGCATAGCTGGTGCATTAATTTTTTTGATTTTTTCGTCCAAATCGCCTGCATCAATACTTTTTTGTTCTAATTGTCCTAAAATTTCGTTGGCTCGTTCCACCACATATCGAGGCATCCCCGCCATTTTAGCAACATGAATTCCAAAACTGTGCTTAGAGCCTCCTTCCTGCAACTTTCTTAAGAAAATAACCTTGTTGTTTAGTTCTTTGGTCGCCACATTGAAGTTTTTGATGCGAGGGAAACGCCCTGCCAACTCGTTCAACTCGTGATAGTGAGTAGCAAACAAGGTTTTGGGTGTTGCAATGTTATTATTATGCAAAAACTCTGCAATGGACCAAGCAATCGAAATACCATCATAGGTACTTGTTCCTCGCCCAATTTCGTCTAGCAAAATCAAACTACGCTCCGAGATATTGTTTAAAATGGAGGCTGTTTCGTTCATCTCTACCATAAATGTAGACTCACCAGAAGAGATATTATCAGAAGCCCCTACCCTAGTAAATACTTTATCAATCATCCCTAACTTAGCTTCTCTAGCAGGGACAAACGATCCCATTTGAGCCATCAAACAAATCAGTGCGGTTTGGCGCAGCAACGCAGATTTACCCGACATATTGGGTCCCGTTATCATAATAATCTGCTGTCCTTCATTGTCCAAATAAATATCATTGGGTACATACTCCTCTCCCAATTTTAATTGTTTTTCAATCACTGGATGCCGTCCTTCTTTGACATCAATGACCAAACTATCACTCATTTGTGGACGACAATAGTTATTAAGAATAGCAACTTTCGCAAAAGAAGCGAGGCAATCCAACTGTGCAATCAAAGCCGCATTCATTTGAATTGGGTGGATGTATTCTGTCAAGGCAAAAACCAAATCTTGGAACAAACGATTCTCTAAACTCAAAATTTTCTCCTCTGCTCCTAAAATCTTAACCTCTAATTTTTTTAAGTCGTCTGTAATATAACGTTCTGCATTTGTCAAGGTCTGTTTTCGTACCCAATGCTCTGGTACCAACCCTTTATTTTTATACTTATTTGTTACTTCTAGGTAATAACCAAAAACATTATTAAAACCTATTTTCAGATTGTCAATTCCCGTTTCCGCTGCTTCTGTTTGTTGAATGTTTAACAGATGTTGTTTGCTATTTTTGATAATATCTCGCAGCTCATCCAACTCATCAGATACGCCATCTGCAATAACGCCTCCTTTGTCTAGTTTTACAGGTGGTTCATCCACCAATTCCTTTCCAATACGATCTCGAATCATGGCACACAATTGTATGCGCTCCCCTATTGACTGAAGTTGTTTGTTTTCAGAAGCCAATAAAGCTTCTTTAATTGGTTCTAAGGCAATTAAGGCACATTCCAATTGCTTCATTTCTCTAGGAACAATTTTGCCAAGTGGCACCTTTGAGATCAATCGCTCTAAATCCCCTATTTGGCGTATTTGTGTATCCACCAAGGTAGCAATATCGCCATTATCAATAAAATGACGCACTACTTGATGTCGCGCTGTAACGGCATTTTTGTCCTTTAGAGGCAATATCATCCAACGTTTTAACAACCGAGTTCCCATTGGCGACACAGTTTGATCCAAAATATTGACCAAAGGCACCCCCGAGGCGTGGGGAGAATGTACCAACTCTAGATTTCGCACGGTAAACTTATCCAGCCAAACATAACGATCGGGTTGAATTCTAGCAATATTGGTAATGTGCTTTAGGTTGGTATTCTCTGTAGTCGCTACATAATGCAAGATAGAACCTGCCGCAACTTGTGCCAGTTCCAAGGCTTCTATACCAAACCCTTTCATAGAATTTACCTCAAACTGTTGCAATAATTTCTCTTGGCCATAGTCACTAGTAAACACCCAATCGTCTACGCCATATTGATAAAAACTATCTCCAAAATATTTGAGGATGTCTTTTTGACGAGCTTTCGCAAAGATAATTTCAGAAGGTTGAAAACTCTGTAGCAATTTATCTATATAACTACACGTTCCCTCACTAACCAAAAACTCTCCTGTAGAAATATCCAACAATGCCAAGCCAGTGTGTCCCTTTTTGCCAAAATGTATCGCTGCCAAATAATTATTACTCTTGTGGTCAAGAATTTTATCGTTTACCGTCACACCAGGCGTCACTACTTCCGTCACACCACGCTTGACCAATTTTTTTAACTTGCTTGGCTTTTCTAGTTGATCACAAACCGCTACTCGGTATCCTGCCTGTACCAATTTGGGCAAATATGTATCCAAAGAATGGTAAGGAAATCCTGCCAACTCTACTTTTGAAGAACCATTATTTCTAGCTGTCAATACAATTCCCAATACATTAGAGGCCGTAATAGCATCTGTCGAAAACGTTTCGTAAAAATCTCCTACTCTAAACAATAAAATAGCATCGGAGTATTTCGCTTTTAAGTCTTCGTATTGAGCCATCAAAGGCGTTTGTTTTCTTGCTTTGGTGGTGGTTTTCTTTTTTGCCAAAATTTAGGTGTTTTTATGGTCGGTTAATTGTTCTTTTATTTGTATAAAAAATGAAGGTCTTTGACAAGTTTTGTGGAATACAGAATTTTACTGCGAATTAAACTAGATTATTAGATCATTTCACAAAAATTATCATTGAAACAAAAATTATACGTTGTAAAATCACAAACGACAAAAATAAAAAAATCTATCCGTTGGATAGATTTTTTAAAGTATTTTTTCAGTTCTAGAGCATTTTTTTCTAGTTCTTTATTGAAATTTTTTCAATCTGTATAAGATCATAAATAGGTTCAAGAATTTTTTTCCCTTCTGCACTATACAGTCCCCATTTTTCATCTTTAACAACAATAAAATACTCTAGAATATCCCCCATTTGCAAAATTCGATCATAAATACAAGGAATTATAACTTCTTCCGTTCGACTATTTTTTAATCCTATCTTATTATCTTCAGTCGTTATGTTGAAATTTTCGTCTTTATGAGATCTATAATAATCGTCAAGAGGTGGTTCTCTTAATACTTCTTCATATTTATAAAATGAATATGAAGAATCTTTTGATCTATAAGGCAGGTTTACTTTTTCTCCTTTTGCATTAATATAATAAGCATTTTCACCTATTTTAACCGCAGCCATTCCCTTGTAAAACTCAGAAACGAAGTCAAATTTATGTGTTATAACAGCTAGTCCTTTTTTATTATAAAATCCCCATTTACCAGCTTTTTTCAAAGGGAATAAGGTTGTTTTAGAACTCCTCATATGAGCCATAGAAGGTACGGTTTGAATATCCTTAATAGAATGTTGATATTTCGGAGGACAAAAAACAGTATATGTTTTATCCTTATTACCAACAATCATCCAATCCCAGTCATTAAAATAAATGGATGATTTAGGTTCTTTAAAAAGCTTTCCTCCCAATTCGTTAAAAATATACTCTTTGGAAACATCTCCGTCATTGCTCTCTACAATAAAAAAGTATTGTGTACTACCTTGAGCTAGAGAAATATTACTCAAAAAAATAGAGCATAAATGAATAAGAACAATTCTTATTGATAAGTATTTATTCATAGTGATTATTTATTAATAATAATATTTATATACCGCAATGCAAATTTCATTCCAGTACTAAACATTAAGAATGTTTTTCTTCCTGAGTTTTGTGTCCAACCAATCCATAAAACAAGATATAAGCATAACAAATAATGGGCGTTAAAAAAGAAAGTTGAGGTCCCCAAACATCACTCACCAAACCTTGCAACGGCGGAATAAATGCGCCACCAACAATAGCCATCACCAACAAGGAAGAACCTTGACTGGTATAGATTCCCAAATCTTTAATGGCCAATGTAAAAATGTTTGACCACATGATAGAGTTGAACAAACCAATACTCAACAAAGCCCATAATGCCAACCTACTTTCTCCACTAAATACCCCTATCAACAATAGAGCAATAACCACCACACAAAAAATACTCAAAGAACGGGCAGCATTTGATTTACCCAATATAAATGCTATGTAGTTAAGTACTAAAAACAAAAGGTAAAAAACAACTTCGCTAAACTCTAAGCCAACAAAGGCTATCGCACCATTTGCATCTAGATCTAAGCCCGTTATTAAATAAATGACACCAAACACAACAACCGAAATTGCTGCCATCATGGGATATTTTTTATTGTCTTCAATATCTGTATTTAAGGACACCGCTCCTAACAGACGACCAATCATTGCCCCACCCCAGTAGAACGCCAGATAAGCCCCTGCTTTGGTCGGCTCAAAGCCAAATACATTCTCCATAAACGGCATTAGCCAACTTCCTATGGCTACTTCGCCACCAACATAAAAAAAGATGGCTCCAATTCCCCATTTCAATTGAGGAAACTGCAATACCGCTAAGCCTCCTTTTACCTTTTCGGCATTGGTATAAGCAGGCATATCTGCTACCCAAACAACCAATGCCAAGACCAAAAACAAAGAACCTGTAATCAAATAGGTAGAAGAAATGGCATCTAACGTTGGCTCCGTTCCATTTGTAAATACCTTAAAAATCAGCAATGAAGCCGCTAAAGGTGCAATTGTCGTTCCCAAAGAATTAAATCCTTGCGCTAAATTTAAGCGGCTAGAAGCCGTTTCTTTGCTCCCCATGATAGCAGCATAAGGGTTAGCGCAAATTTGTAGCAAGGTAATTCCTGAAGCTAGTATAAACAAAGAAGCTAAAAACATCGGATACGACTCCGCCAAAGCAGACGGATAAAAAGAAAAGCACCCCAAACTACAAACTCCTAAGCTAAAAGACATGCCTTTTTTATATCCCAATCGATTGATAGGGTCTTCTCCTCTCGATGTAGAGATTAAAAAGTAGATCAGAGAAATAACAAAAAAAGCAATAAAAAAAGCAGATTGCACCAAGCCCGCATGAAACGCTTGTAAATCAAATATCTTTTTGAAAGCTGAAATCAAAGGATCGTTCACTACGGTGATAAATCCCCACATAAAAAATAAAGAAGTTAATAATGCAAAGGCACTTTTATAGTTCTTAGAATTTCCTCCAGGAGAAACTTGATCATCTAAAATGGGATTGTTTGGGATCTGTCCAGCCATTATTTTCTTAAGTTTGATGCTTTGACAACTGCAATCATTCACTGCCTCTTTATAACATATATTGATATACAGTTTGTCAAAATAATTTTCTAAAAAATCACTTGTAGGGTCAATAGTTTTATAATAACTTCGTGGTTTACCTATTGCTTTCTTTTTTGTGATAAAGCAAAATAGCAAAAGCCTTTTATAAATTAATATTATGACAAAGAATAATTTAAAAATAGAACAACGAGGATTTCTCTTTATAGACCTTCAAAGTTCTATGGAAAAGGTTGATCAGTTGGGGCTGTTGCCCTACAGTACTTTTATCAATTTTTGTTTTAATCAACTAGAGTTCGTTCGGCAAGATTTTCCCAATATAGAGGTACATCAGTATGCAGGTGATGGCGTTATTTTGACTTGGGCGCAAGCAACTACTACAAAACAAGCTATTAATTGTTTTCAAAAATTCATGGCTGCTTTAGAAACCAATCGAGCTTTTTTAGAACAAAAATATGGTCTTTTCCCCTCTTTTTCTGCTGCCATCAATTGGGGCGAAGTAGTCGCAAGTCAACTAAATGGCTTTCGTGTTTTTTATGGCAACACCATCAATAGTACCGCTCGTTTACAAAGCCTGTGCCAGCACTATCAACAACAGCTAATCCTTGGAGAAGCTGTGCTCAAAGCCTCTCCAAATCTAGATTTGATTTATCTGAATAGAGTTTACCTAAAAGGAATGTCTACAGCAATGGAAATTTATGGCTTGACTTAACAATTAATACTCCGTTGCTTTTTTAGTTTTTACTTCCTGAGATCGCTTTGCTTAGTTTTCTGCGCTGCTACTACATGGTTTCAACCGAGTAATAAAAAATAGGTCGTAGGGCTAAACATAACCTACGACCTACATTTTAAAATTCTCAAAGTTGTCCGTTTAATCTACAATAGCCGCAACGCCAGGCAATACATCTCCTTCCAACAACTTAAGCATTGCTCCTCCACCTGTCGAAACAAAACTTACTTGATCCGCTTTACCTGCTTTGTTGATTGCAGCAACCGAATCACCGCCACCAATCAAAGAAAATGCTCCTTTTTCGGTTGCTTTAACAACTGCTTCTGCTATTTGACTCGTTCCATTGGCAAAATTAGAGAACTCAAATACTCCCATAGGACCATTCCAAACCAAAGTTTTAGAAGTAGTTACGATACCTTCAAACGTTTCAATCGCTTTAGGACCTATATCTAGTCCCATCCATCCCGTAGGAATTTCTTTACTGTTGACGACTTTTCTAGCAGCCTCATTATTAAAATCATCCGCAACAAGAGAGTCTTCTGGCAACAAGATTTGCACCCCTTTTAGAGCTGCTTTTTCTAATAACGCCTTGGCTACTTCCAATTTATCTTCCTCCAAAAGAGAACTCCCCACTTCTCCTCCTTGTGCTTTCAACAAGGTATACGCCATACCACCACCGATAATAATATTATCTACCGAATCTACTAGTTTTTCTAATAACAATATTTTATCCGAAACCTTTGCGCCACCTACTATTGCTGTGAATGGGCGTTCAGGATGATCGGTTAATTTCTTTGCACTTTCCAATTCTTTTTGAATCAAAAAACCAAAACCTCGATGGTCTTTATCAAAAAATTGAGCTACGGTACAGGTAGAAGCATGAGCACGATGTGCTGTTCCAAAGGCATCATTGATATATACATCGGCTAGTTTAGCCATTTGCGCTGCAAAATCTTGGTCACCTTTTTTTTCCTCTTTGTAAAAACGAGTGTTCTCTAGAACAAGTACGCCTCCCATTTCCAAACGCTCAACAGCCTCCTCTACAACATTTCCAACGGTATCTCCTACAAATCCAACAGATTTGCCCAACAATTCTGAAAGTCGGCTAACGGTATGTTTTAGAGTAAATTTTTCTTTATTGATAGAACCATCCTCTTTTGTCTTTTTTTGAGGACGTCCTAAATGCGACATTAAAATAACGGCTGCTCCTTGCTCCAAAATATACTCAATAGTTGGCAATGCTCCACGAATACGTGTGTCGTCTGTTACCGTGTAATTATCGTCCAGTGGCACATTAAAATCGACTCGTACCAATACCTTTTTTCCTTTTAGTTCTATTTGATCTAAATACATTGCTTCTATGGTTATCTTAATGATGATGTGTTATGATATTATGAATATAATTTATGCGATAGGTTTGATTTAAGGTCAAGATGTTTGCAAGTTCTTCAAAAGCACTTCTTTATTCTCACAAAATAGACCAACTTCATAAAATTTTCTATAAACAAACGTTTTTGAAAGATAATATTCCAACGAAAATAAAATTTTTTAGGCAATTAAGCTATCTAATTTTAACGATTTTTATTAACTTACATAAACTACCAATCACTGTAACCAGACATGACATGACATTAAAAGAGTATTCCCACAATTTTATGGGCTACACCGTCCCTGCGATTTTAGTCGACTTGTTAACTTTTGAAAAAGATCATGCAATTGATGATTATTATTCAGAATCTTTTGAATTAATAGTAGACGACAAATTTGGACTCAAAACTTGGTCAAACGAAGTTGATTTTTTGAACCAGCTCCTCCCCTTTGCACAAGCGGACAACAATGGTTCTTTTTATGCGTTTTGGCTATACAAGAATCAAGATTTAAACACGGCTCCTATTGTTGTTTTTGGCAGTGAAGGTGGCTACCATGTTGTCGCTAACAACTTGCTTACCTTACTAAGATTGCTTAGTTTGGATGTAGAACCAATGGTTGATGAAGATGGCGTTTATTATTACAAAGATGAAGAAAATTACGAACCAAGTCTTTATTCTAGAAAATTTAAAAAATGGTTGCGAGAGTATTATTTTCTTTCGCCTATTTCTACTAATTTTGTCGCCGAACAATTGGTAGAGGAAGCCCAAGATTTGTATCAAGAATTATTTTTAGTTTGGATGGCTTCTTTTATTAAAAAAACGTATTCTTATAATTAATAACACTTCGTGAATTATTTTATGAGATCGCTTCACTTAGTTAGTTCGCTACGCTTGTGCAGGCACAAACTTATTTTGCATGAAGTATATATAATTTAATTTTTCACAACGTAATGAACTAAAATTCATGAGCTTTAACATAGAAAGAGAGAATCAAAAACTGCGTTACCGCAAAACCAACGATGAACCTGTTGGCAATGTTGTTCTGCGCATGCTCAAAGCTTATGGTATTCAAGATAAGTATTTTGAAGCTCGTGCGAAACAGCTTTGGCACGAAACAATGGGACCTACTATTAGTGGTTACACTCAAAATATTTATGTCAAAAATCGTAAACTCTATATTAGCATCTCTTCCTCCTCTCTTCGCCAAGAAATTTCTTATTCTAAAGATAAAATTAGAAAATTCATCAACGAAGGCATTGGCCACGAATTTATAACTGCCGTTATGATTTGGTAACTGTTTTGCCTCTATATTTCCCTTCGTTGAAAATCAATCTCCATTCATTGAATAAATAAATATACCTCCCTTTTTCCTTTTATATTGGGCATATACTCACGTTACATAATAATAGTTCACTAAAAACTTACCTCAAATAAGTCACTAGTGGTTTAGTGGATTTTAAAACCAATATACAATGAAAACATCAAACATCCCTGTACTTATCATAGGAGCAGGTCCTACTGGACTTATGGCTGCCGCTCAACTACAACGCTTTGGCATTCCTTATCGAATTATAGAAAAACGCAAAGGAACAACAACCTTTTCTAAAGCACTTGCTGTACAAGCTCGTACTATGGAAATATACGAACAAATGAATATTGTCGATCAAGCTCTAGAACTTGGTATTCCTGCCCAAAGAGCAGAAATTATGGTCAAAGGGCAAGATGTCCAAACCTTGCCTTTATCAGAAACAGGAGCTGATTTTACACCATTTCCCTATGTATTTGTTTTAGAACAAAGTTGCAACGAAGCTCTTTTGTTGGAGTACATCGAAAAAAAAGGTGGTCAGGTAGAATTTAATACCGAAATGACTAGTTTTCAAATACAAGCAAACGGGGCACAAGTTGAAATAACAACAGCAGATGGCACTCAAGAACAAATCAATGCCGATTGGGTAATTGCAGCCGATGGTGGTCGCAGCCCTGTTCGACACGCCTTAAATATCCCGTTTAAGGGGGATACCTACAAAAATATCTTTTATGTTGTTGATACATCTGTATTCTGGCAAAAAGATCACAATGCCATACACATCAATTTAGCCGATAATAATTTTACGGGCTTCTTTCCTATTACAGATGAGGATGGGACACGCTATCGATTGGTCGGTATCTTGCCCGAAAGTTATTCTGAACAGGAAAACATTCAGTTTGAAGATATCAGTTCTTACATTAAGGATATTCAGCATTTAGATATCGAGTTTGGCGAAGCCAACTGGTTCTCTGTTTATAAAGTGCACCATCGCTGTATTGATCGTTTCAAAGAAGGACCTGTTTTCTTTGCTGGTGATGCTGCACACGTACACAGTCCAGCTGGTGGGCAAGGTATGAATACAGGACTACAAGATGCCTATAACTTGGCTTGGAAATTAGCATTAGTTGTTCAAGGCAAGGCAAAACAAACCTTATTGGATAGTTACCACAACGAACGTTGGCCAATTGCCAATCAATTGGTTAATAGTACAGATAGAGCATTTAGCAGTGTTGTCAAAAAAGGTAGTTTAATCAATTGGTTTCGACTCAATATTGCTCCTGTGCTTATTGGGCGCTTGATGGGAATCAAAGCTATCCAACAGCGTGCTTTTAAAATCGTTTCTCAAGTTGGTATTAACTATCCCGATAGTCTGGTTTCTAACAGTTCTATTTATCTGAACAAAAAAACGCCTCACCCTGGTGATCGTTTGCCGTATTTAGAAATATTAGATGAAAAAACAGGCAAGTTAAAAAGCTTGTACCAGCAATTAGGCGAACAAACATTTCATGCTATCATTTGGCTGAGCAATAAAGATAAAATTCAAGATAAAGATGCTTATGCTGTCAAAACATTTTTGGATAACAATTATGCCAATTTATTTCAGACACATATCATTTATGATCAGACAGAAAATGTGCCTGCCTTTCAAACGCTCCATTTAAACCATTCTACCCTCTACCTTATTCGCCCCGATAATTACATTGGTTATATTGGAAAAGTAGATGATTTAAAAGCACTGGAAGATTACCTACAACTATTTCTAGTTAGATAAACAATAGCTACAATCAATCTATATAGAATACAAACGATTATCAAGTTAGAGATTTGAAAATGGAACAAATTAGTCTTATTTTCAACTCTCTAACTTATTATTTCAAAACCGCCATTTTGTAAAAAACATTAATCCAGTTGAAAAAACTAGTATTCTATAGTTTCTTTATTTTATTAATTTACAGTTTTGTATCCTGTAAAAATGAACCTCAAGAGTCCACCATTACATCCAATTCTCAAGATAGCACCATCCAAGAACAAACAACGCCTAACATTCTTCAACTAGAAGGGCAACCCATTTCTCTAGTGGTCACCACACAGAAAGCTATTGTTCGTGCTGCTCCTTCTATTGAGGCAGCAGAAATTGCTCGATTTTCAAAAGGAGATAGTTTATTATTTACCAATAGAATTAGTGAATTCAATACCGCCATGAAGTTAGAAGGAGTTGCTTATAATGAACCTTGGCTTCGGATTATCTTGTCAGACAATAAGATGGGTTGGATTTATGGAGCTTGCATTAATTTTGATGCGACTCAGCAAGTGCAACTAAAAGAAAAAGTGTTGGATCAACGTGCGGTTGCTCTTTTTGGTGCTTCGTTAGCACAACAAATAGCAGTTTATCAAAAAGAAGTAAAAACGGCTCGTACACTCCCTGCATTTAGAACCCTCTACTCTCGTGCTCAATTGCTAAAAGATAGCTTAGAAAAACAGATGAATATTTATCTAAAAACGGCTCATACATTCCCTGACTTTTTCTGGCTAAACGAGTTGATGGATGGTCTTTTGGTGCATTATATTGAATCACAAAACAAGTATTATTTATTCAAAGACTTACGCGTATGGCAAATGATCAGCACCCAAACGGATGCTCTAGAAGATGATCAATTTGTTGAGGTTTTATTGGCCAGTTATCCTTCTGACAGCATTGCCTTCTATTTTTATGGCTGGCAACTCCCTGTTGATAGTACTACTATGTGTAGTCTTTTGGGTAGTAATATTCATATAGATGTCTTAGATAAAATTGGTGTTGCGTTGGATAGCAACGGCTATTTTAATGCAGAAATCAAGACTATAAAACAAGCTTTGATTGATGATATTGCTGTTGCAGAACATTATTGGATGCCTTTGGAGCAAATTCAACAAGAATTGAATGCCATTCTTCAAAAAAAATATACTTTTTTAAGTTCAGGAGATCGAATTGCTTTAAAAACAAGGCGCCAATTACTACAAAAACATGTTGAAAATAACATTGCTGTCAATTTATTTGAGGGTCAATAATGTATTTTACTTCTCCTCTGTTTGTTCTAAATTTATTATCTTAGTTTTTGGTAAAAAGCTATTCTGCCCTATTATACCTCTACACCTATCGGGAGTAGATCTATTTTTATACTAAAATAGTAGTTCGTTGATTAGTTCGCTACGCTCATGAGGGCGCAAGCTTAGTTGTTTACTTTTTTACCAAAAAGACAAAAAAGCACATTTATATTAGCTTGATAATCAAAGCTTTAACACAAAACACAGCAAACTTACAACTTATTGATTATCAAACTAATAAAGTTTTTCAACGAACTATTGACTAAAAATCAACATTGCTTTATCAGACATAAAAATCAAACCCATGAACAGGATTAAAATTCTAACCATCATTCTTCTTTCTTTTATAACGTTGAATAGCTTTGCTCAATCCGAAACCAATGAAGAAAAAGCATTAGAATACGGAAAAGAAGCCGTAAAAATGATTGATAAAGGCGAATTTAAAGATGCCTTAAAATTACTACACAAAGCCCAAAAGCTCGACCCTAAAAATATTATATATCCTTATGAAGTTGCTTACATCTTTTACATTCAAAAAAATTATAAAAAGGCTATTTCTGAACTTGAAAAACAGGTAAAAAGAGCGGATGTTACAGAACAACATTTTCAATTGCTCGGCAATAGTTATGATTTGATAGGGAACCCCGACAAAGCTTTAGAAGTGTATCAAAAGGGCTTAGAAATATTTCCTAATTCGGGAAAAATGTATCTAGAACAAGGCATCGTAGAATATTCTAGAGAAAATTACGATCAAGCCATCGCTTATTGGGAGAAAGGGGTTGAGGTTGCTCCTACGTTTGCTTCGAACTATTTTTGGCTAGGTCAAATATTTTGTAACTCTAGTGAAAGAATTTGGGGCGTATTGTATGGCGAAATTTTTATGAACCTAGAAAGAAACTCTCAACGAACAGTCAAAATGAGTCAATTGCTTTTTGAAACGTATAAAAAAGCAATTGATATATCTTCAGACTCTACTGCGGCTGTTTTATTTAGTAAAACACTAACCATCAATGCTAATGAAGATTTTAAGATTCCATTTCAAATGAATTATGGTATGGTTATGACCATGGCGCTTACTCCAGTCTTGTTAGAGCACAGTGTAGAAAAAGAATTGTCCTTGCAACATATACATGCCATTAGACAACAATTCATTCAATTTTGGTATCAAAAAGAACACGCTAAGAACTACCCTAATGTCCTATTCGATTTCCATAAACAACTTCAAGAAAAAAATTATTTTGAAGCCTACAATTATTGGTTTCTTATGAAGGGAAACGAAGAAGAATTTGGACAATGGTATGACCAACATCAAGCAGCATTTGACGAATTTGCAGAATGGTTTAATGCCAATCCCATCGAAATTTCTAAAGAGAATTACTTTTCTCGTTTAAAAATGTAAGAAAACACTTATCGCTATCCTTTTTTGTTCCAGTACGAAAAAACACTGGTCCTAACGCAATCAAAATCCATGGATCAATTTTTTATAGACAACCCTCAATATGCCAATCCTGTTGCTAAAAATAAAGCAATATATGAGAACTGGAAAGCATTTACACTAGATAACAAAGGTGTATTTGAAGGTAATCCCTTAAGATTACTATTGATAGCTATCATAAATGGATTTGAAGAGAAGTTAGTTGCATTTTTCACCCCTTACTCTTTTCGAGAAGCGGACATCTGCACAATCCTATACTAGATTTATACAATATTTTTTTTATTTTGAGTAAGCGATAGGGGATTCCTTCAAATAATAAAGATCATCCCCCCTTTCACCAAAACAAATACAACATGCCAAAAACACTACGATTAGGATTTATTATGGGAGGCGGTGTCTCCTTAGGCACCTTCTCTGGTGCAGCGTTATCAGAAGCCATTAAGCAACAAATTGTCTATGGGCAGTATGATACTGGCAAAAAGGATCCAAACAACCAGCCTATTTATGCTCCTTACGATGCTATAGAAATTGATGTGTTTAGTGGTGCAAGTGCTGGAGCGATTTCTCTCGCAATTATGCTTCGAGTATTGGTCAATCCCAAAGATAAATATCGTTTCTTAGGTTACCGTTCTTACGAAGATTTGCGGGAAGGTTTAGAACAAAAGCTTTCTAAACAATTTGAAGGAAAGTTGATTGAGCTCAAGATGCAATACCCTCAAAAATATGAACAACTATTAGCAGCTCAAACCATTCAAGAGTTTCAGGACAAAGTCTGGTCAAAAGAAGTCGATATTGATCGTTTTTTAGGAACAGGCTCTTTTGATAAAGACTTGACGGATTCTGCGAGCTTTATGGATCGAGGGGTTGTCGATAAACTGGGTGTAGAACTATTTCAATTTCAAATTGATGGCAAAGAACGGCTCAAAAATAGAATTTTATTAGGAAATAGAGTGCTCTTTGGATGTACTTTGGCAAATCTTAGTCACACCCTTCAAAAATCAAAGCGCACTCATTTTAACGATACCAAAAAACCATCTCTAATTCAAGCACTCAACGATAGTTCTGTCGATAGAATTCATAGTGAGTTGAGGGTATTTGATATTAACTTCAAAACCATCAAAGAAAATGAAGGGCGGTATTATCCCCTACGTTGGGTACAATATCAGGATGGAGAGGATATTATCTTACAACAACACGATAAAGAAAACAATACCTACGAAAAAGTAGTCAAAAATTTAAGGGATAACGATGTTTGGCGTGAAATAACCGCAACAGCCATTGCATCTGCTGCTGTTCCCTTTGCGTTTGAACCTGTTGTCCTCAATCGCTATCGCTATGAGTTTGGAATGGAATGGGCTACGGAATTAAAACACAAAAAAAACTATCCTTTTACCTATGTAGATGGAGGGTTGTTTAACAACGAACCTGTCAAAGAAGCCATGCGCTTGGCTTCTTATATTGATACTACAACTGAAAATAAAAACTTTGAACGCCAGCTTATCTTTGTCGATCCTGATGTAACGGAGTTGGAAAATCAATTCAAAATCCAAGCGCACGAAAAACTGAGTATTGGTCGGTCGTTGTTTTCAAGTAAAACTAAAGTAAGTACTAAATCCACTATTTTGCGTTTGTTTAGTGGCATGACTTATATTCTTAGTGCCATTTTGAATGAAGCTCAAAGTATTGAAGTAGGTAAAATTTCTGCGATATTAGAGCAATTCGAGCACCGCAAAAAAATGCGACAGTTTTACCGAACAACGGTTAAGGGAATTCCTACCGATGCCCAAATCATTGAAATGCGAAACTTTGCCATTGCTGAATTGGATCAAGTTCGTTACAAATTGAATCTGCCTGATAATACACTTCAAATACAACATGAGTTTCTGCGCATTATAAAAGAAGAACATGAATTTTTAGACAATTATATTCCTTCTGAAGACGAGCGCTTCTTGGTAGACGAAATCAACAAATTTGTTTACCTTCCCAATCCGTCTCAAGTAGAGCACGTAGGCTACTGGATATTTGTTTTATCCTGTCTCAATTTAGATATTGCGATGAATTTGGTTGGCAAAACCTCTAAAACAAAACTGATCCCTATCGCTCCGTTTAACTTTTATGAGGAAGGCGAAGAATTTAAATTAATGCCTTTGCCTGGCAAGGGTATGGCAGGATTTACTGGTTTTGCCTCTGTAGAAGCAAGTAGTTATGAAATTGCTTATGGGAAATATTGTGCAAAACGTATTTTACAAGAATTGCATTTAATTGAAGACAACAAACAGCAGCTTTCTTGTCCCCCTCGTTTTGACTATGGACGTTTTGATGGCTTACTAAAAAACAGTGTTCGCCATTCCATCGTAAAGCGCCTAAAAGAAATTGTTCCTAGTGGTTTTGCCACCATCATGCCCTTTTTGGGAGGTTACCTCAATGAATCTGTTCAAAATTTTGTAGATAGCAATATTCATGGCAATAGCCGTACAGGAAGTTTTGAATTTCAAATTCGTGTCCCTAGTGACTTGTATGTCCTCAAAGGTTTTACACCTAGTGGTGTTGCGACTCACAAGAAAAGTCTACAAGCTATTTCTATTCATGGAGATTATTATCTGATTACAAAGTTATTGTATGACTTTGAAGAAGAACAATGGAAAGGAACACATACCAACTTCATGCAAAATATCTATATTGACAAGTCTAAGTTTTTTGAGGATATTGCTATGTTGAGCTTGGAATTACCTGTGATGTCTCTCAACAGCGATGCTTACTTGTCTCCCAATCCAATTTTTGTAGCAGATGTTCGTGCAGGATTAAATACACCTGGCTACAAAGAATTATCGGCTAAAAATTGGGAACTAAAATCAGATGTCTTGCCTTTGGACAAACATCTTTGGGGAAAAGATCGATGGAAATAAATTCAACCATCTACTTTTCTAAATGCCTTTCTAACAATTGAATCGTTTTTTCTTTTGCCTTGTTGAGTTCGCTTTGCAAGGCTATGATTGTTTGGTCTTTTTCTTGGAGTTGTAATAAATAGGTGTTCTGCTGCTCTTTTATTTTTGTTCTATAATCTCTATCATAATTATCATTGATAATGTTTTTATGACCATTATCAGCCTCTACTTGAACTGTACTCTCCAACATTTCCCCCATTCCTGTCAGCAACCAATGATAGTTAACCGCTTTTGGATAATTAACAGCAATTTTAGCAACTAAATTTAGTTTAGGAATGGTCTTTCGATTGTATATATTAGATATATTTTGACTATTGACACCCAAAGTTTTCGCAAATTTACTGGTATTCTTATCGCAGCCCAAATGATTGAGAACTGCAATTAATCTATGGTATAATTCTAAATCTGCTTCTTTCATTGAAATAAAAAATGTTAACAATAAGTTAAGAAAATAGAAATTGTTTCAAAAATAACTCACTTATTGTATATTGGATAATGTAAACGACTTTCACTGAATGTAAAACAATGTAAACAAATGTATACAAGTGTAAAACAATGTATACAAATGTAAAACAATGTAACCAAATGTACATAAATGTAAATGTATGAAAAAAGCAGAAGTGAAACTAACAGACGAACAAAAAAAACTAAAAGCAGCATTAGAATATGGAGATATACGAGCCCTTTGCAAAGCCTTAGATGTATCTAGGATGACAATATGGAAAACGCTAAATGGCAAGCGAAAATCGCAGTTTATATGGGATGCCATTGAACGTTTGGTCGATCAACGCAATGCCAAAAGGGAGGAAACTATTTCTGATAAATTGCCTTAAAATGTTCTGTCTACGCTTCATCAATCCCCTTATTGATTTAGTTTCGTTCTATTGCTTTTAGCATTAGTTTACAAGATGTGTTAATTAAATAGATTGTGTCGCCCCAAAAACGTCCCAATGGTCAGCAACATAGTCTATACAGGGTTGCGCTCCACGAATAACTTTTATTCTGGAGCGCTTTTTTAGTTGGTATGATCCTCCTCTTCCCTAAACGTTCAACCCCAACAGCTACACACGCCAACTGTTAATCAATTGTTATTCAAAACTATTATAGATTTCCATTAGTAATAATTTAGTATCTTTTTTTTTAGAAACACCCATAAGCGGTGTCCTTATCGGTAGAGATTGCCTAGTAGGTCATTATTTTTCTAATAAATTTTGCTCCTACTTGTTGAACGCCTTTTACTCTAGAATATTTATTTCATAACCCAATAAATCAAAACTTCATGAAAACATGCTTTCATTATTCGTTCTTCATCTTTTTATCTTATCTTTTTTGCCAATGTGACTCTCCTAATAATACAGAGAATACCAATTTTTCGGCTTCAACCATTGAAACAAAAGTTTCAAAAAAAGAAGATACTTCTCCTTTTTTAGTGCCCATTCATAACATAGCTTCTGCCAAGTATGAAAACTTGCAGATTTTCATACTAAAAAACCAAACCGATGCAGATAATATGACCTATGTTCCTTTGCAAAAAGCAATGGACAAAAAATGGGTAGAAATTATAGAGACATCGAACGTGAATGAATTAGCCATTACCAACCACAGCAACAAAACGATTTTCATTCATGCTGGTGATATTGTAAAAGGAGGAAAGCAAGATAGAACGCTGGCCTATGATTTGGTAGTCGCACCTAATGTAAATCAAGAAAAAATAACCAGCTTTTGTGTAGAATCTGACCGTTGGCACCAACGAGGTGATGAAGCAGTGACAGGTTTTGCTTCTAATAAAAATATGCTGACATCTAGAAGTTTAAAAATTGCTTCTAAAGAAGCCAATAATCAGACCTATGTTTGGGCTAGTGTATCAGAACAACAGGAAAAATTAAATACTACGATTCGTGCTCATTATTCGCTCAACATAGATGTCAAAGATAAAACATCGGCTACAAGTTTGGATTTAACTCTTGAAAACAAACAACTTCAAGAATTAAAACAATCGTATAAAACACACTTTAAAACTTTAGACTTGCAAGAAGCAACAGGCTATGCTTGTGCCATCAATGGTGAGGTTTATTACGTCGATATTTATAACAATCAACAGTTATTTTCTAACCTATGGAGCAAATTATTAGATGCCTTAATTGTTGAAGCAATTGCCGACTTAGACACAACAAGTACACTTACAACAACTCATTTGTCGACAGAAACATTAATGCAAATTTTAAATAAAAACATTGATGCAACCTCCCAAATTAAAACGTTAAATTCTAGAACAGAATGGCATTCCAAAGAAGATAGTACCAAAATAATCTTCACCTCCCTAGACAAAGGCAATTCTGCTAAATGGGTACATCAAAATTTAATTTTTAGAAATGCTCATGCCATGGCAACGCCAATATCTCAACCGCAGCATTTTTACAACAACCAAATTCAATCTCTAGACATGAGATTAAATACCAATTAAAATGATTCTTTAAAAAGAAAGATGAGTACCCAATTTGAAGCTTGTTATTCTATTCAACAATTCGTTGAAACCACACAATAGCAACATCGTTGACTAAACAATCTTATAAAATAATCTAATATAATTTTTAAGTGGTTTAAGTCTACACAAGCTTCAAATTCTAAAACTAATTACGGTTAACGCATGGCTTCTACAGGACTAATTTTAGCCGCCTTTAGAGCAGGTATTAAACCAGCAATTGCCCCTGCTACCACAACAATAATAGTAGCAAAAATCACCATCCCTACATCCACTTGTGGATCTCTAAAAAAGCCGCCATCAATATTGTAGGTATTCATCATGGTTCGAATCAGATGAATTAAACCGATCCCCAAAGCCATTCCTAAGTAACCAGCGACACTAGTAATTAAAACAGCCTCTTGCAAAATCATACTCACTACAGAGAATGGAGTTGCGCCCAATGCTTTGCGAATGCCAATTTCTTTTGTTCGGTCTTTCACCACAATTAACATAATATTACTGACCCCAATTACTCCCGCAACGATAGACCCGACTCCTACCACCCAAATAAAAAAGCTAATCATCTTAAACAAATTCATAATAGACTGAAAATGTTCCACTCTATTACGAATCCGTAATGCTTGCTTGTCTCTAGGGTCAAAATTATGTTTAATAGCTAATTTTTGGATCACCTCCTGTTCTAACGCCATGACCTCTTCCAAACTAGCGTCTCCAGTGGTGAGCATGATTTGATTGATAGAACTTTTGGTATCAAAGCAACGTTGTGCAGTTGTAATAGGAAGGTAAATCATACGCATTTCATCGTCTCCCCCTGTGTCCGAAAATACCCCAACGACCTGAAAACTAATTCCACCAACTTGAATGTATTTGCCAATTGGATTTTCATTAGGAAACACCTCTTCGACTACTAATTTCCCAATTACAGCTACTTTTCTATACTCCTTTAAATCCATCGTATTAATATAACGTCCTTCTTCTACCAATGTATTTTCCAAAACTTGGTGATCGGGATGCACACAACGCACACTGAAATTGTACCGTACATTATTATAAACCATCTTCTCCAATTCCGAAGGCAAATAAAAACGTCCTGTGATATACTCTGTACCATCTACTTTATCCTTCAACAAATCATAATCGGAGTTATCAAATTCTACATTACGACTACTAGCCAAACCATTGTGCGCAATCGAAGTTCTTCTAGGGTATATCCAAAGACTATTGGTTGCATCATCTCGAAACTCATACTCCGCCCCATTTTGCAAACCATTACCTGCACCTAGCAACAAGACCAACATAAAAATTCCCCAGAATACCCCAAAAGCAGTCAATCCAGTACGCAACTTATGCTTACTTAACGATAAAATTATCTCCTGCCATTTATCTATATCAAACATGAACGAACGTTTTTTTTGCAACGCAAAAAATGAATATCCAGTGGATATTCAAGTGAGTGAACCGCAAAGCGGATTAGTTTTTCTATTCTCAACTCTAAAATAATACCTATATCAAACTCCTTAATACCTATCTATTATATATCCAGTGGATATTCAAGTGAGTGAACCGCAAAGCGGATTGGTTTTTCTATTCTCAACTCTAAAATAATCCCTATATCAAACTCCTTAATACCTATCTATTATATATCCAGTGGATATTCAAGTGAGTGAACCGCAAAGCGGATTAGTTTTTCTATTCTCAACTCTAAAATAATCCCTATATCAAACTCCTTAATACCTATCTATTATATATCCAGTGGATATTCAAGTGAGTGAACCGCAAAGCGGATTAGTTTTCTATTCCCTCTATACTAAATTCCTATCTGTCAAAATCAAAATAGGTGAGTGAACCGCCAAGCAGATTACTCTTATTCCTAGGCATCATTCAACCTCTAAGTCAATTTAGAACCTCCATACAAAACGGTATAAAAACACAAAAGTACAATTAAAAGTGTTTTTTCCTAAGTCAAATGAAGCGCTTAACGAAATTTTAGTTTTTATTTGTAATATCTATAGAGCCATATTGCCAAACACCACAACTTTTAATCCAATAATTGCATTATGAACAATAGGCTAATCACAACACAACGGATCACCTTACTTGTTGGAGTAATTTTATTAGTTATAAAATTTAGTGCCTACTTTCTAACACACTCAAATACAATTTTGACAGATGCTTTAGAAAGCATTGTTAACGTTGTAGCAGGAGGATTTGGTTTGTTCAGTTTATATATTTCAGCACTTCCAAAAGATGAAAATCACCCATATGGACATGGCAAGATTGAATTTGTTTCTGCTGCAGTAGAAGGCGTTTTAATTGCTTTAGCTGGAATTATTATTTTACTAAAGTCACTTTACAACTTACAATATCCCATTCCTATTCACGACGTTGACACAGGAATTTGGATTACTGCGATTGCAGGACTAATCAATTATTTATTGGGCGCTTATGTTGAACAACAAGGCAAAAAAGCCAGTTCAATGGTCTTGATAGCAAGCGGGAAGCACTTAAAATCAGATGGTTACTCTACCTTAGGGATGATTTTAGGCTTGGCAACCATTTTAATTACCAATTGGCTTTGGTTGGATTCTATTATTGCGATTATATTTGGATTTATTATCTTAAAAACAGGAATTGATGTCATTAAATCATCCATGGCAGGTATTATGGACGAAGTAGATTATCCCTTGGTAGAAGCCATTGTTCAAATTCTAGATCAAAACAGGCACTCCGATTGGATTGATGTACACAATTTACGAGTCATCAAATACGGTACAGCATTACACATCGATTGCCACATCACAATTCCTTGGTTTTTTGACACACGCCAAGCACACGACGAAGTTGATAGATTGGAAGAATTATTAGCTGCAAACACTGAAAAACCCATTGAATTTTTCATTCACGTAGATCCCTGTATACCACAATCTTGTATCATCTGCGCCAAAAAAGACTGCCCTGTTCGACAAGCCCAGTGGCAACAAAATGTTAAATGGACCGCCGAAAATATTATGCTCAACCAAAAACATTTTTTAGAAACACAACAATAAAAACTAAGGTTATAATACTCCCTTGGAAATTTATTGTCAAAATAGGAAAAATAGGTAAAACCCCTAGGATTCTAAGTACATCTCAAATTAGCTATTTGGTTAAATTTGCCCTTTGGTAATTTTAAACTAAAAATAACATTTTTTAATTCGTATTTGGTCGTTGAATTTCATACCTTTGCACTAGTTTTCAAAGTAAATCCGTCTATTTCAGACAGATTTGACATTGATAAAGCTCCTACAGAGCTCATTTTTAAATAAAAAAATTAGATTTTTTCATGGAAACTACTAATAAAGTGCAATACAAAGTTAAAGACATTTCCCTAGCTGCTTGGGGACGCAAAGAAATTGAATTGGCGGAAGCTGAGATGCCTGGATTAATGGCGCTACGTGAAAAGTATGGTGCTGCTAAGCCTTTGGCTGGTGCTCGTATTGCAGGATGTTTGCACATGACAATTCAAACAGCTGTTTTGATTGAAACTCTAGTAGAGTTGGGAGCTGATGTTACTTGGTCTTCTTGTAATATCTTTTCTACTCAAGATCATGCTGCTGCTGCTATTGCTGAAGCTGGTGTACCTGTTTTTGCTTGGAAAGGAATGAACGAGGAAGAATTTGATTGGTGTATCGAGCAAACTTTGTTTGCATTCAAAAACGGTGAACCACTTAATATGATTTTGGATGACGGTGGTGATTTGACCAATATGGTTTTGGATCGTTACCCAGATATTGCCAAAGGAGTTTACGGTCTTTCTGAAGAAACAACTACTGGTGTTCACAGATTGTACGAAAGAATGAAAAACGGTACGTTGACAATGCCTGCTATCAACGTAAATGACTCTGTTACAAAATCTAAATTTGATAATAAATACGGTTGTAAAGAATCTTTAGTAGATGCTATCCGTCGTGCTACAGATACAATGATGGCAGGAAAAGTTGCTGTTGTTGCTGGATATGGTGACGTAGGAAAAGGTTCTGCTGCTTCTTTACGTGGTGCTGGTGCTCGTGTTATTGTTACTGAAATTGACCCAATCTGTGCTTTGCAAGCTGCTATGGACGGATTTGAAGTGAAAACAATGGCAAATGCGATTCCTAGAGCGAACATCGTTGTTACTGCTACAGGAAACAAAGACATCATCACTGGCGAGTATTTCAAAATGATGAATGACAAAACAATCGTTTGTAATATTGGTCACTTTGACAACGAAATCGATATGAACTGGTTGAACAGCAATCACGGCGATTCTAAAGTTGAAATCAAGCCTCAAGTTGACTTATACAACATTGATGGAAACGATATTATTGTTTTGGCTGAAGGTCGTTTGGTAAACTTGGGTTGTGCTACTGGTCACCCATCTTTTGTGATGTCGAACTCTTTCACAAACCAAACATTAGCTCAATTAGAAATTTGGGAAAATAAAGACAACGATAAATACGAAAACAAAGTATACATGTTGCCAAAACATTTGGACGAAGAAGTTGCTCGTTTGCACTTGGCAAAAATTGATGTTCAATTAGAAACATTGTCTAAAGAGCAAGCTGACTATATCGGTGTAAAAGTTGAAGGTCCATTCAAACCAGAACACTACCGTTACTAGAATCTAAGCATTTTATAGAATATATTAAATGGCAATGTTTTTTTAAGAACATTGCCATTTTTTATGCCGTCACTTGACACAATAACCAACTACAAATCAAATGTTTAACATCTTTTAACGCTGCATTTTCTTTTAGCTCTAACATTTTTTTCTTTACTTTGTATGGTTAAATTTTTTATTCATTCACCTTCAAGTATTTTTTTGGCAACAACCTAAAACGATTTAGAAACCTAAAAACATCCTTTCACCTAGAACAGTTTGCGTCTCTATCCTCTCTACCCCACCAAAACACAATAAACTCTCTACTAAGAGATCGATGTATTGTAGATAATTAGAGTTCTCCCTATTCTTTGTTGAAGCTATTTAAAAAGTCTGCTACTACATCTCCTACCAACTTAGCCAACCCATCAATACAAAATCTTAAGTTGTTAAGTTTTTATGCCAAGATTACAAGCAGATGATTACTTTAATAACTCAAAATTTTAAAAAAGTGAAACAATTTAAAACAGTACTCCAATTCAGCGTTCTCCTTAGTTTTCTTTGGATATTTAGTAACAATGCATTTGCGCAAGGAAATGCACTAGGTTTAGACGGCAACAATGACTTTGCTGATTGTGGCAACCATCCTAGTCTAGACATCACAGGTACCTCTATTACCCTAGAAGCATGGGTATATTCTACTTCTTTTACAACCAATGTATGGCAGGGAAATGTTGTAAACAAAAGTGGTAATGGAGATTTTGGTTATATGCTTCGTGTTGGCAACAATGGACAAGTTAATTTTAATATTGGAAATGGCGCTTGGAACGAAATCAACTCTCCTACAGGTACCGTTGCACTAAACACATGGCATCACATTGCAGGAACGTATGATGGAACAACAATGCGTCTGTATGTAGATGGTGTAGAGGTAGCAACAGGTCCTTTAACTGGTAACATTGGATTTGCTTCCAACAACTTACTTTTTGGAGACGATCCTCAGTTTACAGGAAGATATTTTCCAGGTAGAATTGACGAGGTTCGTATTTGGAACACCACAAGAACAGCGCAAGAAATTATAGAAGACATGAACAATAATGCTTGTTCTAATTATCCAACTGGTCTAGTTGCTTATTACAAATTCAATCAAGGAGTTGCAAATGGCAATAATGCAGGGCTAACAACAATTAATGAAGAAATTGGAGTAGGAAATGGAACCATTATTAATAGTAGCCTTAATGGTGCCGTTTCTAATTGGGTAGAAGGTGTCTATCTATCAACTTCTGATAGTTCTCTAACCATTTGTCAAGGAGATAGTGTTTTAATAGGTGGGAGTTATCAAACAACTTCAGGCACTTATTTTGATTCTTTACAAACCATCAACGGCTGTGACAGTTTGATTAGAATTACATTAGCAGTTACTCCAAGTGTTGTAACTAACAACAATGCTACTATTTGTCAAGGAGATAGCATTCTGTTGGGAGGAGCTTATCAAACTACAACAGGCATTTATGTAGATACCCTTCAAGCCGCTTCTGGTTGTGATAGCCTTATATCAACGACCCTTATTGTTCTTGTTCCTGCCTCTGTCAGTGTTACTGCTCAGATTTGCCAAGGAGATAGCATTTTATTGGGTGGAGCATATCAAACAACTGCTGGTAATTACATGGACTCACTAAAAAATACGATGGGTTGTGATAGTGTTATTTTAACCACAACATTATCCATTATTTCTACGGTTACATCAACAGATACCATTCGCATTTGCCAAGGAGATAGTGTCCTAATTGCAGGAGTGTATCAATCGACGGCAGGCACCTATTCTGACACCCTTCAAAGTACAGCGGGGTGCGATAGTATCCACCAACAAACACTTGTTGTCTATCCTTCTCCTAATGTTATTTTGACAGCATTCTCTCCAGATACATTATGTGATAATGGCGCACCAATCCCACTTCCAGCTGCTACGCCAGCAGGTGGCTCCTATAGTGGTAATGGAGTTAGTGGAGCTAATTTTGATCCTGCCATCAGTGGACCTGGTATCCATTATGTTGCTTATACCTACACCGATGCCAACAATTGTACGGCTACCGATTCTACCATGATTACAGTTAATATTTGTTTGGGAGTAGAAGCTATCAACGCAAAAACTGACTTCAATATTTTTCCAAATCCAGCACAAGATGTATTAACGATACAAAGCAAAACTCTTCCTACAAGTCCATTGCAAGTAAGTATAGTTGACGCACTAGGTAGAACTGTAAAACAAGCCTTTATTGGTTCTAATAGAACAACAAATCTTGATGTTTCAACTTTAAACGCAGGAATCTATTTTGTAGTAATTTCAACTAAAAATCAAACTGTTGTTCACAAAATAAGCAAGCGCAAATCTTAATTTAAACGCTTTTTAGATGGCTTCATAAGTCTTGTGAAGACTTCAAGGTAAAGCACTTATATTCGGTGAAGGCAATAGGGCAAATACGTCCCTATTGCCTTATTTCTTTATGGACCATGCCACGACTTTAGCTGTTGTAAGGTATCAAACGTAGCTGTACATAAAAAGCAGTCAAAAGTATACACGGTGTCGGTTTTAGAACTTCTCGAATTTTGAGGCATTCCAACAATCTTAAAGACTCGTTCCTTTGGCATTCCTTTTTTTAGACAAGTCCATTTTTCAACAGTGGTCATTTTTAGCAATTCAGCATCACTAGGACAATTAGGAGCACAACCAATCCATAATCCTAGACATAGCAATGTCATAAGAAGGATAAAATTCTTCATGGTTCTAAGATTTTGTGTATTTCTAAAGATTAGTATCTATTAAAGGATATACGATGCTTTTTAGTTCCCTATTATTTTTATTCTTGTTATAATATTTTCTATCAATTATCTTTCTTTTATAACTTCTAACTATGGTTTTCTTTTATAAAACAACACATCTAAAAAGACCTACTCAACTATTAATCAGCCTATAACAAAAAAACTCTAAATACTAATTAAAGTATTTAGAGCTAAAAAAAATGTATTTTCCGAACAACTCCAGTAGCAGTACTTGCTACTAAGATATATCATGGCATCTTAATTGTAATGACCATTCTTTATTTCTTTTGTGCTTTGATAAACCGATCTAGTGCATACTTACTCGTTGTTTTTGTCAGCGCCTCACGTACAATAGAATAGTCTTGAGGGTTCAAAGTCTTGGAATACGCATATTGAGCAAAATCTAATCGAGTTTCTTCCAACTCAAATAGATCATTAATTTGTTTTACCTGCATGGCACTAATTTTAGAGCGGTCAACAATTATCTTAGCTCGCTCCAATTTATGACTCTCCAATGCCAGTCCTTTTAATTTGTGCTTTAGAGCCTCAAAATCTTCTGAAGATAATTCGCTAGGACCTGTAGCTAAGGTATTCTCAGCCATTTTTTTATCAACATGCTTGATGTAATCCTCTAGAAATTTGTGATTTTCTTTCTCCAAAGCAGCCTTAACCAAATCATAATTTTCCTGATCTACGGTTTTAGCATAAGCATATTTTGCAAATTCCAAGCGATTATCTTCAAACAAAAAGATTCCAACAATAGACTTGATCTGTTCGCTAGATAAGTTGTTTTTATTGGCAATTGCTTTTGCTTCTTCTAATTTTTTTGAATCTGAGGTTTGGCTAGTAATTTGATTTTGAGCATTGATAAAATCTCCTTGAGACATAACGATCGTGGATGGTGTATTTGGTGTTTGAGTATTAGCTACAGGAGTAAGATTCGCTTTTACGACTTCTTTTTTTTGCTGATATGTTGTCACTGGTTTATTTTTCAAGAAAGCCGTCATTGTTTCTTTACTCTTAGAATGTTTTAAACCTTCCTTGACGATTTCATAATTTGCCTGATCGTATGTTTTATCATAAGCATACTGCGCATACTCCAACTTTGAGCTTTCAAAACTTAGCAAATCTAACAGTTCTTTTACTTGTCCTGCCAACAAATAGTTGGCATCACTAATTTGTTTTGCACGGCGCAATTTAGCACTCTCAAAAGATTCTTCACTTACAGAGCGCTTAGCAGCAGCAAAAGATGGATCGTCTATAGGTTTAGGTCCTGTCGTAATCTCTACAGCACTAGATTCATTGTCACTCGCTGGCTCTTCAATAGTTACTGTCTTTTCTGAGGCTTGAGGTACCACAGGAATTTCGCGTTTCGACAAAAAACCTTTTAATGCCTCTTTTGATTCGCTCAATCGAAAGAGAGCAACTAAATTGGGATAATTAGCAGCATCTAAAGTTGTTGAATAAGCATATTTAGCATATTCCAATTTATTACTTTCTAAAGAAAACCCTTTTATGATAGCTTCTATCTGGCTAACATACAGATATTGTACATCTGACAATTCCTTTGCTTTCAAGAGTCGTTTGCTATCAAAAGACTGCCCTGCAATCTGTGCTCGATGCACCTCAAACTCAGCTTCTGATAGTGGTGTTGTTTGTTGTGCTAACAATCCAACTAAGGGTAATATTAAAAACAGTAGTGTAACAATTGTTCTCATAGATAATAATTTAGAATAGCCTGATTTTAAATCGTTATGAGTATAAGTATACCAAAAATGTTCCAAACCCTATATGTTATAGCAATTAATACTCTATTGTTTTTTATATTTTTCTATAAAGAACATAAAAATCAACAGAGTAAGGAACAATAAAAAAAGCGATAAAAACTTAAGTTTTTATCGCTTCTGTATTTTCTTTACGCATCAAACGTTTATGCCAAATGCTTATCTAATTTAGCTTGCAAAGCAGGCTTCGTAATTGCGCCTACGTGTTTTTCAACAACTTCTCCATCTTTCAAGATTAAAATTGTAGGAATTGAACGAATGCTATATTGCATTGCTAGCTCTTGATTTGCGTCTACATCTACTTTTCCAATCAAAGCAGTTCCAGCATACTCGTCTGCCAATTCTTCAATAATTGGAGCAATAGCTCTACATGGACCACACCATTGTGCCCAAAAATCAACAACTGTTACACTACCTGAGTTTAATACTTTATCTTCGAAGTTGCTATCTGTGAATTCGAGTGCCATTTTTAAAGTTTTTTGTATTTTCTAAGTCATCTTTTTAAAGCTCAAAATGGCTTCTAAAATCGACAACTTGGAATCGAATATATTAATCAATGTTCATAACAACGAATGTAGATATAATGTTGCAATCTACCAAAGGAATATGTCATTTTTTGCAAGCTGCCCAGACTTGCAAGCATGTAAATAATTAATTAGCAACACATTGCTCCATACTTTCCTTTTTTTATCAAAAAATCAAAAAATTCTTTTTGGGACGCTTTGATGATTTTCTGCTACAATATTTCTATTTTAGACGGCTAGTTCCAACTTCTAAAAATCTGTGTTTAAATTCATAAAATATAGATCAATTTTAAACACGCTCTAATTACAAAATATCTCAAACCACCCCCTATTATGCAAAATCTTCCTTTAGATCATCGCACACATACTATCAATAGCATCAAAGAAAGTCTAATCAAAGCAGGCATTACCAATATGTACGCACACCAAAAAGGCTATGTCATCGTTAAAGGTACTTATGGGGATAGCGTAAAAGTTCAGATTAATCTTGATGCTCACGGAACGGCTACTGTTCAAAAAAAATTTCCTCAAATTGGCAGTGGTCCTCAAGTACTTGCAACCATCTTTTTTTTAATCATTGGATTTTCAGGTTTTCTCCCATTTCCTTTCATTTCTGCTATTATATTAGGACAGTTGGTCTCTTTTCTATGGTTTTACCCCAAAATTCAACTCCTAAAAAAGACTGTTGAAAGCATTATTTTTGATGAAGTTGCCTAATTAATATAAAATTAACGCTTTTTTATCGACTTTTGCAGTGCTTCAAACCAATGTTTTTCGAGATTTTAAAAATAAAGTACACTTCATGAAAGTTGCTATTATAGGAGGAGGAGCAGCAGGCTTTTTTGCAGCTATTGCTGCCAAAGAAAATTATCCTGATGCTCAAGTTGTGATTTTAGAAAAAACCAAAAAGTTACTTTCTAAGGTAAAAATCTCTGGTGGAGGTCGCTGCAACGTAACCAACGGCTGTACTTCAATCAAAGAATTGGTCAAAGCTTACCCTAGAGGCAATAAATTATTAAAAAAAATATTCCCGACCTTCAATACCAAACATACTATGGACTGGTTTCAGTCTAGGAATGTTCCCTTGGTTATCCAAGAAGACAACTGTGTTTTTCCTACCTCTCAAAATTCTCAATCTATTATTGATTGTTTTTTGGAGGAAAGCCGCCGACTAGGAGTACAAATCGAAACAAACAAAGTTGTCAAAGCCCTCACTCCTACTACGGACGGAATAAAACTAACACTGGGAAAAACAGCCCATGAATTTAGAACCTTTGATAAAGTAATTGTTGCTACGGGTGGTTCTCCCAAACGACAAGGGCTTCAGTGGCTCGCCGATTTAGGACACCAAATTGAACTGCCTGTTCCTTCCTTATTTACCTTTAATATGCCCCATGAAGACATCACAGAATTAATGGGAATTGTTGTAGAAGAAACCAAAACAAGCATCCAAGGTACCAAACTCAAATCGGATGGACCTCTACTCATCACACATTGGGGCATGAGTGGTCCTTCGATTCTCAAACTCTCTGCATTTGGAGCTCGTCTGCTTAGTGAGTGTAATTATTCGTTCAATGTTCAAGTCAATTGGGTAAATGAACTCAACAACGCTTTAGTTGCTGAAAAACTATCCGATATTGTCAAAGCCCACCCTAACAAATTGCTAACGAACTACCGTCCTTATTTACTTCCTGAACGACTTTGGCATTACTTATTGAAAAAAAGTGAACTTCCTATCCATAAAAAATGGGCAGAATTGGGTAAAAAAGGATTGCATAAATTAGTGGCTCTCCTTACGAATGACAGTTATGAAGTAAAGGGCAAAACTACATTTAAGGAAGAGTTTGTGACCTGTGGTGGAGTTAGCTTAGAAAGCATCCATCCCAAAACAATGCAAAGCAAGGTTTGCCCTAATCTGTATTTTGCTGGAGAAGTATTGGACATAGATGGCATTACAGGAGGATATAATTTCCAAGCTGCTTGGACTACAGCTTTTATTGCAGCTAAATTACAATAACAATAAAAACTAGGTTTATTTTAGTCAATAGTTAATTGCGCTGCTACTGCGTGGTTTGCTTCTTTTATCAAGAACCCAAAGGCTCACGCAGTAAAAGAAGGACAAAGGAGTAAACTATTCCCACAACTTTTTACATGCATAATCTTTAATACTCCGTTGATTTTTTAGCATAAATCGAAGCCATCAGCATCTTATTATCGCTGCTACTACATTCGCTAAGAAGCGTTTTTTAGAATCAAGAATTATATAAAAAAATTATAGTTTAGCGGTCTTGCTGACACGTGGTACCTATTATTTTTTCAAAACAATTACTTAGCATTATTTTTTTCCTTGATTTCGCCCCAAAACACTACTCCAAACAATTGATAAACAATACCCTAAACGCCTCTATTTTCAATTAACATTAAGTTAACAATAAGCTAAAAATAAGACAACATAACAAGGGTATCTTTAAGTAATTCTTAATTATAAGAATGAAAAAAAATAACTTCTTGCAATCCTTATTAATTTAATTTAAAATGCCCATCTAATACCAAAAAAACTACGTACTTTCGCCCCATTAAATGGATGATAGGTGAATTGGGAAAGCAAGATCTTATCAATCAACAGTGTTTAACAGATAACAAAAAGTAAAAAATGGATTTCAACTTTGGAAGTGTTCTTAATATCATAGGATCTTTGGCCTTCTTTATTTATGGCATGAAGATGATGAGTGATGGCATCCAACGTGCAGCCGGCTCACAACTTAGAAGTATTTTGAGAACCATGACCCAAAATCGGTTTTTAGGGGTTTTCACAGGTTTTTTAATCACGCTCCTCATACAATCCTCCTCCGCTACTACTGTAATGACCGTAAGTTTTGTTAATGCGGGACTCTTATCGTTGACAGAATCTGCAGGAGTAATGATCGGTGCCAATATTGGAACCACGATTACAGGATGGATTGTTTCAGTCCTTGGTTTTAAGGTCAAACTATCGGCTTATTCTATACCTTTGTTTGCCTTTGGAGTACCCATGGTTTTTGCAGGAAAAGGGAAAGTCAAATACTGGGGACAGTTTATTATTGGTTTTGCCATTTTGTTTTTAGGTTTAAGTGAACTAAAAAGTGCGGTTCCTGACTTGAAAGGGAATCCAGAAGCATTGGAGTTCTTAGCACAATACACACAATGGGGTATTTTTTCTAGAATTTTATTTGTTATTGTTGGAACACTATTAACCATCATTGTACAATCTTCTAGTGCCTCGATGGCAATTACATTGACGCTTTGTGCCAATGGTCTATTGCCTTTTGACGTTGCAGCAGCAATGATTTTAGGTGAAAATATAGGAACGACCATTACAGCAGAGTTGGCCTCTTTAATAGGCAACACCTCTGCAAGACGCTCGGCTAGAATACACTCTTTATTCAATACCGTTGGAGTTGCTTGGATGGTTATTGTACTGCCTTGGTTCTTACCAGTTTTGTCAAATACCTTGCAGGATTTATTCCCCAATTTATTTGGCAATCCATATGCAGACGCAGCAGCTATTCCATTGTCTTTGGCAGCGTTTCATACGGCTTTTAATACCATCAATGTATGTTTGGTTTTACCTTTTGTGCCTTTGTTGGTTCGTGCAGCTACGTATACTGTTAAAGATAAGGATGGAGACAATCAAGTGGAAAAATTACAATTCATCACCAATGGTAATTTAACCCCTGAATTAAATACCGATGCTGTACAAAAAGAAACAGCACATTTCGGAGATGTTATAGGAAGAATGAACGGATTTCTAAAAACGTCTTTGAATACCATTAATAACAAGGAAAAAGACGAAGCCATCAAACGCTTGTTTAAGTACGAAGAAATTTCGGATATGATGGAAATCGAAATTACAGAATATATTACCAACCTTGCAGACAAAGAAATCACTTCTGACACTTCTACTCGCCTGAGAAGTTATATGAATATTGCCAATGACTTGGAACGTATTGCCGATATTTATTTCCAAATTGCCAAGACATTGGAACAAAAAATAGAAGAACGCATTTATTTCTTGCCCGAACAACGCAATGGTTTAAATCAAATGTTGGAATTAGTCGATAAGGCTTTTCAGGAAATGAATAGAAACTTAGCTGTAGCGGACTATAGTACGGTTGACAAAAGTGCAGCGCGTCAATTGGAAGATGCAATTAATGATCTCAGAGATCAATTGCGTTCAAACAATTTAGATCGTTTGGGAAATCCTGACTACAAGGTAAAAGCTGCTATGATTTACAACAATTTATTCTCTTCTTTGGAGCGAATTGGTGACCATATTATCAATGTAACAGAGTCTGTTGTAGGCGAGATTTAAATTGAATTTCAAAAGAAGTTTACAAGAAGATTTGAGAACGAGGGATGGTCTTTTTCTCAAATCTTCTTTTTTATTCGGTGCCTTTTATAATGCTAATTTCGGTGCTTTCTAACCATGCATTTATCAATGCAACATTAGTTGTTATTGGTGTTAAGACAAACTCTGAAAAACCTGTCAAGATATCAGAGTCTCGTGCATAATCAATTTCTACTTGCCCACTCTTACCATAGCTTGATTGTATGAAATAGCATTCTCCTTCTCTATAATACAAATACCCAACGTGGCTATGTCCTAAACCTATAAAATATAGCCCTTCTTTATATTTCGCCTTCATTATATTGGCAAAATCCTTATTTCCTTCTGTCAGTTGTATAAGAATTAGCTCCTCTCCTAGTGACAAGCTTTGTGCTTCAGCAACAGGTCCTTGCTGCGCCAAGCGATAACGGTTTAAATTAAAACCTGCATGCAATAAAGTTGTAGATACAAAATAACTACAACCTATGCTCCCTTCGTTAGGAACAGCCGAATAACCATCAAAAGACCATGTTGTTCCATACCAATGAGGAAATAAATCGTTTACCAATGCTTTCGTAATATAATGCTGTGCACGTGTTCGAATAACAGCCTTTTCTTCTTCTGTCCTAGCGTTTTTGTAAGCGGTTTGAAATGTTTTTTGTTGGGAACGAATGCCTTCTTTTGTTTTTCTGTAAGTTGCTTTTTTATCTAGCGTTGGAATTGGCAAAACGGTACTATCTTGCACAAAGCAGGTTTGATAAAGAGTAATTGCTTTTGCTTTGAATCCAATATCAAGTGGTTCTGTGTGCCAATCATATATAATAGTTCCTAGAGGCAACATGGACAACAAAAATGCAAATAAAAGGCTCATCTATGAATCGTTTTAGAAAACAACAAAATGCTGAATTGATATAAATTAGGGCTAGTCGCCAATATTACTATTTTTCCTCAAAGGTAAATTTCCCACAACATAGTAATAGCACCTACAGAACCCCATACCTCCTCTAAACGACAAAAGTACCAATCCGTTACTTCAAGCACTACCAAATTTTCCAAAAAGGTCTTTTTTCATACTGTTTTAGCAAACGAATCAAGTCTTTATTTTTCTTTCGCTTAGCTACTTTTAAGGGGGTTTCTGTGCTAAATCCAGCAGGGATACTAGCATCAGCTCCATTTTCGAGCAAAAATTTTGCCACCTCTATTTGCTCAAACTCAACGCTTTCAATCAAAGGCGTTGTCAATAATTCAGGGTGCTGATAATTTGGATTAACACCCTTTTTGATATGGTAACGTACCAAATCCAAATCGCCACGTTGCGTGGCATCCAATAAATCTTTCCAATCTCCAGCTGCCATAAGAATTGTTATTTATTAGCGATACAAATTATTATTTTAGTAGTTCGTTGATTAGTTCGCTACGCTCATGAGGGCGCAAGCTTAGTTTTTTACTTTTTTACCAAAAAGATAAAAAATCACATTTATATTAGTTTGATAATCAAAATTTTAACACGAAACACAACAAAGACACAACTTGCTGATTATCAAACTAATAAAGTTTAGCTGCGCTGCTACTTCGTGGTTTCAACGAACTATTGTTATTTCCAATAAGTAAATAATTGTTTAAATGATAATTCTGATTACTTACTTTCGGTTATATAACAATCATTTACTTCCAAAGTTCTTGTTGTTGAATCCAAATTGGGCGCATTTTTTCAAGAATAAAAAAACCACTACAAGCTTGATAATTGTATTTCTTTTCTAAACTTAAAAAATACCGCTCTACCTCTTTTTTATAAGGATCTTCCCCTTTCCAATTAGTAGGAGTATTCTTTAACAAAGCCCCTTCTTGAAAAAAATGACTCATGCGAGAATGTTGCCCAGACTGGACGTAATCTGCAAAAACCTTATAATTACCATGAGATTTAGCAATTTCTTTGGGCGACCATTGATAAGTAGCAATGCGTTTTTTTTGTGCCTCTGTATGCAAATCTGCAATATTGTGTGGAGCATATGCAGAAGGCTTTCCTCTGTCGGTATGCTTGTCTATGGCATAATCTGGTATCGAAAGTTGGCGTCGCTCTAGAATAGTTGCTTGATTATTGTAATAAAGATTCTGAAGATCGCTTGGAATTTCTGAAATCAACGGTAATCTAGTTGTTTCTTGAACAAGTCGTTTCTCATTGCAATACAATAGTATAGCAAAGGCTAACAACAAATTGGGAGCACCTATTTTTCCCAAATATAATTGAAACAATACCTTCAATACATCCAGCAACTCCTTCTTATCCTTTACCATTTCAAATAGAATATACCAGCAAAAAAGAGTCATTTTCTTACTCCATTTGCTATCTATTTTCAAGGGTTTGTTAAGCCCTAAATACTGCAACAACCAAGGCAAACGATCCGTTTCCTCTGTGGATAAATTGATTATATTGCAAAAGTAATACGCATTGGTCGCATCCCTCTTCTCTAGACAAGCAACCAATTGCACCAAAGCAGCTTGCACATCAATTTCTTTCTCTACTGCCTGCTCAAATAAATTAACACTAAATAAATGTTGAATTTTTTCTTGCCATCTTTTAGTAACAGTACTTCGTTTCCACCCATTGGTAGGTCTTGGTTGAAAATAATTGTACAACAATAAGTTATCTACAACTCTGTTTTTAGGTGCTTTGGACAAGGTATAAACAATACGTATCGTCAGTTCTTCTGTCAATGCTGTATTGGTATTTTGTGCTTTTGTCCATGCTTGATACAATGGAAAGAGCTCTTGTGCTAAAAAAGGACTTGCCAAACCTATGTCTTCTGCAATAATTGTCCACAATCGACTGTACAAAATAGGCTTAAATCCTTGATTAAGCTCTCCTGCCCAAAACAAAGCTTGTGCAGTATCACAACGTCGAATACTCTTCTGCAAAGCGGAAACGACATCGTCAAATTTATATAAGTTAATAGTATGTAAATGTGCTGGCATGGGCACAAGATAAGAATACGTTTAGGACTAAAAAAATTCCAAGAATATCTTTATCTTTTGGAACTTTTTAAGAGGTTAAACTTGTTTAAAATAAACACCTAAAATTCGTAGAGGTTTGGTTTCTATTCCTAAATAATCATTTTTGTGTCAATTTCAACCGTAAAATGAATTAAAAAACTAAACAGGGAACTATCTGTAACAAATGGATCTTTAATCAGTTATACATGAGTTAATACGAGTACAGGTTTTATCATTCTTAATTAAATAGTGAATAATATTTTACTACAATAATATTTTGACACCTAAATAAAACACGTTGCTCAAACAGGTATTATGATTCTAAGTTTCGATGAAATAACCAACTGGCAAGTATTTGAAGATTTAGTTGCAGCCTATTTTAAATATATACAACAAGATAGTAGCAACAATATTACAGAAGTACGGGTGGAACCTTCTGGCGAAGGGACAGATGGTGGTCGAGATATTCTCGTTACATTTCGAGTATCAGACTCTATTGAGATTTTTGAACGCAAGTGGGTAATTCAATGTAAATTTTACACCAATTCATTATCCAAAAGAGATTTAGCTTCTGTTAATATACCTAGCTTGATTCATGAATATGGGGCGGATGGGTATCTTTTGGTATGCAAAAATGGTGTTACTTCTAACGTAAGTAATATGTTTGAAAACTTTAGACGTAAATGTCGCTTGAAATATACTTATGAAATTTGGACAGGATCTGATTTTTTACGCAGAATTCGTCTCAATGATGAAATTTTGGCAGAGTTTTTTCCTGCTTATTACAGAAGCTTATAGATAGAAACCAATCATTACTACCAATCGGTTTGGCAAATAGATAAGATCAACTAAACCACTTCTAACCATAACGGTTATGTAATTTCTGAACTAAAAACACGTACATGAAAGCCTATTTTTCTCCATCGGTCACAGATGACGAACAAAACATAATCAGCGCACTCTCTAAAAGGATTCGTGCCAATGGCATTGCTCTTACGGGTGGGTATCATAAATTTGGACAAACCAATAATGAACTTGCTTTTCATGAGATCAATAAAGCCAATCTTTTTATTGGGATTATTACTGCCAATAGTACTGAAGTAGAGCGCGTCCATAACGAATGGCAGTTTGCATTAAAATCTGAAACACCTGCATTGTTATTGGTAGAAGACACCGTTGATACGAATCATTTTCCGTCTATTAACAGGCATCCTGACGTCATTCGGTTCAATAGAGCAACAAAATCTAATTTGAACAAAACCATTCAAATGGTGCGCGCCAAAAGTGATGCGGCAACCAATCGAGTCGAAAATTCTCCTTTTGTGAGAGAAGCCGCTTGGTTTATTGGCGGTCCTGTCGCTATTACCCTTCTTAATATCTTGTAATCCTAAGAAACACATTGGGATTACAGGATTCTTATTTCTTTTATAAATTTCTTTAGGTACCTAAATAAGAAACTCCGCTCTTTTCTCGTTATATTCTTGTATGTACGTACTCCTCTACTTTTAGCACAATATTTGTTTTGCTATAATAACGATCTACCACACAACATTTCCAAGAAAAAAAAACAAATTCGATAGATTGTTTGTATATTAAAAGTTCTAAGATCATTTTAAACGAATGAAGTCTAAGTTTTGTTTCTCTATCAACCGTTGTTGAATTGAGAATCACATACTAGATTTTTTTTATAACAATCTATAAAACTTCCTAAAGAATATAAGCTTATGTACATTCAATTAGCTCTTACCTTGTTGTCATTGCTCTTAACAACTTCTTTATTTGCTCAAGAAAAAGGTTGTCTAGAAGGCAATTGTGAAAATGGTTGGGGAATTTATGAGTATTATGTTGGAGACATTTATCAAGGGCGTTATGAGGGAAATTTCGTCGATGGGCTTCGCGCTGGCAAAGGTAAATTTATTTATGCCAACGGAGACAAATACGAAGGAAATTGGGCAGAAGGAAAACCAAATGGACTCGGTGCACGAGTGGCGAAAAATGGAAAAATAAAAGTGGGAACGTGGCAAGATGGAAAATTAATTGCTCGCCAAAAAGAGGATATCAGCCGTGAATGCTTGGTTGGTAATTGTAAAGAAGGGTATGGCAAATCCAAAGATAGCCGTGGCAATGTTTACAATGGAGAATTCTCTAAGGGCGAATACAGTGGTTTTGGTGAAATGCGCTACTACAATGGCGATCGCTACAAAGGCATCTGGGCAAATGGACTTCAACATGGACAAGGCTCTTATTATTTTAATAATGGGCACGTCAATACAGGAAAGTTCTTGAATGGAGAGTACACACACAACAAAATGAAAGTATGGGCGCTTGTCGTTGGAGTAGCAGACTATCAACATTTTCAAAAACTAAACTATACGACTAGAGATGCACAACGAGTGTATGCTTTCTTGAGAAGTGTAGAAGGTGGAGCTGTTCCTGAAGATCAAATTGAACTTTTGTTGGATCAAGATGCTACCGCTTTTAATATTATGAATACCGCAGCAGATTTGTACGAACAAGCAGATAGTAACGACTTGATTATTTTCTACTTCGCTGGTCATGGTAAAAATGGTGCTTTCTTGCCATATGACTACGATGGTACCAATTCAAATCTACTCTACCACGGACTTGTTAATTCGTTATTAAAAGATAGCCCTGCCAAATACAAATTGTGTGCTGTCGATGCTTGTCACTCTGGAAGCTTTGACATGAACACAGTTATTTCTTATCAAGATTATCTAAAAAACTATAATAGCGAAGGCGAAGCGATGGGCAATCCTTTTGCTTCTACTCGTTCAAGCAAAAATGTCCGAGAGCGCATCAAAGATTATTACAAAAGTTTTGATGGAGTTAAAGGTGGCTTGGCTGTCATCATGTCTTCTGCTTCTGAAGAAATTTCTTTAGAAGCTAACAAATTACAACAAGGTGTCTTTAGCTACTATTTTATCCAAGCAATGAAAGGAGCTGCCAACCGTGCCGATGAACATGGTAAAAAAGACAATGTAATTGATGTAGAAGAACTTTATAAATTTATCGAGAAGAATGTTCGCAATTTCACTTACGGATTTCAACATCCTTTAATTTACGGCGAATATGATAAACACATGCCTGTTGGTTTGCTAAAACGTAAACAATAACGCCATTTTTTTGTTATCAATATAGAAATATCCCCTCTTTATACTTGAGTATAAAGAGGGGTTCATATACTACTGATATTCTTTCTTTTTTAGCGTTTTTTTTTGTATACTTACGATACTAAATACTCCATTATATAGTTTTTTAACATTTTTTCAGGTTTGCCCTTTTATGTACTTGTCTCAAAAATTGAAAGTTTGATGAGCAACTTGGGCTATTTTGCATTGATGTCAAATTGTAAATTTTCTTTGACTATGTTCTCCATTAAAAAGGTGATTTTCTGATGCTTGTTGAAAAACATTTATTTTAAAACAATTAAATTGAAACCAATTATGTCAATTCTAATCGAAAGAGCATCTTTTGAGGATAGAGCCAAGTTCTTCCATAAGAACCGGTGGCTCATCGCTCGTCTCTTAGATGATTTAGCCGAAACGGCTAAAAAACCTAAGAAAAAGAAGGCTGACAACAAAGCAAAAGCCAAGACCAAGGCTAAAGGCAAATCTAAAGCGAAGGGAAAAGCCAAAAGCAAAGCACCTGCAAAAGCAAAAGAAGCACCTCCTGTAGAGGAGAAAAAAACAACCATTGAAGAGGTTGTAGAAAACAACATTACAGAATTTGCACTACACGATCCAACAGTAGAAGAAACATCTACACCAGCTCAAGAACCAGATGATCTAACAAGAGTTAATGGTTTGGGAGCTAAAATGATGGAAAGTCTTAGCGCTGCGGGTATCACCTCTTTCGAACAACTAGCGTCATTGACGAAGAAACATGTTGCTCAACTAGGTGAATCAATTAGAGGGTTTGCTTCTGCTTACGAAAGAAAAGATTTCAAAAAACAAGCAAAAGAGCTTGGTAAATAAAATCTAAAAAAATACATTTAAGGTAATGTCATTGGGCTTGGCATTACCTTTTTTTTATTTATGAATACACCTATTTTGAAAGTTACATCTATTTAATGTCTTTATTTTTTTATAACACGGCTATTTTTTTTTACACTTTAGTTATTCGTATAGCCGCCTGGGGTGGTCATTCCAAAGCCCAAAAATGGAGGCATGGACGCCAGCGTATTTTTCAGCAACTCAATAGTACCTTTGCCAACAATACGGCTCCTGTTGTTTGGGTACATTGTGCCTCTTTAGGAGAATTTGAGCAAGGGCGCCCTCTTATAGAAGCGCTCAAAAAACAACACCCACATTTCAAAATCTTACTCACCTTTTTCTCGCCTTCTGGCTATGAGGTTCGAAAAAATTATACGGATGCAGATTGGGTGTTTTATTTGCCTCTTGATACAAAAAAAAATGCGCTAAGATTTATTTCGATTGTACGTCCACAGCAAGTCATTTTTGTAAAATATGAGTTTTGGTACCACTACCTAACCACTTTACAGCAACAACAGATTCCAACCTATCTTATATCAGCTTCTTTTCGCCCTAACCAAGCTTTTTTTAAATGGTATGGCGCCTTCTTTCGCCAAATGCTATTTTGTTTCAAAACCATTTTTGTCCAAAATCAAGCATCCCTAGATTTATTACATCAACTTAATTACCAAACGGCTTATGTGGCTGGTGATACTCGATTAGATCGAGTACTAAAGATAAGAGCACAAGCCCCCCCCCTTCCTATCATAGAAGCATTTTGTTCAAACAACCGTTGCTTAGTAGCTGGAAGTACATGGACTCCTGATGAACAAATTTTAGCCAAAGTTCTGCAAACACTTCCCAACCAAAAACTTATCATAGCCCCGCATCAAATTAATGAAAAACACCTAAAAGAAATAGAGCGTTTGTTTGATTTTACTACTTGTATTCGTTATTCTTCTGCTGTATCTAATTCTCAGTTAGATGAATTTTCTGTCTTAATTATAGATAATATCGGCATGCTTAGTTCTATCTATGCGTATGCTCATATAGCATATATTGGGGGCGGGTTTGGTGCAGGCATACACAACATTTTAGAAGCAGCTGTTTTTGAAATTCCTGTTCTTTTTGGTCCCAATCATCATAAATTTCAAGAAGCCAAGGATCTAATAGCGATAGGGGTTGGATTTGAAATAAAACAGGCTCAAACTGCCATCAATTGTATTCATCAAATACAATCTAAAGAAACAACTTCTGCCATACAACAACAAGCTCAACTTTACTTTCAGCAAAATAGCGGTGCTAGTGATCTTATTCTGCAACATATCAACATTACTTTGTAAACCCTCCTTTCTAAAACAATTGTTTTTATTCTTTTAAACACGGAATACAGTATACAAGACAATTGGAGCATTCCTCTTATTTGGCATAAAGTTGGAATATGTATGATCATACCAATATTTTTGCATGCTAATTTCTATCCAAACAATAGAAATACTACTTTTGCGCTTTGCTTCATTCGAACGAATTAGGAATACGAAATTCTCCAAAGCATTCGTTACGATACAATAATTCTAATCGCATTAAAAACACAATAGATTATGTCCGTAAAGTATTTGTTCTTTATTTGTATTTTAACCGCATTAACCAGTGCTTGTACCACATCTAGAACAACCACTAGTTCCAAACCTCCGACAACTTCTAGTAGCTCCAATGCTGCAAAATATACGATAAAAGGACCATCAAATGCTGTTGCTTATGTGGAGCAATACAAACGTATTGCCATATCTGAAAGCATCCGAACAGGCATTCCTGCTAGTATAAAACTAGCCCAAGGTATTTTGGAATCAGGCTATGGAAGTAGTCCTTTAGCAAAAAAATCGAACAATCACTTTGGAATTAAATGTGGTAGTGGTTGGACAGGTAAGAAAATTCAGTATAAAGGAAGCTGTTACCGAGTATTCAAAAACGGGAATGATGCTTACAAAGAACACTCTTATTTTTTGACCAATAGCAGCCGTTATAAAGATTTGTTTAAATTAAAACGCAACGATTACAAAGGATGGGCAAAAGGGTTACGAAAAGCAGGTTATGCGACCAATCCTAGATACCCATCTATCTTGATTGAATTGATTGAGCGCTACAAACTGTATAACTATGACAAGTAGAATTGTGGTGCCAATAGACCTACAATAATTGAGGCTTATATTATTAATTACAAACAGGCTACTGAATGCTTTATGGAGCATTCAGTAGCCCGTTCTTTTATTTGAGGTATTTTTCCAACCAAGTATCTTGCTCCCACAGTAGATGCAAGATCGATTCCTTGGCACTATAACCATGGCTTTCTTTAGGCAACATAACCAATCTTGCTGTCGCTCCTAAGCCTTTTAAAGCATTAAAATAACGCTCCGACTGCAATGGGTAAGTTCCCGAATTATTATCTGCCTCTCCATGAATCAGTAATAACGGTGTTTTCATTGTATGCGCATGCATAAAGGGAGACATAGCATTGTATACATCTGGTGCTTCCCAATAATTGCGTTCTTCACTTTGAAATCCGAAGGGTGTTAAAGTACGATTATAAGCACCGCTTCGAGCAATTCCTGCTGCAAACAAATCACAGTGAGATAATAAATTAGCCGTCATAAATGCGCCATATGAATGCCCACCGACTGCAACTCGTTCTCGATCTATATATCCCAAAGCATCTACAGCATCAATGGCTGCCTTAGCATTAGCAACCAATTGTGTTCTAAACGTATCGTTAGGTTCTTCTTCGCCTGTTCCTACTATTGGGAAAGAGGCATCATCCAATACTACATATCCTCGCGCTACCCAATACACCATCGAACCATAAAATGGATAGATGAACTCATTGGAGCTTGTTGTTACTTGTCCAGCACTATTATTATCTTTGTACTCACGAGGATAAGCCCACATAATCATGGGCTTTTTCTCTTTTTTTGCTCGATCATATCCTATGGGCAAATACAGGGTACCAGATAGTTCTACGCCATCTTCTCTTGTGTATTTAATGACCTCTTTGTGGACATCTTGAATGCTTTTAAACGGATTTTCAAATGCCGTTATTTGCTGTAAGTCATCCTTTTCGAAAATATTTCGAATATAATAATTCGGATAAGCTGTTGGCGCTTCTATACGAACAATAAACAAACCTTTCTCCAAGTCAATTGGAAAATAAATTGATTCTAACGTATGTTTATCTTCCGCTTGATAAAGGCGCTTTGTTTCGTTGTTCTCTAAATTTAGCTGATCTACAAAAGGAAATTGTCCTTCTTCGGAATGTCCTTCTCCTATTAAAAACAAAGCATTTTCTTTAATCGTTAATGCTGTTCGATTGAATTTGTTTTTCTCTGTCAAAAACAGACCAGGATCACTATATTTATCTTGATAATTTCGATCAAAAATAACTACAGGTTGCTCTGACGCATTGGAAGGATTAAATCCGTATACTTTTGTATTTCTAGTATTCCACCAATAATCATGCGCAATGGCAAACGTTTCGCTTCCCCATTCAATAGAATCAAAGCGGTTGATTGTTTTAAGTAATAACCTAGGTTTTTCTGTAAAAGGAGCTGCCAGTTCATAAACTGCATCTCTAAAGGGCACTTCCTTCCCTGCGTCTCCTTCGTCCAAAGCTTCTGCCCAAATTAAACTAGCAGCCTTGTCATTTCTCCATTGCAACAATCTACGCCCTTTTCGAACAGACATAAATCCTTTTGGTATATCTTCTGTTAGAGGAACATCATTAATCGTTTGAACCAAATCACCTTTTCTTGTATATAATCGAGTTATGTGTGGAAATCTAGTATAAGGTACCAAATAAGAAAAAGGAGGATGTATTGTCGTTACTTGTACATATTCGCCATTAGGAGAAACCAAACAAGAACGATACATACCCGATACTTCCAGCCATTTTGTATGTTGACCATCTAAATCCACTTTGTATAACTCAGATGTTGTTAATACTTCAAAATTATGCTCATCATTTCGATTTTTTAACAAATCTTGATACGTTCTGTTTTGTGCCTTAGAACCATCGCTAACAGATATTGTTGGTCCTGTAGGAACGGCGGTATCGGTATCAATTAAGTTCATTCTTAAAGAGGGCAATAGTTTAACCAACAACGATTGACTATCTTCAAACCAAACAATAGGATTTCCTAAGTTGGCATTGGCAGTAGCAGGAGTTAACGCACGAGCTTGGGCTGTTTCCATATCCAACACCCAAATTTCTGCTCCTGTTGAAGTTGTGTGTGTAAATGCTAATTTCGTTTGGCAGGGCGACCAAATAAAATTGGCTAACTTAGGCATTGCTGGCAAGCCACTGACCTGCGTAATTTCTTTATCTTGTAATAATTTTAGTTGTAGGTTATTATAATAAATAGTTCGACTCCCAATATTTGTAATAGGATTAACCCGTAACCCTCCCAAACGTAATTCCTCCTCCGAAAGTGCTGCAATTGTCTGATAACTATCCCTGTAAATAAACAGCATATACTTTCCTTTTCGATCTACTTGTACAAATGGCGCCCGAGGTACGTCTACTAAATCTAAAATTTCCTTTGGAGGTTTTTGGTAACTTAGGTTATCTTCTTCTATTTTATTGGGTGTCATTAAATCCATCTATTCTGTCTTTTTGTATGCTATAAATTGACTGTTTTGTAACACAATAGTTAGTTGCATAATATGCATAAAACTAATAGAATGTGCGTTACATTTTACTTTCGGTTCAAATCCGTAATCAGCAAAGGATTATCTTTTTTCAAGTTGTTGGCTAAAGCCTCTACTGCTTCTATTGTTGGATTTTCTAATAAGGTGTCTAACTCCTTAGAGGTAATACCTACCATTTGTAGAAACGTCACATCTCCATGAGGTGTTTCTATTTTGCCTAGTTCTGGATCTTGAACAAAGATTAAACCAACAATATCCGTATCTGTCTCTAATCGAATTGGCTCATTGATAGGTACAAAGTGATTTTCTTCAAACCAATTGCCTGTTTCAAATACATAACGCGCCAAATTATTCAATACCTCTATTGCCCAAAATGGATCGCCTTCATCCGCTTCAAAAGGCTTCAATCGAAATGTAAATTCAAATCCCCATTTACTGAAATCTCCACCAACTAATTCTTCGTCATAATACAATTCGGACATTCCATAAGTAATCAAATGATAATGTTTGTTTTGTGCCTCTGAATCGTATATACTGACACCATCTAAAGGATCATTCCCACCTATCACATAAGGCACTTCAGCAGCGTAATGTCGAGGTTCTACGCTACCATACACTGTTTCCAACTGTCGATCTAAAAAAAGCCACCCCACTGATTCTTCTTCCCTAAAAGTACTTACATATTCTTCTTTTGTCATTCCTATCTTATTATATTTTCGGTTTCTTATTTCAATCCTTTTTATACATTTTTAATAAAAATAAAAAAAGTCCCCTCAATTAAGAACTGGGAGGACTAAATATCTTAAAAAAAGGCACTGTGCGAGCAATGAAGAATAATCTGCAACTTCGTTTTATAAACAGGTGCAACAATCATAAATCATTGTACTCTTGCAACGATCTAGTAGGGCAGATTTGGCTTTAACTCCTCTGCTTCATAGAAATCGTTAATAATTTTCACAACATCTTCTGGCGAATCTGTAATTGGAATCAAATCCAAGTCGTGCGCGCTAATCGTAGCATATTTCTCTAATAAAGACCCTTTGATCCATTCAATCATGCCTTTCCAGAAGTCTGTACCCATCAATACGATTGGAATTTTAGCAATTTTCTTAGTTTGTACCAATGTCAATACCTCAAACAATTCGTCCATGGTTCCAAACCCACCAGGCAACACAACAAAAGCTTGTGCATACTTCACAAACATAACTTTACGAATAAAGAAATAGTTGAAGTTAAATACTTTATCTACATCTATATAAGGATTGTAACCTTGCTCAAAAGGCAAATCAATATTAAGTCCTACTGATGTACCACCGCTCTCTTTTGCCCCTTTGTTGGCAGCTTCCATGATACCAGGTCCCCCTCCTGTAATAATTCCATATCCTTCTTCTACCAACAAGCCAGCAACACGCTCGGCTAGTTTATAATGAGGATTGTCTGGTTTGGTACGTGCTGAACCAAAAATAGATACACAAGGATCTATTTTATTCATACGCTCGTAACCATCTACAAACTCAGCAATTACTTTAAAAACCGTCCATGAGTTAGAGGCTTTCATTTGGTGTATGCTATTCCATTCTTTTGTTCTTTTGGGAGACGTTGTTCCATCAATTCCATTCTTCTCCTCTTGCATAATACGTTATTTTTTAATAGTTCTTTCTCCGACATCTTGCCAAACATATTATTCCCATGAATAGTTTTCTGCAATTGTCTCTAAAAGAACCTTTTTATGATATAATATCTTGTCTATCTGTGCTATCAAATGCTTTATAAGTGGCTATAATCTTGCCAAAAAATACAGCATTTAAAATCAAGCACGAAACAACAAGATATTAATTTTTTAATAAAAAAAAGGGTTCTGGGAATTAATCCTTCTTAGATTTTTTGAAACCCTACATAAAAACTTAGAAAAAACTAAGACGAGTTCTTTGAAAATATGAGAGAAAAGACGAAAGGGATTTCCCTTTCAATAAAATAATGAACTAATTTTAAGCCCAATGTAAAAATTGAAAACTGTTGATTTTGTTTTTCTTGAACTTTCTTTTTTACTGGACTGTTTTGATGTAAAGCACCAAATCCCATAATAAAACAAAAAGCTAATGCACCAACAATCAACAGATTAAATATGTCATAAGCTTCCTTTAATCTTGTTTTATGCATATTAAATCCTCTTGATTTGAAATCTTTGAACATGGTTTCAATTGAAAAACGCAGTTCATATTGCCTTATAATTTCAAAGGGGTCATCTAGATTACTAATCAAAAATATTGGCTCATCATATTTAGGATCATGCCAATGCAGAAAATTTACATCTTGAATTTTCTCTTTAGAAAACTCAACAGATGGGATAAACAAAAATGTTTCTCCATCTGGTACTTTTGTAAATCGAGGTTTAAAACAGTCTCCTTGCTCATGTAAAATTGTATTCTTGGCTGTTCTTACAGCATATTTCCAGCCTAACTTTAGGCGACATAATTGCTGTATAGATGCTCCATCAAACTCTCCATCTCCTAATAAAGTCACTTTAGTTTGAGTAAAAAGAATCGGTTTTAAGATTTCGGCTGCTTGTTGAATAATGTCTAAATGCATTTGTTGGGGGAAATGTCCTTTACGCCCTTTTCTGATTACCCAACAAATAGGAATACTACGTTTTTTCCAAGCTAGACTGACAACAAGAGCGACATGTTTACTTCCCATTTGACTCCCATCTATTACTAAACTAATGTCTTGATTATTATTCTTTTTGGATAAAGCAAAACGTAAAAATGCAATTAGAAAGGGAAGATAATGTACCTTGTAATCTGTCCACTTATTTGACAGAAATCGTTTGGCATGAACAACTCGACTTGCGGCATCTATATCTTGAGGTAAACCACTACCTATATCTGGCAAATGGCTACTTTTTCGTTTAATCATTCCTGTCACTAAGCCACACAAAGTGTTCAAACGGCTTAGTGCATGCCCCGATGGCTCTTGCTGATATAGACTTTTTAAACTATCTTTGACTTGTGAAAAAATCGTTTTTTTTCATATTGACAGGTTTTGTTTGATATTCGCATTACAAATATGACCTGTCTTTTTCTTTTCTCTACCTAATTTTCAAAAAACTTCTTCTTTTCTTTTTATGTAGGGTTTCAAATTAGATTTTAAATTTTTTATTCAAAAAAAATTATTTCATAGAAATATTCAGATCAAAAATTGGTATTTTACCATGCCACTAAGCCTTTGTTTTTAAGTGCCAAAACATCAAGATTATGCAAGAAAGTTTCTACAAAAGTCCCCATATAAATCCCCAAGTCATGCAAAAACTCTTGAAGAAAAATAATACGACTGCTTTAAGTCGTTTTATAAGTATGTATAGTCTTTTTGTAAGTATGGGGATAGGAATTGTGTGGAGTTGGAATCATTCTACCATCCTATTAATTGTTTTTTTATTAATATTTGGAATGTTAGTTTGCAGTCTTTTTGCCTGTCAACATGAATGCGTACACAACACAGCCTTCAAGTCTCCCCAACTCAATCGAATCATCGCTTTTATAACTGGACTTAGCTATATCTACCCCTCTAGTATTTTCAGAGAATTACATTTTACACATCATCGCCATACCCACGAACCTGGTCTAGATCCAGAAATATCATTGGGCGGCAAAGCCATTCCCTCTGTTGTAAGCAGTTTACCTTTTTACCTAACTTGGTTATCGGGCTTTCCTCTATTTATGTTCAAACTAGGAATGACGATTGTTGGAGCCTTGGGAATGCCAGAGTTTATGCGCAAAAATGTCTATCCGTTTATCCGTCCAGAAGTTCGTTTAAAAATAGTCTTAGAATCTTGGGCAATATTGATGGTGCAATTGAGCATCGTTGGATTGGCTCTATTTGTTAACAATGGCTTTTGGGGATTGTTCGTAGGTTTATTAATTGGGCATTGTATGTTGGCAAGTTACACCGCAGCAGAACACAACGGACTTCCTCACGAAGGTTCTATTTTAGAAAAAACGAGAAGTATTGCTGCGCCCTCCTTTGTCAAGTTCTTAATGTGGAACATGCCGTACCATGCCGAACATCATGCTTATCCTGCGGTTCCTTTTCACGCCTTGCCCCTATTGCACCAAGAAATGAAAGATGAATTAAAACACAAAGATCAAAACCATCCTAAATTTCATTGGATGGTGTTTAAAAACACTACAATTGGCAAGTAAGGAACAATATTATCTATTCTAATCCAAAGACTTTCTTAAGATGAGGATTCAAAAATAGTTCATTAGGGTCTAATTCTGCTCTAAGTGCCAAAAAGTCATCCCATTTTTCGTAAGTAGCCGATAAACTCTCTGCTGTTCTTGTGTGCATTTTACCCCAATGTGGTCGCCCGTCATAACGCATAAATAAAGCTTCCATCTCTTTAAAATAAGGGTTGTGTTCAGCCGCTGCTGGCACATGAACAGCAATATAAGCCGAATCTCGCCCATAAGCTGGACTCAACCAAATATCATCTCCTTTTACAAAACGGCATTCCACAGGAAAAAACACCTCGTATTCCTTTTCCTCCAACAGATCTTTGAACGCTCGAATACAAGTTTTAAAGTGCTCTATCGGAATATTATATTCCATTTCTTTGAAACGCACATCACGAACAGTTGCATAAATTTCGTGGCTATAATCTATGGTAACACCTTTGGGCACTGCTTTTGCCATCCATCGACCCAATGTTTTGGTCAAACTAGGAAAAGCACCCCCAACTTTACAGACCAATTTCATAACTGTATTTTCCAAAAATACATCATTGATATGAGCTAAAATTTTATTGTGTTTGATAGGCTTATCTGTGACATTGGACTCTTTTAGTTGCAATTGATTGGAATATGGGAAATAATAAAATTCAAAATTTCTGTTTTTTTGATTGTAAGCTTCTAACGCATCTAACGTTTCATAAAAATCATTGGCAGAGGATTTATATTCCAATTTGTAAGCTTCTACTACATTAAAAGTTATTTTAGTAATTACTCCTAAAGCCCCTAGTGACACTCTTCCTGCCGCAAATAATCTTGCATTTTCATCCTTAGAACAATTAAGAATTCTACCATCGGCAGTAACAATTGTAAAGGCAACAATCTCTGTGCTAACATTTCCGAAAGCAGTTCCTGTGCCATGTGTCCCCGTAGCCGTTGCCCCCGCCAAGCTCTGAACATCAATATCGCCCAAATTAATCATAGCTACTCCAAACTTAAACAACGCTGCATTTGCCTTATTAATCGACGTTCCTGCCCAAGCTGTTGCCTGCAAATTATCTTTGTCTACGTCAATAATTCCCGTCATATAAGTAAGCGATAGAATAAAGCAATCCGTTGCTATCAAAGGCGAAAAAGAATGCCCTTCTCCAACCACCCGTATCTGTTTTCCTTCTCTTGCTGCCAACTGAATCACTTCGATTATGTCCGCCTCTGTTCTAGGATAAAAAATATGCTCCGCAACACACGCTACATTACCAGCCCAATTAGACCATTGGGTTCCTTTTTTAGCAACGCTCTTGATAAGTCCTTCTATCATTTCAGCAAATTAATTGATGTTATAGTAATAAAGTGAATTAGTTGCCCTCGCTCACAATTTTCATTTAGAACAAGCTAATGAATTATAAACTAACTCCGTGCAATATCGTTCCGTTAAATTGGAAGCAATTATTGTATAAAAATCAACAAACTATTGTAGCTAATAAAGCTACAAAAAATTTAATATTTTTCCGATAACTTTAATCACCCTCCATTGATTTTATGGTTATTATAAAAATAACTATTCGCATCATTACAAAAAGCATTGCCCTGCTCCTCTATACGTTTCTGTTTTTTCTACTACTTTACCTCCTTTCAGCAATAACAACTCGTTGAATCGCTCGCATAGTTCTCCAGCCTTACTATGTCGAAAAAAAATAGGGTCGCCAATCTGCAACGATTCTTTTCCTTTATAATAAATAGGCGTTTGAACTTCGCCTGCCATTTCATTGGGGTAGAGTTCACAACCATCGGGAAGATAGGGTTTGGGTAATTTGTCGATCCCCAAAGGACCAGAAGCAACATAACCACCTCCCAAACAAGTATAAATTTGTTGTTGCGGTTGACGCACTATCTCTATGGCATACCCTGACGCTGGCAAATGTTGAAAATGCTCGTAATTGTCAAATAAAGTAGGGGTATAAAATCCTGAGCCCACAGCTACTTCTGTAATGCCCTCCTCTTCGCTAGTCACTTCCACACTTCCAGTCCCTCCTCCATTCACAAAGTCTAGTGCACCAACTGCCTCCTTTACCAACTCGATTGCTTTTCCTCTGCGCTCTCGTATTTCCTTAATAGAGCGTCTTTGTAATATTCTGATCAACCTATTTTTAACTCCTTGATGCGGCACTTGATTTCCTACCCCTGCAATTTGTGCTTCATAACCCATTATCCCCTTCAAGTTTACAAAAGGGAATTTTTTCAACTGCTCCAAATAGATTTTAACAGATTCTAGGGTACACAAACTAGATCGATAAACGCCAAAATGCAACCCAGGAAAATCACTAGAAACATCCAAATCCATGCAAATAGGAATTTTCAACTTCAAGCGTTCACCAATTTTATTAATCTGCTGAAGATGCTCTAACTTATCCGTCATTAAATAGATTTTTTTCCCTTTTTGAACTTCTTGGGCAACGCCTTCTATATGCTTTGCCTGAAACGTAGGATAAGCAACCAACAGATCGTCAAAGCCTTGGCGACTCAACCAAACCGCTTCGGTTGCTGTAAAACACATAATCCCCTGATATTGTTCGCTATAATCCAATATTCGACGCATCAACTGAACACAGCGAATCGACTTAGATGCAATCCGAATATTTTTTCTATTGGCACGCTCTAGAATATCTTTTATGTTTTGATCAAAAAAATCTAAATCAACATAGGCAAAGGGCATTGCTTGTCCTTCAAATGCATTTTTATAATATGGATAAGTTCTTTTCTTCATTAATTATTGATTAGGATAGTGATTACTAATAACACCGTTTATTAAACCGCTTCTTCTTCGTCTTTTTCTTCTTCTTCCTCTCCCGATTCAAGCAATTCATCCGTAGCCTCTAAGGCAGCCAATATACCTAAGTCATCCATACCTGTCCAAATATCCTTCATATCGAATATTTCGGGCTGTAAGGCAACCTTCTTTCGATCTTCAGGGGCTTTCAAAAGTTCCTCTGCCATCTGTCTAAACTTCATCTGATAAGCCGCTAAAGTCCATTTGCCAAACAGCGTATGACCTCCCTCATACAATTGCAAACGATACTCTTCGTAGGTGGTAATATAGCCTGCATAAGAATTCGCATAAGGAGACAATAAAACTTCTGAAACGCCTCGTTCTTCTAGTACATTTGCTACCGTCTTGCGCAAGCGAGCTCCTGCAATCGTTGTTATTTCTGAAGGTACGCCCACAATTGCCATATTGCCAATAATAAAAATTTGCAATGGTAAAATTTTAGGTATCCAAGGTGTTTTTTTCCCATAACCTACCTTATTGGCAAATTTGATAAATTTAATCGACGGATCAACAAATCCAGGAACGACCAACTTCTCAGGATGTATAGCGCCTGCTGTTACCCCTGTTGCATGATTAATAACAATTGCCTTAGGGTGATGCGCATTATAATAACCAATTACTCTTTTCTGACGTGCCTCGTCTTTGCTCATTCTAGCTGCCATCACTTCGACTTGACGAATTGATCCCAAAAACACACGAACTGCTTGCCCTACAATTTTAGCTGCTCCTTGACCATCTGTGGTTCCTTCCAAAAAAGACATTCCCCAAGTTGGATCACTTGTCGTTTCATGTTTTAGCCCTCCTGTATAAGATTCGTCAATACCAACATCCGACATATCTGCATACATCAATAAATAATCAATATCGCCTTCTATTTTTTTACCAATCTTAGAAGCAGATTCAAAAATCTCTTTGGCTTTATCGCTTTGCAGTTTTCCATTATAAGCCGCACTTTCGTAATCATCCAAATGCTTTCCACGGTACTCTCTATTTCTACGATCCCATATAAAGTTAGGGCTAATATCTCCTGCTGCATCTTGTGCAAAACCTGTTACAATATCTTTGTTATCATATTTCTCTTGAAGATAATTTTCAAACATATCAGCTGCATATCCTTTATTATCATAACAAACCTTGCGATAGCGATTTGAAACACTAGTTGTGTGTACGCCAAACCAGTTCAAACTACCAATAGGTTTCCCATCAGCATCATCAAATCGCAATAATTTCATGGTTCGATCAGCAGCCAAATGACGTTTTTTCATAGGAATACGTACGCCAACTTCTGGGTTTTGATTGTAAGCACGAATAGAACGATTAAAACATATTTCAGCGTCCTTATCAAACATAGCTTTGTGATGGCTGATATTGCCAGGTTTCTTATTCTTATCTGCTAGGACAATAGCATCAAAAATAGCATTTGCATAACGCATACAAACATCCTCTTTAAAACCAGGGGTTGTAAAATTATACGCCAAATGTTGAGTATACCCACCCGCCGCACTGTGTGTATGCTGTGCTGTAATCATTACATTTGCATCCGAATAGCCCAATTCTGGTTTTTCCGACACTAAACGAGTAAGCACTCTGGTTTTAAGATAGTTTGTTGAAAAACAGAAATCTGCATTCACAAAAACAACTTTTTTATGGTCATTTTCAACAACAAAAGCACGTGCATATTGGGGAGTTTCTACACCTTCTATTTTATGAAAATGCATGCCATACCCTAACATTCCTGCTCCTTCTTTAAAATAGGTCATCTCGACCTTGCTAACGCCAATTTTATACATATATACTAGTCCCGTTTGTAAAATAAACTTGAGTTTGAAGTCTTCTCTAAGCTATCTTTTTTTTTTATAAATGGATTGATTTTTTGTACCTTTTCAACAGCAAAAATCATGTCAAATTTTAACTAACTGTTTAATTAAATAAAAAATTTTATTTTATTTTTGATTTTAATAATCACCGTATTCTCAATTGGTTGCTACAAATCGTTTTCTACATGGATTCACAACAAATTACAGCAGAGTTAAGCACTTTTCTAAGTGCTCACCAAAACCCAGTAGACGCCCCTATTATGGCTGGCTATATGCGCAATCAATTTGATTTTTTTGGATTAAAAAAACCTGCTCGCCAAAAATTATGTAAATCGTTTTGGGAAACAAGAACACGCCCTACCCTAGAGGAACTTCCCTCACTTGTTCAGGCTTTATGGGAAAGTCCTTATCGTGAATTACAATACCACGCATTAGATCTTATGCATCAATCTATCAAAAAATTATCTCCTAGTTGGTTAAACCTATGGGAACAACTTGTGGTTCAAAAATCTTGGTGGGATACAGTAGATTATTTAGCTCCAAGGCTTATTGGAGCAATGCTTTTAAAATATCCAAAACACACCATTCCTTATACCAAAAAATGGATTGAGTCAGACAATTTTTGGTTGCAAAGGGTAGCAATTATATTTCAATTAAAATACAAAGATAAAACCAATCAACAAATCTTATTCGATTATATTTTAGGTCGTGCAGATTCCAAAGAGTTCTTTGTTCAGAAAGCTAGTGGTTGGGCATTGAGAGAATATTCCAAAACTAACGCAGAAGCGGTGATACACTTTACAACATCTTACCAAGACTTGTTGTCGCCTCTTACTTATCGTGAAGCTAGAAAATGGATGAAAAAACAAGACTTGATTTGAGCCTGCTAACATAAACATCACCGCACCAATATGACCGTTTTCTTTATTCCCAATTACTCCGAAATCAAACAAGTTCATGCTTGGGTTCCACCCCAACCTTGCAGTTTAATGCTGCAACTTGAATTACATACAAATCAAAAAATTAAAATTGATTTTTTACCCAACCTTGACGATGACTTAATTCCTTATACAACACCTCGTAGAATATATCTTAACAATGCCATGCTTCCTTTGCAATCTAAAGCAGAAAAAGAGATTCTTTGTTTATTACAGCAATTTATTGATGATAATTTACTAGGGCATAAAGAAGGCTTGGAAAATCTTGTCGCTAAAGAAATGATTGCTTTTTTTCATTAAACTCTTTCTTTCCTAAAATAAGAAAAGCTATCTCGAATATATCAAGACAGCATAATTTCTTCTTTGAGGTTTCTTTGTCGTGACCTATAGCGCCTACTGGTACTAATCTTCGCATCTATCGTCAAGTGACCTTCCTATTTTTAAGTAGTCTTAGACTACTATTGTGTTGTAATTTCTATATCTTTATAACACTCAAACCTCCAGTTTTGTTTAACTTTTTTTGAAAAAATTTGCGTTTTGTTTAACTTTTTTTTTTCGAAAGAAGTATCAATTTATAAATGGAATTGTCTATCATTTCTAAAAATAGAGGTGCCTCTTAAAACAAAAAAAGCCATCTCGATATATCAAGATAGCACATTTTTTTTCTTTGGGTTGTCTTAACGTGACCTATAGCACCTTGGGGTGCTAATTTTCGTATCTATCGCAAAGCGACCTTCTTATTTTTAAATAGTCTTAAACGACCACTCTTCTGTTGTAATTTCTATGTCTTTATAACATCCAAACCTCTAGTTTTGTTTAACTTTTATTTTTTTCTCTAGAGATTACTTTTGGCATAAAATCAACCGCTTCTAAATTGGGACGTACTTTTCCAACTCCCCCCACATCTTTTGAGATGGAAAAATGGTCGTTTCGGAACGAATCCGAAACGACTTGAAACCTATAATTACTACTACTACTCATTATTTTCTTGTTTTAAAGGGTGAACAATTGGCAACTACTTATTGCTTATCTTCTATTGTATACATCATCTACGCTTCTTTCTATCTAAGTAGCTACCAAGGAAACTTGTGCGTTTATTCTTACTAATACGATTTACTTCGCAAAATCGCTTTACTTAGTTTGCTGCGCTGCTACTGCGTGGTTTCAACAGCGTAGTGCTTACAGAACATCAATATTTAATTTTGTTTCTTCTACTTCCTTTTTAGGAATTGAAATAACCAAAACTCCAGCTTCATAACTTGCTTCAATTTTATCAACATCGACTGCTTTTTCTGGGATAGTAAATGCTCTTTTAAAAGAACGGCTTGCAAATTCACGATGCGTATAGCTCTCTTTTTCTGTTTTTTCGCCTGCCCCTTCTGTCGCTTTTTCCTCAACTTTCTTTGCAGCAATTGTCAAGGTACTATCTTCTAACTCTACCGAAAAGTCTGACTTTTTGAAGCCAGGTGCAGCCACTTCGATAAAATAATGCCCTGCTCTATTTTTGATGTTTACCGCTGGTGTGTTGGTATAAACTGGATTGCAGGTATTTTTGTTCTTAGCTTGCTTGGCAAAAAAGTCATCCGCAAATAAATCGTTCCATAAACTAGGAAAAGTATTGATTGTTGGTCTATTGAAATTTCTTGTTACTAATCTCATAATTGTTGTGTTGTTTAATGTCAATCATCTTTCAACGTTTATCTATTTGAACAAGATGATTAATGGTTGTATTGTTAAAATATTTTTTGTTGTGTTGTTGCTTTTCTATTAGTCAAATCCAATACCAATCAAAAAAAAAGAACACAAAGCGACAAAAAGTACAAAAAACACAAAAACAAATGACAAAATGACATTAAAACCTTCATTAAAGGTGCCATTATGACACTAAAACAGTTTACAATTACCGAAATAGACTTTGATAAAAATAAGAATTCAACAATTTTCGTTGATAATGTGCCACTGCCTGCCCCCTCAATGAGGCGTTTTCTGCCACTCGATATTGATAATTTGCCGAATCATTTTGGAAATAAATCTTATTATCTAGGACTTGCAGAAAAAACAGCACCTTCCCTCCTTTTTCCTCACTATAAATTTGCATTGCTATATTATTTAGAAACTGTTTGTATATTTTCTTAGGATATTTTGTGCGTAACAAATCTGTTAGATAGTCAATCGCCTCTTTATCAATCGTACCATAAGTTCCTGCTACTGCACCAAAAGCATAAGGCATCAAATAATTAATGGCTTGTTCCGACTGCCCTAAAGCTTGATAACATTTTGCAAATATTTTATCGTGCTCCAATTTATTCTGTGCAGCAATGGTTCTCCAATTTTTTTCCAACGAGTCGACATAACTCTGATGAAAAATCAAAGCAGTTGAATAATCTTCCTCTTGCATGGCAATATTACGAAGCCCCACTAATGCTGTTAATTTAGCTCGATCTGCAACTAAACCTTGTGCAAAATAATCTGCCACAAATTCTGTTTCTAGAACTTTGTCATAGTACAATTTCGCCACCTCATAGTTCTGCATCAAAAAGGCTTCTTCTGCTAGTAAATTATACAGTTTGGCACTGTACTCTTCCTTGTCACAGCCGTATTTTTGCAAAGCTAAATCACTTGCACGATAGCGTGCATTTTGCCCTTCTTTAGCGATCAGTTCTTTGTAATAATGTTCAATATTGGAAATTGGTGGCGCCAATAAGTCTGGGGTATCAGCTGTTTCACAAGCCAATAACCCTGCCTCTATTTCTTGTGCGACCAAATGTTGAGTGGATATTGCCCAAACGGCAATAAAAACAATCTTAAATAATTGCATACATTGAATGATTAATCCCTAATTGTCTCTATTTAAGAGACTTTATAAAACTTGTTTTGTAATCCTTTGACAACTCACCTAGCCTCGGTAAGTTATTCGTTCAATGTATTAGTTTGTCTTATAAGTAAGTATTGTTTTATTTAAAAATAAGGGATTCTTCAGACAAAGGTATCTATTAGATCGTTTATTTCCTGTTCTCTGACTTAACAAACAAAGTGTGTTATAAGTAATAAAAAGTCGTATGACAATTTCTATTTCCCTATTTAAGTAAACTCTACTTTTTATATTTTAGTATTTGAAAAAAGGACTTTTAGTATTTTTTTAACCAATTATTTGAAATCCAAAGCAAGGTTGGAAATTATTTTCTGGAATCTAAATAAGTCCTCTCTACAACAAAAAAGCAATCTAACACAAAATGCTAGATTGCTCTATGATCACTAAAATCGTTTTTCACTACATTCTATCTGGCATTTGCATACCAATTAGCTGCCCCGCAGCTTTGAGTGCTACCGCCACCGCTTTGCTCATATCTAAACGGAAGGAAGTTGCCGCAGGATTAGCCGCATCCAAAATCGTTGTATTTCCCCAGAACTTATGAAATTCTTTTGCCAAATCGTAGAGATAATTCGCAATATCTGCTGGATTGTAATTTTGAGCCGCCTTTTCAATAGTACTTGGTAATTCGTGTACTAAGACAAGAATATCACGCTCTACATCGCTCAATTGATAATGATCATACGACACCAATTCTATCCCTTTCTCTACCACCATTCGCTGAACAGACTGCGTTCTTACGTGTGCATTTTGAATATAAGGTCCGGTTTGTCCTTGCAAGTCGATTGATTGCTTAGGATCAAATGTCATGGTTTTTCTAGGCTCTACTTTTAAGATATAAAATTTCAAAGCTCCCAAAGCAACTGCCTCCCAAATTTTCACCTTTTCAGCTTCCGTTAACTCCGTCAATTTCTCTCTACTTTCAGATTCCGCTTTTACATTTGCAATAACATCAGCCATCAAATGATCGGCATCTACTACCGTTCCCTCTCTAGATTTCATTCTACCAGTTGTCAAATTGACCATTCCGTATGACAAGTGGTGACAATTATTGGCAAAGCTATGCCCCAAACGTTTCAAGGTTTCAAACAACACCTTAAAATGATAATCTTGTTCATTCCCCACAACATACACCATTCTATCCATTCCAAAATCTTGGAATCTCAAAGCAGCAGTTCCCAAGTCTTGTGTAATATACATAGATGTTCCATCACTTCTCAAGACCACTTTTTCATCCAATTTGACATCGGTCAAATCTATCCAAGTAGAACCATCATCCTTTTTAAAGAAAATAGAGTTTTCAGACTTCAATTCATCAACGACCAATTGTTTGCCCGACAGATAGGTTTGGGATTCGTAATACAACTTATCAAAATTAACCCCTAAGGTTTCATAGGTTTCCTTAAACCCTTCATAAACCCAGTTGTTCATTGTATTCCAAAGGTTTTTGATTTCTGCATCATTTGCCTCCCATTTTTGAAGCATATTCTTAGCTGCAGTCCCCAATACACTATATTTATTAAAATACTTATTCTTATAAACCTCTTTATAAAAATAGTTTTTCAAATTGTATTTAAGGCTTAATTCTTTTTCTGTTGGAACAGGAATATCATTTTTTTCTGCCTCTTTTATTGCTTTTTGCTTTTGCTTTTCAATGGCTTTTTCTGCTTTTTTAACATTCTTTTCATTGGATAGCCATTCTGTCAAATGCTGCTGACCAACTTCTGTTTCTTGCCAAGCCGAATACTCTTGTTGAAAATGCTTTTCAAATTCCACATAATAGAAACCAACGAGATGATCTCCTTTCATTTGGCTAGAGGCAGGTGTTGCGCCATTACCCCATTTTTGCCAAGCCAACATCGACTTACAAATATGAATCCCCCTATCGTTGATAATTTGAACTTTTTTCACATCGTATCCCGCTGCCTTAAGAATTTCAGCCGTTGCATAGCCCAAAAGATTGTTTCTAATATGCCCTAAATGCAACGGTTTATTCGTATTTGGAGAAGAATATTCGACCACCACCGTTTCGTTTTTTGAAGGATGTTGTCCATAAGCTTCACTTTTTAAAACCTCTTTCACAAAATCGGTCCAATAGGCATCTCCTATACTCAAGTTACAAAAACCAGGTCCCGCCGAAATAGCATTTGCAATCACCTTGCTTTGCGCCATTAACTGAGTAGCCAATTCAGCAGCAATCTCGTTAGGTTTCTTTCCTAATACTTTGGCAAAAGGAAATGTGATGACACTATAGTCTCCTTCCAAGTGCTTGGGAATTTGTTTGATTTGAACCTGATTTAGTTCTATTTTTTTATCATAAAGCGTTTCAATGGCTTTAGATACATTTTCCTTTATTGTTAATTCTATGTTCATGTTACTCTTGTTAATAATTTGCTAGACGTTGCCTTTTCACTATTTAAAATCAAGATCTTTAAAAGATAATAATCCTATCTGCTTCTAGTTTCACAAAGATAATGATATAAACCATTTTAACAATAAAAAATTCCCTTTGCCCAGAATACAGCACTTCCAATAAAAACAAATGCTCTACTCCTAAGACAAATATTTCCTAAGAGCAGAGCATTCTATTCAAAGCTTAAAAAGCTATTTCGGTCCAAAAGGATTTTTAAATTTACCAAAAGGATTTGTTTTTTTATCGTCTCCTTTTTTGTTCCCATCTTTGTTTTTATCTCCGCCCAAAAGACCACCAGGATTTTTAAGAATATTTCCAGGATTTTTGATAATCTTACTTGGGTCGATATTCTTTAAGCTATCAACAACAGAGCTTGGATCTTTTACCGCCTGTTGTGCCAACTGTTTTGCCTTTTCTTCTGCTTCTCTTTTCAAACGTTCTTGTTCTGCTTTTAGTTTTGCTTCTGCCTCTGCACGAATTCGTTCTGCTTCCGCTTTTGCTTTTGCTTCTATTTCATCCTTTACCTTTTGCGCTTCTTCTTTAACAGCATCCACAGCTTGCCCAGCCAACCCTTTGTCACCGTTTCCTCCTGCTCCTAATAATTTGACATTAAATTTAGGCTTCTTAACCGTTCCACCGACACCTACATTTAGATTTAAATACTCACTATCCTGTATCTTTATACCTAATTTATCTGCTTGTGCGCCCAAAGCTCCTAAACCTGCACTGACAGCATTATTCGCAGCTGCGCCTGCGGCATTCTTAGATAAAAGCTCACGAGGAACACGCATTTTCATATCATAATCCAACGTATTGTCTAAACCATGTGACCCTCCAAAAATGATATCCATTCCTTTTACGGCATACGTTGCAGGATCAATTTTCAAACGTCCATCTTCTATCGTAAAGAAATTGGTTGTATTTCCTAAATCCAATGTACTTAAATCTTCCATATTAAGTTTATCACTCAAGGCGTCCAAACTTTTGTTATTCTTAATCGTAGTATTAAATGTCTTTAAAATTCCCTTCGCAGACAAAGAACCTAAATCTGGGTATAAATTTTTATCCAAAACACCATTGATTTCAAATTCAGAATTGAACTGCCCATAGACAGATTCTAAGATTGGCAAAAATCGTTTAGACAGCCCTACTTGTTTTGCAATTTTTTGAATATCTACCTTTGAGGCATCGTACCCAAACTTAAATTTGGGGTTAGCAGGGTCTTGCGTATCATACTTCCCATTCATAGCCATTGCACCACCAAAAGCATTTGCTCTCAACGCATTAATATCCAATATATGATCATAAACATGCGCCTCTGCTTGAACATTCTTCAGATTATAAGTATCATAAATCAATGTTTTAAACGTTGCATAAAGCGTAAAATTAATATTGCCAGGGATTTGCATTGGTTCTAGATCATTTTCCACTTGACTCAAATCATCAGGCACCTCATTAATTTCTTCTTCTTTTTCTACAGCCGTTCCATCCTCAGACATAAACTGATTTAAATTCATATAATTAGAATACAAAGTGAGTTCTCCATCTATGATTTCATCCGCAAACAAATAGCCGTAAATATTCTCCAAAGTACCTTTTGCCCTCAAATCTACTTTCCCAATCATCAAGCTCATATCTTTTAGTTCTGCTCTCATTGGTGCAAAACTACCTTTAGCTGTAAAGTTCTTAACATCATAAACATCATACTTTACCTGCTTCAAGTCTACATCCATCCCAAATTCAAAACTATCAAAGATTGGTGCTTCTTTGGAGCTTGTCGTATCTTGCATACTGGTTGCTAACTCTTCTTCTGAAGTGGTTTTAGAGGACTCTTCTGAAGTAGAAGTTGCCCCACCTGCTGCTTCTAAAATTTCATTAAAATCTAGCATATTAGAGATGACTTTTAGGTCTCCTCTCATGATTTTATCTCTAGAAAAATAGGTTAAAATGTTATCCAACTTTCCGCTAGCTTTGACATCGCTTTTCCCTACTTTTAAATCGAAATTTTGTAAATCAACATTATTCGGCGTAAAATTGAGTGCCATTGTATGAATCTTTACAGGAGGCAAATTCGCAGATACATAGTTAGCATTAGAAACAATCACCAAGCCTTTCATCTTAACCTTATCGTATTGTTTATTATTGACATAAGACATCTTTGTATTGGTCTCTAAGTTGGCTTTAACAATTCCTGAAAGCTTTGAAACACCTTCCATTGGAAATGCCTTTCCTAATTCGGTCAGATTGATAGTACCATCTATTTTAGCTTCCACATCAGGGTCACTAATAGGAGTACGCAGTTTCAACATAGCATCAAAAGGATTCAAACCAATTTTAACATGAAACTGGCTCACATCAATAGCCATCTTATCTAAATTTGAAGAAGGACTTTTTACCGATATCTTAGTATTAATATCTTCTACAGGCAATGGCAAATCAGGGTACTGAAACTCTGCATCTTTGACCGATAAATCAATTCCAAACGCAGGATAACTCTCTTTTTTAGTATTTAAAATTCCTTTTGCATAGCCGTTAAATTTAAAATCTCCTTTGGTTTTAACAGAAGAAAAATCTTTGGTATAGGCTGCTGGAATCATAGACAAGACTTCTGAAAATGCTGTATTCGGAGCATTGAATTTCAAATCCATTTTCAAATCATCCTCAGATGGTTGAGCTACCTCTCCATCCAATTTCAAGACAAGGTCATTCAAACGAAAGGTATTATCTTGAATTTTGTAGACCTTTCTCCCTAAATCTATATTGGCATTAAAATCTACATTAACTGCTGCCTTTTTCAAATAAGAAACTTGCCCCATTGCAATCGTTAATGCCTCAATATCTGTTTCTGTTTCCAAATCAAATACAGTTGTTGAGAAATCACCACTACCATTATGATTCAAATTTTTGACTTCAACATAAATCTCAGCTGTTCTGTCATCATAAACAAAATTTGTATTTTCTACCGACCAATAATCAATAGCCAATTCTAAATCGCTGCTTCCGCCTTTTTCTTCTTTCGAAGGTTCGGTCTCGAATATATCATAATTTGCTTTACCATTTCTCAATACTTTTATATACAAATCCGCATCACTTAGAGTAACACCATTAATGCGATATTCTCCATTATAAACATCCATCAGATTCAGTGTAAAGTAAAAATTGCCTATTTGAGCCAACTTTTTTCCTTCAAACTCCTCTTTTCCTGTTACGGATAAATCACCAATATTAAAACTAAAATTAGGGAATGTCCACAACAATGATAAACTCACTTGATCATTATCAAAATCTAAATCTGCATTAATTTGTTCATTGGCAAATTCTTTTGCTCTATCCAGAATTTCATCCTTAAAGAAATAAGGAATTGCTATCAGTGCCCCAATAATTAGAATAAGAATAACGCCTATTACTTTGAGAACTGTTTTTACTATCTTTCCTGCTTTTGCCATAACGTGTGTGTTTTTATCTATTAGCGGTCTTGCTAGTAGATTTTAATCGATATTATTTAATTTTTTGTGGGTAAAAATAAACTTTGTCTGTCACTAAATAAACACATCTAGTTGTCTTAAAGTTGTATCTTTAATCCAGTAATCTTCTTTTAAAAGTAGTTCTAAGTATTTATTCTGCTAATTTATCAATTAATATTTCAGAATATATGTTGTATATATGGAGAGCTAATACAAGATAATTATTCACTTTTGAAATATCAACTAAAAATCCTTTTTTAGATGAAGAGCTCCAAAAATAAAGCCATTTCTATATTAAGCCAATCAGATAACATTCTTTATTACAATAATTTTTTATCGACAGTTGAAGCCCAAGTATTGTATCAAAAGTTGCTTCATAATTTAGATTGGCAACAATACCCTATTCGTATGTTTGGGAAGACTATTTGGCAACCTAGGCTGATTGCTTGGTATGGTGATAAAGGCATTCAGTACACCTATTCTCAAACGACTTTAACCGCAGAAGGTTGGGACAATGATTTAAAGCAGCTTCGAGAAAAATTACAACATGAATTACAACTAAATTTTAACTCTGTACTTGCCAACTTGTATAGAGATGGTCAAGATAGTATGGGGTGGCACAGCGATGATGAAAAAGAACTAGGAACACAGCCTACAATAGCATCTATTAGTTTGGGGACTGCCAGAAAATTTCAACTGCGCCAAAAAGAAGATCATAAAATAAAAACTACCGTATTGCTAGAACCGGGTAGTCTCTTGCTTATGCAAGGAGATAGTCAACATAAATGGCAACACCAAATTGCTAAAACAAAACGTATTACAACACCTAGAATCAACCTTACTTTTCGAAAAATTCAACCTTAAGTATTTGTACAAAAGTTCTTTTTGATCACTTACCTAATACCCCCTACTACACATGCACCTACTACATACAAAAAGCGACCACCCGAATTGGGCAGTCGCTTTAATATATTTCGATAATAATTGATTCTTATCGTATCAATGTAAATTCACCTCTAATTAAGATTGGGTTACCTACAGAAGGAATATATTCAAATACATAAACATACACATCTTGTGGTTGAGGTACTCCATTAAATGTACCATCCCAGAAGTGATTAACAGTATCATCATACATTAATTGTCCCCAACGGTTGTAAATCTTAAATTGAATTACCTTATCAGACATTTGCAAACCAGCAGGTTGGAATAAATCGTTAATTCCATCGTTATTTGGCGTAAAGGCTGTTGGCATTCCCATGTAAGATTCTACAGTTACCATTACAGAGTCTACAGCCGTACAAGGTCCAGCTGTTGCAGAGAATGTCAACCAAGAACTACCATTACCAGGATTACCTGTGGCATCAGTAGCAATTGCCGTAGAATCTGTAATATCTACGATTGCAGGGTTGCTTTCTGACCAAGTATAAACAGGGTTAGCGTGATTTGTCACAACCCCTCCACTAATAGGAACAACATCATTTACTTGAATAGTTGCTGTTTTTTGACCTGCACTTACAATCCATGCATTAACAGTCAACGTAACATCTACTACTGTAATAGATTGTGTTACGGTACAAGAACCAGATGTTGCTGTCACAGTATATGTTCCAGCAGGCATTCCAGAAATATTCTGAGTAGTTGCTCCATTAGACCACAAGTAAGTAGTTGTTGCTGAATCACCTGTTACTAATGTTACATTTGCATAAGAAGACAAGTCTCCGTTACAAATAATATCATCTTTATCTGTAATTGCAATTTGTAAGGTACTACTGTTCATTGTCAAAGGACCTACTGTTTGTGTACATCCTTGATAAGTAACATCACAAGTATATGCCACACCAGCACTCAAACCAGTAGCCGTTGCTGTTGTTTGTCCATCACTCCACAAGTATGTAAATGGACCAGCAGGACCATCTGTCACAGTACCTGTCACCGTAATACTACCATTTGACAAGTTACAAGATGGATCATTTTGTGCTGTAAAGCTAGCTGAGAAATTAGGCTGAATCAATACAGTATCACCAATTGCAGAACAACCTGTCGCTGCATCTGTAACGGTTACAAAATATGTTCCCGCAGCCAAACCTGTAGCAGGGTTGGTTGTTTGAGTATTGGACCAATTGTAAGATAAAGCGCCAGTAGCTCCTACTGTTAGTACAGTAGCATCTCCATCACTACCACCACAAGTTGGGTTAGTAACATTAAATCCAACAACGTTCAATGGGCTTGCCTCTTGTACGATTGCTGTTCCAGTTGCTGTACATCCATTTGAAATACCTGTTACAGTAACATCGTATGTACCCAAGCCTAAACCAGTAATCAAAGCTGTTGTTTGTCCATTTGCATTTGGAGACCACTGATAAGTATATCCCGCAGGGTCACCGGTAGCCGCTACAGTAATTTGTCCTACAGAAGTACCACATCCAGTATTAATTACAGGCATAGCTGTAATACTTACGGTTGGGCTACCTGTAACCAAAACACTATCTACTGCTTGACAACCATTCACATCTGTTACCGTAACAATTGCCATACCTGAAGGCAAGTTAGTAGCTGTTGGTCCAGTAGAAGTACTGTTAGCCCAAGTGTAAGTATAGTCATTGGCACTACCTACCATATTAAAGGTAGCAAAAACAGTAGCCGTACCATCTCCAGCACAACTTGTACTTGGTGTAGAGTTTAGCGTAATTGCAGGAGCAGCAGGGAATGGAGAATTAATAGTTACTGTTAAAGTATCCATACAACCATTCGCATCTGTCAAAATTACATCATAGTTGCCACGTGCCAATCCAGTAGCTGTAGCCGTTGTTTGTCCATTTGCAGCAGCATCCCATTGGAAGTTATACGAAGGAGTTCCTCCCGTAGCAAGAACAGTTCCTGTTCCATCTGCATCGCCAAAACAAGTCGTTAAAGTTGTATTATCTAAAGAAATAATCAGTGTATCTGGTTCTGTAATTACTAATGTATCAGAATTGGTAAAGCAACCAAATGTATCTGTCAAGTAAGCATAATATACTCCCGCAGATAACCCTGTAAAGGTAGCTGTTGCTGGTGATGTTCCAGCAGGAGTAACAAATGGAGTTCCTATTTGAGCACCAGAAGTGTCAAATAAAGTTGCGGTATAACTAGGATGATCTCCTAAAACCCCTCCATCAATATCAATTGTCATCGTTCCATCGTTCGAACCATTACAAGTTAGATTAGTAATTGTTGAAGTCGTTGGCATTGGACAAGGTGTCGTGCAACATTCTAAATATGCAGCGGCATTTGTTGGACAAGGGCCTGCACCACCAACAGCACGAACTAAAATATTAGCACAATCGCCATTTGTCAATCCTGTAACTAAGTAAGAACTATCAGCCAATGGTCTAGGAGTCCAAGTCAAACCTGAATCTAAACTATATTCCCATCCTGTTGCTCCTGGAGAACCACCCCACTCAAACAATACAGTTGTTGCTTGATTAGCAGGCGTACCACAAGAAACAGTTGGAACTGGAATTTGGCTATTCACAAATATTTCTACCGAATCTGTTAAGATACATCCCTTTTCGTTAATTTGTGCTACAAAAGTAGTTGTAGACGGAGGGAATGCATCTGGGTTGTATGCTGCTGCATCAGAAACAGCAAATCCTGGTGTCCAGTTGTATGTAATTGGTCCAAATAAGAATGCCACACCTGGTGTGAAACGGAAAGCATCATTGTTTGCCGACCAGTTAGCAACTCCATTACGACCTGGCACGGCAAAACCTGCTGTACCATCATTATTTTCGATACCTTGTGTAGTAACATCAAAGGCAGCACCTGTAATAGAAGTACTGTGGATATCAATTATATTGGTTCCTTCGTGCAACACAATTTGCCCTGACACGTTGCTAGCACCACCAAAACGAGGTACGTTGATGTAATTAACAATCAACTGCCGGTTCGGTGCAGTACCTACTGTAAAGTATTCGATAGTACCACCAGCACCTGGATTCAAATCTTCCCAAGCTAAGGCAATGACATTATTTGGTCCAGGACCATTATCAGGCACTAATTGTCCTGAACAACACCCATGAGGCGAAGCCAAATTAAATGAAATAAATCCATTTGAACTAATAATAAATTGAGTATAGGTATTGCAGAAAAACTCAAAGCTAAATCCGATTGGTAATGCTCCTGTAATTCCATCATCTGGCAACGATACAGAAGTTCCCGAACCTGCAACAGGTCCGTATGGAATTGGATCTACTGTATACGTACTACATGCTGTTGGGTCAATTACAATAATAGAATCTGAAAGTACAGCTGTTAATTGGGTTGTATCTCCAGGACAAATAGTATCTTGAGCAGCACTCACTAGAGGTATAGCATTTCTCCAAGTTAATTCAATGCTATCCGAACCTGTACATAATCCATACGTATAATTAACCGCATAAGTAACCGCATCTCCAGGTCCTCCACTTACGATCGCATCTGGATTATTGACACTAGTACTTGTCAAATTACCTAAATAACTTGATGGATTGGCTGTCCAAGAGTACACCCCATTTACCAAATCAATACCTGGTCCAGAAATCGCTGTATTAAACGAAACGGTATCAGGTTGATTATTTGGACACAGAGAAGTATCTGTTGCAAATATATTCAAACTTAGTGGCAAAGCACTTAAGAAGATAGAAACGGAATCTGTTGTCACACAACTTGTCCCTGTAACAGGGTCTGGTGTTGTTGTAAAGGTAACTTGTAAAGTAATTACTTCTCCATCTAAAGTTGTTGAAGGAACGTCTACTAATGGGTTAGGAATTGTATCATCACTAAATGTTATACTAGGACCTGATAATTGAGTCCAAGAGAAAGTTCCTGCTGCTAATGCTCCGACCGAGGAGAAACTATTCGCATTCATTTGTATTTGTTGGGCAATACCAGGACAAATTGTGGTATCTGAAGCTGTCACTTCAACCCCTGGTATAATCAAGTTATAACCTAAAATTTGGTCTCCTGGAATAGGACAAGCACCATCGGTAATACCTATCGTAAACTGGTTGACACCAATATTAGATGGAACTGCTTGTACTTGAACAAATAGTTTTGCACTATCTGGTCTAAAAGGAGCTGTGTTTTGTAAAATAAGCGAAGCGCTAGATCCAAATACTTGATTAATGTTCGTATTTGCAGGATTAATTTGAATCGTATCTCCATCAGGATCTGTCAAAATCAATTCGAAGATTAAAGTTTCCCCTGCACAAACAACAAATGTATTTGCTGTCGTATCATAAGAACCTCCGTTTAATACCAATGGAGAGTTAGAACCTACTGGAGAGGTACAGTTCGCATTATTCAAAACAACCATTTGAATATCACGTTGTACATATCCCATTGTATCGCCATTAATAATTTGGTAAATTGTTACTGCTGCTACAGCGATTTGTGTTTGGTTTGGTGCAAGACAGAAAGACATTTGTCCTGTCACACTATCCAATACAAAGCTATTCGCAGGGTTAGTAACTAAGGGCTGTTGAACTGTTTGCGGTGCCGCATGAGGAATACAGTTATTAGCTCCTTGCAATGGACAACTCATCGCATACCGCAGCGAATCATTCTCTGGATCAAAAGCACCGTGATTATAATCGTAACATTGTCCTGCACAAAAATAAGGCGTTGGGTTTGATGTAAACGTCGGAGAGCTATTACATATAGTACTGTTAATCCCTGCTTCGATGTAAAAAGAAGCTTGGTTTAATGCTAAGTTTGTAATCGCAGCATTTCGACAACAACTAGACCAACTAATTACCCAATCTGTACAAGTTTGAGGTAGAGTAATTGTATCTCGATAAACATGTGCCTCAATTCCAGGAAGTGTTCCACCTGGTTTACAAGCTGAATTTGCTAATTCAGGAGCACATAGTTGAGATGCTTCATAAAAAGTGTCTCTTGGCAAACCAATATTAGGAGGAGTAACCCCACAACTAGCAGACGTAAGACCAATAAATTCTGTAGTTCCCATTCCTGCACCAACACAATCTCGATATATTGTTAGAGTAACAACGTATCGGTTATTACCAACACATTCATAAGTGAGATCTGCACCAGCAAAATGAGAAGCGTTCGCATCTTGACTGCCGAAGACAAAAAAGCCCAAAGCTAGTAAGAGGATACGCGAATAACGCCAACATCGTTGCGCTAAACTTGGAGGAAAATTTTTGCTATCCAAAACTATATGATTTAGTAGTTAAAAAAATAATATATGTATTACGTATAATAGTAATCCTCTATAGGACGTTGTTCTTGTTGGGGTGACCGTCATTATTTTATTAACCTTAAGAATAGCTTCCAACAAGTAAAAGTAGCTTTATACTTTTCTAAAAATGTAATAAAACTACAATACACAGCGCTTTCTATTTCTTGAGAATCTCTCAAAGTTACATTTTAATCACCAAGAATTAAAATAACAAGTCAATTTTAACGGAGATATTTTAACATTTTGTAAAGAATTTATTGTTTTAAGATGGTTTTTTAGTAGTTTTTTATACGGTAAATCACCTCTAACACCTCATTTTATACGCAAAAAAACTCTTTACAACTTTTCAACACTTACCCGCCCCGATGTAAATCAAACGTTAAAAAGTGTTAACTCGTTGCATCTACAAACTGCTTTTTATCTCCATATTAAGCCTATATTAAAAAAGCTGATAATTGTATGACACAACTACCAGCTCATTATCTTTTATCTTAAAATAAGACTACGCTTCTACCTCTTCGTACATTTCCATTGGAGGACAAGCACAAATTAAATTTTTATCGCCATAGGCATTATTAACCCGCCCTATTTGTGGCCAAAACTTGTTCGTTCTTAAATAAGGCAACGGGAATACTGCTTTTTCGACACTGTATGGTCGATCCCACTCAGAACTTACAACAACTGTTTGTTTGTGAGGGGCATTATGCAATACATTATTTTGAGCATCCGCTTTGCCTGTTGCAATTTCATCAATTTCTTTGCGAATTTCTAACAAGGCATCACAAAAACGATCTAGTTCTGCTTGATCTTCTGATTCGGTGGGTTCTATCATAATAGTCCCCGCAACAGGGAACGACATAGTTGGAGCATGGAAACCATAATCCATCAAACGCTTAGCAACATCTTCAGCAGATACCCCTACTGCTTTAAAATTACGCAAATCAATAATTAATTCATGCGCAGCACGTCCTTGCTCTCCTGTATACAAAACATCGTATTCCGTCTCTAATTTTGCTTTGATATAATTGGCATTTAAAATAGCATATTCGGTAGCTGCTTTACAACCCGTACGCCCCAATAATCGAATATATCCATAAGAAATCAGCAAAATGCTAGCAGAGCCCCAAGGTGCTGCCGAAACGGCATGTGACCCTTGACTCCCTCCAACCATACGGAAAGCATGCTTGGGTAAGAATGGCGCTAAACTTTCGTTCACACAAATAGGTCCCATTCCTGGTCCTCCCCCGCCATGAGGGATTGCAAAAGTCTTGTGTAAATTTAGGTGACAAACATCTGCCCCGATCTCTCCTGGAGAAGTTAACCCTACTTGTGCATTCATATTCGCTCCATCCATATAAACCTTTCCTCCAAATTTGTGGATCAAGGCGCACACTTCTTTGATATTTGCTTCAAAAACACCATGTGTTGAAGGATAAGTAACCATCAAAGCAGCTAAATTATCTTTGTACTTTTCGGCTTTTTCGGCTAAGTCATTAATATCCAAATTTCCTCGCTCATCGCATTTTGTTACAACCACTTTCATTCCTGCCAAAACTGCAGAAGCAGGATTTGTTCCATGTGCAGAAGATGGAATTAGAGCAATATTTCGATGCCCTTCTCCCCTTGACTTATGATAAGCACGAATGGCTAACAAACCAGAGTATTCTCCCTGTGCACCAGAATTGGACATCAACGAACAAGCATCAAATCCTGTGATAACACACAAGTAATCTTCTAATTCATTAATCAGCTGTTCGTAGCCCTTTGTTTGACTGCTTGGAGCAAACGGATGTATATCTGAAAATTCAGGCCAAGACACAGGAAACATTTCTGTCGCTGCATTTAGCTTCATCGTACAAGAGCCCAAAGAAATCATCGAGTGCACCAATGACAAATCTTTATTTTCTAACATCTTGATGTAACGCATCAACTGACTTTCTGAATGATACGTATTAAATGTTGGGTGTGTCAAATAAGCCGTTGTTCGTACTAAGTCAGCAGGGATTTTTACGGTTAAATCTTTGTATTTATTTACCAACTGTTCTATTGAAACATCAGCTGCTCCTTTCAACTCTGCAAAAACATTTATAATTTCTGCTACAGCACGAATGTCAACAACTTCATTCAACGAAATTTGAACAGATTGCTCATCAGCATAGTAGAAATTCATTTTAGCTGCCAAAGCCGCATCTTTAATTTTTCCTCTTTGAGTAGGATCAATCTCTATTTTTATTGTATCAAAATAATAGCTGTTTAACTGTTTGTACCCCAATCGTTGTAATTCCAAATCTAAGATTTGTGTTAACGTATGCATACGCCCAGCAATTGCTTTGATACCATCAGGACCATGATAAACCGCATACATACTTGCCATAACAGCCAACAAAGCCTGCGCTGTACAAATATTAGAGGTTGCCTTATCGCGTCGAATATGTTGCTCTCTTGTTTGCAAAGCCATTCGCAAAGCACGATCTCCACTACTGTCTATAGATACCCCAATAATCCGCCCAGGAATTTGGCGTTTAAAATCATCCTTTGTTGCAAAGTAAGCAGCGTGAGGACCACCAAAGCCCATTGGCACACCAAAACGCTGTGTATTTCCAACCACAGCATCTGCCCCCCATTCTCCTGGAGGTGTCAACAATGCCAAACTCATTAAGTCCGCAGCTACAATAGTATGTATTTTATTGGCTTGCGCTTTTTCTACAATTGCCTTATAGTCAACCACCTCCCCGTTTAAGTCAGGATATTGTAATAATATAGCAAATGTTTTATCTGTTATCTCAAAAGTATCTGTTAGAACGACCTCAATATCCAATGGTTCAGCCCTTGCATAAATAACATCCAAGGTTTGAGGGTATATTTTTTTAGAAACTAAGATTTGATTGGCCAAATCTCCTTTTGCACGCTTGTTTTTATTGTTATAAAACATGTACATAGCCTCTGCCGCAGCAGTTCCTTCGTCCAACAAAGAAGCATTTGCTATTGGCAAACCTGTTAAATCACTCACCATAGTTTGGAAATTCAACAATGCTTCCAAACGACCTTGTGCTATTTCTGCTTGATAAGGCGTATAAGGAGTATACCAACCAGGATTCTGAAAAACGTTTCTTAAAATAGCAGGAGGTGTAATCGTTGGGTAATATCCCAAACCAATGTATGATTTAAACACCTTGTTCTTGGCGGCTACTTCTTTAAGCATGTTCAAGTAATCAAACTCTGACATAGCTTCAGGAAGATTTAACTCTTTTTTATAACGAATATTAGACGGAACCGTTTCCTCTATTAGTTGCTCTAAAGAGTCTACACCAATAGTTGCTAACATATCTTTTAATGCTTCTTTATTGGGGCCCAGATGACGATTCACAAAACGATCAGGATGCTGAATATCAAACATTTCCGACAAACTTTTTTAGATAAAAAATACAAGTTGATTGATACAACTCTTTTGTTAATTTGCTTCGCTCTTATAGCGAGGTCTTGTATTCTATTATGAGTACACAAGGTACTACTTTTTAGATTCAAAAGTTAAGTAGATTGAAAAATTATTTACACCTTAATAAAAAGAAGTGTATATTTCCAATCACTAATTTTGCCTTGAAACAAAAAAAAGCAGATTCAGTTGTTGATTTGAGCATCATTTTTGTTTATCTTAGCTGTATGAAACATTTTCTATTGATAATATATAGTGTTTATTTTACTTGTTTAATGGTTGTGCCTTGCAATCACACCTTGCTATATACTAAAGTCATGGAAAATATAGTAGGCATAGACATGCACGAAAAATGTACCCATACAACGGTTGTGACCAATGAAAATCACCACCACCACGATGAAGGTTCTAACCACCATCACGCTTGTACTCCTTTTTGTGCTTGTGGCATTAGTCATTTTATACTAAACATCCCTAGCTTCCAAGCTATTGACGCCTCTAATCTCCCATTTAATGGCAACACACAAAATTTAGAACCAACAGAATGGGCAATGCCTACCGACAATTACAAACAACTCCTCTCTAAAGACATTTGGCATCCTCCCCAAGTAGTCTAACAGCAATTCCAATAATTAATACACTATACACTAACTAGGAAATATTTCAAGTAGAGAACATCCCAATTACGCCTCAAAACGAGGTTGTTAATTCGGTTTTGTCATGCTACTTGTCGTCTATAATCTCACTTGTATACTTCTTATCAAACAACATAGAAGGAGATAAGTTATTGTGTATTTATCCATGGAGTTTGCTGCTATCCAACTCACAATGTTGTACTCTATTTTCCTCTAAGTTTGATTGTAAAAACCTTGAAGGACTCGTATCTAGTCGTAAATGTTCACTAAAACTAGACTTATGCGTTATCCTCCAAGCCTTAATAACAACAATCGAGGAATAATGCAACAAAGTATAATACTAACATACAATTATTAAAAATAACACTTTGGGCTACCAATTGTGCTAGTCATCTGCTACTGTACTACATCGTCATCAGATTACAAATTGGGCAACATCAGGTATTTCAAAGTGTCAAAATATCATTTATAACATGAAATTATTCATCCTGCTACTAATGGTAGCTAGCTGGTTATTCATAACAGGTTGCCATTCTCACGATCATGAAGGACATGATCATGATCACAGTGGTCACAACCACGATGCACACGAAGGGCATAATCATGGACCAGAATTAGAGGTCATCACCTATACATTATGGGAAGGCAACACCGAATTATTTGTTGAGTTTGCGCCTTTCATTATAAATAAAACCAACTCTATACGAGTCATTTTAACAACCCTAGATGGTTTTCAGCCGCTTTCATCAGAACTAAGTATCCATATTAATAATGGTCCAAAGTTACCCAGTCAAAGCATCTCTAAAGGTATCTATGAAGCACAATTGAGTTTTTCGAACGCTGGTCAACACAAACTAATCTTTGTTGTTGGCAAAGAAGGAAACAAACGCTCTTTGGTTCTTAATAACATCCCTGTATTCGAAAACGAAGAAGCCGCTTTTCAAGGAACGCATCCCAATGCAGACCCGACAGGAAGTATTAGCTATCAACGTCAAGAAGCATGGAATAATTTATTTGATGTGGAAACGGTTCAACAAAGACCTGTTGGAAATGTCGTTCACACCTCAGGGATTATAGAACCTTCTACCACTGATTTATCGACATTGGTTGCCAAACGAGATGGAGTTGTCAATATTCGCAAAAAAAATCTAACCTCTGGTACAGCAGTCCGCTCAGGAGAATTGCTTTTTACAGTGACAGGAAAGGGAATCATGGAGGATGACTTAGAGATGAATTTTATAAAAGCACAATCGAATCTTGATCGCCAAAAAGCCAACTTGGATCGCAAAAAGAAGCTTATGGACGATAATATTATTGGTCAAAAAGAATACGATCAAGCTTTAAATGAATACGAATTGGCGCAAGCAGAGTTTGACAACATTAAGAAATTATTCAACAAAGGAGAAAAACGCCATTTGGTGACCACTTCTACCACAGGCTTTGTATCTCAATTATTGGTACAAGAAGGGCAATTTGTCAAAGCAGGACAGCCTCTTGCCTCCATTCTTAAAACAAGTCGAGTGCAAATTAAAGTAGATGTCTCCCCACGTTATCGTTCGTTATTACCCACCATCGTAGATGCTAATTTTGTCAATCCTTATACCGATAGAGCTTATTCAATGTCTGACTTGGAGGGGAAAGTTATTTCCTTTGGTCGAATGACCAGCCATGCAGAAGGACATTACATTCCACTATATTTTGAGATTAACAATCATCCTGATTTATCTCCAGGAGCTATGGTGGAAGTTTTTTTAATGACACAAGCCAATACCAAGCGCCTAACGGTTCCTGTCTCTGCTGTCCTCGAAGAAATGGGAAGCTATGTAACTTTTGTTCAAAAGAGTGCTGAAAGTTATGAGAAGCAAGTGGTAGAAATTGGTGTTAATGACGGTAAAGTAGTCGAAATTTTATCTGGACTATCTCTTAACGACAAAGTAGTTACCAAAGGTGCTTTGCAAGTAAAATTAGCCTCTATGGCTGGAACGGTGGATCCACACGCTGGTCACAATCACTAACCATCATAAACGCGGCAACAGAAACTAAGGAACAATCCATGGGGTATGCTGCCACGTTCTCAACAATAAATCAAAATTAGATGTTAAATATAATTATAAAAAATGCGCTGCACAATCGAGCTGTTGTGTTGGTCATCGCAGTCTTGCTAATGTTAGCAGGTGCTTGGGTTACCACACAGGTAGATGTAGACGTATTTCCTGACTTAACTGCTCCGACTGTAACGGTCATGACAGAAGCGCATGGCATGTCTGCCGAAGAAATGGAACGATTGGTTACATTCAAACTAGAAACCGCCTTAAATGGTGCCCCCAATGTTCGACGCATTCGCTCGACTTCTTCCTCTGAACTTTCTAGTGTTATTGTAGAATTTGATTGGGGAACGGATATTTATCGTGCTCGGCAAATTGTCAACGAGCGTCTTGGAACCGTACAATCTGATTTGCCAGACAAGGTCAAAACACCAGTCATGGCACCAATCGCCTCTATTATGGGAGAAATTCAGATGATCGGTATGTCTTCCGACTCTCTATCTGGAATTGAAATGAATACCTTAGCCAATTGGTATATCAAGCCTCGTTTATTGGCCGTTGAAGGTGTTGCCAAAGTTATTATTTATGGAGGTCAAGAAAAAGAGTATCAAGTATTGGCTTCTCCTGCCAAAATGAAGTTGCATCATGTTTCTTTAGAAGAACTATACCAAGCAATTGAACAATTAAATCACAATGCCTCTGGTGGTTATTTAGAACAGTATGGCAAGCAATATTTAATCTCTGGCAAAGGTAGAATTCGCTCTATTCAGGAGATCGAAGAAGCCTTTGTTAAAATGGAAGGAGAAGTAGCTATCCGTGTTGGAGACTTGGCTGATGTCAAAATTGGAGGCGCCCCCAAGTTAGGAAATGCTTCGATCAATGGTCAAGATGCGTTAACCTTAACCATCCTAAAACAACCTAGTGCCAACACCCTAAAATTAACTCAAGAAATTGACAAAACAGTCCAAGAGATTGCCAAAAATTTGCCTACCTCTGTTGAGTTAAACCCAGCACTATTCAAACAAGGGGATTTTATCGAAAATTCTATTAATAACTTACAGCGTGTTTTATTGGAAGGTATTTTCTTTGTTATTTTAGTCCTCTTCTTGTTTTTAATGGAATGGCGAACGACCTTGATTTCCGTTATTACCATTCCTCTATCGCTACTCACAAGTATTTTAGTATTATACTGGACAGGTTTTTCTATTAACACCATGACTTTGGGTGGTTTGGCTATCGCCGTTGGTGTATTGGTAGACGATGCTATTGTGGATGTTGAGAATGTTTATAAACGGCTGCGTCAAAATGCCATCTTGCCCATTGATCAACAACGCAGTAAACTAACGATTATCTATGAAGCGACATTTGAAGTCCGGTCTTCTATTCTGAATTCTTCTTTGATTATTATTGCTTCTTTCTTGCCCTTGTTCTTCCTTAGTGGAGTTGAAGGACGTCTTTTACAGCCTTTAGGGATCGCTTTTTTAATCGTTATTGTCGTTTCTTTATTGGTAGCAGTTGCCATTACACCTGCCCTATGTAGTGTCTTACTCAAAACAGATGCCCAAGCAGAGGAAACAGAAACACAAAAAATCAACTACAATATTGTTATTCGCAGCTTAATGCGTCTGTATAACAAGGTTTTGAAGCTAAGCTTAAACCGTTCTTATGTTGTATTAGGAGTTGCATTTGTTTTGTTGGTTATTTCTATTGTTACAATGTCTAGTTTAGGTCGTTCCTTTTTGCCTGATTTCAATGAGGGCTCTTTGACCATCTCTGTAGTAGTACCTCCTGAAACGTCTTTAACAGAAACCAATAAAATTGGAACAAAAGTAGAACAACTATTATTAGAAATACCAGAAGTAGACTTGGTAGGTCGCCGTACTGGTCGTGCATCAATGGATGAGCATGCTCAAAGTCATTATGCCTCTGAAATTGAGGTTCCTTTAAATATGAAGGAGCGTTCTAAAAGTGAAGTATTGGCAGATATTCGTGCCAAAATTGGGGCACTACCTGGAGTCACCATTAACATTGGTCAACCCATCTCACATCGAATCGACCACATGATTTCTGGTACTCGTTCTAATGTTGCTATTAAGTTATTTGGAGAGGATTTAACCAAAATGTTCCAAATTGGCAATGAGATCAAACAGAACATTAGTTCTATTGATGGAATTGTGGATGTTAACTTGGATCAAAAGACAGAAATTCCTCACATTTATATCTATCCTAAACATGAAATGTTAGCTCGTAGTGGCATTAGTATAGAGCAATTTGCCAATTTTATTGACATGGCTATTGGTGGAAAAACAGTAGTCCAAGTATACGAAAATCAGCGTAGCTTTAATTTAAAATTGCGTTTGGAAGAAAAAGCAAGGGACAAAATCGAAAAACTAGAGCACCTCTTGATTGAGAACTTTGAAGGGGATAAAATTCCTTTTGGTAAAGTAGCTCGAATTGTATCCAACAGTAGTCCTGAGCGCATTAGTCGAGAAAATGTACACCGAAAACTAGTCATTGCCACGAATGTTGCCAACCGAGATTTAAAAAGTGCTGTAGAAGAAATTCAAGCTACCATCGCTCAAAATGTACAGCTCCCCGAAGGTTATCACCTAGAATATGGTGGTCAGTTTGAGAACGAGCAAAAAGCAACGAGTATGCTCTTGTTAACTTCCTTGTTTTCTTTAGTTATTATTTTCTTCCTCATCTTACGAGAATTCAAAGAATTCTGGCTGTCTATTATTATTCTCACCAACCTACCTTTGGCTTTAATTGGAGGAATTTTTATGATTTATTTTGATTCTGGAATTATCTCTATTGCCAGTACCATTGGTTTTATTAGTTTATTTGGAATTGCAACCAGAAATGGAATGTTACTCATTTCAAGGTATCAAGTTTTGTTAGAAGAAGGCAAATCGCTAAAAAAAGCCATTGTAGAAGGCTCCTTGGATCGACTCAACCCTATTTTAATGACAGCTACTACGACTGGACTGGCTCTAATTCCTTTGATCTTAGCTGGAGGGCAGGCAGGAAATGAAATCCAAAGCCCTATGGCTGTTGTCATAGTAGGGGGACTTGTTTCTTCTACCCTACTCAACTTAGTAGTCGTTCCTTGTACTTTTTATTTACTAAAACAAAAAACACATGCATAGATTTATTTTGATAACAACACTCTTTGTCATAATGTGTTGGCGTTTAAATGCGCAAAGAGTTATTAGCTTAGAAGAAGCAATCGAACAAGTCAAAACACAACATCCAACGATCTTGCAACAAGATTTATATATCCAACAACAGCGCATCTTGAAAGATGCAGGCAAAAATCAGCCTTTCTTAAGTTTGGGGTATAGCATGGAAGAACTTGGTGCTGCTGGAACTGGTGTGCATGCCCTTTATGCACAACAAGATTTCAACATGCCTCAGGTTGCCAAACGAAAATCAGTGTATCAAGAAGCGCTCGCGCAAACAGGCGAATGGCAAAAGGTTGCGACCCAAAAACAACTGGAGCGATCGGTTGCTGCTTTGTATCAGCAATTGTTATTTTTAAAAAGTCAAGAAGGGCTTAACAAAGAATTGTTGATCGTTTATGATAAAATCGAAACCATTGCCAAAAAACGAGCAAAAGTTGGCGAAACTGGAGCAATTCCGTTGATCACAACACAATCTGCCAAACAACAAATTGAATGGCAACAAATGAATTTGGAACAAGACTATACCAACCAATTGATTTTGCTTCAACAAATATTAATGGATAGCTCCATCATTGACGTAGCTGACACTTCATTAACTCCTTCCTCGTCGAGGATTGCGCCAATCAATTTGGACAAACATCCTTTGGTCGAGCAAATCCATCAAAGTAAACTAGCAAATGATTTGCAGAGTGAAGTAATTGAAAGTCAATTACTACCTCAATTATCAACAGGCATCCAACTACAAGTAGCAGAGGGAACATTTCCTAACTTTGGAGGTCAAATTGGTTTGAATGTTCCTTTATTTGCCAAAGGGATTAAGGCACAGGTTCAAGCTAATACCTTAAATAGTAGAATGCTAGAACAACGCAAAGTTTGGCAATTACAACAATTGCAAAGTCAGCAAAAAATAGCGGTACAAAACATTCGGTTATTAACCAAGCAACTAAGCTACTTTGAAACGGTTTTGCTGCCAACATTACAACAACAACAAGCTCTCAATCAACAGGCATTCTCTATTGGAGAATTAGATTATTTGAATGTCCTTCAAGGTTTGGAGCAAATTATAGAAGTTAAAAGGCGTTACCTACAACTTGTTTTGCAATTGAATTTGGCATGGGTAGATTATAATTATTTATTAGAGTCATAACACTTAATTGCCTCTATTCTAAGACTCCAAAAAGTAGACAATAGCCCACTAAAAGTAATATCAAAAGAATGCTTTTAAGTGGGCTATTTTGTAATAACGTTCTACAAAAACTAGCTTTTCTACCAATTCTTAAGTACATTTAAAGTACCTTAATCAAACACTATATAAACTGCTGTTGAACGGAACGACAATGCCCAATCAATTACATTTTTACACAAAGTACAGCAAAGAAAAAATCAAAATATCCGACAAGCCGATGGCTAGTGGTGGTGAAGGGGCTATCTATGCCATTGCAAGTCCTCGTTCTTACCGACATTTGGTGGCTAAAATTTTCTACCCCAACAAACGAACAAAAGAACGGGAACAAAAAATGCAATACCTGTTAGAGCATCCGCCAATTCACTTTGCCAAAGGACAACATTCGTCTATTGGATGGGTACAAGATCTAGTGTACAAAGACAACCGATTTTTGGGTATTTTATTAATAAAAATAGCAGGAAAAAAGCTCACCAAGCTAACCTTAGCCAAACTACCTCGCCGTGCAGATAAAGCTTGGCAACGTTTTTCGTTTCAAGATCCCAATGCACTTCAACTCCGTTTGCGTACTTGCTTTAATTTGGCGGTTGCTATTTATCAAATTCACAAAAGTGAACAATATGTCTTGGTAGATTTAAAACCAGACAATATCTTGATGCAACCCAATGGTTTATTGGCAATTGTAGATATGGATTCGGTTGAAGTCATCAAAGATGGCAAAACAATTTTTTCGGCTCCAGTGGCTACTCCAGAATACACTCCACCAGAACACTATACCAATCCTCGAACAACAATTCATGAGACATGGGATCGGTTTAGTTTGGGCGTTATTTTTTATCAGTTGCTTTTGGGGTTGCATCCCTTTGCTGCGTCCTGCCATCCTCCTTATGATAATTTAGTAGGTCTCCACGACAAAATTCAACATCATTTATATGTTCATAATGCTGATAAAAAAGCATCTTTTAAAGTTATTCCTCCCCCACATCAACATTATCATCAGCTGCCTATTCCTGTACAGCAGTTGTTTCAAGCTTGTTTTGAGAATGGGGCAAAAAATCCTTTTGATAGACCGAGTGCGCTGGATTGGTGTAGTACCTTAGCAGAATTATTAGAATTGCCTTTTGATATTGCTGCGGATAAGGTTCCTAAAATCGACATTCCACCTTCTGATTTGTATTTTGAACCAGCCAACTATGTACCTGCCCTCGATTTAAATTTAGATTATACCCCCTTAGATATTCGCATTCCCTCCCTCCCTCCTATCAAAGAGGGACTGTCCAATTCCTTGGCGCATCAATATCCTAAAATAGGACTCAATACGCAGAATCGTGCCTATGACTTGCTTTTGAAAGCATATCAACAAAGCATACAGTTGCAACGCAACAAATTAATGATGGGCTTGCTGCTTTTGTGTGTTCTATCAGGAATTATCTATTTTTTTCAAGGATTGTTGTTAATAGGGTTAATTCTATTTTGCGTTATCTCTATTCACTTTTTCTTTGTCAAGAATCACGATATCATTCAAGCTGTAGGCAAAACGGTATCATCCAAAATAAACCACAACTTATACGTTGAGCACGATGCTTTATTGCGAACAAAAAAACAACAAGAGCTTCAACATCAACAGCAAGTCGTAAAATTGCATGAGAAACAAAAAATGTTGGAGCAGTATCTTCAACAAATACAACATACTCAAAATCTTGTGGAGCCAATCAAAATAGGTTTGATCAAACAAGAAAAAATAAAACAAGAAGTAGCACAATTTAATCACTGGATCAAGAGTATATTAAAACCAATTTTGGAAAAGGCTAGACAACAAGAGTGGAGTCAAAAAGATGCAATTAGAAAGCAATTTGTCAAACAATTTAAACAAATCAAATCAACGGGGCGTCAATTGGAAAAAGACAATACCCATCATCAATTTAAGAGCAAAAAAAGGATTGATCTTTTAAAGAAGGAATTAGAACAACTCAACGCTGAAAAATCCGTTAGTGCCCAACAGTTAGACGAAGATTATACGCAAAAAATAAAGCAAATTCACGTTGATTCGTTTTCTCAATTCAAAACCCATTGCGATGCTATTAATCAACAACTTGCACAAGACCTAAAATCACTCCAACAGGATTTACATCCTATTGCGTTTAATCATCCTAAGTATGCTTCTTATACACAGCAACAGAAAATACTTTTGTCAAAATTGCACAAACAGATGAAAAAACACCTAATTACTAAAGAAAAAGTACTAAAAGCAGCTAAGAAGAAAGTCGGCAGTAAGTTTAACTCTCAATACAAACCTGCCTTAAGATTACTGGCAACACCCTTGGATGGAACGGCGCTTAATTTTGCTTTGTTCGAATATCAAAAACAGTATCAAAAAATTCAAGCAGCCATTTCAAAATTGGGGCTTTCCATTCCGTCCGTTAATGCCATTCTATTAGCTAGTGCTTATAATACTCAAACATCAACACCTATTGTCATTGAAAAAGCCAGCTTGGGACATACTACCAATTATACGCTGCGTCATCGCCAAAAAAAAATAAAATCACATTACGATAGTATGATGCGTGCTTTTGATGCTGTACACAAAGCTCTTGATTGGTTACTCCAGTATCCTCCACTATCTGAAGATAGTGGATTCATGGAACATTGGGTCGATTCTGTAAAAGAACATCTACTAACGATAGAAATAGATCTTGAACAATACACAGAGCTCCAAATGGCTTTCTTCTCAGCGGCAAAAATTTTTCAAACGACTACCATGATGGAAAGTTACCTTTATCATCAACAAGCCATTGACGAATTAAAAGCAGCTTATGAAGCTAACTTAAACAAAGTCGTAGAGAATTTGCTTCCTCAAGAAACTATTAACAGAGCAAAACAAGAAAAAAAATTACAAGATGAATGTTCACAAGCATTGAATGCATACAGTCAATCTTGGTTACAAGAAAAAGAAACTTCTATTCAAACTCTAACACAAGCATATCAAGAGGCTCAACAAAAGCTACAAAAAGATTGGGAAGTTAAAAACGAACAATTGCACCAACAGTTGATACAAGAACAACAGCATTGGGAACAATTAGAAAAGGATTATAACGACAAGCAAGAAGCGCTCAATCAAGAAGAAACACTACTTATTAAACAATATGAAGAAGATTTAATAGCTGTTCAATCCAAATCTGAAGCTGTTTATGACAAATACAAACAAGCTTATGACAAAGAATACGCTTCCCTTGAACAAGCATTTCATCAATATGCTCATAGCCATCAAAATACCATTCACCATATTAAAAATCATAAGAAAGAATACAAAAAAGGCCTAGTAAATCTTGATAAATTCAAACAACAACAGGTACAACTAGAAAAATTAGGTCGTGCGCTTACCTCTATAGAACACAAAACGCTGCACACAGAGGAAGAAAAAATTAAAATAGAGACATTGATACAATGGAAAGAAAGTTATCGAACCAAAATTTACATTAAAGACCTGTTGTTCAACCGCCTAGAACAGCTAGACGACAAGCAAACCGATTACAAGTCATAAGATTGAAACAGGCGTATTGAGCAAAAAACTGTTTTTTGTGTATTCTATGCCTCATTACTGCGTGCCAGTCGCAATGAATTAGGCAACATCGCCAAAACCCAACAAAACACTCATAATCAATCAAATAAAAGATAAATCTCTATATTTTCATCAAAAAACTAAAAAATCCGTGTAGTATTAATTATCTATCCTTTATATTTAAAGAATAAATCCCTACTCTGTGCCTTTACACCTACAACGAATCATGAACGAATAGAATCCTAATGTCTAACAAACTACACTTTTATACTAAATATAGTAAGGAGAAAATAAAAATTTCTGACAAGCCTTTTGCCAGTGGTGGAGAGGGAGCAATTTATGCCATTGCTAGCCCAAGAACGTATAGTTATATGGTTGCTAAAATCTACTATCCTGAAAAACGTACAGCAGAACGGGAGGCAAAGATGCAGTATTTGATGCAGCACCCTCCGATTACATTTAGTAAAAATCAAGCTCCTTCTATTGGTTGGGTGCAAGATTTAGTGTATAAAGACAAGCAATTTATTGGTATTTTGTTGCTAAAAATAGAAGGCAAAAAGCTCACAAAATTAACATTATCCAAGCTTCCTCGCAAAGCCGATAAGGCTTGGCAACGGTTTGCATTTCAGCAACCCAATGCTCTCAAACTTAGATTGCGCACTTGCTTTAATCTAGCCGTTGTTATTCATCAAATTCATGCAAGCGGTCAATATGTCTTGGTAGATCTAAAACCAGATAATATTTTGATGCAACCCAATGGTTTGTTGGCAGTTGTAGATATGGATTCGGTTGAAGTCATCAAAGATGGCAAAGCAATTTTTTCGGCTCCTGTAGCAACGCCCGAATATACACCTCCAGAGCATTATAAAGGACCTAGAGGAACCATCTTAGAAACTTGGGATTATTTTAGTTTGGGCGTTATTTTTTATCAATTATTATTAGGCTTACATCCTTTTGCTGCCTCTTGTCATTCTCCTTATGAAAATCTAGTTGGTCTTAATGACAAAATTGAGAATGATTTGTATGTGCATCATAGCCAAAAGCAATCATTTTTTAAAGTAATCCCTCCTCCTCATAAGCAATTCCTCCACATACCTAAAGAGGTACAAGAGTTGTTTCAAAATTGCTTCGAATATGGTGCCCAAGACCCTTCGTTTCGTCCTTCGCCAGCAGATTGGTGCAATACCTTGGCAGATTTACTAAAATTACCCTTTACTAAAATTCCTAAGAATACCATTCCACCATCTAATTTATATTTTACCCCCAATAGCTTACTGAATCGATTATCCATTGCACTTCCTGCTTTGCCAGCAACTCAATATCCCAACAAGGGGATTACATCTGCTGATATCAGCCTTCCTACTCCAACATTACAAAAGAATGTATTGCTTCAAGAGTTACAAGAAGCCTATAAACAACGCCTTCATAGTCACCGAGAATTCTTACTTCAGTCTATATTAGTCAGCATCATTCTTGGCGTTTTACTATTTACATATCCTATGTTTTTTGTTTTTGCCTTAGCACTATTGCTTATTATTGCCCCGCAACTTTTTTTAACTAAGTTTCGCCATGGCATTGATCACATTGGCAAGGTTATTATTTCTCCGTCAACCTATCAACGTTTAAAGATTGATGATAAAAGCCCACTTACCAACAAAACCATAGCCTCTACTCAAAAATTAGTAAGCACATTAGTAGATCAAAAACAACAAGCTCTAATAAAGCAAAAAAACAAGTTAAACAATAAGTCGGAAAAAAAAGTGCAGAAAGAATTGGATTTAATTCAACAGCATCTCTCTAAACGAACTGATTTAGAACAACAAATTACTCAACTTAAAACTTGGACTCAAACAATACAAAAAGACATAGAATCGGCACGAGAAAAAGAGCTAGAAGCTTACAAAGTAGCCAATAAGACATTTTTAGAGAAACTAAAAAAACAACCAGCTTTTAATAAATATGAATTTAAGTCTTTTATTTCGTTGAGAATTAAAATACAACAAGCCATTAGTGCGATTAAAGGGAAAATATCAATTCATGAAAAACCTTTGATGCATCTTGAGACAGAACAGCAAAGAGAATTACAAAAGCTTAAAGATGTAAATTTCGAGTCTACAGTTAATTCGCATTATAAAAAACTCAAAACAAAAGCGGCAAAAGAATTAGAGCGTTTCAAATCCCAAATAACAAATAACCAAATCAATCAACGCAAAGAATTTTGGGTTTTTATACAACAAAAAAATAGCATTAAAAATAAGAGCCATCAGCAACAGCAGAAATTAAAATATCAGTTTAACAAAATAGTAGATAAAACAAGAAAGGAACTAGGTTTAAATTCTAAATCAGAACTAAATAGTTATATTGATTTATTAAGTAATCTACATTCAGCCGAGGAGTTTGAATTTGCTCCCAAAGAAGTAAAAAAACGATTTGATGTATTCTTAGAAAAAATCAATGCTTTTAATATTGACCCACTTTTTTCTAAGGAGCTATTCCATTTGCTAACACAAGAACTTCCTAAAGTAAATTTTGACACCCCACAAAAAGTAAAAAATCTATCCGATTTGGTCGACCTAAAGCTAAATATGGTCAATACATGGGAAATTAACCAATCTAAATTGGAAGCACTTGACCAAGCCTTGGATAAATTAGCCAACCAACCAGAAATCTTAAATGATCCTATAGAATTGGCTTTTTGGGTCAAAACAAGACAAGAACAACTCAATGATATTATCTTCAACTTACAACAATATTGCGAGATTCAAGAGGTTTTCTATGGCGACCCTATTATTTTTAGATTAAAAAATCGTTTAGAAAAATATCAAGAACAAGTTAATGAGATAGAGCAAGAAACAGAACGTCTCAACATGGTGTGTGAGGAGAAAATCAAAGCTTTAGAAAAAGAAAATATTGATTTAATTAACGCCCAAAAGAAACTAGAGCAAGAAAAAGCTGAACAAGAAAAATTAATTCTAGCAAAAGAAAAAGAACTGAACCAAAAAATTGATGAACAGATACATCTGTACAGACAATCTTTAGAAAAAGAACAAAATGACAACATAGAAAAGCTTCTAAAAAAGCAAACTAAGGAGCTTACTACCTTAAAAAAAGAGCAGAACAAACTACATACGAACCTGATTTCTAAGCTAGAAACAGCCGAACAAGAATTAGAACAACTAGACCAACTACATAATCAATTCAAAATATCGATCGATGCCATTCGAACTAAGGCGGAATTGGTCTATCAACCTAATCAATTGATTGCAACAGAAAAATGCAACGCTATTAATGATTTGGCTAGTGACATTCGAGGAGAATATTCAAGAATTTCTGAATTGATTAAGAAAAATGGCGCTGCGTATAAAACTTTACTTAATCGTTCGCTAAAATATCAAAAACAAATTGATGAATTGGCACAGTTGCAAGAAGAAAAAATTAGAATTGATACCTTATCTGAATGGCAAAAAAAACACACGTCTAAAACTTATCTCAAAGACTTATTATTTAACACATTAGAACAATTCGAAAACAATTGACACGTGTTATTTACTTCCAAATGCCTTAGCATTGCTTTATCACCTTAATAGGTTCATTTCAAACAATTTGAACTATAAAGCAATAGAAAAATCAAAATAATATTGTATTTTCACAAACAATCCATCTCAATAGTTAGCTGCGCTGCTACTACGTGGTACTTCATGAGTGCTGCGCAGTTGATAATCAATAAATTATAATTTCAGCGCATTTTGAGATAAGGTTTTAATTATCAACTAAGTATGAATGTGCTTTTTTATCTTTTTGGTAACTAAGCTTGTGATCTCACGAGCCTAGCGAGCTAAAAAAGTAAAAAGAACTACAGCGAACCATACAACTTTATGCTTGGTAATCGTTACTATCACTACACAGAATACCTCTTTTAAACTCTCAACTATCCATCATGCTGTGTAAAAAATCGCTGGTATTATTTTTTTGCAGTTGGTTTTGTACGTTTTTTGGTGCAAATGCCACTACTTATGTCGGTCAAAATATTGATCAAAATACAACTTGGACAAAAGCCAATAGCCCTTATGTTGTCACAACTGATTTATTGGTTGAAAAAGACATCACTTTAACCATTCAAGCAGGAACTAAGATTTTCTTTTCGAAAGAAACTCAAATCATTGTTAGTGGTAATTTGGTAGCAAAGGGAAGCAAAAATCAAAAAATATATTTTGTAGGATTAAATGGCTCCGATTGGAATGGCTTTTTATTTACCAAAGAGTGTAATGATTATACCCCGGATACAAAAGAAGGAGTTTGTTTTATCTATTGTTCGTTCAAGGGCACTGGTAATGCTCCTACGCATTTGATTCGATCGAAAGGTTGCAATATCAATCTTGTTAATTGTACTATTGAGCATTGTTATACTGCAATTCAAACCGAACGGCAAGCAGAAATTTGGGTTAAAAAATCTTGTTTCAAACATTGTAATAGAGTTTTAAATGTTCGAAATACAAGTCTAGCAACAGTTGTACAAAATAAAATGACAAGCTGCAATTCTATTATGTTGGGTGGCACAACTACTTTCAAAAATAATACATTAAAAAAATTCACAGGTAATGGTCGACATTCTGGGCTTGTTGTTTGGATGCTGGGAGGTGGCATTGTTGACATTAGCCACAACCAATTTATAAAATTTGAAGACTACGCCATCAAGTTGCACAAAATGAATAAACGTTCCTCTTTTTTGGTCGCCAACAATGATTTTAAACACAATAAAACCAATTTAAAACTCTCCTGTAAATATTACAATCAAGGCACTTCTTTGGTTGAGAACAATAACTTTTACAACCACAAAAAATATCATATTAAGTTGTTTGAACCTTGTGCAGATGAAGCGACAGAAGTTTTAAAAATTGGCTCCAACTATTGGGGAAAACTATCTGAAGAAGAGATAAAAACAGCTGTTTTTGATAAACACCAGAATGAAAATATAAGCGCAGAAATCCAACTTGAAGCTTTTCCTAAGAAAATAATACACTAATCCCCTCCTTTCTAACAAAACCATAACAAACTCATTTCTATAGCACTTACGCAACAAAAATACTTCTACATTCGTTAAAAAGGAGGCTTTGCTTTCTTTCTCTCCAACCCATTTAAGCTACAAAAAACTGACTATCAAAGAAGTATTCTCAAAAACGTTTTACAAGCACTATAACTTGCAACCAATTAGTTAACTGAAAGTCACAGAGTTATTCAATAAAAAAATCAGAATTCATTGAACAATTCTCAAAAATTAGTAGTCCATTTACAAAATTCTACGTATATTTAATATCGAATGTCTTTTTTGATGTTCTCAGCAAATAAAATGTCCTCCTAAATTAAACAATATAATATATGAATTTAAAAAAATTTACACTTAGTAGCCTGTTCGCAGCAAGTGCTTTGCTTGCATTCCCTCTACAGGCTCAACATTCCAACGAGTTCTACAACAATGGTGCTTTGGTGCACATCGAAGCTGGTGCTGAGGTACATGTTTGGGGAGACGTTCATATGCGTCAATCCTCTGGTGTGTTAGAAAATAATGGTTTGTTGAAAACACAAGGAAATATGTACTCCGATGAACTCTTCCAACAAAGAGGAACAGGAACTACATTGATTGAAAATAGTGATGTTAACGTTGGCGAGCGCCAATTTATTTCGGGGAGTTATGCCGTACGTGGTGGAACATCTCAAATTGGGGTCAACGATGGTTCTTTTTATAATTTAGAACTCAACAATGACCAAGGTATTGTTTATTTGGTCAATAGTGGTGCAGGGGCTACTCCTCAATATGTTGCAGATGTTAGAGGTTCTGTCAACTTTGATCCTCAAGGCTTAGGTCCTACAAATGCAACGAGCATTGTCACTAGCGATATTGGAATGGTTGGCGCCATCACATATCCAGCTAATGGGTCTGCTTATACTGCTGAGTTTGGTATGATGAACCTTGCAGCTGGTCAAGGAAATTACATCAACGATACATGGCATCAAACTGGAGGGGACAACATGTCTGTTCAAGACAATGGTTATATCATTGGCAAACACCGTCGTGCAATTAACCCTGCTGGTGGAACCTATGGTTACTTTATTGGTTTAGAGCCAGGAGCACCTGTTGCTAACAATGGTACAAACAGAGGTTTTCAGTATGTGCACTTTGTATTTGGTGCTAATAACTATGACGTTTTATCTGGCTATTTTGAAGCAGGTAGCCCTAACAATACTATGGGAGCCGCTACAGAATGTAGTGGTTACGATATGAATGATTTTTGGGGCGACCGTCATGGAGAATGGATGTTTGATGATATTAATAATGTAACTAATGGTGGAGAATATGAAATCCGTGTTTGGCCACAAGATCCAACAACGCCTTGGACGGGTACCGTTTGGACAATATCGAAAGATGATGTTTTTGCTTATCCTGCTCCAAATCCATTACACAATGACTGTGGTCCTGCTCCTACCAACTTAAAAAGAACAGGATTTGAAGACTTTTCTGCTTTTGGTGTACTTTCTGGAATTGTTATTCTCGAGTCTCAGATTACAGATTTAATCGCTACTCCTATTAATAATAGATTTATAAAAGTAGATTGGGCAACAAGCAAAGAGGTTAATGTTGATCATTTTGTCATCGAAAGAAGTACTGATGATGCCAACTTTATTCCAATTACTACGCATACAGCTGTCGGCAATAGCCAAATCACTCAAAACTATTCTATTAATGACATTGCGGTACTACCGAATATCAATTATTATTATCGAGTAAAAACTGTCAATGTTGATGGTACTTCCGAATATACACATTCTGTAGTTGCAGCATTAACCAAAGATGGTAATGTTCAAACCGTTAATCTATTCCCTAATCCAATTTCTGACGGTGATGCCACACTAGAAATTGTTTCTACAATTGATAAAGAGTCTTCTATTACTGTTTATGATGCAATTGGACAATTAATTTTATCCAAAGAAATTAATGTACAACAAGGTTTGAATACCTATTCTATCAAAACAAATGACTGGCCAAGTGGCATTTACTATGTACACATCAACAGCGCACAATCTTCTACTGTCAAGGAATTAATCAAAACAGAATAAGATAAAAGTAAAATATTACTCATTGCTACTTTTTAGCAATTCTAAAAAGCTACTTCAATCAAATGAAGTGGCTTTTTTTATGATTTATAATCTTCTATTACATTTCTTTAGCCCTCTATTTAGATTAAATCCAATTAAATGCATAGAGATGCTTTTTTTTATATTTTTTTACCGACATTTGCTCTCTAATTTAATAGAGCTTATCCTTATGAAAGCATTAATTTGCGATAAGCCCTAGTAATGTTACAGAACAAGGAATCATTTACTTATGAAGAAAATAGGTCTTTTTTGGGGTTCTGACACAGGAATGACAGAAGAAATTGTAAATATATTGGTTGACTCTATAGGACAAGATCAAGTTGACAGCATCAATGTTTTTAATGCTTCGATAGAGCAGTTTGCTGCTTACGACACCTTAATATTAGGTTTATCTACTTGGTATGACGGAGAACTGCAAAGCGATTGGGATGAGTTTTTTGAACAGTTCCAACAAGTTGATTTTAGTGGAAAAACCGTTGCCCTATTTGGGTTAGGAGATCAAGAGGGATATGCTGAGTTTTTTATTGATGGTGTAGGTATTATCGGTAAGGTTGTCCAACAAAATGGTGGAACAATTGTTGGGAAATGGAGTACCAAAGGATATGATTACGAAGCGTCCAAAGCTGTTGTAGAAGAGGGCTTCTTTATGGGATTAGCTATTGATGAGGACAATCAACCTCAACAGACAGATGAACGCTTAGAGCAGTGGATTGCACAATTAAAAGAAGAAGGTTTGTTAGATTCTTAACAATCGATTTCTTAAAATTCAAGAGTTTACTATTTTTGGGTTGTCTAACAACTATTGTGACCAAAAGAATCCTTCAAAAAAGTATATAAAATTTAAAATTTAGCTTTGAGTAAAAGCTTTTTGCCAAATCAAAAATGTATAAAAATGATAGAAACAGACATCATTATCGTTGGCGCCGGGCCTTGTGGTTTGTTCACTGTATTTGAAGCAGGTTTGCTCAAACTAAAATGCCATTTAATTGACTCTTTGCCTCAGCCAGGAGGACAATTAACAGAGATTTACCCCAAAAAACCAATCTACGATATTCCAGGTTTTCCAGACATATTAGCTGGTGACTTAGTAGATAACCTGATGAAGCAAATTGAACCATTCAAGCCTGGTTTTACCTTAGGGGAACGAGCAGAAACTATTGAAAAGTTAGAAGATGGGCGATTCTGTATGACATCTAGCAAAGGAACAAAACTGATTGCTCCTGTTATTGCTATTGCTGGGGGATTGGGCTGTTTTGAACCTCGCAAACCTCCTATTGGAAATATTACAGATTTTGAAGATAAAGGTGTAGAATATATCATCAAAGAACCTGAACTATACCGTGACAAAAAGATTGTTATTGCAGGTGGTGGTGACTCTGCCTTAGATTGGACTATTTTCTTGTCAGAAGTGGCATCAGAAGTGACTATTGTGCATCGTCGCAAAGCATTTAGAGGAGCGTTGGATTCTGTAGAAAAAGTAGAACAATTGGCCGCAGCTGGCAAAATCAAGCTACTCACAGAAGCTCAGGTAGTTGGTCTTAATGGTAATGGTCGATTGAACGAAGTGACAATCAAGCACAAAGTAGATGGGGAATTTACTCAAAACGTAGATCACTTTATCCCTCTATTTGGGTTGAGTCCTAAGCTAGGTCCTATTGCCGACTGGGGTTTAAATATTAGCCGTTCAGCTATTGAGGTAAATACATTTGATTACAGTACCAACATTCCTGGGATTTATGCAATTGGCGATGTCAATACCTATCCAGGAAAACTAAAGTTAATTCTTTGTGGTTTCCATGAAGGAACCTTAATGGTGCAATCTGCTTTTAAGCATATTTATCCAGATAAAAAAGTACAGTTCAAATATACTACTGTTAACGGAGTCAATGGATTTGAATCATAAACCATTCTAGGCTCTTTTTTATGCTCAATCCGGTTTCTAAAATGCAAACGGATTGAGCATTATTTTTTAGATTTACTAAGTAAACTCATCACTCCGTTCCAAAATCGTTTAAACCTGAAAATCAACTGCGAAGCACTTATATATAATAACAGGAAGTACGAGTAAGCTTTAAAGGAGCTGCTCACAAAATAATTAACGGAGTATTACACACTAATTATGAACTATTTTGAATTTTATAACCTCCCTATTTCTTTTCAATTAGATGCAGAAGCTTTGCGTCGTCAATTTTTAAAATTAAGCAAAAAATATCATCCTGATTTTTATACTTTAGAATCAGAAGAAAAACAAGAAGAAATCTTAGCCTTATCCACCCTCAACAACGAGGCTTATAAATTATTAAAAGATCAGGAAAAACGAATCAAATATGTTCTTGAACTTAAAGGCTTGTTAGGCAAAGAGATAAAAACAAACTTACCGCAATCTTTTTTGTTGGAAATGATGGATATTAACGAACGTGTTATGGATTTGCAATTCGATTACGATGCGTCCATACATCAAGCGATACAAACGGAGGTAGAGGAAAAAGAAAAAGAACTCCTTGAGCAGGTACAGCCGATTTTTGATACTTATAATGATACAACTGCAACACCACAACAACTAGAGCAAATCAGAGATTATTACTTGCAAAATCGTTACCTTAAAAGGCTTAAGGAAAATATGCAAAAATTGGTTTAATATTGTCTCCAAAGCGTCGTTTTATCTTTTGAAATGTTATATTTATGATATGTTTTCAAAATTAGTACTTAACTGCGTTATTACTGCGTAGTTGTGGATTCTATGCTTGCGATCACAAAAACAAAAAAAGCCTTCATAAACACTTGACTATCAAAATCAAAACTAAAATCATCTTATTGATAATCAATTACGAAGCATTCATAGAATAAATGAATATAATTTCTCCGCAAAGTATTATCACCATTAGACCAACTACTTTATTATGAACTTTTTTAACATTTCAAAAAACTTACTATTAGTATTTCTTTCTTTGGCAACCTGTTCTTTTTTTTCTAGTTGTGGCAATGATTTGGATTTGACGAATTATAAAGAAAAGTTAATTGGAGAATGGGAATTGAAAAATGTTGGAGACTTGCAAATGTTTTATCAGAATAGACCTTTCTTGCTCAAAAATGCTAGCATGACATTCAACTCCAACGGTACCTTGCAAACAAAAATGCAAAGTAGCAGTAATTCAACTACTTGGATTGTAGAAGAAGCAACTTGGTCGGTTACTCAATCTAGTCGAAAAGTTCTTAACAACGTAGGTGAAACACTTACTATAAAATCAAATACAGGGCCTTTTGATGATAATATTGCTATTGAATTTACAGATGAACGCACGTTCTACTTAACACTCAACGACTTAGAATATCAATTCATCAAAATATAAGGTAACTCCTTTGACCAATTAAAAGGCTTATGCAACCATTTACTCGTTGTCTAAGCCTTTTTTATGTAAGTACAAAAATAAACTGTAATTTTACAGCCTAACCTACTATCTATTTTGTGATAGTATTTAGCTACGCTGCTACTGCGTGGGCATTGATTATTACTTTATGAACGCACGATTAAGGGAAAAAATCAATCAATTATTTTTTTAGATTTACTTATCTCAAAAATTTAAGCATACAAACAATGCGTATCGGTATTTTTTTTGGAGGGACATCCAGAGAGCGAGAAATTTCCTTTGCAGGAGGTAGAACAGTTTATGACAATTTGAATAAAAGTTTGTTCACTCCCGTTCCTATTTTTGTTGATAGTCTGGGAAATTTTATTTTACTCAATTGGCAATTTTTGTACAAAGGCACCATTAGAGATTTCTACCCTCCTGCCGCCTATCTTCCCGAAACCAAACATTCTTTTCAAGTATATATTGAGAGTTTACAAAATTTAGAAGAAGCACAACTGCAAGAATTAATCGAACAAGTTGGGACACCTATTGCGGTAGATCAGCTTCCTGATTTAATTGACTTTGCCTTCTTGGCTTTACATGGAAATCTAGGTGAAGATGGTCAGATCCAAGGGCTATTAGAATGCCTTCGCCTACCCTATTCTGGTTCAGGTATTCGAGCTAGCAGTATTGGCATGGACAAATCCTACCAAAAGAAATTGATGGATGCCAGTGGATTTAACATGCCAAAAATGGAAATTGTCAAACGCAATCAATGGCTCAAAGGCTGCTCAAAAGATTGGAAAGCAAGCGTTGTCCAACAAATTGGATTGCCAATGGTTGTTCGTCCAGCCAATCAAGGTTCCTCTATTGGAGTACGCATTATTAACCAAATCGAGGATATTGAGCCTGCTGTCAATGCTGCTTTTTTTGTAGAAACGATTACTGCTGAGCAATGGAATGCATGGGCTGCTGCCTCAAAAGTTGATTTTCTTAAAACGCTAACAGATATACGGACAGGAATAGGTTTTCCTTTACAAATTATGGAGACCCAAACGATCCTATATCACCCTGAGGCTCTACTAGCCTTCTTAGAATCCTATTTCACACAACATTCTGTTGTTCATTTACAAGGTGATAATTCAGAACATACGGTGGTATTGGAAGAATTTATTCACGGTAGAGAATTTTCTTGTGTTGTTATTCGAGGCGAAGAGAACGAAGCTATTGCCTTGCCTCCTACCGAAATTTTAAAAGGTAAAGAAATTTTTGATTACCGTTCTAAGTATTTAGCTGGATTATCTAGAAAGCTAACGCCTATTGATTTACCAGAAGCCACGATTCAATCCATTCGCCAAGAATGCGAACGATTGTTTGATTATTTGGAGTTTAACACCTATGCCCGTATTGATGGTTTTATTCAAGAAGATGGCCGCATTTTTCTAAATGATCCCAACACAACTTCAGGGATGTTGCCTTCCTCTTTTTTCTTTCATCAAGCAGCAGAAATTGGTCTAAATCCATCTCAATTTTTAACTTATATCATTCGTACTTCTTTAGTCGAACGCATACAAACAAGCACACAATTGGGGCTGTATGAAGATTTGTTGGACCAATTGGACGCTCAACTTAAAGAACAACAGCAAAACCTATCTAAGCGAGAAAAAATAGGCGTTTTTCTAGGTGGTTATTCTTCCGAAAGACACATTTCGGTTGAAAGTGGGCGCAATATTTACGAAAAACTAGCTAGCTCTGACCGCTATGAACCCATTCCAATTTTTGTTACAGGAAATCGCCAAGCACATCAATTATACCATATTCCTATCAATTTATTGCTAAAGGATAATGCCGACGATATTCGAGATAAAATTGCAGCCTATACAACACACCCCATTATTCTCAACATACAGCAAGCTTGTCATGCGATTATAAAACGATACACTCAAGAACCTCCTATTTTTTCACCTCGTTTGGTTCAATATGAACAATTAGGTAAAGAGGTAGATGGTGTTTTTATCGCCTTGCATGGTCGCCCAGGAGAAGATGGAGAAGTTCAACAATACTTGCAAGAGCAGCACATTCCTTTTAATGGTTCGTTGGCTAGTTCGGCACAAGTTACCATTAACAAATACGATACCCTGCAATTGCTAAAAAAGCATGGTTTGTCGGTAACAGATCAATTACTAATCAACAAAAAAGAATTCTTAGAAAATCCTCTAGCTACAATTAGTAATATTGAAAAAGTACTAACCTATCCTATTATTGGTAAACCAGTAGATGATGGCTGTAGTTCGGCTGTTAAATTGATTAAGTCCGCCACGGAGTTGGATGCTTTTTTAAAAGCCCTCTTCCGTGACAAAGAATTCATCAATCCTCACCCTGCTAAAATTTTGGGTTTAAAACCCAAGGAAGAGTTTCCCCAAAAAGAAGTTGCTTTGTTGGAAGCTTTTATTGAGAAAAAAGATGCGGTTCATTTTCTGGAAATTACAGGTGGATTACTAACTAAGTACGACGCTAAAGGCAATTTGGTTTATGAAATTTTTGAACCTTCCGAAGCTTTGGCAACAGGCGAAGTGCTGTCTTTGGAAGAGAAATTTTTAGCTGGTGAAGGTCAAAATATCACTCCTGCCCGATTTGTTCCTGCTCATTTGCCTTATAAACACGAGTACATTTCTAAACAAGTTCGTGCTACCTTACAAAAAGCAGCGGAAATACTAAATGTGACTGGTTATGCCCGCATTGATGCTTTTGTTCGCATTTTTGAAGATGGAACGGCTGAAACAATTGTTATTGAGGTTAATTCACTACCAGGTATGACTCCTGCTACGTGTATTTTCCATCAATGCGCTATTAATGGTTACAAACCATATGACTTTATTCATCAAATTCTAAATTTTGGTATTCAACGCAACCAACAGCTAGTTAATACTTACAGTAAATAGTAGAAAAGAAACATAAATTATGAGTAAAATACGTACCTTTTTTAGTGACTTGTGGTATCTCCGCAAAACCCTGCTACTCAACATCCTTGGTGTCATAGTATTAACATTTGTATTGGTTCAGGTGTTAATGTGGTCGCTGAGTTTCTATACTTTGCACGGTGAATCTATTGAAGTTCCCGACTTGGTTAATATGAAGTTGAACGAAGCTGAAAAATTATTAGCTACAAGAAAATTAGATTTTGTAATAACAGACTCTATCTGTAAAGGAAATAGTAGTGGCGGCATTATTAAAGAGCAAAATCCACGTCCTTCTTTCCGTGTAAAAGAAAGTAGAAAAATTTACTTGACAATTACCAGACATTCGGACTGTACAGTTAATTTGTACTACAACCAATTAATCGGTCGACCTAGAGAATATGTTGTCCGCCAACTACAACGAAGCAATCTAAAAGTAGGCAAACTAACTTATAAACCTGGTGGAAAAGCAGAAAACACAGTTGTGGAAGCCTACGTAGATGGTGTTCCTTTGTTTATCGAAGCCGATCCCAATGCAGGAGAAAAACCACCTACAGAACCTAAAAAAATACCTCAAAATGCTGTTGTAGATTTAGTTTTATTAGAAGGTGTTGATGCTTTGCCTCAATATATTCCTAATTTAATTTGTGATACTTATGGGGTTGCTGAGTTTACGATCAAAGGAAGTCAATTCAACTTAGGAACGGTTCACATTCAAGGTGTTGTTAACGATACTTTAGCTGCTTGGGTTTGGAAACAAAGTCCGTCGGCAGGAGAGAATGCAACCATGGGTTCAGGTATTGATCTTTGGTTAATGAGTGAATTTCCAGAGGGGTGCAAAGAGGAAGATCCCCTTCCTATAGACGAAGATGACTTGGGAGATGATGCTCTTTATGAAGAAGAAGGCAATGATTAAATAAAGACACATAACAATGAAACGAAAATGGGATGCTAGCGAGGAACGTTATTTTGGTATTGGTATCTACCAACCCAAAACAGCAGAAAATATTGGTTCTCTATGGAGAACGGCGCATATTTTTAACGCTAGTTTCATTTTTATTATTGAAGAAAAGTACAAAAAACAAAGTTCCGATGTCCTAAAAGTTTGGTCTAAAATTCCACTCTTTCAGTATAAGACATTAGATGCATTTTTGGATAGCATCCCCTATAGTTGTAAGCTAGTTGGGGTTGAAATGGATGCCAAGGCACAAGCAATTAAATCATACCAACATCCTCCAAGAGCCATCTACATTTTAGGTTCTGAAGATAACGGGCTTCCCCACCAACTAAAACAAAGATGTCATGATTTAGTACAACTCCCTGGCGATCATTCTCTAAATGTTGCCGTTGCTGGTAGCATTACAATTTTTGATAGAGTCAACAAACTAGAGTGATCATAACTTAACGCTATGAAACCAATCTACTAGTGTCTGAAATTGCCTGTTCCTCTAGATTCGATTATAAAACCCAATAACTACTTTTACAATAGTTAGCTGCGCTGCTACTACGTGGTCGTTGAAAAACTTTATTTATGATGGTCAAAATAATTTATCCTTCTACTAACCTTAAGTGTCACAAAAGCTCAATCTATTGAAACGTTACGAGAGAAGATAACAACGGTGATTGAAAACAAGTCGGCTACGGTTGGCGTTGCCATACAAGGCAGTAATTCCAACGATAGTATGTCGATCAATGGTCATCAACATTTACCCATGCAAAGTGTCTTTAAATATCATTTAGCTTTAGCTGTTCTTCACCAAGTTGACAAAGGGAAACTTCGCCTAAACAAAAAGATTGTTATTAGAAAAAAAGACATTCAAGCGTACAGCCACTTATGGAGTCCATTGCGTAAAAAGTATCCCAATGGTGCTAGAGTCAGTATAGCCGAATTACTCCAATATACGGTTGCTTTAAGTGATAATCTAGGCTGTGACATATTGTTCAAACTGATAGGAGGCACATCGGTTGTACAATCCTTTTTACATAAAATTGGTATCAAAGATATTGCCATTCATCACAATGAAATGGTCATGCAATCAGAATGGGAAAAGCAATACGACAATTGGACAACAGCCAAGGCGGCCAATCAAGTTTTAGAATTATTCTTTGAAAATAAAAACAACTTATTGAGTGCTCAAAGCCACCGTTTTTTGTTGGAAACCCTAAAAGGTACTAAAACAGGGAAAAAGAGTATTCGTGGGTTGCTGCCCCAAGCAACTATCGTGGCACACAAAACAGGGCACTCTGGCAAAAACAAGGATGGTTTAACAGGAGCATTGAATGATATTGGCATTGTCTTTTTATCAGACAATTCTTATTTTTATATAAGCATTTTGGTAAGTGATTCTATGGAAGAGGATAATGTTAACCAACAAATTATCGCAGAAATAGCTAAGCTTACTTGGGATTATTTTAATCAACCATAACAATTACTGCTCATAATATAAGCTATCCAATACACTATTTGTTATAGATCCATACCCTTTATTAGCTCAATAAGCCATGACCAAAGATGACACAATAAGCATACTTCTATAATGATTTATTCTTATTTTGTTTTTCTATTGATAATCAAAGGTTAGAATTATGCAAAAATGGCTGCTTATATATTGTTTATTCTTTTCGATTGGAGCTGTTGCTCAAAATTTACAAACTCCCTATCCTTTGACGGATACCACAGTACCCAGTTGGGTTACCATGATGTACGCTCCTAATCCCAACCTTAGTGCCGTACAAGTAGCTTTTGAACGTTATTATCAAAATCATCCTTTCCAAAAGAACAGCCATACACAATATTACAAACGCTGGCAACGTCACTTTGCGCGCTACCCGCATTGGGGAGGAATGAATCCTACAGAACAACGGCATTATCAACAAAAACAAGCCGAGTATTATCAAAAATCGTTGCAATTAAAACAACAACGCAGTCCTACTTCTAGCTGGCAATGTTTGGGACCCTTTGATTTTGATAAAACCGCTGCTAGTACGTCTTATGCTTGTGGGGCAGCTCATGTTTATACTGTAGAAAAATCAAAGAGTAACAGCAACGTGCTTTATGCAGGCACAGCAACAGCAGGCGTTTGGAAAAGTACAGACAATGGCAAAAACTGGTCTTTAACAACCCCCAATTTGCCCGTTAGCAGTGTAAGGGCTTTAGAGATTAGCTTTAATGACCCACAAATTGTCTACTTTGCGTCTGACTTGGATGGGAAAGTATACAAAACCAACAATGGCGGTCTTTCTTGGAGTATAACAGGCGGGACCGCTTTTAATAGCCTACAGCATGCTTGTACCGATATGGTCATGCACCCTACGTTTAGCAATGTACTTCTTTTAGCCTCCAATCAGGGCTTGTACCGTACCAATAATAGTGGTGCTACTTGGACGTTGATACAAGCAGGTAACTTTCAAGAAATAGAATTTCATCCACACTTGCCACATATTGTTTATGCTGTCAAACAAGTTAGCAACCGAACAGAGTTTTACAAATCTATTGACAATGGGCTCACTTTTACTCAAAAGCCGACAGGTTGGCCTGTTCCCGCTGTACTAGGTGATCAACGCCGTACAGAAATAGCAGTATCGCCCAACGATTCGAATAAAGTCTATGCGGTTTTGACTGGTCAAGTAGGTTTTGCTAGTGGATTGCACTCCATGTTGGTGAGTAATGATGCGGGTGAAAGTTGGTCTAGTATCTGCTGTGGGGCTGCGCTCTTGAATTTTCCGAGTGCCTCCAATCCTAATCTAATGCACTGGTCGGATGATGGTCTTGGAAATGGGGGGCAATATTACTATGATTTGGCACTAGCTGCCGCTCCTAACGATGCTGATTCAGTATTAGTCGGTGGTGTCAATTTGTGGTTCTCCAGCGATGGTGCCAATACGTTTTCTTGTCCTGCTCAGTGGGATCATTCTTACAAAGATAATTACGTTCATGCTGACATCCATGATATTCGCATATACGATCACGAAATTTGGATAGCTTGTGATGGGGGCATTTTTTATTCGGATGATAATGGTGCTCATTTTCAACGTCGAATGAAGGGAATTGAAGGAACTGATTTTTGGGGCTTTGGGACAGGTTTTCAAGATGGCGAAGTCATGCTAGGAGGCACGTATCACAATGGCACCCTTTTGAAGGACAACCACGTTTATATAAACGATTGGCTTTCTACAGATGGAGGAGATAATTATCGTGGCTTTGTACACCCTATTCATACTCGTTTAACCTTTTCTGATTATGGCAAGAAGAGCTTATCTGGCAACCGATTAATTCCCAATACCACGACTCCAATGCCACATCTTCCTCATGCAGGAATTACAGTAGGTTTTTCGGGGAGTATTACCACTCATCCACAGATTTATAATACTATTTATAGTACAGAATTTTACAACCTTTGGAAATCAGAAAATAATGGTCTGACATGGGAAAAAATTTATGATTTTGGAGATGGCTTAATTACTTCTTTTGAAATTTCTTGGAGCAATCCTGACATTATGTATTTAAATTATCACCCTAGCCAGCCTAATGCTGATCGCCTCATTTATAAAAGTACGGATGGTGGTTATAGTTGGACAGACATCACTCCCCCCCCAAGCCTTATCCCTAACCATCGCTGGGTAACTTATGACTTGACTATTAGCGCTACAGATGCCAATACACTCTGGGCAGCTAGAATTTCTAAATATGAAGGAACACCTATTTTAGATGGAGAACAGGTTTATCAAACTACCGATGGTGGACTTACTTGGCAAAATAAGACAACTCCAGACTTAGACGGCGTGTATAGCACCAACATTGAGCATCAAAAGGGCAGTCAAGGAGGGCTGTATTTAGGCACACGGAACGCTGTTTATTACAAAAACGACAACTTGTCTAATTGGGTTTTGTTTAACAACAATTTGCCTTTAAGAACACATTCTGTGCAATTGGTTCCTTATTATAAAGCGGGTAAATTGCGCAACGGCACCAATCGTTCGGTTTATGAAGTTGATTTTTACGAAAACACACCTCCTGTAGCCCAAATTAGTGTCCATAAAAAGAACAGTGCTTGCCATCGAGATACCTTCTATTTTGCTAGTCATTCTACCGCTCGAAGTAATGCTAGCTATACTTGGCAATTTGAAAACGGACAACCCAGTAGTTCTACAGATGAAAACCCCAAGGTCGTTTTTGGTAACTCTGGTAGCTACAATGTAACCCTTACCGTTAGCGATGCTTGGGGAAGCGATACACAGGTTTTAACAGATTTTATTCACATTGCTAGTGCTTGTGAAAAAGATACCATCCCTGGCTATGCGCTGCAACTCAGTACTCCTAATGATTATGTTCAAACAGAGGCACTTCAGTTGACGACCAACCAAATGACTCTATCGGCATGGATTAAAGCCGACAACATTCAAAATCAATATACGGGTATTATTGCCCATAGCAATGATAGTTTTCCTGCTGGGCTACTATTTGGCAACAACAATGAACTCATCTTTCAATGGCCAGGGGCTCAATGGACGTGGAACAGTGGTTTGTTTGTTCCTACGAACGAATGGGCACATGTTGCTTTGGTGATTAGTCCTGATTCAGCAAGGGTCTACTTAAATGGAGTTCCCAGTACTTATGCCGCCAACATGGGGCTTCTTCATTGGAAAGGGGGCATCACTATTGGGCGCTATGCCAATTGGATTAGCCGTACCTTCAAAGGCAAAATTGATGAAGTCTGTATTTGGGACATTGCCTTGAGCCAAGATGCCATTCGAGCAAGTCAACACCTAACCAAATATACTGTCGATCAGCCCAATCTAATTCATTATTATCAGTTCAATGCTTTAGCACCCTTGGTACAAGATAGAAGTGGTTTACTGCACGGAACATTTTTGGGTACAGCTAGCCGAGTGCTATCTACTGCTCCTGTTGGTGGGGGACGTAGTGAAAAAATAGAAGTCAACAACAGTGGTCTTTTTGTTAGCACTACAACACAGTTGTGTTTTGCTACCCCTTCTTCTGGCATTTATTCAGATGGAACGTTGGTTTTAAATCGTCTCAATGTTGCTCCTGACCAAATCCCTGCCAACAACTTGGTCACGGGTGGTTATTGGATTATTAATAATTATGGTCATAATACCCAATTTACGGCATTAGACAGTATTCTATTTAAAACACTTACACCTATTCCTTTCGCTCCTAATGATTATACCTTATACCAACGTTCGGCTAGAGCAGATGGTGCAACCTGGGGAGTTGTGCTAGATACTTGTGATGCCATCCAACAACAAGAATTCAGTTTCTCAAATCATTTGGCGTTAACAACTTGGGGACAATTGGTCATCACAGTAGACAGTGTGACAATAGTCACTGCACCTAGGGTTGAAAAAGAGTATTTGCCCAATCCTGTTACTGTCTTTCCAAATCCCATTGGCAAGGAACAACTATTGCATATCCAAACACAGGCTTCAGCAACCTATCAAGTTAGTATCTATAATTTAGAAGGTCAAAAAATAGCAACTTACTCTTTTGAAGGTAATTCTACTCAAGTACAATTGCCAGCATTGACACAAGGAATATATGCCTACCGAATTGCTTCTTCTGAGATAATTTACAATGGTTTGTTTCGATATCAGTAATCTAATGTGTTTATTTGTTTTCTACTTCGTCAAAGGATTGTTCTATCCATTTATTTTTTATTGACAACCTAATCGCACCAAATCAACACAAAAACGTAGAAAATAATCTTATTCATAGGCATTATCGTGCATTAAAAATGTTTAACAAAGGAGAGCAATGCATCAAAACAATTCTAACCAAACACTACGATACTTCATTATACTAGTTATTATAATTGATTTAATAGCCAGTTATTTTTGTTTTCTCCAAACACCACTATTAGGAGACTTAGCCAATATGGTTCTTCCATCAGAAGAATATGCCCCTGTTTTGTCTGACCCTTTAGGCTTCAAAATGCTATCTAGTGGAGAAACACATACTGGTCCCAATCGTTTCTTTTTGCATTGGTTTTCATACCTTTACTTTAATCATTTTCCTTTATTTTTACAAAATTTCATTCATCCAGTTGATAGTGTTTATGTCTCTTGTGCTATCCACAAATTATTCACTCACATTGGGATTACGTATATTTTAACTAGTTGGGTGACTCCCAGAATACCTTTTTTCCACGAAAGATTTTTATTTATTTTTGCTTTACTTGGCTCCCTGTCTTTGGCTTCTCCTTATGGCTTCCTATTTCCAATGAGAGTCATAGACCAATCCATTATCTATACCTTTGCCTATGCTTTTTCTTTGTTAGCCTTGCTAGCCTATATGCACCCCTTTGTTAAAATGTATTGTCAAACGCGTCCCCTTGAATTCAAATGGTGGGAACACCTCCTTTTAATAACGTTATCTTTTGTTGTTATTTTTAATGGTCCAATCAACGCTCCTACCGCTATCTTAATTAGTTCTTTAGCCTTATTGGGTTTGTGGTGGCATAATTTTAAGCAACAACCTGGGTACGGTGTCACTCATTTTGTCAAAGCTATCTCATTAATTCCACGCCCTATTTTATTTCATTTTGGATGGATCATCTTACTTGGGCTATACTCGTTTTACTTAGGAACATTTAACACTGAGAATCCAACAGCACTTCCTAGTATCTTAGAGCGATTTGATTTGTTAGCTGCGGGCATCTTTAAGATTTTATTTTTAGTAAAAACAACACCTCTAACCATTGTAATATTGACAACCATTGCCCTCTATTTTTTACACCGTTATCACCCATCGGATGCCTTAAAAAAGCTGCTAACGATTGCAAAATACATTATAATCTTCATTCTCATTTACACCGTATTGCTTCCTTTTGGCGGTTATCGAGGCTACCGCAATTTAATCATCCGATTTGACACGATGCTTCCGATTACATTTGGACTTTTTATTCTATTAGGAGCTACTGCTAATTTATTGCTCCAATCACTTTCCAAATCTTCTGCTCAAAAACTTAAAACAGCCATTCTAGCCGTTGTTACATTGGTTACTATAATCGATTCCTTGTCCCTTTATCCTGTTCGTAATAGTTGTGAACGAAGCACCTTATTTCAACTATCAGAGGCTACCGAGGAACCTGTTTTAATTCCTGATTGCAGCATCTTATCTTGGGAACCAATTCCTCCTCATCAATACATATCTCCACAGTCCAAAATGTTGCATCGTTGGAACATTACTCAAAAGCCTTTGATTTATTATCATCCAAATTAAATACTTTGAGCACCTTACACTACCCTTTTAACAAACGAGCAGCTTGCAAGCCAGAATTAGCGGCTTCAAAAAACAAAGGCAAGTGCCCAGCATCGACTCCAGCATAGGCAATTCCTGTATCCCTAGCATTGGCATTATGGTTTTGAAGCAAAAAGTGAGGTTTTGGAATCGGCATGGCATGTCCCATTGCTTTTATGTAAACTTTTTCAATATCCTGTCGAATCGACTGTTGCAGCACCTCTTCTATAGCAACAATACTTTGTTCTACCAACGAGGGAGCCATTTGTTCTATGTTTAATAACTCCTTTCGTTGTTCCGTTGGCAAACAATAATAAGCTGTTAAAGTTCTTCTAGTCGTCAAGGGTTGGTACTGTGCCCCCGAATCGACAAAGCCCATAAAAGCTTGTTCTCCTGAGAGGTATTCATTCTGCCAATAAACAGGCGTTGTAACGGCTTTATTCAGCACAATATTGACAACAATCCAAGGGGCATACGTTGTCTGTTGAAACAAAGGATAAGCTTCTGGGTAGATGTATTTTAAAGCGTGTTTGTGTGCTGCATAGACAATCTTTGAAGTTTTGATGGTGACAATCTTTTTTTGTTTGACATCTATAACGTTCACACTAAAGCCTGTTGAGGAACGCTCTATTTGCTTTACCAAGCGATTGGTTAATAAGCGTTCTTGTGGAATTTTTCGAATAAATTGTTGAGCAAAATAAGCATTGCCTTGCGGTGGAGAAAAAAGTTCTGGATTCCCATCAAAATACGATCGACAGGTATAATAATGTACTCCAGCCAACGCAGAAACAACCTCAGAAGTAGCTCCCCAATCATCTAACATAGCATAATCTATGGCTTGCACAAAAGCATCATCTAAGGTAAGATGCTGTTCCAAAAACTCCTTGAAAGTAAGTTGGTTTAAATAATGAAACTCTCTTGATATGGAAGTGGTAGGCATGGGCATCTGACCAACAAAAGGACGCAATAAGGCTTCAAAACTTTCTTTGAGCTTTCCTTCTGGCAATACATCTGCCCTAAAAATACCTTGATCAAAGCTTTGACTTGCTTTCTTGGGTTGAATCAGGAATTGTTTGTCTACAAAAACCCATTCTTCTTTTTGGTAATTATAATCAATAATATCCAAGTCAAATAAAGCCTCCAACAAGTCTTTTCCATAATACTTTGGATAAGCCAAGTCATAATGTGCACCTTGAGAAAAGTATTGATCTTGGTGCGTATTGGCGGAAGAGCTTCCTCCCAAATAATCCGATAATTCACAGAGTAAAAAGTCTTCGTTCTTTAATTCATAAGCGGCACTCAACCCTGCAATACCTCCTCCAACTATCAAATAAGAAGTTTCTAAGGTTTCTCCTTGAGGATAATCCTTGCTTTCCCAAAGCAAATGTCCGACTCCTGCATCGGATAAAATTTCAATATCAAAATCATTTTCAGTCGTTCCTTGCGTCCAATCATTCAAAAACTTAACCAAGATAGGGCTTAATGCCAAAGCTCCAAATTTTACAAACTCACGTCGATTCATACTGCTATTTTGATCCATTTTTAAATATCTGTCTGACATAGGGGTTCGACTCGTTTGATTTCCAAATAAACCCATCAATGATATAGTGGGTCAATTGTGGCAATGCTAAACAACCAATACCAATAGCTTGGGCTAAAGGACTTTGCAACAAGTCAAATGGGTAAGCAATGACAGCACCAAAAAAGTATCCTCGATCTCCATAAATAAGCATATCCCAAAAATACTCTTCTAGCCAGCCCAAGAAAAAAACGACAGGCAAAATAGCCGCCGCCACTCGATATGCTGTTGTTAATCCATCTCCTTTTATTCCTTTTTTTTGGTATTGATAATAAATTATCAAGGTCAAATAAGGTATGCCATGTGCAACCACATTGGTAACGGTAAATGCCAAATCTGAATTAAAATAGACAATTCCCACATACCAATTAATAGCCGTTGTCAACATCCATAGAATTTTCCCTGTATTGACTTTGTGAGAACGTTGCCATTCTTCGACCGTCCAAGCTATGATAATCAACCAATACAAAATGTTTAAAGGTTGAAAAAAAAGCACCCAAAATCGAGAAGAAATATCAAATAAAGACCGAAGGTTAATAAAATCATTTGTTACAAACCAACTAAAATAAAGCCCTTCGGCAAAATGCCAATAAACAACAGGGTACAGTGTTGCTAAGTACAACACCCATTTATCTTGAAAGATTTTTTTGATTCCAAAATCTTGTGCCTTCATCTTATACAATGCCAAAAATCCGTATTGTTGCTTTACAAAATGAAACAAAGCCAAGTAAGCCAATAATCGCCAAAACCAAAAGGTGGAAATAAAAGCAATCGTTGCAACAACAACAAAACTAATTAAGGGAGCCACCATCAACAACGTTTTGTGTTCTCTAAATTCTTCTTTGTCTAAATAGGTTCTAAAAATGGTACTCCACACATGTCCCACATCAATACACAAAACAAATAGCACCCAAACCCAAAGTGGAATATCTGCTTGCAAATATTCTGAAGGCAAATTAAATAACACCATCCAACACAACCATATAGGGAGGTATAAGGCTGCTAAATCTATATGTTTGGAGAACAACCACATAATTAAAAATAATACGACCAGTTCCCTTCTGCATAGGTACGATACAAAACAGGATTATGAATGGTATTTACTTCCAAATCTGCCGTATCTACCTTTACCAAATCCCTTCCAAAAGAAGTCATCATTAACATACTTTCTTGGTTAATCCATCGAACATCAATTCCCTCAAACGTCAGCGTTTGTAGTTCTTTTTTTATAGCTTCCGAAGGCGGTTCTTTCATGGCAATCACCCAACCCCATTCTCCAAACGTATAAATATGGTTGTGGATAGGGACAACATTCATACCAGCTGCTTTGATTGTTTTTTCGATGGTTCTAAATGCTTTGGTGGTATAATAAGGGCTGGCAGCTTGAGTAATAAATACACCGTTGGGGCGTAATCTTTTTTTGCAAATTTGATAAAACTCTCGGGTATATAGTCGATTGACTTCTACACTTTTGGGATCAGGAAAATCGGCAATAATAACATCATAGAAAGCCTTGGTAGACTCTACATAATTAAAGGCATCCGCATTGATCACTTCCAACTTAGGTGAAAAATAAGCCGATTGATTCAGCTGCTTGAAGATAGGGTGATTCTTTCCAATCTCCGTCATTTCTGGATCCAAATCAACCAACACAATACGTTCAACATCTTTGTATTTTAATACCTCTCGTATGGCACAGCCATCCCCTGCTCCCATAATTAAGATATTTTTGTGCGACTTTGCCAATTGCATCGCTGGGTGCACCAATGGTTCGTGGTACATCCATTCATCAAAGGTACTTAGTTGTTTGCCTGTATTGAGGTACAACCAATAATCTCCTTGCCACTGGGTAACAGTAATTTTTTGATAAGGCGTTTGTTGGGTAAAGACTACTTTTTCTCGATAACGACTCTGTTCTCCAAACAAGACAATTGGCTCGGCTAGAAATAGTCCAATGGCTAAGATGGCACCAGTAATCGCAAAGCCGAATTGCAACCGCCCTTTTTTTTCGATAATAATGACTCTTCTTAGATAATAAAACAACAACAAAGCAACAAAGAAGTTGACTCCTCCAACAACAAAGGGCGTGTACGTTAAACCCAAGTAACGAATACCAATAAACGCAAAAAACAAGCCTCCAAATAAGCTGCCATAATAGTCTTTTTCCATTACACCAGAAATATTGGTACGCAATGGTTTGTAATCTTGATTGATTCGAGTTACCAAGGGAATTTCCATCCCAATCAACAGACCAATCACAATTGCCATTAAATACATGACCAACCAAATACTAGTAGTATAAGGCATAATTAGGTATGTAATAAGGGCACAAAGAGAAATTAAGATAGAAAGGATTAACTCTATAACTATAAATGTCTCTAATAGATTTTTCTTAAAATTTTGGCTAAAACGACTGCCCAGTCCCATTGAAAACAACATTAGAGAAAGTACGATCGTCCACTGAAAAACCGAGTCGCCCAAAAAGTAAGTTGCCAACGTTGCTAATACATACTCTGCTACAATTCCAGACAGCCCTGTTGCAAAAAGTGCGGTCATTAATATCAAAGAATGTCCCTTTTTCCGATCCTCCATTTTACTTCTATCAGCGATACCCTACAATGAAATAATAATTAATACAGAAGCACTAACATAAGCGAATGCTTCTACCAAGCCGACACCAAAATTAGGTTTTTCTTGATGAACCAATTCATCTGTAATACTTCTCTTAGGCAATAAAAGTTTGTCTGTCAAAAAACGAAAAACAGGAAACGCAATCATTGCGACTACGAGTTGGATGCCTATTGCAACAGCAGATTCTGCCCAATCGCTGTGCTCCGATTCTATTGCATAGCGTATAATATTAGCCATTCCAACTAAAAAACCTGCTAAGGCAACAGCAACAGCCGCATTGCCTGCATAGATTTTTGAAAACACATCATAGGGCATGATTTTATTGTAAACCATTGCCATAAAAATCACTAAAATTTGTGCTACCAACCAAAAAACTAAGGCAACAAAAATATGTTCCGACTCTACTGTTAGTACTCCATAAATAATTAAACCATTGGCAATAGAATTAGCAGATTCTACAATTCCAACAGCAACTGTTCCCTTTTCGACAATGCTTTTTTTCAATTCTAAGCCACCAAAAATAATTCTGTCGTTGATAATAATCGCTATATTCAACAGGACAATGGCTCCCAAACCAAATCCCATTGTAATTCCTATATCATGTATTAACGAATCGTGTTTGATACCAGACATAGAGCCACATATTGCCAACAACAATCCTACAAAATACCCCACATGAGTGACTGCAAATGCTAGATTATCTTTATCCACCATTTCTGCATCAACATCTACTCCTTTGTGTAGCAATTGATACAACAACTTTCCACTCAAAAATAAGAGAAACCCTACCAACATATAAATAAAAGGTTCTCCCCAATAACTGACTTCTAGATATTCTTTCATTTTTAATTCAATTTAACTGAACTTTTGCATAATCAAACCAATTTACTTTTTCTACTTCCCCTAATACTTTGATTTCAAAAATAAGTCTATTCTCTAACAATACTTTTTCTCTGCCCGCTTACTTATCGTTTGTTTTTTTTAAACTTACTTGGAATTTTTAGGTGCTTGTTGATATAAACCTCTCGTTCTTCTTTAGGTATGGTTTTTAATTTCTTGTGCAAATCATCAATTTTTATCAATAAGGTCTTATTCTCAGATAAATCTTTCTTATATTTTATACTATACTTTTCTAGAGCATCAGAATAACCTGGCGTTTCAAGCTGTTGTTCTTCAATATAGGAAAACTTGACATAGCTCTTTAACAATTCTTTTTGAACTGATTGTATATAATCTTGAATACCTGCATGAAAATAGATGTATTCAGAAACATCTTTTTTAGCAATTAAAAATTCTTGTGGAAAATTGTTATCATTAAGATTTAAACCATAAATGAAATAAATCACAGAACTTAAACCTTTTAATTCTTCTATTTCAGAAAGCATCTTTTCATCATTCTTAAACATCTTTTTGAGATTCGCTTTTGTTATTGGCATCATCTCTCCATCAGATCCTTTTGACATTCTCATAATCGTTGACGTATATTCATGTCCACTACCTGAAGTTGCTGTTGACTCTGATCTGTAAGTATAGACCTCTCCTTTCTTGTATACTTCAAAAGGAAAATTTTTATCCCCAATTCTATAAACAAGATCTCCCCTCTTATAGCCCCACATGTTTTTTACATCTATATCAATTCTTATTTTTTTGCCATTAATTTTCACATCCATGCAAAAATCAGTAGCGATATGGCCTATTGATAAAATTTCACATTCTTGGAGTCTATCATTTAAGTAGTCATTATGATTCTTATAATAGCCATCTTGTGCAATTAATAGTTGTGTCAAAAAGCAAAAGACTACGAATAGTATATGTTTTTTAAACATAATTTCAAATTAAATTTAATAAAGGTTATTCAAATTGGACTTTGGCATTTTGAGAATTTATGCAATTCTTGTTCACAACACCTTTGATAGGATAAAAGTACGCTTCCCAAGACAACGAGCAACTACTTTCCATATCCTCCTCCCCCTCTAGACCATCGTTTGTTATAAGTATTCGTACGATAGTGGTTGCTATACGTTCCATACCTACGCCGTCCTCCAGAGGTAATAATTCCGTAGTAAATAAATCCTCGATTGTAATAATTTCTAGCCTCTTTGTGGTCTTTTTGATAAATCTTACCTGCTGGAAGTTGTAGCAATTCTCGAATATTAGTGTATTTAGGATAAAAATACCAAAAATTAGTCGCCACATTGGCACCATTGTTAGACAACGAATCAGGCTGGCTTGTACCATCTCCCCAATAACCGTATCTAGGATTTCCGATGTAGTTGGTATAACCAGGTGGTCCTATTGTTCGAGCAATTTTTCCAGTACTATCTTTAGCCGCCATTTCCATACCTAAATTATTTTCATTCTGCTGAAAATAACTAGAAGGCACATTGTACCATTTGGTATCCTTGCCAACCACCTTACCATTTTCTTCTTTAATAACCCGATAACGATGTTTGTACGTCTTAGAAAAAACACCCTCTTGATCCATATCAAAGAGCAATATGGTAAACATTGGCTCCATCGACTCTTGTTCGATCAATAATCGAACGGGGTCTTCGGTTATATCAGCATTATTACAACTAAAGGGCAAGAGGTTTAAAAACAGAGAAACCAACATAAATAAGAACAAGATTCCACATCCTTTTCTCATACCACTCTTACGTGACCTTCAAGTACTCGCTAAGATGTTTGAAATTTCATGTTCTTTAAGGTACTCTCCAACATAACACTCTATCGAATTATCTTCCCATTTGGAAACATAAATAAACTTCGTATTGGCTGCATTAACATACTCCCAACTAGAAAAATTAGCCCAATCTTGTATCGCATCATCAGCAAACTGTCCTTTGGCAGACTCTTTCAACGAATACGTTTCTCCATTCCAAGTAATCCGTGTTAAAGGTTGCCCCATAGCAACACTAGAACGCAAACCGCTATCTATGTTATTAATATTCGCTTCTCTACTAAGTCCTAATAACAAACTATTGCTATCCGACACGTTCAAGAATCTTGTTTCTGAGCTTGATCTAATTTTATATTCTTTGGATGAATACCCTTTGTAGCGGTAAGTATAAGAAGCCAAAACCTCCCAACTTTCCATATTGTAATCCAGAAGAAACCCCGTTCCCAAATCATGCACACTGTAGTCAACTTTTATAGGCTCTTCTTCCTCTTTTTTTGTTTTAAATAAATTAAAAAACCAATCGAACATAGTTTTTAAAGATTTATAGTAAATAATCGTTCTTAAGAATTGATACTCGTAAATTGTATGATGTAAAATACAACAATACAATCATTTTAATAGAATTTTTGTTCCTTTGATTTTATAAAAATTATAAATTTACTATTGGCATCTCTATTCGCTAAATTGAAATATCATACCACTATGAAACGCATCCACCTATTTGAGTTTGAAGACTTTCACTGGTTTCCTAATTTTTTGAGAATGAGCATGACTCGTTACATCCTCACCATGCATCGATTGTTGGGATCGGCAGATGATGTAGCGCAACTACTTGCTCCTGTTTTAAAAAGAACGAGTACGCATCAAATTATAGACCTATGTTCAGGGGCAGGAGGACCAATGGAAGAGGTTAAACAAGTTTTAGAAACTCAATATGATTTTTCTAACTTGTCCTTAACTTTGACAGACCTCTACCCCAATACAGAAGTTGCAGCCCAAATTAATGCGCAAAAAGACCCGAACCTTAGTTACCTAACCGAGCCTGTAGATGCAACCAATGTTTCAAAAGGGAAAGAAGGTCTTCGCACCATGGTTTGTAGTATGCATCATATGCGTCCCGAAACAGCACAAAACATTCTTCGTGCTGCACAACAGGATCGACAGCCAATTTGTATTTATGAGATTAGTGACAATAGCCTGCCGTTTATTCTTTGGTGGTTAGCCATCCCTACAAGTTTCTTAATGGTCTTTTTTCTTACGCCATTTGTTCGACCTCTCAGTTTTCGACAAATCATTTTTACTTATTTAATTCCTTTACTTCCCATTTTTATTGCTTGGGATGGCGCCGTTTCTAACGCTAGAACCTACACCCTAGCCGATTGGGATGAAATTTTGGCACAATTACCTTCTGATAATTATACATGGAAAAAGGGCATTATAAAAGGAAAAGCAGGGAATAAAATGTATCTAATTGGTGAACCTGTTTAAAACACTTCTGCCAAAGACATCTAAAGCGCTACAAAACGACAAAAATAATAACGCTTCTATGAAATCACTCAAAAAGTTTATCAAAGCTACTTTAAAAACCCTTCTATTTTTATACCTAGTGATTTGTATTGGGTTGTATTTTTTTCAAGAAAAATTAATTTTCTTTCCTCGCCAGTTGCCTTCAAATTTTGAATTTTCTTTTCAACGTCCTTTTGAAGAAGTTCAAATTCCAGTTGATCCACCTGAGCAATTAAACGGGCTTTGGTTCAAACAAGACTCTTCTAAAGGACTCATCTTTTATTTGCATGGCAATGCAGGTGCCTTAAATGGCTGGGGGCGAATCGCTCCAATTTATTTGAATTTAGGCTATGATATTTTTCTATTAGATTATCGGGGTTTTGGTAAGAGTACAGGAAGCATTTACAGTGAGGCACAATTTTTTGGAGATGCCCAAAAAGCCTATGATTGGGCGAAGCAACAATATCCTTCAGAAAAAATTACCATCATAGGCTATTCCATTGGTACAGGAGTTGCTGCCTACTTGGCAGCTAACAACAAAGCACAACAATTAATTTTAAAAGCACCTTACTACAGTTTAGTAGACATGATGCAAGCATACTATGCCTTTATCCCTACCTTTTTGCTGAAATATCACTTTGAAACATACCGCTATTTGCCACAAATAACTGTTCCGATTAGCATTTTTCATGGAGACCAAGACCAAGTAATTCCCTTTAACTCATCCGTACGTCTCCAAAAACTTTTAAAACCTACCGACCAGTTTATAGCCCTCCCAAAAGCGGGGCACAATGGTATGAATTATCATCCTCAATACATCAATTTCCTAAAAACATTGCTCTAATAATTGCCCCTTTGGCTGTGTTAAAAGATCATTTGCGACCTATTGCATTTTAGAGATGCTTAGTCTTGATACAAACAATTATTTCTTTTTCAAAAACTCCGTTTTCAAGACAATTGTCTTTTTCCCTATTCGACACTCTACAGCATTATCATCTCCTGTTAGACGGATTCCCTTAATAACCGTTCCACGTTTTAAGTTTAGCGAAGCCCCTTTAACCTTCAAATCTTTAATAGGCATCACAGCATCTCCATCTCTCAAAACATTTCCATTGCTATCTCTTACATTTGCCTCATCATCCAGTTCATCAGCCGATTCTTGCTGTTTTTTACCTTGATTTTTATAATCATAATCGTAGTTGTAATCATAATCGTAGTCATAATCAAACTCTTCTTCGTTCTTATTTTTTCCCATTTTGCTTCTATTCTTTTTTAGTCTAAGTATTTTTTGAACGATTACTTATTATAATACTCCGTAAGCAGCTCCTTTGTGCTACTACGTTGCTTCAACCTAGCAATATTATTACCTATTATCAATTGTTTTGTCTAATAATTGGAATCATTCTTGGACTGCTAAAGATACTCTTATTCTAGCATAGAATTATCTTTTCTTCACTTTATTTTTGCGCTGCTTTCTCTCCTAAGCTTCTTTCTAAGACCTCTTCTAATGGAAGCTGCTTGGCTTTGCTTTCCACCCAAGCGACATAATTAAAGTGTTGCAGCAATTCTAATTCTTCTTTAGGTGCACTAGCAATATACTCTTCTAACTTAACCAAATACTTTTGAAATACTTTTGCCAGTTCTTCTTTTGAAACAACTTTCATCCCAGCTTTTAGCAAATTTAAGATAATACGCTCTACACCATACAAATCTTTCTTGCCCAACAAATTTCGGTACACAGAACGCAAGGTATATGGTAGCAACAATACTTCATCCTGTTCATACAAACAGATAAGTTTTAGTAGCAAAATAGCCGTTCTAAAAATAGGAATTCTCTGGATTTTCTCCAATTTTTCAATAGCAACCAACGCCTTATCATAAGCCCCTTTTACAACGTAAATATGAGCAGAATAGTGCAACAGCAAATGTGCTTGTACATACATATTAGTTACATGTTCATTCTGAGCAACAAACTCTTCTGCTAGTTCTGCATACTCCAACCCTTTTTCATAATTTAGCTGTCCAATACTAGTCTTTAGCAAGGCATTGTATTTAATGCTCGTCAACAAAACATGAACCGTAGACGCTTTGTTTTCTTTAATACACGCATCTATTTTTTCAATAACAAATGGTATATCTTCCCAATTCTCTGTCTCTATGGCATCTATAATAAAATTATTAATAGTAGTAATGTATGAAAATGGTGTTTGCTTTTCTAGCAAAGGGTATTCCTCATGCAATTCCATGCATTTTTTCATTTCATAAAATCCCTTTAGATAAGCTCCTTGTTGTCCGTATAATAGATTTTTTAAAGACAAGAAAGACCACTTTGCCATTGGACTTTTAGCCAAATCCAAAGAACAAAAGATATCTTTATTTAAAATGACTTCATTGCCATCCTTCATTCTAAGATAACGCCCTTTATTCATTTTGTTGCTCATAACATCTACGCGAATCTTATTGTAAAACAGTAGATTGCTAGCGACATCTATTGCCCATTGATTATTTTCTTCATAATTAATCGGCTCACTTTCCAAGACACGATGATGTACAATATGCCCCATCCTCATTTCCCAATCCGCAATAAAAGGAAGCAGTGTTGGATAACTTCCCTCGTAGACCAAATATTTTGTTTTCATCAACAGTTTATAGGCATCTTCATAAATTCCTTTTTTATAAAGCAAAAAAATCTGTTGTAGGTTATTTAAAATTTCAAACTCAGCATCTTGTTGATAGTAATTTTGTAGGACTCGGAGGATGTAGTTGTACAAGTAATTTTTGACGCGACTCCACTGTTTGACAATTGTCGTGTTTTTTAGTTTTTTCTTTAATTTTTCTTCGTCATATACTTCCTGTTTTTCGATTGCATTCAACAGTTTAGCATGGTTGCTTTTTGTTTCTCCTGATTTGTTTATGAATTGTTTTAAATATCTTTTTTCGCTGGTACTTAGAGAGTTTATGAGTTCTAATAAATTGCTTTTGGGTGTAATTGACATGGCAACTAATCTTTTAAAAATCAATTATTTATTTCAATTCTAATTCAATTAGGGATGTAAAGAAACAATAAATATTGGTTATATAAAATATCAAATCAATTATATTTTTGTAGATAAGAAATGGGGTTATCAACAATATACATATAATAGTACTTTCTCTATTATAATAACGTAACGAACTCTTTTTTTGTCTAAAAATTCCATTATTTTATTTTTTAATTAAAACCTGATAAATATGAAATTTAATTTTTTAATTGCATTCTTTAGTGCTTGCTTTTTGACAATTGGTAGTGTATCTGCTCAAACAAATGTCATGTTTAAATTCAAGATCTGGAGAAACTCAGTTTCTGTTGCCAATTATCTTGGAGAATATACAGCATATACGAATGGAACAGATTTTTATGATGTTACATCAGACATGACAAGTCAACTTTGCCCTGGTGACCAACTAGTTATACAAAATCTTTGTTCATTAAATGGCACTCAATTGTCTTTTGATGGGGTAAATAAAAAAGCTACAATAGGCTTAACAAGCAAAATAGGTTGTTCTATTGTAGGTCCACCCGCAAACCCAAACCCATTGACACATATTGCTGATGTCTGTCAAGGTGTTTCTGGCTGTACAACTGCCCCTCAACATTTCAATACTTGGAACTGGGGTACTTATATTACAATCAATTTACCCCCATATTCTTCTACAACAGGAAATACATTTTTGATGTTCTCGTATGGTATCATGGGAACACCTGTTAGTAATTGTGGTTGTGGGCATCGTTACTCGTTTACTAAAATCAACTTAGCACCAAGTACTTCAATTAGTGACTTGACTATTTGCCCTGACGCTTCTGTTACAATTCCGACTACTAGCGGTTTTACCTATAGCAACTGGAGTCCTAATAACCCGAACGTAACTACTCCAACTACCAATACCAATTATACGGTAGACATTACTCATACAGCAACAGGCTGTACAACAACAGATGCTTTTACCATTAGAGTTAACTACCCTGATGCAGAACTATCTATGCCCAACCAATTGTGTTACAACCAAAGTACTCAATTCACAGAAGATGATTATTATGAACTGTATGGCAATTCTACAACTCCTTTATCACTGACAGTCAACGGTGCTGTTATATTTGATGCCAATGCTAATGTGTTTAATTTCCCTTATCTTCTAGATGGTCCTACAACAGGTGCAGGAACCTACACATTTGAATATACCTACTCTAAAAATGGTCTTACCTGCACCAAGACTTATGAGATGATTATTCATCCAGAAATTGTCCTAAATATGCAAAGTGCTTATGCATTCTGTAATAGCAATTTCCAACCCATCTTTGCTACCTCTGGTGGTATTGTAGGACAACCTGGCATTACCTACATCTGGACACAATTTGGCGTTCCATTTTCTGTAGGAACAGGACCTTACTTTACGCCTTCATCTTATGGGACCTACACAGTAAGAGCTTATGATGAGTTTGGCTGTGAAGTTAGACACACGTTTACAGTATACGATCCAGGAGTTGGCATCAAGCACCCTGCTAATATTACCTACTGTTCTTTAACAGAGCGTGGCCCTAGTTACGTTGGTTGGCATAGCGATCCATTTGGACCAATTCGCTATAGCTTCGACTGGACTTATACGGACGAAAACGGAACAACAGTTTCTATTGCCAACTCAGGTCCAGGCTATCAAGTTCCTTACCTTGGACCAGGTACCTACACAGCTGTTGTGAATGCCAATGGATGTACAGAAACCATTAGCATCACCGTAACTGACTTATTGCAAGTTTACAACAACCACGGTAATGCAGCCTTTAGCTTTACGCCTTTGTTTGGAAATCAGGTTTCTTGCCAACCCAATGTTAGCATGTCTGGAGTCAATGATATATGGACAGTTGTTGATGAATTTGGAACTACCATTTCTACGGCTCCTTATGGCTCTGGTATTCGCTTCTCTTATACAACTGGAGTTGAATATACAGTTACATTAAGAAGAGAGTCTCCTAGTCACTGTCAGGTGTTTGTTAATCAATTTACTTGGTTGGACAACTTTAGAAAAGTAAGACGTGAGCAGGTTTCTAACGATAACAACAGCTTGAATTTTGAACCAACAAGTGTTGAAACCTTCCCCAATCCAACAACAGGCTTGGTTAATGTTCAGCTAAAAAATGCTGAAACTTCGGAAACGAGCATTCAAGTTCTCAATACATTGGGGCAAATTGTAATAGAAAAACAAGTTCAAGATACGAATACCATCGAAATTGACTTGAGTAAAGAAATCAGTGGTATGTATATCCTTCACATTGTTAACGGAAATACTCAATTGACAGAAAAAATTATCAAAGAATAATTCCTCTCCAAGAACAAAAACTCATGAAATGTGGAATTTGCCCCAAGTAGCTTTCGCTACTTGGGGCTTTTTTGTACTTTTACTAATACAAAATAGAACATTAAATATTTTTAAATAGGCAAAGTAATACATGAAGAAATTGGCATTTTTTGATTCTGGGTTGGGTGGCTTAACGGTATTGCACGAAGCTTTAAAGCAAATGCCAAACGAGCAGTATATCTATTTTGCAGATTCTGACAATGCGCCTTATGGCATTCAGTCTACTGCTGCGATCAAAACCTTGGTATTTGATGCCGTTGAATTTTTAATGCAACAAGATCTTAAAGCTTTAGTTTTGGCCTGCAATACGGCCACTAGTGTTGTTGTCAAGGATTTGCGCCAACAATATACCATTCCAATCATAGGCATGGAACCAGCTGTCAAACCTGCCATCGAATTGGCCAAACATAAAAAAACACTGATTTGTGCAACAAAAAAAACCTTGGCAGAAAACAAACTTCAGTTGCTCATCGAAAATCTAAATGCTACCGACAAGGTCAAACGTCTTTCACTTCAAGGTTTGGTCACTTTTGCCGAAAACTTTAATTTTAATGGCATTGAGGTTGTTCACTACCTCAACCATTCTTTTCAAAACATCAACTGGGAAGAGTTTGACTCCATTGTATTAGGTTGCACTCATTTTATCTATTTCAAACCAATCATCCAAACGCTTATTCCTTCGCACATTCGTATATTGGATGGCAATGAAGGCACCATCAACCATTTGCGCAGTAAAATTTCTTTAGCCACCACGATGACTACTTTTCCTATAGAGTTTTTTACATCCAAAAAAGCAATGCCAGCTTCACATTTTGCTCCTTGTTTTGACTTACTCAATCAATAACTTATGAAAGTTTTTTTAACAACTCTCCTATTTCTTTTTTTTAGCCTAGAAATAGCAGCTCAATTACCTTTTGAATTGCTCACGACACCTGAAAAAACAGCTTTTGAGAAAACATCTACCTCTGAGGAAGTGGTTGCCTTTGTTGAAGCCATTCAAAAAAGAAGCGATCAAGTCCATACAGAAGTTTTGCTGATAAGCGATAGCGGTCGGTCAGTTCCATTGGTCGTCATGGCTAATCCTGCTGTTAGAACACCAGAAGAAGCAAAAGCCTCTGGAAAACCAATTATCTATTTTCAAGGTAATATTCATGGTGGAGAGGTAGAAGGCAAGGAAGCATTGATGATTTTAATGAGAGAAATCTTATTCGGTGACAAAGCCTATTTGCTCAATAATCAAATTGTTATTTTTGTTCCTAATTATAATCCAGATGGCAATAACAAACTTTCTTCTGAACATCGAAAATCTCAAGAGCATTGTCCTCATCTAGCGGGAAGCCGGCGTAGTGGTGGGGATTGGGATTTGAATCGAGATGGAATAAAAATGGACGCGGTAGAAACCAAAGGATTGATGAAAAATTTAATTCTAAAATGGGACCCTGATGTTTTTGTCGATATGCACACAACCAATGGGGTTTGGCATGGCAATGAACTAACCTATGCGCATAGTTATCATTACGCAGGTCATCCTGCTACCTCTGATTATACTAAGGATATCATGTTGCCTAAAATCAAAAAAAATGTCCTAGATAAATACGATTTGCATTTTGATATCTATGGCGGTTATTCATTGGCGGAAGGTTGGCCTCCTAAAAAATTCTACACCTATAATCACCACCCTCGTTATCTGGTCAATCAGTTCGGTTTGCGTAACAAAATGGCCATTCTTAGTGAAACATTTGCACATGACAAATTTTATCATCGTATTAATTCTGCTCATAAGTTTGCCTTAGAAATACTTGAATATACTAGTTTGCATGGACGACAAATTATGACCATTAATAAAAAAAGCGCCACTGAAACCATCCATAAAATAAAAACCCAAGCAGGTACTTACAAAAATGGCGTTCGTTTTAAGATGGTACCAACAACAAAGCCGTTTCAGTTGAGAACTTATGAATACCTTCCTTATACCGATAGTACAGGAAAAACAAAATACGCACGTACTGCTAATAGAATTGATGTTCCTAATGTTACCAATTATAGCGCTTTTGAAGCCACTGTTACTTCTACTGTTCCTAGAGGTTATATTCTCCCTGCCGAATTAAAAAACATTGTAGAGCATTTGCGAGCACATGGTATCGTAGTAGAAGAACTGACACAAAAAACTAGCTTTTCTGGTGAAGTTTTTACGATTGAACAATTAGATGTAAATAAAAAACCTTTTGAACGACATAATATGGTCACTTTAAAAGGAAACTTTGCGCCTGCGAATAAATCGTTCCCAAAAGGTTCTTATAAAGTTGACCTTGCTCAACCTTTGGCCAACTTAATTTTTTACTTATTAGAGCCTCAATCTGACGATGGTTTGGTTACTTGGAATTTCTTTGACAAAGTGCTTTACCAACTTGGCGTAAATAATCAACCGATAGAGTATCCTGTTTTCAAATATTGGTAATCTACAATCCTCCAAGAAGTGTCCCCCTTTGCCTTGCACAAAAACTTTAGTAATTGTTTTCCACCTAAAAACTAAAATATAACACATGATTAACTTACCACAAAAAATCCAAGAGAATTTATTGCCCAATCAAATTCCTAATATTACCAATTGGTGGGATGAATTAAGTTTGGAAGAACAGCAAATTATATCCGTTCTATATAATGAAACAGACTTGGAAGAAGGTGTTTCAATAGAGCTTTGTGGGGAATTTATAGACGAAGAGGATGATTTTGAAAATGAGTTTTGGACGATTGGTGGTTTGTACCAATACTTGGTTAATCATGAGATTTATTTAAAAGACTTTTCCATTCATGTTGGAGGAGTTTGTTCTGCGCATCAACAAGCTATAGCAGTAGGTCAAAAGGGAATAATTCCAGCTCACTTTCATTGTCCTCTTCAAAACAAAGCTTGTCCGATGCTACAACTTTTAAAGTTTTCACCTAATCAATCTCTCAAACTATCCGCAAAGCTAACCAAACATATAGTCTCATAGTTCTTGCGTTGTAAACACAAATTGCTATTCTCTGTTACAATAGTTCGTTGAAACCACGAAGTAGCAGCGTAGCTAACTACTACTGTTAAAAAAGTTGCTCTATTTAACGTTACAACACGATTACTTCTTTTTTAGGCAAGATACTTGTACCTAATTAAGCGGTATATCCTCATTATAAATAGACTATTTTAGTAAAAAACCTAATAACAACAGTCATCTCCACTGCGACTAGATGGATGCTGCTTGTTTTTTGGGGAAATAATTACTTCTATACATTCTTTTTTTTGTAAATTTACTGGGATAACTTGTCCTATGTTACCATCTTATAACTCCCTATAAATGAATCACTATAAAGTCTGTATCATTCTTTTTTGTTGCCTATACAATGTTATTGGTACAGCACAAACTTTGTCCAAATCATTAGACTTGCTGTTTGACAAAGGCAAATTGTTGTATGAACAACAAAAGTATGCAGAGGCCACAGAAACATTTAATCAGTTAATTGATAAAGGTGTCGCACAAAAGAACAATCATTTACTTACAAAGATTTATTACAAGTTAGGAGTCTTTTACGACAACAAAAAAAATCACAATAAGTCATTAGATTGTTTATTTAAGGGGACTAATATTATTAAAAATAAATTGAATCGAACTCGATCCAATATTATTATTTCGGGCATTGACTCTAACGAAAAAAAACACTCCTATCCTCCACAAGAAGCTGAAATAATTGCCAACTTATACAATAGAATTGGTGGTGTTTATTTTAATCAAGAAGCGTATATCAAAGCCGAAAAATACTGGGAGATTGCTCGTGAAATTGCAGAAAACAATCAACAAATTAAGCCTCTTTCTAGTATTCTAAACAATTTGGGAGAGATAAAGCGGCTTCAAGGGGATTGGCAAAATGCCTTGCCTTTTTACAAAAAAGCACTTGACATAAAAATGTCTATCCAAGATTCGTTGGGAATGATTATCAATCTATCTAATATTGGAGCAATCTATACTCTATTAAATCAGAATGATTCTGCTAAATTATTTTACGATCAAAGTTATCACATAGCGCAAATAACAAACAATCCTAAAATGCTTATGTTGTGCTACACCAACTATGCTAGTTATAACAAATCAAGAAATAAGGTACATGAAGCTGCTCTATGGAGCAAAAAAAACATAACTATCGCTCAAGATTTAGGGGATTTAAATACCTTACTAGCCACCTATAAGCAATTAACAGAAATATATGAGCACCAGAATATTTTAGATTCCTGTTTGTTGTTCCAAAAAAAATGGATTACCCTAAGTAAAGTTATTAATCAACAGCAAAATGAAAAACTTGCTTTGGAGATTGAAGCAGAGTTTTTGATCAATGAGAAAGAAAATGAATTGGCTTACCTCAAAGATAAGAGTCGAGTAGAACAGCAAAACAATCAGCTCAAAGATTATTTTCAATGGGCTTCTATTCTTAGCTTATTCAGTGTGTTAATTTTCACCTTGATGATTCTCAGATTGAGGAATAAGAAAAATAAAGTGCTTGCTGATAGTTTAGCCCAAATCAATGAGAAAAACAAAGAAAAGGATTTATTACTCAAAGAAATCCATCACCGTGTTAAGAATAACCTTCAAGTAATTACGAGCCTACTCAGTCTTCAAAGCCATAGTATTGTTGACCCTACCACCAAAGAGCTTTTTAGTCAAAGTCAACATAGAATTAATTCTATGGCAATGATTCATGAAATGCTGTATCAATCTAACGATTTGTCTAAAATTAATTATAAAAGTTACTTAGATCAATTGGTAGAAAAACTGGTATCCTCCTTTAAAGGCATCAACCATCAAGTAAAAATAGATCTTGATGTTCCTGAATTGTTTCTAAACATAGACACGGCTATTCCCTTAGGATTGTTAATTACAGAAATCATTACCAATGCTCTTAAATACGGAATGCCAGATGCTCAAACAGGTCAATTAACTCTAAAAATGCAAATTTTAGATGCTCCTAACTTTCTATTGGAAATTGGTGATAATGGTCCAGGTTATACAGGGGATTTTAATTCTCAAAAGCAAAAATCTTTGGGGCTTCGTCTAATTCAGCAATTAGCGATACAATTAAATGGAAGCATTCAAAAAGATATGGAAAAGTCTGGAACATACTACATTCTTCGATTTCAAGAAATTGATACCATTTCTTAAAATCTTTCCAAACAACGAGTTCCACAACTCCAAGAAGACCATTTTCTAAATGCTTGAATTGATCTGTCAACGCTTGTATCATTAGGCAAAAACCACCTTATTAAGTCTTAAATGCTTGAAAAATAGCTGATTTTATCAAAAAAGCAAAACATAAACGTTATATTTAATAATACTCCGTTAGTTCGTTCGCTTTGTCACTTGCTGCGCTGCTACCACTTGGTCTCAATGGAGTAATGATTTAACTAATCATCAAATATTATAACTATTTATTCAAGTAATATCCCCAAAGTTCCTACGCTAAAAAGAGCTGTTTTGATGGCATGGTTCCTTTAGGACACTTACTTATTATCGACCTATCTTCTTCTTATGACGTATTTAGAACTAGCTTATAGAGTACTAGAGGAGACCCAACGTTTGTTATGGGTAGATGATATATGGCGTATTGCTAAAGAAAAGGGTTACATTAAAGAACTAGAGCAACATTATGAAAACGAAGAAGATAACATCAATTTTTTGGATAATGTTTTGTATAAAAAAGTTGGTCAAAACAAACTGCGACTTTTAGAAGAAAAAGGGCTGTATTACTTAGTTGACGTCAATAACTTAGCTGCTCAAATTGAAACGGCTTTATATGGCTCCAGCATTAGTAGTTATCAAGAAATTCTCACTCACAAAAAAGTAAAGCATTTTAGTCCATCTACTCGAGGGTTTGATGGCATGGTTTTGTTCTTTCTTCTAGCCGTTGGCTTTCCTGTTAGTCTGTATATTAGTACTAGCTTTTATGATGGGTCCTATTTAGATCCTATTTTTATTGGCGGAACAGTTGCTTTAATGATTTGTTTTGCCATAATTGTTTTGGTGTATTTGCAATTAACCAACTGTGATTTTTATATTCATCCAGACAAAATTGAAATTTACAGAACTTTTTTTCCAAAAAATAAAGTTGTTTCAATTTTAATAAAAGACTTGGTCAAGATTGAGGCATGGGGATTGGGAACCGAAAGCCAAATTAATAGTGATTTTAAAAGTTTGGTATTTACCTATCAAAATAATGGAACAACCTATGTCAAAAAGATTCGATGCCATGGTTACATCAATCCTAGTACGTCTTACGATCCTTTTTCTGTTGTCATTCGAAATTTTGAAAGCTTTGCTACTTTAAGAGTATTTTTACAAGAAATTTGCGCCATTCAAAATATCCCCTATCAAGAAAAATAAGGCTAGCTTTCCCTGAATGCTTACAATTAAATGGACATTATTTTTATCCTGCAATTACTTTTACTCTCTTCCTTTGCAAAAACATAAAATCCTGTTAATTTTAGGAAAGGGAAAAATAACATTATCAGCAAAATTTCAATCAATGAAAATAAAATTTGTCTTTTTAATGCACCTGTTTAGCTTTCAAATCTTATGTGCTCAAAATATGGCCGGACGATGGGAAGGTTATTTGGATCATAGTGAAGGGGCTTCTTCTAAGGATGGTTATAAGGAATATTGGGAACGAGGCGTATGGAAAGAAGGTACCAATACGCATAATGTGCAATTAACATTGGTTTTCGACAAGAAAAAAAACCGTTATACAGGCGAATACTACATAGAAGAAGCTTCTAAAAAAACACATTTTGCTCGTTTTGCAGTTCGTGCAACAGCAAGCAACAAAGGAATTAATTACAAAGCTGATGCTAAAATATTTGAAACTAAAAACAGTCGAAATCGTGGATTTTGTTTTAGTGAGGCTCAGTTAACTTGGTCGGAAGATAAAAAATACGAATACTTACAAGGAGTTTGGACAAGTTGGGATGATAAAAAGAAAACATGTGCCCCTGCACATATTTGGGTACGCCGAAAGAAAAGATTTAGTAGTCCTCCTGTACCCGTTCTTGCTACCGTAGAAAAAATAGATACGGTGGTAGAAATGAATATTGTTGCTACCAAGACAACAACTAGTACTTCTCCCAAGGAACCTTTAGTCGCTAAACCTGCTTATAGTAATAGAAAGCAGATTGTGAAAGAAACCATTCATGTTCCTAAAGATTCTATATGGGTTCAAGTTTGGGACTCTAATCGAGAAGATGGTGATATTATTTCTCTAGAATTTAATGGTCAAATTCTCCTCAAAGAGCATACACTAACACGTAATAAAAAAGGATTTCGAGTGCCATTATTGCCTGGTGTCAATACACTAACTTTGATTGCTCACAACTTAGGAGAAATTCCTCCCAATACCGCAGCGATAGAAGTAGAACGGAAAGAAGGGCATAAATTGATTGTTCTAGAATCGGATATGGATACTAGTGAGTCCATTCAAATTATAAAAGAATAACATCAACTTGCTACTTCCAATTGCTACACAGTTAATTATTCACACTACTCTCTAGAAAATAAAAACTGATAATCAATCAAACGTAAGTTTTTTTTATAGCTTACAAGTATTCTAATAATGACAGTTGGCTAGGTTGCTGCTGCTAAATAAATAAAATGATTTTAAACGCTTTAAAATAATAGCAAATGACTACAATGGAAGTAATCGAGGAAATGGATATCCTAATCAAATTATTGGATGAAACAACAACCTCGACAGGACATGTTGGTATTGCACTTCAAGCAATGGCAGTAGCCAAAGAATATGCAACAGCCAAGGATAGTGCTGCTGGAAATCAAATGTACAACGATCCTTTCTACAACTACTTTCAGCAAGCATCAGGTGATTTGCATGCTCAATATCCATTGAGAAAAATGGCACTACTTGAAGCTCTGAAGGCATACAAACGTTATTTATCACCTAGACGAGCTTCTAATGATTAAAGTCCTTTTTGTTTGTAGTAAAAATAAGTGGCGAAGTCGAACGGCTGAGACTATTTTTAAAAATAGAAATGGTCTCCATGTTCGTTCTGCGGGCACGGAACGCTCTGCGCAGGTGCGTCTAACTCAAAAAATGATTGAATGGGCGGAGGTGATATTTGTCATGGAAAACAAACACAAATCTAAGATCCAACAACGCTTTCGAGCAGCTTTGCAGAATCAAGATATTGTCGTTTTAGATATTCCTGATCTTTATCCTTATATGGATGAAGAATTGATTCAGTTGCTCGAAGATTCTATAAATTATTACTTTGAGGATGTTTGAGGTTTACTGTGTTATAAGTTGAGGTAAGTAATCGTTCAGAAAAAATTCTATAAACCACGAAGTAGCAGCGCAGCTAAACAACCTTCTTTTTGCACTACTCTTCATCGGAAAAATTTGCTTTAGCTCGCTACCACGCAGTAGCACCGCAGGTAAAGCCGCACTTTTCCTCTTCGACTAGCACTAAAAATAAGACTATTTTTTGACTATAATTTTTTATGCCCACTTACTATTTTTTGATACAATTCTCCAGTCCATGCATTCTTCCAACCTTTTTTGTGCTCTTCAAAAACCCATCGCTCAAGATAGGAACTAGGTGTATCAAAATTAGAATTCCAAGAAACGTCCATAACTTGCTCTACAGTTCTAGAATCCTCCTCAAATGTGTTCCAATCTTCTATTCGTTTTCCATCATTTTGATAAAATCGCCCCGAAAAATTGTATTGTTGTAAACTAATCCCTTCTTCTTTGGAATAAACAGGCGCTTCCAAAACATAGCGAATGGTACTGTCGCTGTAGCTTTTTATAATTTCACCATGTGCATAAATTTCTTCTGAGTCTTTGGTTCTCAACAAAATCATAAATTCTGCATTGGATAACAACACAATCTGTACCCTCTCGCCCTTTGCCCCACAAGTTGCACAGATAAAAGAAGTATGTTTTTGCTTCATGCGCTCGTTCCAAGACATTTGATTCGCCCAGTCCGATAGCTCCTCCTTTCTTGAGGTATACTCTAATTCGACACTTTCGTCCCACAATGGTTCCTGCTGAGACACTTCATATAGATTCTTTTCTTGCAATTTCTTAGCTTGGAGCTTATTTTGTAGAAAAATAAAATAACCTACCCCCAAGACCAAAATAGATCCGTAGTATAGTGTTTTAGCAGACATAGAGAAGTGATAAGATAGAATAACAAGCCTTACATAACAACTACTAACATTTCTAATTATCAGTAGTTATAACATTGCTATAAAACATCAATAGTTCGTTGAAAAACTTTATTAGTTTGATAATCAATAAGTTGTAAATTTGTTGCGTTTTGTGTTAAAAATTTGATTATCAAACTAATATAAATGTGCTTTTTTATCTTTTTGGTAAAAAAGTAAAAAATCAACGAACTACTAAAACATAATAGACAACATATTTTTAATAACGTAGGTCTTGGGACAAATGACATAAAATGCAGCTACCTTATTATTCTATTAACACAATTTAGCAGTTGTTTAGTATTGATGTGACGGGTAAGGTTCCTTTAGCAGCACGGACGAGGCTGTGTATGCTTTATAAAACCAACAAGAGTTGCAAAAATCCTGCGATCATTCCCAATATAGCCCCTGTTAAGATTAGCTTCCACTCATCTTCCTGAAAAACGGGGCGCAAGAAATCAACAAACTCATCTGGCGGAAGGTTTGTCATACGAGTATACATTGTTTCTTCAATATCTAATGCTTGTTTGGCATAATCAAACACCACATGAATTTGTTCTGGAGCTGCCTCTATAAAACGATTTACAGCAATCATTTTTATTTCATCATAGGTGTCTGTTCCAGATGTAAACTTGATCAAAGAGCTGTTAAATCCCGCTGTTTTGTCAATTCCTTCTTTAGAATGCTTTTCAATGATTTTAATCAGCTTATCAGCACCTTTGCCTTTGAACATTTGTGTAAACACATTGTCCATAGTCATGACATTTTCTGAGACCAACCGAGCATAGCCTCTAGAAACTTCTTTCTGTCGTTTGATAAACAAGCCTTGTATTTTGAAACCTAAAATTTTGATGGGATTAGTTGGCGAAAAAATCATTTTCAATGCTAATACGTTGGTTAGGTAGCCCACCAACAAGCCACCGACTGGTAGTTGCCAATTTGCTCTCCAATAAAGCCATAAAATAGCTTGAAATACACCAAATATAAAACCGAAAACAAAACCAGAACGCTCAATAAAAGTAAATTCTTTGTCGCCTACTTCCAAAAAGATTCGATTGAGCAAGTCTTTGTTATTGGTCAAATGATTAACGGCCATTGCTTTGAGATCAAAAACATCGGTAATATTGACCTTTACCTCCTCCATAATCTCCTCAATAACGCTTGGTATTTCTTCGGCAGCACGAGCGTAGATTTTCTCTTTTTGGGCATTGGGCAACAACTTCCACATCGGTACGTGCTTCGTCATGACTTCATTGGTAACCTCTCTAGCAAGTCGCAAAATGCTTGGCTCCATTTCTTTGGCAACAATTGCAGGACTAATTCGAGCAAATTGATCTTCTACATCAATTAGTTTTGTCGTAATCATGTCTGTTGCCTTACTAGCCATACTTTCTGCTTTGGAGGGAATAATTCCCTGCCAACCAATTGGAGGAAACCCAGACCAACCAATCGCTTTTATACCTTGTATTTTAAAACCAATAAACTCCAGAGGATAAAAGGTCATTTTTAGGGCTAGGACATTCGTTCCCCATCCTATTATCGCAGAAATAAAAGGTAAGCTTATGATACTCCAATCTAAATTATTGCTAATGGACTCCCACACTGGCTATTGATGTTAAAAAGGGTAGATATTTATTATTCGTAGTTCGTTGGTTAGCTGCGCTGCTACTGCGTGGTAGCTCTATCACCACCTATTGCATTATTTAAGTTGTTTCTTGTTGTTCCCCTTGTACCAAATGAATCAGTTCAACAATTGCCATAGCAATATTCTCACGAACTTCTCGAACACTTGCATCCATCATATAACAAGGAGCCGTCACTATTTTGTTGGTATGGTCAACAATCACCTCTTCAACCGTTGCCATTGTTGCCAACGCTCCTATCTCATTTAAGCCATTGCTAATTCCCTCTATATCGTAAGGAGAAGAAGCTTCGGTTGTTCCAACTGTCAGACTAGCATTGATATCTTCTCCTTGCAATGCCTTAGCAATTACAGTAGGTCCCATGCACAATCCAGCTACAGGTTTTCCTGCTTTTACCATATTCAAAATGAGACGCTTTACATCTGCATGAATAGCTCCTTCTGGTCCAGCAATTGCCCATTGGTTCAAATTTTTTGCAGCGCCAAAGCCCCCTGGAATTACCAACGCATCAAAGTCATCAATCGTCGCATTTGCCAAATCACTAACAGCGCCACGAGCGATGCGTGCTGATTCTATCAAAACATTTCGTTTTTCTGGTAGTTCTTCTCCTGTCAAATGATTAACGACATGATGTTGTTCCTCATTAGGAGCAATACAAACTGCTTCTGCCCCACATTCGTCAATAGCAAGTAATGTAAAAACGGCTTCTTGAATTTCAGAACCATCATATACGCCACTTCCTGCCAATAAGACACCTATTTTCATTTTTTTTTATTTTCTATTAAAGTCATTACTCCGTTGAAAAATCGTATTAGTTTATTGCAAGATGTTTTTTTATGTTTTTCGTAGAAAACTAAAAAAGCAACGGAGTATTATTAAAGTAGTAGTTCGTTGATTTTTAACACTAGGGAGTAGTTTACACTTCTGTCCTTCTTTTCTTGGTCAAAAATTTCTAACAACACTCCATTCAATTGAATGAGAACCTATACAATTCATCAAAAAACAATATAAAATTTCTACACACAAGTTACAAAATTTATTGTTTCTAAAGCATAGTTCAGAAAAAATGATCTATCTAAAGAGGTTATTTCTTAAAAACGAAGTTGATAGTATAAATTCGGAAGAAAACCAAATTGCTTTGCTCGCTCAATCATCTCTGTTGAAGGATTGTATTTGACTTGCAAATCATTTTTAAAATTAGCCACATTCAAAATCTCAATATAAATATGATGCGAAATACGCTTTTTGCGATGGTTAAAACGAGCACCAAGTCTCAAATCTAAACGTTTGTAGATCCCCAAGCGTTCGGAATAGGCTTGATCCATTAATAAAACCTCTTCTCCTGCTGCTCTAGATGCCTCCAAATCAATCGGCGTATAGGGCAAACCTCCATGAACATTAAATCGAACATCTGTATAGAGCACATTTCGTTTTTTCTTCCCTATTTTAAATTCTTTTCCAACAACGATATTCGCAATGTATTGCACATCAAACGCACTGCTACGCCAAATTTGGTCACTTCCTTTATACAATGCTCGTTGATAAGCTCCTGAGAGCACACCATAATAGCCTTGGCTAAAAAATTTCTCGATGGACAACTCTGCACCATATCCAAAACCTTCACCTGTACTCTCCCATCCTACCAATTCAGGATACAACGAGAATGCTCCATGGTTAGCCAAAGAAATACTACTTGGTGTTTTTAATACAGGGATATTGGTATTGTATAAAGCGTAGATATTCGCTCTTAATCCCCAGTATTTAGCTAAATAAGCATCATAAGATAATACCAAATGATGGCTTCTTGTGGCTCCCAACTCCCGATTACTTTCATCATAACTACCATCTGACTGTTTTTGAACAAAAAACGACATCGTAAACGACTGAATTTTACTATGCCAACCATATCCCAAGCTAAGTTTGTGACGGGCAGCAATATACCAATTGAGGGCTACTCTAGGCTCTATGGCCCAAGAGTTCTTATTGAGTGTCCAATACATACCTTGTACACCTAATGTGATGACAAAACGGGGCGAAAACTTATACCTTGCTTGAAAAAAGCCACTGGCTAACAATTGAATGTCATTCGCACGAGAATGCGTTTCGTCTCGTTGCAACCAGCGATCCCAAATAGAAATAAAGTGCAGATAAGCGTGAATTCCTGTCCTAAAAGTAAATTTGGGTGTAATTTTTTTATTAAGCACACTAGACAAACCAATTCGCTGGCGAAAATTCTTAACCGAAAAATAAGGCACGATACTATCTGGATAAATTGTATCTCTCTGAGACCTATAATCTTCTAACAGATAAGATAGTGTTGTCTTTATGTACGTTTGTTTGTCTAAGAACTTTTGATGTTTTACCCCCAACAAGCCAAAGTTAGCATTAATATAAAGATCAACTCCCTGCTCTGAAAAAATATCACTAGTATCTATTCCTTCATTTAACAGAGCAACATCTGAAAGCCCTCCGATTCCAAAAAATGAAAATTTCCCCATTTTTTTGGTCGGAATTTCTACTTTAAAATTCAAATCATAATAATGTGGCGCAGCATTAGTACCTATATCTATACCTGCTAATTGAATCAAATCAAAAATACCCGTTCGAGCACCAACCACATAAGAAGCTCCCCCTTTCTTAAAAGGTCCTTCCGCCATTACATCAAAACCAAAAGAACTAAGTTGCAGTTGAAATTCATGTTGTGTATTATTTCCTTTTCTCAAATTAACATCAAAAACCCCAGAATAGACATTAGCATATTGTGCCGCCAAAGCTCCATTTACAAAATCTGAATTATCCAATAGGTTCGTATTGATTAAGGGAAAGATTCCCCCTGTATTTCCCATCGTAGCAAAATGATGCGGGTTTTCGACAGGTACTCCTTCTATCATCCACTGCATCCCATAAGGGCTATTTCCTCTTGATACAATGAAGTTTTGCGAATCATCTATATTAAACATACCAGGGAAATTAGTGATCATACGAGCAGGGTCATTAAAACCTCCCACATACTTCGATACCTCTTCAACATTAAAAGCTCTAGCACTAATCGGGTTCATTTCGTCTATAGTTTCCATTTTTTCATTGCGAAACCGCCCCTTATCCTTAATCGTACTTCGATCTGCTTCTATGGTAATAAAACTTTCTGCTTCTTCATCCATCAGAATAGTAACCACCGTTTGTTTTCCACTTACGACCAATTCTTCTTGTATTGTTTCGTAATAACCTTGATACTCAACCCGAATACGTTGCCGTCCTACTGGAATTCCTTCTAAATTGAACGCGCCATTTTCATCAGAAATTGCAGTTATTCTAGGCGAATGATTTAAGAGTTCGACAAAAGCACCTTTGATACCATTTTCTGTCGTTCGATCAACTACATAACCTCTAATAACTTGTTGTTTTATGGTAATGTTTTGAGCATAAATTTGTCCCCCAAAGCACCAACAAACGATAAAAACTAAAGTGTAAATGTTTCTCATTTCATCTCTCATTATCTAATTATTATAATATAGGTTTCATCATTCAGTAGACCGCTTAACCAAACTAGATGGCACAACTTAGTTTACTAGTTTATGAAATAAGTCGCAGACTACTACATCATTAATAACAATAGCGCAAATCCATTCAATTTTTCAATTATTCAACGAATCAAACTATTCATTTATAAGTAAGTGGGAATATTCTCATAGCACTTTATTCAACAGAATTAAGCCCTAAATTCATAGCCTATTTTATAATGGGACAATTGTAGGTGAAATATTTTTTTTAAAATTTAGTAGCATCACAGCTGACTGTTGTTAATTATAGGTAAAACGATAAGCAATAACGATCGTTCCTTACAAAAATGCACCTTAATTCGCTATTTTAAAACTGTATGCGGTAAAAAAGGTTGGGAATCAATCCAAATTGTTCGCCTTGTACTATTTTTTGTTGCTCGGCATCGTATCGAACTTGCCGTGCATTCTGAAACAAACCAACATTGATAAAATCAATGAAGAAATAATGGGAAATTTTCTTTTTACGGGGGTTAAATCGAGCACCTATTTTTATATCAATTCGAGTATAAGACTCATTTCTTACAGCGTATGAATTTTCGTAGTCTCGAACTTCTTTTCCTTGTGCAATTGATTCTTCTAATAAAATTGGGATATAGGGTGTACCTCCTCTGTGGTTGAATCGAAGGTCTAAAGTGATTGCGTTTCTTTTTTGTTTCCCAATTTTAAACTCCTTTCCTGCTAAAACTTGCAATACATATTGAACATCAAAGGCAGTATTTCGCCAAACACCATCACTTCCCCTATAACGGGAACGAAAATAAGCCCCAGAAATTATCCCATGATACCCTTTACTAAAAAATTTCTCTATAGATAATTCTGTTCCTGCGTTAAAAGCTATTCCATCGTCTATTAAATCTACTCTTTGTGGTGTTTCATAGACACCATGATTGATTAAGGAAAAGCTACTTGAAGTCTGACTAATGGGAATATTAGTATTATACTGACCATACACATTTGCTTTTAAGGCCCATTGTTGTGCCAAATATAAATTGTAAGACAATACCAAATGATGACTTCGGATAAAGCCTAAATCTCGATTGCTTGTATTGTAAGCATTTTGTCCCACTCCTTCTGGCTCAACGTAAAAGGAAACCGAAAAAGGTTGAATTTTACTATGCCATCCATATCCTAAACTCAATTGATGCCGTTTTCCCAGATACCAATTCAGCGCTATGCGAGGCTCTACAGCCCAAGAACGGTTGTTTAAACTAAAATATTGAGCATGAACTCCTGCATTAATAACAAATCTTGGGGAAACTTTATATTGGACTTGCGCAAAACCGCCTAAATGAAACAAAATATCTTCCGAATCGTATACCAATCGCCCTTTTATCAAGTCATTATCCTTAATATCAAACAAAAATAAGTAGCCATAGCCACCTGTCCTAAATGTTAATTGTGTGTTGAGTTTTGTATTAAACGTGCTACTTAGCCCTCCTCTGTGTCGCATTACTCTAGCAGTATAATAAGGAATTTTTGCTCCTCCCCCCCCTTGATCTAATGAATCTTTATTAGACGTATAATTTTCAAACAAATAAGAAGCTGTTGTCTTTAAATAACTTTTTTCTTTGATAAATTTCTTATGTGAAATGCCAACCAACCCCAATTGAGTTTCGGTATAAATATCAACATTTTCTTTGGCAAAAATATCATTAGGATCATATTTATTAGCTAAAAATGCCACATCTGCAAGACCACCGATTCCAAAGATAGAAAAACTTCCTGCTGATTTAGTTGGGACATCAATTTTGAAGTTTAAATCTCCATATCCAGGACTAGAGCTACTCCCAGTATCAAAGCCCAATAACTTGATCAATTGCAAAACCGAATAGCGGCAACTAATCATAAAAGATGCCCCTCCCTTCTTGAAAGGTCCCTCCACAAAAACTTCCGCTCCCAACAAACTCAATTCTCCTGTAAACTCAAATCGTTGGTTGTTCCCTTTTCGCATATTAATATCAAAAACTCCCGAAAAAGCATTGCCGTATTCTGCCGAAAAAGCACCGTTTAAAAAGTCAGAGTCTGCCAATAAATTCGTATTCAAAACAGGAAAAATTGCTCCCGAATTACCTATGCGCCCTAGATGATGCGGGTTGTCCATAGGGACTCCTTCTACTTGCCAATGAATTCCAAAAGGGCTATTTCCTCTTGACACAATGTAGTTTTGAGGGTCGTCGATATTATACATACCTGGAAAATTGGCAATCAATCGAGCAGGATCTTCCAAACCTCCAGGATAACGTGTAACTTCCTCTATTTCAAACTTTCGATAACTTACAGTAATCATTTTGTTGCTTGGTTCCAAGCGACTATTTCGGAGTCTTCGTTTATCTTCTTTTTTGCTTTTCCTTTTGGAGGTAATGGTAGCGACTGCCTTGTATTCTTCTTCCAAATCTATGTCTAAGACAACTTCTTTTCCTGCGTCAACTAAAATAGAAACAATATTCTCATAAAAACCTTCGTGTTCTATTCTTATTCGTTGACGCCCTACAGGAATGTCTTGCATTTCAAAACTGCCATCAGCATTTGAGATTGCTGTTATTCGTGGCGAGTGGTTTAGCAATTCAACCAATGCTCCTTCTATAGGCACATTAGAAAATTTATCTAATATAAAACCTCTTACTAGTTGACCTTTATTGTTGTCTTGGCTGTTCGCGCTTGTACTACAATAAACTATAAAAAATAGTAGCACTCCCAAAAATAAGTATCTATGCATTGGTGGGGATATTTTGATGATAGAGGGATGACGTACTATATAATATACAAAATTATTAATATAAAACCTTTTAAGTAGGACTCGATTTCAATTTTAAGGATTTTTTTTACATTCTTTAACAATTTTTTAGAGGTTTCTTTATTCTTTTTTTTTGGGAAATAAGCATTCAAAGTCAAGAATTGAGCTCTGATATATTATTTTCTTTTTAGAGAAAGGCTATTTTTTGTGCTTTGTTTAATTTTTTATTCTATTCATATTTGTAATATGGAAAAGAGACAATACGGGCATATTGAATCAATTCCTACTACTCTCTAGGCATTTTTTATATAATTCTTGCGATATACATATTGCTACATCACATTGATTATCAGAAAATAAAAAATGCCACTCTCAATCTTGTTATAACTCAACCGAAAAGGCTTTTTTACTAACAATAAAAGCTTACTTGGTTATGCGATACCTAATACTCCTAAGTCTACTCCTTATTGGCAGTAGCACATCATGGGCACAAACTAGCCTACTTGGCAAAGTGATTGACGAAGACACAGAGGAAACACTTCCTTATGCTACCCTTGCCCTCATGCAAGACGACAATCAAATTGCCGTTACAACCACTGATTTTGATGGTAATTATAATTTTTCTAATATTGATGGTGGCACTTACAATATCATTATTGCTTTTACAGGTTATCCTTCCAAAACAATTAAAGGAATTAAGATTTCTACCAACGAGACAAAGCAATTTGACATTTTGATTAGTGCTACTGTTAAAGGTCCAGAGACAACAATATATGATACCAAAATCATTGATGCAGGAAAAAATATAGGCGGTGCTACACGAGATGCCAGTTTCATCCAAAACAATCCTGATAGAGGTATTGGTAGTGCTATTCTTAGTACTGCTACGGTCAATGCCTTGGAACCAGGAGAAGCGGTTAGTTCGGGTGGCAGTCGAACAACTAGTAATTTGGTTCTAGTCAATGGTGTTCCTGTGTTAAACGGTAGTGCTCCCATTGCAGATCTAGAAGTAGAGGAAATTCAGATTATGACAAGTGGTATTCCCGCTCAATATGGAAATGCAACAGGTTCTATTACGAATATTATAACCAAAGGACCATCTAATCGCTTTAGCGGAGGAGTTCAACTTGAAAGTTCTCAGTTTTTAGACAATTTTGGCGAGAATACAGTCAATGGCTTTTTCTCTGGACCAATTATTGCCAAGCCTATTTTAACCGCATTAGGCGATACTGTCAAACGAGGAGAAAAAGTTGTCAAATCTACCATTTTGGGATATCGTTTTTCTGGTTCCTATTTTACCACAAAAGATCCTCGCCCATCGGCTTTGAGTACCTTAAAACTCAAAGATGAAAAGCGAAAAGAAATCTTAGCCAATCCTTTGATTGCTAATCCTAATGGCGCTGGGTCTGTGTATGCCACTGATTTTTTGACAGAAGATGATTTTGAAAAAACAAATGTTCGCTCCAATGCTCGTTCTTCTTATGCACAGTATTCAGGAACCATAGAATATAAGCCTTCTCAAGAATTCTTTCTTACAATTGGTTCAGAAGGTATTTTTAATTGGGGAAAAACAGCTTCCATTGGCAATCAACTCCTAAACTATGAATTTAATCCTGATAGAAAATCAAATAACCTTGGTTTTAATGCCCGTTTTAGGCATGTCGTAAACTCTACGATTCCAGATTATTCAGATGAAGAACAAGATGAAAAAAGTTTGCAACCTGCCTTTCAAAACCTTAGTTATGAATTAACAGCAAGTTACAATCAAACCAACTTTGAATCGCAAGATGCTCGTTATGGGAATCGCTTTTGGGAATATGGTTATGTTGGGAAATTCTACGAAAGTAGACGTCCTGTTATTGGAGTCGTAGACTCTCTGGCTATTTATAATTCTCAAGGAGAGATTATTGCTTACAAAGCTCAAACGGGGCACGCTTCTTTCTTTAATGCGTTTGATAAATACGAACCGAATTGGGACATTAATCCAGGTCTGGCTGCCTATAATAATTTGATTCCTCAACCAGACCCTCTGAATTCAGATGCACCAACTAATCTCAATCAGATGGAGGTTATCAATGGTTTGAATACAGGAAGCCGCAACAGTATTTACGGTTTGTATAATGCTCCTCACCAAACAGGCGCTGGATTTAGCAAAAGCAATCAATCGCAAATACGTGGAAACGCTCAAGTCAATTTTGACTTGGTTACCAATCAACGTTCAGGTAACCCTATTCGTCATCAATTGCAATTAGGGGGAACGTTTGAGCAACGCATCGAGCGTAGCTACAACATCAATCCAACTGCATTATGGCGTTTTGCTTATCAAACTACCAATGCACATATTTCTAATGCAACAGATCGCTCTCGCCCTACTGGTGAAAGTTATTACGACCCTTTTACACAACGCAATTATCAATTGTATGAAAGTTTAATCAGAAAAGATGCCGAAGGGAATGAAACTGCCATGACTGAATTTGGAAAAAATTTGAGAGAAGCACTGGGATATGACAAAAGAGATTGGATATCTGTCCACGAATTAACACCAGATCAAATGCAATTGGAATGGTTTGAACCGTCAACGCTTATTACAGGTAGTCAAGGAATTATCAATTATTATGGTTATGACTATAAAGGAAACCCACTGGGAGCTAATGTTCAATTTAATGATTTCTTTACGGCAACGGATGCCAATGGCATCAAAACACGCCCAGTTGCTCCTCACAAGCCGATTTATTTGGCAGGATACATTCAAGATAAATTTGTTTACAAAGACATTATCTGCAATTTTGGGGTTCGCTTCGATAGTTATGATGCCAATACCAGTGTTTTGAAAGATCCTTACAGCATCACAGGTTATGAAACAGCAGCGGAATTTGAAAGTAGCTCTTCTTTGTACGATGCGGGAAAAACATCGGAGTACAACAGACCTAGTAATATTGGTGATAACTTCGCCGTTTATGTCAATCAAAATACTAAAGATGCTAATATTGTTGGTTATCGAGATGGCAACCAATGGTACAATGCACAAGGTCTCCCTGTTAATTCAGCAAGCGAGTTAGGAGCTAACTTTATTCCTGCTTTAAAAGGATTTGGTACTTCAGAGATAGATCCTCAAGGTCAAAACTATGATCCCAACAAAGCATTTGTAGATTATAAACCTACTGTCATTGTAATGCCTCGTATTTCTATTTCTTTCCCCATTTCTAATGAATCTAATTTCTATGCTAATTACGATATTTTATCTCAACGTCCGCCTGTAGGTGCTTATGCTTCTGCATTGGATTATTACAACTTTAGAGAAATAACAAATGGAGGAGGCATTATCAGCAACCCTAATTTGAAGCCAGAACGCACTATTAACTACGAAGTCGGTTTTCAACAAGCGTTAACAAGGTTTTCTAAAGTAAAAGTGTCTATGGTATACAAAGAGGAGCGTGATTTGATTCAAGTACAACAATATACCAATGCTTATCCTAATACTTATTCTACGTTTGGAAACGATGATTTTTCTACCACCAAAGCATTTAAGTTAGAATACGAAACGCTACGCCACAAAAACCTTAGAATTATTGCCAACTATGCCTTGCAATTTTCGGAGGGAACAGGTTCTAATCCAGTATCTTCTACAGGAGTAGCAGCAGAAGAATTAAAATATGTATTTGCCTTGGATTTTGATCAGCGGCATACTTTTTACACCAATATTGATTACCGCTTCGAAAGTGGAGATAAATATTTTGGTCCTAAAATTGGCAACTTTGAATTATTTGGAAACACAGGTTTGAGCGTTAGTGTTAATGCCAACTCTGGACGTCCTTATACTAGAAAAAGAATTCCTGGAGATGTTGGAAATAGTTTCTCTGACAGAATTACAGAAGGTAGTATCAATGGAGCAAGAACTCCTTGGAATTTCCGCTTGGGCATGAAGTTAGATCGCAGCTTTGTTATTGGAAAAAATTCAAAAAATCCACTTTACTTAAACGTTTATCTACGTATTACCAACTTGCTGAACACCCAAAATGTACACGCTGTTTATCCAGTTACGGGTTCTCCTTATGACGACGGATTTTTGACAACAGCCAATAGCTCTGGACCTGGTTTTGCTGCTTCTCAACCAGATTCCTACGAGATGTTATACAATTTGCGCATGAACAACCCTCTCAATATTTCTCGTCCTCGTAGAATTTTCTTGGGAGTAAGTTTTTCATTTTAATAACAAACAATAGTTATTAGCTACGCTACTACTGCGTGGTTCCAACAAACTATTGACAAAAAAACTAAACCTTAAAGCCTTATATCTATCATAGATTTGTATTGTTATAAAGGTATGGAGTTTGCTAAGTAATTCTACTTCTGCAAACTCCATTTTTTTTAGTATAAAAAATGGCTATTCGCTATCTTTTAGTAATTAGATACACTGCTACTTGGCTATTGATTACTTCTTTGCTACTGCGTGGTTTCAACGAACTATTGGTCTATTCAACCACAAAACAATTCCCAAAACATTTACCAAAATAATTCCTATCATTATAATTACAATAATAATATCTCGAACTGTTTTTCCTATTGGGTCAATAAAATGATACTTGTGTAACATTAAAAAACTAAATGCTTCCAAGCGTTTTGAAGCAGAAATAGTTGCCGCCAATTTGCCAGAAGAAGTTTCTACATACACACTATGTTGCTGCTTGGTATCGTATTGAATTTTAGTAACAGGCAAACGCTTGTTGATAAAACCATATTCTCCACCAAATGCTTGAATAGGAGTTACAGAGACAATTTTTTTAGCAGGCAATTGTGTGTATTGATTCGCTAGGTAAATAGCGTAACGTTCCTCCCCTTTTCCTAAATGTTCTAAAGTAGTCGTTTTAAAATAACTGGTTTCTGTTGCTTTTTCCATCCAATTTACTTGAAAATAGTTGACTTGGTCTATCGATACAATAGAAATATTTTTTACCAAACGATCCCCTATTTTACGAACCAAAGCAGGCAGCTGCTTTACCTCTGTAGAAGAAAATACAGGTGCTTTTTCAGAAATGACTTGTGCAGTATTTGCTTTAGCCAACGCGTGATAACCACCACTAAAAGCAAACCCCAGTGTTGAAATAGCCACCATTAAACCAATGCGACGGTGCCATTTTCGGTTCTTAGCTTCGACAGCATGAGTAGGAAATACTCGTTTCCATAAAAAACCATAGATGACCAAACCACTAAAAGCCACCCCAAAAGCCATGATCATAAATAAAAGCATTAAGAAAAGCTTTAGTTTTGGCATCCCTTGCAAAAAATTCCAATTGTGGAGATAACTAAAAATAGCAATGCAAATTTTTCTTGTTCGGTTGTTCATTGTTCCCAGCCTAGAACTATTCGTTTCTACATAAACATCCATACCATCTGAACGATCAAAAGAAACCTTATAAACTGGCAATAGTCGATTGATAAATTTATACTCGAAGGTAAACTGGTTTAGCTTTGTTAAGCTGGCAATTGGATGCTGCTCATCGCCTAAAAAGTAGCGCGCTAGATATTCTGCATAACGTTGGTCTCCATTGTTTAACAATGTGTTATTCTTAACATTAATATACTCTGTTTCTTTTCCCTCTCTGATAATTTGATAATAGGTTTCTTTCTCAAAGTGCACCAATCTAAAATTACTAAATGATGTGATACCATGTTGCTCCAAAGCTTCTCCCAAAGCAATGCTAGTTGTGTCCAAAGCAACTGGTTGGGGCACAACAAAGCGTTGAGCAGGTTTTATTTTAAATAAATGCGCCATCATTGGATGCGTCAAACCACTAATGCACCATCCCAATACAGGTATAGAAACAAGCAACCCAATACGATGATGCCATTGATATATTTTTTTAAACATGATTTTGATCGTATAATCATCCGTCTTTCCTCAACCTTTAAGACATTCTAATCTAAGACAGACGATTGCTTTTAAATAGGCTTTCAAAAAGCCACTAGTTCACAAAAAATGGACTGCCTGTTGTAGGTTATTTTGTATAAACAGTAACCTGAATAACAAACATAAAGACACAACAGAACAGTCCCAACTTCAAATTATTGCTTCTTATACATACCCGCAACAAAGTTATATCCAACCCCCACATTCAGATGGATAGGGTTTCCTACCGTTAGTCTTTCTCCCCACCTAGACAAACTAGCATTGGGGGAATAGAGTTGATTGGTAAAATTCATTACGTTGCACCATAGTTCAAATCCTTTGATCGTATAGCCTACACGACCATTAAAAACTAAAAATCCAGGGTAAGTTTTAGTATTCGCAGCGTCCATATAATATTGGTTCATGTGCATCATTTCGAGGCTAATACGGAACCCTTTGATAAATCGTGGTTTGTAAGTTATTTCTGCATTCAATAGCCAAGTAGGCGCTTGTGCCATTCTATTTCCAGTATAGTCGTTTCCACTTTCTTTATAATCTATAAAAACATGAGCAGCATTAGATCCAGTCACTCGAATCGAAAGATCTTTGATAGGACTAAAATAAACTCCATACTCTACCCCCATATGCCTAGTTTGTCCTGCATTTTGATTAATAGACGCACCATTGTCTTGACGAACAGAGATAATTTCATTAAATCCATCCATCAAATAGAGGCTCAAATCCAAATGTAGTTTTCCTTTTAGCAAATTGATCCAACTTCCCAATTCAAAATTATTATAAGTAGCAGGTTTTAAAACAGGAACACTTACTCCTCTGTACAACTCTCCAATTTGAGGCGGTACAAAACCTTGACTAAAATTAGCATATACACCAGATGTTTTGGCAATTTTATAGGTAACGCCAACTTTTGGGGTTAATGCCCAGAATTGATCTACATTATCTGGAGCACCTGAAAATGCCGTAGTAGGAAGATGATTATTATAATTATAAATAAAAGCATCGTAACGAGCAGCAGCTACTAATTTAAAATTTCTAAAAGGTGTCATTTCTAATTGAACGTAACCTGCAGGATTTACCAATCCCACTTCATAATTGGTCAGCATAGAATCTACTTCATTAACATAATCGGTATAAACCCCTTCATCATTTTTAACAATAGAAATATAATTTGCTTGGTAAGTATTGGGACTTACATCTATAGAAGCACCTACGGTCAGTGCTGTTTGCCAAAAATCAAACTCTTGACGATGTTGTACCAACGCTCCAAAACTTTTATAGCTATTGTTATTGCTTTCTCCATGTGCCAAATTTTTATTTCCTGTTGGATTTCCCCAAGGCGACCAATCGTCTTTAACCCGATACGAGGGGATTTGTCGAATGGAATTGTCTCTAAAAAAGATAGTCGCACTCGTCTTGGCTTGATCTGTCCAATAACGTTTGTATTGAACTTTGGAACGCAATGCCCAAACAGCACGATTGGTAAAAGTATGAAGCGAACTGTATTCTCGACTATAAAAACGTGCACTATCCAAGCTGCCTGTCATATCCGATTTATAGTCAATCATAGTGACATCAGCCGATAAAAAATCTTTTTCAGAAACCTTATACGTCCCTTTTAAAGTCATTGCCAGTTTATCTAAATCACTGTGCGCTCTAAATCCGTTTCTTCGATTGGCGTAATATCCAGAAAAAGCAAGCCCCAATTTGCCAATAGTAGTAGCGGCCTTCAAGTCTACTCGTTTGTATCCTAAGGTGTTTCCTTGCAATCGGATACTTGCTGTAGGAATAGAAGTTGGGCGTAAAGTAATAAAATTAACGGCTCCTCCTATTGCCTCACTTCCATACAAAGAAGAAGAAGGTCCCCTAATGACTTCTATTTGTCGGATGTTGGCTTGGTTCATTTCTAACAAGGCATTATGATTAAAAACACCTGTTGGGCGAATGGGTAAGCCATCCTCTAAATACAAAAACAAGCTTTTGTAAGACAACGGTTGGCGAATGGACATACTGTGTTGCTCATTTCCCAAATCTACCATAAAAACACCAGGTGTTTTGTTGAGTAGTTGATCCAAAGAAGTAGCTCTAGTGTCATCAATCGTCGTTGCCGTTACAGCCGCAATCGCTGCGGGGGCTTCTGCCCGATCTTGTTGATTTCGACTAGCAGAAACAACAACCTTACTTAACTCGGCTATGCTTGGTTCTAATCGTATTATAGGTGGCAATTCGCTTATTGTTAATTCTTGGATTTCGTAACCAATAAAGGAAATCTTTACTATATCAGAAGCCGTTGCCGTTAGCACAAATTCTCCATTTGTATTGGTTATAGAACCTGTCGTTTTTGATTCAATCCACAAATTCACTCCAACCAAAGGTTCTTGGGTTTGTCCATCTACAACTTTTCCTGTAACAGTTGTAGTTTGAGCGATAATTAACTGAGGGGTTATAATGGCCATAAAAGCCATTAGACAAATAATAGTTGCTTTTTTCATAATACAATTTTTATAGAAAAATTTTTAGGTATAAAAGGACATAAGAATCCTGTACTTAGATATTTCGTTAAATACTAAGCAGCTAAGTAATCGTTCAAAAAAAATAACAAGCACCACGCAGTAGCAGCGTAGCTAAAACAGCCTTCCTTTTTCTTCTTTGATTAGCAAAAAAATAATCCCATTTTTTGTTCTTATTTTTTCTGACCTTTTACTTATTCTAGTGATAAAGTATCCTTTGAGCGCTCAAAGAACACAGGACTAAGTGCATTTTGTGTCGTTTAGATCAACTGAGTAAACATTCTGAATTTCGTATACCCAAAAGCTCTAGTACTCTCCTACCATCATGCCCATGGCTTGACTTGCTTAATTTGCATTAGGTTGAGCTTAGACAATAAAAACCTTAGCCTATATGCATATCAAAATATGACATTTAAGCTGGATATAATGCTACCATTAATTGATTAGCATTTAGTCTAGAGATCTAGTACATAGACCTATCTTATTTTTAATATTAAATTTAGTGCTGATTCTATTGGAAAGGAAGACATCATGAGTTCATTGGTATTGTTCACCCAAACTAATGACACCTCATACTTATACCTCTTGGTTTTACTAACAACGATACAAATCTCTTAAACAAACTATTAAACAACCACTTATACTAGGCAAGGGTGTCCCCTTAACCTAATAATATTAGATTCAAAAATAGAAATAGACTTACGTAATTGCCTCAAAAGTTTCCGTACAAAAGACCTATTCTTACAATACGGCATGACAACTCACTTAATAACAATCTATTAATAGTTCAAAGACGATCTGTATAGACATTCGCAATCCATTGAATATTGACATTAGGACATATAACAATTGAGCCCTTTATTCATCAACTAGATCAATATAAGTTGAATAGCAACCATCACATAAAGCAATAGTAGTTAAGCCCTAGGAGGCTCAAAATCAGCAAATACAGGCATATAATGGTAGTTAAAAGCATACTCAAAAAGAGCTCTTTTATCAAAGAAGAATTGCCTGCTAAGGATTGGTTTTAAACAATGAAAGGTAACCTGCTCATAAAATAACACAGGTGGTTTAATCTCTTCTAAGCTAGGTAAAAATGGCTGAGGTTCTTGTGTTTTTCGCTCTTTAGAAATTCTCAAAACTTTCTTAAGATGACATTTACCATCACACTCTAATTCTGGTTTTGCCCGATTTTCACAAAGCTGAACAGCAATATAATCTTTGTTAAGGACATAATAAGTATAAATCAATCCTTGATAGAAAGATTGAATACTGATTAATAAAACCCACAATATGGCTAATGCTCTTAACATGGTAGAAATGATTATAAGGCAAATATAGAAAATATTTGTGATTAGAGCCCTTCTTAAACTTTTTTTATTGCTCAACACACCAAAAATAACATTTGCAACATCTTCTACAATAAGAGGTGTTCTGTACAAAAGAAAAAGTTCTGATGCAAAAATGTTTTTTAGGAAGTTTATGCTATTAGGTTCGAAAAAAAAATTAACTTTGGAACCAATAATATTTCTACAATTTTTATTAATTCAATCAATAGATTTTGTTCTATGAACTTTCCAGAAAATTTAAAATACACAAAAGACCACGAATGGGTTCGTGTAGAAGGAGATGAAGCTTATATTGGTATTACTGATTTTGCTCAAGGTGAATTGGGTGATATTGTTTACATTGACATCGATAGTGAGGGAGAAACCCTAGACCAAGAAGAGGTTTTTGGTAGTGTAGAAGCTGTAAAAACTGTTTCTGATTTATTCATGCCAGTATCTGGTACCATCTTAGAGTTCAATACACAACTAGAAGATGAATCAGAATTAGTCAATTCAGATCCTTATGGTGAAGGTTGGATGATAAAAATTAAGCTCTCAGACCCTGCTCAATTGGATGAGTTGATGGATGCTGCAGCTTACAAAGATAGTGTTAGTGCCTAATTGGACAAACATTAAGTATTTTATACCAGCAATTGCTTGGGCTGTCTTGATATGGTCGTTGTCAACGACTTCTAATCTACCACACATTCCTTGGAATTTTTTGTCTCCAGATAAAGTGGGGCATTTGATCTTTTATGCCATCTTAACGCTTCTATTAATTTTCGGAGTAGCTCGCAGCCTCTCTTGGAAGCGAAAAGGAGCAAAATCTTGGATTGTATTTTGCATGATCCTTGCAGGAACATATGGGATTAGCTTAGAATTTGTGCAAGCAACTATTCCAGGTCGTTCTTTTGACTATGCTGATATGCTTGCCAATTTTGTTGGAACATTGGTAGGTGCTTTTGTTTATTATAAAAGTGCATACAATAAATACTTTAAAATATAACTTGCTGTACAACTATTATTACTAATAATGGTTTGATAACAGAAATTAATTTTTTAGAACATTCGTTCGGGCAAAGATTTTAGTTATATTTGTCTGAAGGTTTATACACTAAATTTTTTAGAAATTTATTTTTTAATTAAAACGCATATTTTATGTTAATCAACGGACTGCAATTAGGTGGTGTTTTGCTGTACGCAGGTCCAGAGATAACAGGTGGTCAATTGGCTTTGAGCTTGATAGGTATTGCCGTATTAGTATATGGTATGATTCTCGGCTACAAATTCTACCTGAATAAAAAATCTCAGGAACTTTTAAGCAAAAACAGTGATAGCCCTGAAAGCAAATCTGCTTTGGTTCGGAAATATCAAGAGGTAGATGTTTTCAAGCAAACACGTACGATTACCTATGGTAGCCGTGTTATTGCTTTGTTGGCAATTTATCTAATCATCAACTGGACAAATGTTACCATTACTCAGTTGTTGACTTTTGATGATATTCCTGACATCGAAGAGATTATGACGGAACCACCAAATACACCACCTCAACCACCACCACCACCACCGCCACCACCACCACCACCACCACCAGCTCAAATCGAGGAAGTGGAGGAAGAAGTAGAAGAAGTGGAACAGGAAGATCAAGAAATAGAAGAGGATACAGAAATTAATGATACTCCTACCGACTATGATGGTCCTTATGGAGATGGTCCAGCTCCAGAACCGGAGCCAGAACCAGAGCCGGAACCAGAGCCAGAGCCAGAAATCTTTACAATTGTAGAGCAAATGCCTCGCTTCCCTGGTTGTGAAGATCAAGCAGGTGACAATAATGCAAAAAAAGCTTGTGCGGATCAGAAATTATTGAAGTTCATCTACGAAAACATCAGCTATCCTACTATGGCTCGTGAAAACGGAATTGAAGGAATGTCTGTTGTAAGTTTTACCGTCATGGAAGATGGTTCTATCAAAGATGCTAAGATTTTGCGTGATCCAGGAGGAGGATGTGGAAAAGAAGCATTAAGAATCATTAACATGATGAATAGAATGCCTCAAAAATGGACTCCTGGAAAACAACGTGGTAAAGCTGTACGTGTAAAATACAACTTGCCTGTTCGATTCAAATTAAACTAAACTATTTTTATAATAGTAACGATATAAAAAGTGCTTCTCAATTAATGGGAAGCACTTTTTTTTTTTACCTTCTTGCCAACAAGAAAACAATTTATAAAGACAAATTTTAGGGGATTAAAAAAACAGCAAACGACTTTAGGTAAACAAATTCTTTTATCTAAACTGTTTTAATTATGATGAATCAGCAAATTCTTATTTTTTTTATAGGCTTGTCTTTCGTCCTTCTTTCCCTCTCCTCTTGTCAAACCGAAGCCATTACCTATGATTGTACGGCTGTTGCTCCTACCTATACCAATCATATAAAATCTATTATGGATGCTAACTGTGCTTATAGTGGTTGTCATGATGCTACAACAAAAGCCGATGGGATTAACCTTAGTAACTATGGTGCTGTTGTTTCAGAATCTTCTAGAGCAAGATTTATGGGAAGTATGCAGCACGAAGGCAGTTATAGTAGAATGCCAGAAGGAAAAGCTCAATTAAGCACTTCTGACTTGCAAAAAATCTACTGTTGGATTCAAAATGGCACTCCAGAATAAACTTTTCATATTTCTAGAATTAACAATGCTATCTTGTTAGCAGTTAGCTTAGTTACTCCCTGCGGTCATCAGCCAGCAAGCTGGGTTTGCTGCTACTTCGTGGTCGTTGATTCGTCTATTCGTAATATCAAAAAAGTGGTCTCTGTCAAAAGAAAACTGCTCTTTCATTGAATCAAAAGACCCTATCTAAAAGAATAGAGCCAATTATAATACCAATCCATGCTTAGAATATGGATTGGTATTAGACCATAAACTCACCTTTTTTTCGTATTTTTGAAAAAACGAATAGAATACATGAAAATAGGACTTTTTTTTGGCTCTTTTAATCCCATTCATACAGGACATTTAATCATTGCTAATCACATTGTAGAAAATACTCCTTTGGAAGAACTTTGGCTGGTAGTTACCCCACACAATCCACATAAAAAACGGGCTACTTTGGCGAATGATTATGATCGATTGCATTTGGTCAATCTAAGTATTGAGGGACATTTGAAGTTACGATCTTGTAATATTGAATTTGAGTTACCCAAACCTTCTTTTACCATTGATACTCTAACCTATCTCAAAGAAAAACACCCAGAGCATGATTTTGTATTGATTATGGGTGGAGATAATTTAGGGTCTTTCCATAAATGGAAAAATTACGAAGTCATTTTAGCTAACTACGAAATTTATGTCTATAGTCGTCCTAATTATGATTTAGGTGCCCTACAAGAACATCCTAGTATTCATATGGTGGAAGCCCCTTTGATGGAAATCTCTTCCTCTGTTATTAGAAAATTAATTAAAGAGCGTAAGTCTATTCGATACTGGGTTCCTGATAAAGTTTTGGAAGAAATAGAACAATCGGGAATGTACTTGTAACATTTTTATATCGTGATGGCTCTTGTTAACTTTTCAACTTCTAGAAATTACTCCATGCACTATTTTTTTATCTTTTGGCTATACTATTGTTGCTGCTCTTGCCAATCGGCAGAATCGACATCAACGGTTGTGGAGGTTCCTAATCCATCTATCACAGATAGCTTAACAGCATGGGAACAAAATTTATTAGCAATTCCTGAAATCATACAAGATACCATTGCTCAAGAGCTTTATATTAAGTCATTGCCCAAGCTTCCTGACACAAAGAATTTTTTTGGAAATTTGCAACTGAATGCCTTACAACATGGCAGTAGAAAGTCATTGAGAAAGGTCTATCAAAATATTGCAACCCCTTATCAAAATAATGCTTACGAACGCACCAAACATTTAGACTTATCCTATCAAAACATCTACTACATCCCCAATAAAGTTGCCAACTATCCCAACCTAAAGTATCTATCGTTGAGCAATAATAGGGTTCAAGCCCTCAACCCTAATTTGGCTTCTTGCAAACAACTTAGAAAGCTTGACCTTTCGTCCAATGGCATGTTACAACTCCCTATGGGTTTATCATTGCTTACACAGATTGACGAATTGGTATTGGCTGATAATCGCTTAAATTCGCTACCCAATTACTTTTCAAATTTAACCAATTTAAAAACAGTTGACATCAGCAATCTACACACAGGAATGTCTGAGTTTTACAATAACTTTACTAAATTTCCTATGGTATTAACTCGAATGTCAAACGTTGAAAAATTGTTTTTGGAGAAACTCCCCATACGAAGCTTGCCTAAAAGCATTCAAAATATGACAAAGCTTCAAGTTTTGAGTTTGAATGGGAATCGTGTCATCAACCTAAATCAAGCATTTAATGCTTTGGCGAATGTTCCCGATCTTATTGCCTTAGACCTTTCATTTATTGGTCGTAAAACGCTCCCACAAAGCATTCAAAAATTAAAAAATCTAAAAATATTGGTGTGGCACGAAGAAAAACAAAGGAACCGTGCTTTTGTAGAAGAAACATTGCAAAAATGGCTGCCCAATACCAAAATATATTATGGAAAAAAAGGAATGGCAACGCTCTTTCTTAGAGGCAATACCGTAACTACTATTCGTACTATTGGAAATGAATGAATAGTATCCGATGCTTCTACCGAAGCGGGTATTTTTTAACATGACCATCTGGGTGTATCAAAACTACTTCTTTATTTTTATATTTGTATTTATAAGAACTATACTCAGCTGGAACAATGACACGTCCTCCAGCAGCTACAACTCCCCAAAGTCCTTTTACTTTGACCATATAAGTTCTATTCGGAAGCGCATACATATCTTCATACTTAGGAGGCAAAATAACTCCTTTAGTAATCGAGACAATCCCCCATTTACCATTTTTTAAGACAAAGAAAAATTTCTTTTTAGGTCGATAATCAAATTGATCATAAATAACAGGAATCATTTCCTTTCCCTGCCCATTTAACACTCCCCATTTAGTCCCTTTTTGCACCATAAACTGATTGGCATTCATAACATGAATTTTAGAATAAGCAATGGGAATAATTTGTTCACCTTCTACCGTTAACATCCCCCATTTAGTGCCTTTTTTGACCATCACACGATTAATATCTTCATAGTATTGCACATCGTTATACGCCAAATCAAAAAGCGTTTGATCATTATAATAATAATCGATTTTATCGCCTAATCGAACTTTTAGTTTAAAGTTATTTTCATCAATCCAAATATCGCTATATTCAATTGGTACCGCAGTATGTACTTGGTCACTAGTATCTATCCTCAACAAGCCTACTTTTTTATCCTTCCCTACCAAGACACTATTCAAGTATTTCAAGAAAAATGGAGACATAAAATCATATTCAAAAGGCAGAATTTCTTTTGCATTAATATCTAACAAACCAAACTTACCCTGTTCTCTAACCACAAAGTAACGAGAGAAATAATCAATATCATCGTATTTTTTTTCTGTCTGACAAGGGTTATCCTTAATCCAGTTATAAACCGACCATTTCTTGCCAATTTTCACACGAGTGTGGCTAATATATTGGTGATCCCCTATTTGATCAAAACAAGTAGGAATTAACTCCTCTCCTTTGGCATTTTTTAGCCCCCACTTAGCTCCTTTTTTGACCTTATAACGGTAACCATCAAACAAAATATCATCGTAGATCGCTTCTAAAACAGGGGTTCCATCAGTATTTAGGACACCATATTTATCGCCGATTTCAATACTGATATAAGGATGTTGACGTTTAGATATATAGTTTAAAGCATCGTATTGTACAGGCACCCAAACGCTACGATCGTCCCCCAACATTCCCCATTTGCCATTTTCTTTGATTCTATAAAAACCTTTTTTTTCTTGATGCAAGTAACGATAAGTTATAGTATCATACTTAGCCTTGGTTAACTTTTCTTTGGTTTTATCATCATAAAATCCCCAATTAAATCGCTCTCCATCCCAAACTTTATAAATACCATCTACATACAAAAACTCCTGCCCTTTTTCCAAACCTTCTGTTGGGTCTTTAATTTGAAAGGCATATTTTTTTTGATAATTACTAGAATCCTGCTGTGCGACAGCTATTTGTAACGTAAAAAATAAGGTAAAAAAAATACTGATTTTATAATGCATATCGATTTTAAATTATAGTCCTTGATTTTATAAATGTACCAATCCTTGGTAAAATAAAAAACGTCTTAATATTAAAACTAGTATGTGTTTTGTTTTTTTATGGCGCTTATTAGACATTAAGTAATCGTTCATAAAAATTTATAGGCAAAATAGAATTCTTTTTGCACTGTTCTTCATCAAAAAATCTCGTTTTAGCCCGCTAAAACTTCAATTCTTTTCTTTGAACAGCACTAAAAACAATTACATTTTTAACTATACTTTTTTCTGTCCACTTACTTATCACGAATTAATTTGTATAGCTAAAAAATAGCATTTTCCAATTTCTCATAAAACCAATTCGTGATAATGTCTTTTTTTGGGAGCATTGAGCAGATTTGTAGTAAGTAAGAACAAGTTCTAAAACTAGCTTTAAAGCCTCCTTACTTATTCTGAAAAAAAACGTCTTGCTCCTCTATCCAAATACTTAAAACCCCTGTTGTCTTACAGCCTTGATCTAGATTGATAACATTACCCATTTTTTGTGGAATCGACCAATTATACTTAATCGTTGGCGTATGCCCGATGTAAATTTTCTCAAATTGATCTATTTTTGTTACTTTTTTATCAACCCAAGCACCCTCCTGTTCCAAATTCCATAATTGTACCACTTTTCGAAACAAGGTTCTATCCCATAGCAACGACTCTGGATAAAATTGCAACGATGCTTCAAAGCCCATTTGATAATCAAACCCAGCATGTACAAATAATTTTTGGTTTTCGATGTGATATAATTTTAACTTATCAAAAAATGCCGTTTTATGCCTCAAAATTTCCGCATCACTTCGTTGCGCATAAGATAGATAGGTAGACAAACCACCACTCAGCATCCAGTCTCTGTATTTGGTAGTTATAAATCGATCTACTCTAAATTGTTCAAAATTTTGATTCAGTACCTCCAAAAACCATTCTTCATGATTCCCTTTCAAGTAAATATTTTCAAAGGGCGATGCTGCTTGCAACGCAATCAACTTATCTACCACCTCATAAGAATACTTCCAACCATCAATATAATCTCCCAAACAAATAATTCGATCTTCGCTAGGAGAATAATGGGCTACCTTCAAAGCACTTTCTAGTGCATCAATACTGCCGTGAATATCTCCGATAACTAATGTTCTTTTATATTCCATTTTGATGTGTTTAGATATCAGTTTTTAGATCAATGGCATAAAAAAGTATAGATAAATTCAACGATGCTTGCTACTACATGAAGTTGCTTGCCTTAATGAGCTATTATTAAAAGAAAAAGGAAACTGCAAACAGTTCCCTTCCTTTTCTTAACAACTATTCTGTTTATAGTTTTTTTCCCTTCATCGCATTGGCGATATTAGCATCCAAAGCTCGATGTGCCAATGGCGTTGTATATTCGTTTAGTTCTTCCATTCGTTGATGAATCAAATCTTTGTCTTCACCCTTAGAAGCTGTTTCAAGAGCTGTTACCAACTCCATTGTCTTCTCTACCTCTTCTTTGGTCAATATGGTGACATTTTGTTGGATAAATTTACGAGAAGCCAATACGACATTTTGAGCTTCGGTACGAGCCTCAATCAACGCCCGTACAGCCATATCTCCTTTAGCATTCTGAATTGACTCTAATAGCATACGCCCCATTTCTTCTTCAGAAATCCCATAAGGAGAACGCATTTCTACTGTTTGCTCTACCCCTGAGCGTAATTCTTTTGCTCGAACTTTTAAAATACCATCCGCATTCAACAGAAAATGAATTTCAATTTTGGGAATTCCTGCCGCCATTGGAGGTATGCCACGCAAAACAAACTCTCCTAACTTTCTATTATCAGCAACCAAATCACGTTCACCTTGATATACAGCTACTTTTAGATTGGTTTGCCCATCTACCGAAGTAGTATATTGACGACCAGCTTTGATTGGAACTTTTGTATTTCTCGCTATAATGGTATCCATTAGCCCTCCTACTGTTTCAATTCCCAACGACAAAGGCGTTACATCTAATAACAATATATCCTGATTATTTCCTGCCAAAATATCCGCTTGCACTGCGGCGCCCAAAGCAACAACTTCATCTGGATTAAGCGTATTGTTAAGCTTTTTATCAAAAAACTGTCCTACCCGTTGCTGTATTAAATCCATTCGAGTCGAGCCACCTACCATAATAACTTCATCAATATCTCTAATACTTAACTCCGCATCTTTGAGTGCATTTTCGCAAGCTGCCAAAGTTCGTTGTACCAAAGGTTGCACCATTTCTTCAAATTGATCTTTGGTCATTTGGCAAGTAATTCCAGCGATAGTTGTTTCAAAAGTAGCTTTCTTTGCAAAAGATTTTTTGGCTGCTTCTGCTGCTAATCGAAGTTCTTGTGTCAGTGCGGCATTATTATCTGTATCAAATTTGTAGGTATCCATCCAATATTGCTGAATCGCACGATCAAAGTCATCCCCTCCCAAGAAAGTATCTCCATTTGTAGACAACACCTCAAAGATACCATGTTCTATCTTAAGAATAGAAATATCAAATGTTCCGCCTCCCAAATCATAAACAGCAACCGTTTTAATATCATCTGCATCCAACCCAATTCCATATGCCAAACTTGCCGCAGTGGGTTCATTGACAATACGCAAGACATCCAGTCCTGCTAATTTCCCTGCATCCCGTGTTGCTTGACGTTGGGCATCGTTAAAATAAGCAGGAACTGTAATAACGGCACGAGTCACCTCAGCACCAAGCGTTTTCTCAATACGTCGTTTGAGTTGTGCCAAAATTTTTGCCGACAATTCAATTGGCGTATAAAATTTATCCTTAATCCTAATTTTAACCAAGCTATCTTCTACCTCATTATCAATAATTTGATAAGAAAAAAAGCGCTTATAGTCTTCCACATCTTGATACGATTTTCCCATCAATCGCTTAATCGAAAAAATGGTATTCTCTGGATCTGTCACTAATTTTTCAATCGCATCATGCCCTACCACTACAGAATTTTCATTTTCAAAATGTATAATAGATGGGACTAAGGCATTTTTACCAATATGATCCGTAACAACAGTCGGCGTTCCATCTAACATATAAGCAACTAAACTATTTGTTGTTCCTAGGTCTATACCAATAATAACGTTTTCTTTTGGTACTTCTACTTCTTTTAATGTTCCCTTCGTTAAGTCTATTGGAATTTTTGCCATAACGTTTTATTTGTTCTCATTTTGTTGGTTCTTGTACAAATCATGTTTTTACTATTATTATAGTACGTAAAAAATCAACGAACTACTTATATATAAATACACATTATTTATCAAAGAACAGTTTTGTTTAAACTAAAAAGTTTGCCTGCTGTATTTCAGACAACATATTATCACACAAGTTTGTTGATATCTTATATGAATTAGCCACAAAAGTACTAAGAACCAACTATAATTTAAACCTATTGGTCTAAAAACATTTGTTCTTCTTTAACAAAATGAAATTCTCCTTCTAGTTTTTATGCTTCATTTTCTTCTTTTAGTTTTTTTATTTTTAATATAATGCAGCATCCTCTCCAATAGAAAAAGAAAAATGGTTTGTTTTTTCAGTTTTTTTTTCTTAAATTTACTCGAATTCTTAAAGTCCACCTATTGGAGTATTGGGCTTTGTAGGTAATTGTTTCTATCAATCATTTTTTAACCCATTTTTACTGTGGCATTTAATATTCTAACCAAATTCAAACCGGATCAAATAAAAAGTAGAAATCTTGATACTGGCTTTTTGAGTAAGTATTATAAAGGTATACAAAACATATTGATTCAAAAGACGCATGTTGAGCAAACAACAGAGTATTTCTTTTGTGAGAATTATACTGCTGATGAGCATCTACTAGTTTTTGGTACACCCACAGCAACGCAAAAAATGCTATTTAAGGCAGCAGGAAAAGGGCAAGAAGGATTTGATAAGACAAAAGTCTCGATGGGAACTTGTTTTATTTTGAACGAAAAAGGCAGCAAAGTACTTTGTCTTTATCCCAATTTATCGCTAGCTAAAGGCAAAAAAGCTAGTGTCATGAGGACACTAAAAAAAATGCAACGTACTTCATTAAAATTAATTGATGAAATTCGTTGGTTAGATGCTCCTCTTATGGTCGATTCTAAAGATCCTTCGAAAATAGAACAGGTTGTTGACCCCAATACTTCGAATACTGAAAACAATCAAACGGTACTGGTTAGTACAGAGGAAATTGTAGATAAAGCCAAAAACTTAAAACGGGGAATTGAAAAATTGGTAAAGGATGTCATGCCTCGTTATAAAAAGAGAGAAACCACCAATAACGATGCTGCTTTTGTAAAAGCGCTTCGAAAAGCAGGGCATCTTTTTTTAGCGCAATTGACTCAAACCGATGAAAAAACTAGAAATAGTTTTACTTCTCAGAAAAAAGTTTTGGAATCTGGATTACCTCAATGGAAAGAGTTAGAATCAAGAATTCATTCACAAAAAAGCAAAGCAGAAAGTAGGGCAACATTAAAAAAATCACTACTAGGAGTAGTTGAAAAAATGAATGAACGCCGATCTGAAATAAAAACAATTTTGAAACGAGTAAACCTTAAAACACTTGGATAAAATATAGCATTTTGCTCCATGGATTACTCTTATCTGTAATTTTAACATTCACACTTAAAAAAACATAAAAACCAATGGCAAAGGAATTATTTGACTTTAAGGCATTTCAAGCATTAAAATATGCAGAATACAAAAAACAACACGCTAAAACAGCTGTTGTAAAAAAAGCAAAAGCAGGTCTAGTATTTACAAAGTATAACCTTGGTAGCAAAAAGAAAATTGCTGTTTTTATTCCTTTTCTAAAATGGGACGAAGCAGACAAAGCCTATAAAGCATTAAAAAAAGACAAGAGTATCCACTTAGTTAAATGGACTTCTTTGGTAAAAGCAACTCAAGGCAAAGGTGAAATCACTTTAGAAATCAAAAAAGGAGGTCTAACAGCAGATGTCATTGTAGAAGAATTGAACGAGCTATTTGACAAAACAATTAAATTAAAACTAAATGTAACGGGTACATCAGAAGATGCTTCTGAAATTGATACCAATACAGAGCTTGAACCTGAAACTAAGACAGAACCCAATAATAACACGGACGATACGCTTGAAGAAGAAACGGAACTAAGTACATTAGGTGACTTGAAAAGCGCATTCCAAGAGGCTAAAAAGATTTACGATCAAGTTGCAAAAGTAGACAGTTCTAAAAAACCTAAGGTAATACTTTCTGCTTGGAATAAAATTGAAGAATTGATGCCTCAATTGGAGACTTTCATTTCTAGCTCTGATAAAGACAAACAAGTAGAAGCGGCTAAAAAAATTAATGAAGCGGCTAAAACTATTCAGAGTAAACTTCAACCTCATATTGACAAAATTAGAGCAAAACAAGGAGAAAAATCTAATAGTAATTTAGACACCTTAACTAGCGGTATTAGCAACAAGGCAGCTCAGTTATTATCTAAATACAAAGACCAAATTGAATCTATCGAAGGTTTGGCAGAAAAATTACAAAACATCAGTCAAATTGCCTAAATTGCTCCGTAAGCAGCGACTAGGAAAAGCGCTGTTTTAAGACTCGAATTATACAATACATTTAATATAAATCAAAGGTTGTGTTCAATGAATGCAACCTTTTTTTGTTGAAGTAGATGAGCATAAAAACTAAGTTTATTTATAGTATTAATCGAAAAGCAAAGAGGAAACAGTTCGATGTTACGATACAGTAGCCCCTAAGATGTTTTTTGATAAAAAATCGTACAAAAAGAAATGCAGTTTACTTGTATTTTTTCTAAACGATTAGTTATTTTAATTAAATTTGGATTTAACTTTTTGTCTCTCAAACTACTCAAATTGGACTAAGTATGATAATCAAAACTAATTACGTTGATATAAACAATCGAACCATTTTTGCTGCTAAAATTGAGCTAAAGGACAAAAAAATAGCTCAAATTACTCCCATTAATGAATCAGTGGAAGGTTATGCTATTCCTGGATTTGTCGATGCACATGTGCACATAGAAAGTTCTATGCTCATTCCTTCTGAGTTTGCCCGTTTAGCAGTCATTCACGGTTCCGTCGGAACGGTCTCTGATCCTCATGAAATTGCTAATGTAATGGGGCTTGAAGGGGTTTATTATATGATTGAAAATGGGAAAAAAGTGCCCTTTAAGTTTAATTTTGGGGCTCCTTCTTGTGTTCCTGCTACTAGTTTTGAAACAGCAGGAGCAGAAATTGATGTGGAAGGAATCAAAACATTGATGGCGGACAACGACATCAAATATATGGCAGAAATGATGAATTACCCTGGGGTAATTTTTGAGGATCCCATGGTTATGGCTAAACTAGCAGCTGCCAAGGCTGCTAACAAACCTATTGATGGGCATGCTCCAGGTGTTCGAGGGGAACAAATTCAAAAATACATTCAGGCAGGTATTAGTACCGATCACGAATGTTTTGAATTGGAAGAAGCCTTGGAAAAACTCAGCTTGGGTATGAAAGTTATCATTCGAGAAGGTTCTGCTGCTAAAAATTTTGACACCTTAATTTCTATACTTCCCGAGCATACAGCTAACGTTATGTTTTGTTCGGATGATAAACATCCTGATGACCTTATGTTGGGTCATATCAACCAACTAGCAGCAAGAGCAGTGGCACAGGGTATTCCCTTATTTGATGTCCTTCAAGTTGCCTGCATCAACCCAGTACAACATTACAATTTAGATATTGGATTATTACAAGTGGGCGATTGGGCAGACTTTGCCATTGTAAAAGATCTACAGAATTTTGAAGTTGAAGCTACCTATATCAATGGGCAACTTGTTGCTCAAGACGGTAAATCACTTATTCATAGAGTGGATGAAGTAGCTATTAATAACTTCAATACCTACCCTAAAGAGGCTAAAGAGTTTGTCTGTGTTCCTCAAACAGAAACCCTTCATGTGATCAAAGCAATTGATGGCGCCTTGATTACTGAAAGTTTTGAAGCCCCTGCCAAAATTGAGCAGGGCAATACCATATCTAACACCGAAACAGATGTTCTCAAAATGGTCGTTGTGAATCGCTATTCCAACACACCTCCTGCTGTTGCCTTTATCAATGGATTTAATTTAAAAGAAGGGGCATTGGCATCTTGTGTAGGACACGATTCTCACAATATTATTGCGGTCGGAACAGATGATGATGCCATTTGTAAAGCAGTTAATTTGATTATAAAAAACAAAGGGGGTATTTCGGCAATTGGTTCTCAACAAGAACACGTTTTGCCACTTCCTGTCGCTGGTATTATGTCAACCGATGAAGGTGAGCTTGTCGCCAATTTATATTCTACAATTGACCGATTTTCAAAGGAGCAATTGGGCTGTAGCCTAAGAGCCCCTTTTATGACCCTATCTTTTATGGCTTTGTTGGTTATTCCTAGATTAAAATTAAGTGACAAAGGGCTATTTGATGGAGGTGATTTCAAATTTACGCCTTTATTTGTATAAAGCTATCTATAATGGGTACAATAGTTCGTTCCAAAATGAATGGGCTATTGTATTCCTATTCCTTTACTAAGGCTGAATAGTGCATTCCCTACTAGAAGTAACAGGCATTTGCTCCTCGCTTTCAGCTTCTTTTTCATTCCATCCTAAGCGAGCAATCAAAAAAGCCCCAACAACAGATGGCAACACAACATTGATCATCCAAAGACTAAACGTAGCAGACAAGATCGACATTGATGCATCTTCTTTTACAGTCAAATATCCCAAGATTAACACGGCAATATTACCTCTTGCCAATAGACCTGTTGAGGGTGGTAACGGTATTCCTGTTTGCAATAAATAGACGATTATGACCCCCAAAAAAGTGCTTAAAATGTTTGCATCAAATCCAAAAAAGAACAGCAGGCAAACATACTGAGAAGAATAAATCCAGTAACGTGTTATTGAATAGCCTAAGGCTTCTATTAATTCTTTGTTATTGTAATAATCAAAAGAAGAACGTTGCATCTTCATCGCCCAGTTTCTTGTCCATTTAAACTTCATGCTATACGGCACAATTTTTCGTAGATTAAAATAGATTCCCAACAAACAACTCGATGCGACTCCCCCCACTAAGATCAAGCTACTTAACAATGCTTCATGGATAGGAATAAGTCCCCCATAAAATGCGCCCATCAATCCCCACCATCCTCCAACAACCAAAACAATCCATTGGCTAGAAATACCAACCATTGTTGCCCAAATAGCCAATAAGCGGTTTTGGGGAGATACCATCATTACACGTCCTCCATACTCTCCTACTCTATTGGGTGTAAACAAAGAACAACTCAATCCGATTAGCACTACTTTTAGGGCTTGGAAAAATGAAATAGATTCAATTTTACGCATCAAAGCTAGCCATTTTTGAGTTTCAAAAAACCAATTCAAAGGCATTAATACAAGTACAAGCATCAATAAAGGAACTTTTTTCCAAGACAAATGCTGCCAAAATTCTACTCCTAATTTTTGCAAGGTCAAATCTTCTCTGCCAAAAATTTGATGATATAGAATAGCTCCCAAAACAATAACCAATGTCAGTTTTAGAATACGTACAAAAAATTTATGTTGTGCTAACGACTTAAAAAGAAAGCCTTTACCTTTAATAGATAACGATGATGTTGTATTTGTATGCATGTTGCAAATTTACAAGAATTTACTAATCTTCTGTAAGATCGTAAGCTTCTAATTTTGTGTCTCAAAAAAAGAAACAATTTGTTTTTCGCTTTGTTTTTTAAACTTGTTTGTATCTTTGTCTTTTACCAATTAGCAAATAACGAACTAAACGTATGAGCATAAAACCAAAAATCATATTGGGCATAGACCCTGGTAGCAATGTCTTGGGCTATGCCTTTATACAAGTTATTAACAAAAAAAAGCCGCGCATTATTACAATGGGCACCCTCAGTATGGCTAAATATGACAATCATGGTCAAAAGTTAGCACATATTTTTACAGAACTTCAAAAACTTATCCAACTTTACCAACCTACAGATGCAGGCATCGAAGCTCCTTTTTATGGTAAAAACGTGCAATCTATGCTAAAACTAGGTAGAGCTCAAGGAGTTGCTATGGTAGCCATTGCCCAGAAAGGCATTCCCGTTGAAGAATATTCTCCTCGTAGCATAAAAAAAGCTGTTACAGGTAATGGAAATGCCTCCAAAGAACAGATTGCTAGGATGTTGCCACACGTCGTAGATGGAGATATTAAAACAGACCTCTTGGATGCTACGGATGCCCTAGGGGTTGCTTTTTGTCATCACATCCAAACTCAAGGAATGGCTTTAGGGCAAAAAAAATACAACGACTGGGGTAGTTTTTTAAAAGATAACCCTAATAAAAGAGCAAAATTTTAGTCGTTTTGCCTATTGAATGGCATACCCTCTTCTACTTTTATAACTGCCTATTCATACTGCTTTGAAGAATAAAAAGCTTATTATTAACAAGCAAAAATCTCAAAAACAGAAAGATTTTTTTGACACATTATTCACAAAAAAGATAGAATCTATCTAAGCACTTTTTTGTCCTTGCTAAAAATAAAGCGTATTTTTGTAGGCTTACTCTTAAGAAGTATTTACGAATCATTTCATGTTTAAGTAATCGTTCAGAAAAAATTATATAAACCACGCTAGCAACGTAGCTAACTAAAAGCAAAACGCTCACGAAGTAAACAACCTTTTTTGTAAAGACATCAACTTAGTTTTTCAATTTCTTATAAACTAAAAAAGGCAACTTGCCTTAAATTAATAACTAAGTTGACGGACTCCTTTGGGCAGACTACGATTAAAAAAACATTAGAATTAAAAAAATGATTTTGTAGCATTTACAACATCAACTCTAACATCAACTAACCAGTATAGATTACAAGGATATAATGGACGAGAATAAAAATTTCACAAAAAAATTTACTAAAAAGAAAGATGCTTTCTCTGAGCACGGGAAGGTGCAACCTCAAGCTATTAACTTAGAAGAGGCGGTACTTGGTGCATTAATGCTTGATAAAGATGCCGTTGCTTTGATTATTGATATTTTACGTCCTGCTTCTTTTTATAGGGAAGCTCATCAGCATATTTATAAAGCTATCTGTGTACTCTTTGAAAAAAGCCATCCTATTGACTTGTTAACAGTGACAGAGGAGTTGAAGAAAATGGGGAAACTGGAAATGGTCGGAGGACCTTATCAATTAGTAGAATTGACCAATCGTGTCGCTTCGTCTGCTAACATTGAATTCCATGCCCGAATCATAGCTCAAAAATTTATTCAGAGAGAACTAATCAGAAGTTCTACCGAAACCATCCGAGCTGCTTATGAAGATACGGTAGATGTTTTTGACTTGCTCGATAGCGCAGAGCAAAATTTATTCAACATCACAGAACAGAACCTAAGCCGTGGCTCGTTGGGTATGAGTACATTGGTCAATATGGCTGTTAAACAGCTGGAGGAAATGAGTGGAAAAGAAGAGGGCTTAACAGGGGTTCCTACAGGTTTTGTCAATTTGGATAAATTGACATCGGGTTGGCAGCCTTCTGATTTAATTATTATTGCAGCTCGACCAGGTATGGGAAAGTGTTTGGGCAAAGGCACGAAAGTGCTCAAATATGATGGACAACTTGAAAAAGTCGAAAATATCCAAGTTGGAGATTTATTGATGGGAGATGATTCCACGCCTCGAACAGTTGCGTCTATTGCTCGTGGCAAAGAAAAAATGTACTGGATTTATCAAAATGAAGGCATTCCTTACAGAGTCAATGAAAGTCATGTCTTGTCACTAAAATCTAGTGCTACTTATGATTCTTATGCCAAAGGAGAGGTCTTAAATATTTCTGTTAAAGACTGGCTTGGCAAATCGGATTCTTTTAAATCTAATTTCAAAGGATATAAAGTTCCTGTTGATTTTCAAGCACAAACAACCTCATTGCCTTCTTATTTCATTGGGTTGTGGTTAGGTCTTGGTACAGGTACAGCTAATCATGCATCATATAAAACACAAAACCAAAAAGCGGTTCGTTATATTCGTCAATTTGCGACACAACAAAACTTGTCAATTGAAACCAGACAGTTAAGAGAAAATATTTCTCAGTCTACTGTTGAGCACTCTCAAATATCTAGTGGTTATAGTTTGATGAATGATTTACAGCAATCGAACTTAATTAAAAACAAACATATTCCGACAGAATATCTTATCAACTCCTCAAACAAGCGTTTGGATTTATTGGCAGGGTTCATTGATAGTAGTGGGCGTTATATCGCTGCATCCGATTGCTATGAAATTGCCATAACAGGGCTATCTATCGCTGAACAACTTAAGTTTTTATGTGATTCTCTAGGATTTAGAACCTCATTGGTAAGCACCGAAACATCCCAAACCTCATCATCTAGCCTTGCTACTTATACCCTTTCTATTCGTGGTAATATTGCCAATATTCCTGTAAGGATCAACAACCAAGCCGAAGTTCGTGCTTATCAAAAAGATTGGCGCTTAACGGATATTCGAGTTGAAGAAGACATAGTAGACGATTATTATGGTTTTACTCTAGATAAAAACCACCTGTTTTTATTAGAGGATATGACTGTGACACACAATACTTCTTTTACAATGGCTGTTGCTAGAAATGCTGCTATTGAGTTCAACAAAGGAGTTGCCTTTTTCTCTTTAGAGATGTCTTCATTGCAGTTGGTCAATCGTTTAATTTCTATGGAAACAGAAATTGCTTCTGAAAAATTACGTAAAGGACAATTGGAAGACTACGAATGGCAACAACTACATGCTCAAGTCGATAAACTAAGTAATGTTCCATTGTATATTGATGATACACCTGGTATTAGTATCTTTGAACTACGCGCTAAGTGCCGCCGTTTAAAAATGCAACACGACATTCAGATGGTTATTATTGACTACCTACAATTGATGACTGGTGGTGGCGATAATAAAGGCAATCGAGAACAAGAGATTTCGATGATTTCTCGTGGTTTAAAAGGATTGGCAAAAGAATTAAATGTTCCTGTTATTGCACTTTCTCAATTGTCTCGTGCCGTAGAAACTCGTGGAGGGTCTAAACGTCCTCAATTATCGGATTTGAGGGAGTCTGGAGCCATCGAGCAAGATGCAGATATTGTATCCTTTATTTATCGTCCAGAGTATTATCAAATTTTAGAAGATGAAGAAGGGAATTCGCTCAAAGGTATTGGAGAAATTATTGTCGCTAAACACCGTAACGGAGCGTTGGATTCTGTTCGCCTTAAGTGGGATGGGCAATATGCAAAATTCTCAAATTTAGATGATGATGCCTTTACTGGTTTGGATGATTCAAGTTTCTTTGATCAAGCTAACAACGAATTAAGCGGAGAAACTTTTTCGTCTAAGATGAATGAAGCTAATGAAAACAATAATGGGATTGATGATGTTCCATTCTAGCCTATACGCAAGCCTTGGTATTTTTCTCTAAGGAAAATTTATCGTTTTTCTTTTGCTTATGAGAACAATAACAAAAAGTTAACATTTTTTTTTGAAAAAAACTTTTTTTTACAGTCAACATTAATTTAGATTCCTTGTTAATTATAATACAATCACTTATCGGTATCTATTCCTTCTAATGTAACCTTTAGAACCTTAGCAGATACACCGTAAGAATATAAAACAAGAGTCTTATGCAAAGACTCTTCATTCGGCAACAACAATAGTTGCACAGCTAGTTGACAGGGAATGAATTATAATTTGTATTATATAATTCATACCACCTAACTATGCATGTCAATGATTAAAATATTATACACACATGGAAACTACTAATACTATCAAGAGCTTCTGGAACGAGCGTTGGGCGAAAGTAAAAACTAGAGTTCCCACCAAACAAAAAGATTACTACTTTTCCGATTATGGTCGAGTTAAAAGTATAGACAAAGTCACAAAAAAGGAGCAACTTTTGAAAGGTTCAAAAACCGTTCAAGGTTTTATGCTTTTGAATTTAAGGCTAGAAGGTGACTCAACACAAGGGTGCTATATTCACAAACTGGTAGCAGAGGAGTTTTGTCCTAAAGACAATGAAAATCAAAAATTTGTAGTTCATTTGGACCAAGATAATTTAAACAACCATTACCAAAATTTGAAATGGATGTCGCAGCGAGAAATGACAGATTTTCAGATTAAAAATGGCGTTTATGATCCTAAGAATAGAAAACCTTCTCCATTGAATAAAATGAACCCGACGAGAGTTCGTCTGCTAAAACAACGTCTCAAAGAGGGAAAAACCAAAAAACAAATTTTGGCTAAAAACTTCAATATTACAATGGCTCAACTCAGAAAGATTGAGAAGGGTATTGATTGGGGCTACATTACTTTAGATGACGATGATAATAAAAGTTCTACTTCCTCCTAAACGTGTTCGCCAATATCCTAAAATTAATTAGTGGGATGCTTTGTCTTTAACATTATTGATAAACAACTATTAGTAAAGCCTTAACACATTTCACTAATTCTACTATCATTACACTAACCAAAGTTGCCATTTTTTATTTCAAAAAATAGGTAACATTTAAAATAAAAAATGCATTAAAGTTCAATTACAAAACAAAACACCACTGCCGATGAAGTAAATGAATTTTAATCTTACTTTTAAAGTCACATTACCTTTTTAATTATGCTAAGTTTTAAAGGTGTATGAAACAAGCTTTCTTTTTTAAGGTAGCTTGTTTTTTTTTGTACTATCAATACCATCTCCTTCTAACAGTATTTATAAAATTAGAACTTTAATAAGTTGAATTCACATTTTATCTTATTTTTGTTCTATTCTAGAATAGATTACTCCATTGAAACCACGCAACAACAGCGCATCTAAATTATATTTACTTGATTATCAAAAAAGATAAAACCTAACTGGTCTATCAACGGAGTATTAAGAATAATAATAGTCTTAAGTAAGAAAGCAGAATTAGTTTAAATTATATTTTGTATTGGTGTCTGAGTTCTCACTTAGTATAAATTACACGGTAACATGGCAAATAGATTAGTAACAGGTGGTACAGGAATGGTTGGTTCAGCAATTCATGCAGATTTAAAAATTGGTCGTAAAGATTGTAATTTGACAGATTGGAATGCTGTCAATGATTTTTTTGAAATGCATAAGCCGAAAGAAGTCATTCATTGTGCGGCAAAAGTTGGTGGTGTTTGGGGAAATATGCACTATAAAGGTGATTTTTTTAGAGAAAACATTCTAATGAATACGCATATTATTGAGGCAGCTCGTTTACATGGAGTAGAACGTCTTGTCGCATTTTTGTCTACTTGTATATTTCCTGATACCGTAGAATATCCGCTTTCTGAAGAAAAAATTCATCAAGGACCACCTCATATTTCCAACGATGCTTATGCCTATGCCAAACGAATGACAGATGTTCAAATTAGGGCGTACCGAGAACAATATGGACTAAATTACGTTTCAGTCATTCCTACCAATATCTATGGTCCCAAAGATTTATTTGATCTAGAAAATGGTCATGTTGTTCCTTCGCTCATACATCGTTGCTTTTTAGCTAGAGAACAAGGCAAGGATTTGGAAGTTTGGGGATCAGGCAAACCTCTGAGAGAATTTATCTACTCTGAAGATGTCGCTCAATTATCCGAATGGGCACTGGAAAAATACGAAGAATCCGAGCCTATTATCTTTTCTACTTCAGAAGAAGTGAGTATCAAAACGTTGGTAGAAATGATTGCCGAACTTCTGAGATTCAAAGGCAAACTTATTTGGTTGAGTGACAAACCTGATGGGCAATTTCGCAAACCAAGCGACAATTCTAAATTACGCAGCTATTTACCAGACTTTCAATTCACACCCCTCTATGAAGGTTTAAAGAAAACGGTAGAATGGTTTGAAAACAACTATCCAAACGTTCGAAAATAAAAGCCCTGTTAGACCTTAACGAATAGAACCTCGTTTTAGAGCTTTGACAACTATCCAAGCGTGTTGCCACAGTGTTGAAACGAGTCCAAAATGTTTTTGAAGAATTGCAAATCGTTCTTTCAAAGATGCATTCCTATGTTGAGTGGAGATGCCTCCCTCAGCAAAACGACACCAATAGGTTCCTGTATCCCGAACCGTTTGAGATGCTTTTAAGACTCGTATTAACCAGTCAAAATCTGCAACATAACGATACTGCAAATCGTACTTCGGAGCAATAGAACGCTTGACAAGCATGGATTGATGGCTGATCGCCATCCCCTGTTTCATCGTTTTCCACGATAAGTCTTTATCCTTAGGATGGGGCTTTCTAGTCTCCAAACTACGTTCATTTCCTTTCTCATCAATCAATAGAGCTTTGCCATAAATAAAATCCTCGTATTGGTGATTTTTCATGATAATACTTAGTGTATCTGGGGCATAAATTTGGTCATCAGCATGCATATACCAAATATAATCCCCTGTTGCCTTTTCCATGCCTTTATTCATAGCATCATAAATTCCTTTGTCTGGTTCGCTTAGTATAAGTGCAATTTGATCTTTATACTTCGATACGATCTCTAAAGTGTTGTCTTTGGACTTTCCATCTATGATTAAATATTCTATATTCGGATAATCCTGTGCTACAACGCTTTTAAGCGTTTTTTCGATGGTTTCAGCAGCATTATAACAGATTGTAATAATAGAGACTTTGGGAAATGATTGATTCATTGGATAGAACTAATATTGTTTAGCGTTTTGTTTCGGTCTAATGACTTCTTTAAGCAAAGGCAAAACGCAAGTTATGGTAATCTGAAGTATTTGTCAAAAGTAGGACTTTTTTTTATAAAAATTTACTTTTAATAACTTATAGAGCATCTTTAAAGTAGTTCCATAAGTATCATTAACAGGTATTATTTTAGGAGAAATTCATTAAACTAATTATAACCTCCTACTTACTCATAGGAATTTTACTATATTTAAGGTTTATTTGTAACATCGTTTGTTAATTTCTCAAGCAAACAATTAGATAACTATTACTCAGAACAATATATCTAAAACACTAGATGAATATTTTTAATAAGATATTTAATTCAATGAACGAGGAGCTTCCCACATTCAAATCATTGGATGAAGGAATTGACTTCTTAATGAGATATCTGGCTCGTTTTAGCGAAGATTTGTACGAGCAAGAATTTTATGTCAATAGACGTTGGATGGAAGTTCGAGATGACGTGCATTTTCAGGAAGCTATTTTACATATTTTTGAAGATAATGGTAGTTATCTACGCATTTTAGATGGAGATATTTCTACAGGTAGTTGGGAATATACCTTGGGGGGATTAGTAATTAAATTTGCTGGACGCCACGAATTATACGAACGAGTATTTCTCAACGAAAGTTTCTTTATTTTAAAAAAACACGGTGACCACACCTCTAAAGGCAATCGTTCAAAGTACTTTTTTGTTGCAACCGAATCCCTAGCTCGAAGAATGGAGTGGACAGATTTGCTTGTCATTATGTATGAAATTTATAAAAGTAATACCAACTATATGGTGCTTGTCGTTGGCTTCTTCGTTTTAGTTGCCTTAATTATTTTTCTTTCCATTATCTAAACATTCTATACAAGTTTGCCTTTTGAGAATTGTTATAAACAATCGTATAGAACAGACATTTATAACTTACACCATACAATGCTCCCTAGACTACAAAAATTAGTAGCACAATTTGCTCATTTGTCACCCAAAGACTGGGATAGAGCTTTGTCCAATGCCCAAACAATCTCGTTAAAAAAAGGTGAATATTGGGTACAAGAAGGTGCTATTTGTCAATATATTGGCTTTGTACAGACAGGGGTACTTAGAATTTTTTCTACAGTAAATGGAAAAGAAATGGTTTCATACTTTTCTTTTGAACGACGCAACCCTGTGCTATCAGCTTATCATAGTTTTATTGATCAAGTTCCTTCTATAGAAACGATACAAGCCTTAGAAGATAGCACGCTGTTGGTCTTGCATTATGACCATTTACAAAAGTTATATGAAGAAAAACCTGTTTTTGAACGGCTAGGGCGTTTGCTGATAGAACAAATGTACGTGCTCGCTAAAACTCGCATCTATGATTTGCAGCACAAAACTGCTACGGAACGTTACGTAGAGTTATTAGAAAAGTACCCGCAGATTACCAATAGAATTGCCCATCACCACATAGCATCTTACCTAGGTATTGCCCCTGAATCTTTGAGTCGGTTGCGAAAAAAGCTACAACAAAATAACTAATGTTTCAAATATTCACTAGGTTTCTTTCCATACTGCTCTTGATAAATTTTAGAAAAATAGTGCACATTCGAAAACCCTATCTTATAAGCAATTTCCGAAACAGTTTCATAATGTCTATTCTCTAGGTACTCTCTAGCCTTTTCCAATTTCACAACCCTAAAATATTGATTGGGAGTCAAGCCCGTTTTGGTTTTTATTTTACGACGCAATTGTCGTTCGCTAAGATTTAAGTCATAGGCTAGACTAGTAATGGTAAACTGTGTATTTCCAACCTCTCTTTTTGCAATGGCTTCTAAGTTTTCCATCCACTTATCTCCTCCTACTTTAGAATCATTAACTGACAGTTTGGGGCTTGTTTCTTCCTCTTTAGCTGCTTCCAGTTGCCAAGCTTTGCGTTGCGCATAGTTTTGTAATAAATTTTGAATACGGATAAGCAACTCTTGACGAGAAAAAGGCTTTTGCAAATAATCATCTACTCCTATTCTAAGTGCAAACAACTTATCTTGCTCGGTTGCTCTTGCTGTCAACATAATCATAGGTAATTGTTGCCATTCAGTATGTGATTTGACCTTTTGCAATAATTCAAAACCGTCCATTTCTGGCATCATGACATCGGAAAGAATTAGATCAATTTGATGCGCTTGTTTGGATAAAATATCCCAACCAATACGACCATTCTCGGCAGTTATAATCTGATATTCTTGTAATATATCTGCCAGAAAGCTCCGCATATCGTTGTTATCCTCAACAATCAAAATAGTTGTCGTAGATTTAGAAATAGTCGAAGTAACAATTGGAACAGACGCCTCTTTTTCAGGCTCTGACCCCCATTCTTGTACAGGATGCTCCACTTTAGTAGAAGGGATCGTTACCAAAAAACTAGCACCTTTTGTCCATTCACTATGTACCTCTATCCTACCTTTTAGCAACTGCACCAATTCTTTGGTCAAAGCCAAGCCTATCCCAGTTCCACCTTGAACAATCGCTTCCTTTTGTTTGGATTGATAAAACCGATCAAACAAATGAGACAAATCATCTGGATGAATTCCTGTTCCTGAATCGATAACTTCTATCAAAAGCATCAATGCTTTATTATCCATCCATTTATTAGTTACTTTAAGCTCAACCTTCCCTCCTCTTGGAGTATGCTTCAACGCATTCGACAATAAGTTATTTAGAATTTTTTCAATTTTACTAGCATCCAATACGACATATAAATCCTCTGATATAGCACTATTAAAATACCAATCCAGTCCTTGTAGATTTGCTTGTGCCTCAAATGCAAAAAACAAACGTTTGAGAAAAGGAATGAGTTGCAGCTCATTTTCTTCTATTTCAACACTCTTCGCCTCTAGCTTTGATAAAATAAGAATTTCTTCAATGAGTCCTTGCAATTGAATACCATTTCGTTTGACCAATTCTAGTACTTGTTCAATATCTTCGAACTTTTCTCCATAGTGCTTTTCTAAAATCGCCCCAATTGGTCCCAACATCAATGTTAAAGGCGTTCTCAATTCATGCGAAATATTGGCAAAAAATCGAGACTTTACATTGTCCAACTCCCTTAGTTCATTTGCCTGTTGCTCTATCTTTTGTGTCCGCTTGGAGACTTCTTGTTCTAAGTGCATCTTGACACGGTACAAACGCTGCACCCGCCACCTAGAGTATAATAACACCACTACAAAAAGCAAAATAGCAATAAAAAGCAAAAATTGCCAAGTTAGGTAAAACGGTTGCTTTACAATAATAGGAATTTTTAATGGCTCTGTTGACCACAAACCATTGCTACCCTCTCCTTTTACCAATAAGGTGTAGTTCCCTGCTGCTAAGCTATTGACTCGAATAGAATTATTAGTTGTAAAATTCCAATCTTTTTCCAACCCCTCTATTTTGTAGGCATATTGTCGTTTGTTGGAAGCTTTGTAGTCTAGCAATGCTAATTCTACCGTAAAAAAACGATCCGTATAATCCAATACAATCTTTCCCTGTTTTACGACTTCTTCGGTCGCATCAATCAAGGCTCCCTCTTTGCCATTAAAATATTGAAATTGGACAAGATGAAGTGGTACATCTTGTAGTTTTTCTTCTAAAAAATCAGCAGGATCAAGCCCCATAATTCCCGACAAGCCCCCAAAATAAAGCTTTCCCGTAGAAGCTTTGTATGCTGATTTTCGATTAAACTCTGTATGCAAAATACCATCTTCTGTTAGATAGGTATTAATGATATCATTTTTAGGGTTTAAACGCATCAAGCCGTAATCGCTACTCATCCAAAAATAGCCATAATCATCTTCTAAAATAGCATTTACGACATTGTGAGATAGACCATTTTCGGTTGTAAATTGCTTAAACGTTCCTGTTTTTATATGATAACGAATGACTCCGCCTCCTTTGGTCGATAGCCACAAAATCCCCTTCTTATCTTCATGAATATGATAGATATGGTTGTACGGCAACTTATAAGGCGCCTTCATTTCTTTGCTGTAACGTTGAATTACCTCCATTTTTAAATTCATCAAATAGAGTCCTTGAGAAGTCCCCAACCAAACACCATGTTTGTTGCCATGCAGAGAATTAACAATAGCACCTGCTAATTCTGGATAATCGCCATAATTATCAAATACAGAAATAGAATCTTCTCCTTGTTGAATATAACTCAATCCATTCACAGTCCCTACCCATACGCGTCCTTTTTCATCCTCATAAATAGACCAAGCTGCGGACAAACGCATTCCCGTTTGCTGCTCCTTTTTGTTCTGGTCTTTTTTCTTGTAAAAGAAAAATTGTTCCTTAAAAGGAGGCATTCGTTCTAATCGCTTGACATGCAATCCAGGAGAACTCAACCAGATAAAACGCCCATCTTGACTTTTTTGAGCATCCAAATAAGCCAATGTATCCAATAATTTTTTTTCTTGTGTAAACAAATGATACGCATATTGCCCCCCATAACTATTCAACAACAAAACACTATCTTGATATAGTTCAATAACAGAACGTGCAGACGTATCAACCAAATATGGTTCAAATCGATTTTTTTGGTAACTGACCTTTACTAGCCCCTGTGCAAGTACCCCAATCCAAACATTTTCTTGGCGGTCAACATATACGGTTCTTACAAAACGTCTTCCTTTGAAAAAGGATTGGCTATAGATCACTTTTTGGTTGGGGGCAAAAATGCACACAGATTTTCTATCTTGATACACCAAACAATTGGTTTTAGGACGGTGCTCAAATCCGGCATTTACTTCCATAGGAATCGTCTTTCCTAAAAAATCAAAAGGCTTGTTGATTACCAATGAATCTTTTTTTACATTCCAATAGTAATTATCATAAGCATGAAATTTATCATTCGTCTCTAGACGAATTGTATACGGACTCTCCTCCCCCATAAAACTGCATCGATAAAGAGCATCTATTTTTATATCCTTTTGATACACAACCTGCCCCTGTTTGTCTAGTGCCATTAATGTATTTTCACAAACTACCCAATTGTACAACGTTCCCCAAAAAAAAGCACGTATTGTAGATGCTTTTGGGTGTTTATAATACAATTCAAATTTTTTGTTGCCCTTATAAATGTAAATCGCTCCCTTTTGAGTCGTTATATACAAATTCTTATTTTCAGAGATACTATAGATCTTATAAATGTCTTGAATTTGGCAAGGCAGTTCATCTGCTAGGTGTTTTTCCAAAGGTTTTATCTCAAAAGTATTGATATCCATGATATCGATAGCTGAAAACCTCTCTGTTGCTCCATCGTTAACAGCATGTCCTATCCAAAGATTACTATCAGCATCCTCAAAGATTTTATCAATAAAACTGCTTTGTAGATTGGTATTTTTTTCTGTGAACACATCAAAGGTATAACCATCGTAACGGTTTAGACCGTTCTTGGTAGCAAACCACATAAACCCCTTTGTATCTTGAAGAATAGAACGAACAAAACGATTGGACAAACCATCTTCTATTGATAATTGTTCTGTTTGTACCAAATACGACTGCCCCTTTGCAGCAAAACCGTTCAAAAAAAGGAGTAGGAATATATAATAAAATAAATGTAGTTTAATGGGATGCATAAATATTTGTTGCTATTAACAATTATCACGAAACGTCGTTTCTATAATAATAAGGATTGGCTGTAGCCTTTTTCTCTTTATCAGCATCATCAAAAGAGAAACCACCTCTCCTCAGATGCTTGTTTTCACTTCTTGGATAAAAGAACTAATCAAAATAGCCTACTTCTTATAAAATCATTGGTGATAATCGTTATTTTAAAAGGGGAATTTTTCTGAAATAAGTAAGTAATCGTTCAAAAAACGGAGCTTTAGTGGACGACTAAAACGAGTATTTTTGAAGCAAAAAAAACTCAACGGACTTATAAACACAATTTAATATAAAACTAGCAATTAAAAAAAAGAACTGTATCAATTCACACAATATCCTTAGAGACAGGGTAAGACAATACTTAAAAATAAAGAAAATTCAGGAAAAATTCTTCCTAAGAAAAGGATGCAAAGGCTTTTAGTAAAAAAGATACTTTGGGAAAAGTATGTGCTTATTCGGTTATATCTAAAGATTCGTTTTGCTTCTTCTTGTATTGATTGTAACCTAGAACTAGTATAAGTACACCGACTGTGCCAGCCACCAACCACCAGTACCACTGTTTTTTCGTTTCCAATTTTATCGCATGGCTATCTCCTATTTGTATAAATGCAGACCAAAGTGCAGGATGGACTGCCATGCCGTCAAACAACTCTAAATAGTTCAATTTTGCATAACGAAGTGCTTCCGATTTCGTCATTCCTTCTGCTAAATTCTGATAAAACAAACGCATAATAATAGCTGTGGCTTGATCGTTAACCTGCCACAAACTCACGACCAAAGAAGGGGCACCTGCATACATAAACGAACGAGCTAATGAGATGATTCCTTCCCCTTGTTGAAATTTTCCGTATCCTGTTTCGCAAGCAGATAGAACGACAAGATTGGCATTGAGGGGCAACTGTGCGACTTCATACGCTTGCAAAAAATTATCTTCCGTTGCTTGATAATCCTCTGAAAAGGCCAAAGCTGATAAAATTGGTTCTGCTTCGTTTGATACTCCGTGCATTGCTAAATGAATCACACTATACTGAGCTGCTAATTTTTTAAAATTTGTTTCACTTGCCTGTTCTCCCGTCAAAAATTCTCCATAAAACATCTTAGACAAACCTTTGACTTCCTTCGTTGCAGCTGGCAAATCTTCTAAAACACTTCGAATAGCACAAACATTTTCTGAACGTAAGCTATACAAACTGTGCTGCGGCTTGGGGTAACTGGCAGCAAAAGCCAATACTTGTTGTTCAACACCAGTGTGAGCAATACTAGCAGACTGTTTCAAATTTTCGACCCAAAGACTAGCCGAATAACTATAACTAATATTATAATCCCTTACCAAATATTTCAACGCGCTATAATTGGCGCCATTTTGTGGACCAAGCTGAGATAGTAATACCTCAAAAGGAATGTGTCCCAACTCCCCATCTGTCACCACAATCAAATCCTTAATATCCTTGTTGTTATCTAATACTTGTTTTAATAACGTTTGATACAGCCATTCTGCCGATTTGATATAAAGTAGATAAGCCTCCCTAGGTGCTTTATCAAGTAAGTCATAGTCGCTCAAAGACAATCGCAAGCTCCGAATATACTCTGATAATTTGTGTTCTGCACAAGAGATATTAATCACTTCTATCTTATTTTTAGAAATGGCAAAAAGATAGGTAGAGTCTTCCAAGATGAAATATTCCAATAACAAAGCTTGTGGTTCTAATAGAGCCTGTATTTCTTCTACACTAGCGGTTAAGCTATTGTATTTTAGTTGGTGGTATTGAGGGTAATGATGCCGTATCTTTGCCACAAAGCGTTCAATTTTTAGATTCAGTTTATTGAGCTGCTCTGTCAATTTCTGTTTTTCAACCAAAGTTGTCGCCAAGAGCTTTTTTTGAAACAATTGCTCCCGTTGTCGTTGCAAACTAGACTCTAACCAGACCAAAGAATCGGGCAAATTTCCCAAAACACGAGTTTGCTGACCTTTTAAGGCTTCCATTAATAAAATGGATTTGTTTTGTTCTGCAAATGCAAACGCTTTTTTATAATACGAATTGCCGCCTAAAAAAACAGCCGCATGAATTCCACATCCTAGACTTTTTACATTGCTTTCTAAAATTCTTAGTTTATTCGCATTACTAGTAAAATCGTTTCTAATTCGTTCATTCAGATGCATAACAACCATACTAATGGTAAAAAATTCTTCCCACTTCTTTTGGAGTATTGTTTCCTTGCAGATTTGCTCAAATATTTCTAACAAAGTCAACAAAGATGTTCTTGCACGCTCGTTACTAAAATAAGTTATGGTATCCAATTGTTGCCAATCTGTAAATTCCGCATCTTCCAAATTAGGAATATTCGCTAGAATCGCTTTTCTGCAATATATTAAAGCCTTTTCTTCACTTCCCTGCTCTAAATACAACCTAGCTAGTTGGTCCCAATATTGAGCCGTAGAAGGGTGCTTTTCTCCTAGTCCCTTTTGGCTACTTGTTAATGCTTGTTGCCACAACGATGCTGCTTTTTCATAGTTTTTTTGTTTAAAGTGCAATTGGGCGGAAGCATTTAGATTATAAATATAATAAGGACTATGGGCATCTAATATCTTCCGAGCTTGTTGATAATAGGTTTCGGCTTGAAAAAACTGATTCATAGCAGCATATAAATTACCTATATTATTTAATCCTAAAGCGTAATTTACATGATTCGTTCCGTATATTTTTTCTCTAAGTTTTTGTGACTCCAAGTATAGTTTTTCAGCTTTTTCATAATGCCCCATATCCTGATACAAAACCGCCAAATTATTGAGACTTGTTGCATAATAATGCGTACTATTACTTTTTTTATCAATTTCTAGAACTTCCAAATAGAGTTGTTCCGCCTCTTCATATTTTCCTAGCGTATTGTATAATAATGCCAAGTTATTGAGTAGACTCGAATAGGTAGGTGCCTCGTCTTCCAATATAGAACGAGCGATTTTTAATGCTTCTAAATAAGATACTTCTGCCGCTTCATAACGCCCCATTCCATAGTAACAATACCCTAACTGACCGATACATTGAATATAAAAGAGATGTTCAACCTGATTGGAAGCCTTTTGCAATTCAAGCAACTTTAAATACAAGCGTTCTGCGGAGGTATATTGCTCGGTTTCTAAATACAACGCAGCAAGATATTGGAGTTCTCCTAAATATGCTTCCTCTAAGCCATGCGTTTCTATAGTTGTTTTCATTTGTTCCCAAAAATGAGTGGCTTGCCTAAAATCTTCTTGATAATAAGCTAATACACCGAGACTATCTAGCTTGGCTATAGCTAGTTTGGGGTTTTCTTGTGCCAACAAAAAAGAGGGAAGTAATCCAATAAAAAAGCAGAAGTATAAAAAATAGTTCATCATACAAAAGGTGTTACAAATGCGGTACCAATAATTTGATCCATAGAATTTGATATTGGTGTATGTTATCATAATCAAACGAACGACAAGTGCTCACCACTATCCTCACTTCCCTATTTCTTTTCAATATCAGCGTATCAAACCCAAATACTCCCTATAAAAATAAAAAGAGTCTAACCAATATGGCTAGACTCCACTATATTTTCAAAAAAAAGCACTTAACTTTCTTTTGGTTTTAACTTATCTAAATCCATCGAGTCAATGAATTTGGTTGTAAAGTTACCAGAGATAAAGTTCTCATTATCCATCAACATACGATGGAAAGGAACTGTCGTTTTAATTCCCTCTACAATAAATTCATCCAAGGCACGACGCATTTTGCTAATACATTCCTCTCTTGTTCTAGCTTTACAAATCAACTTTGCAATCATAGAATCATAATAAGGAGAAATCGTATATCCTGCATATACGTGTGTATCTACACGAATCCCGTGTCCTTTAGAACTGTGGAAAGATGTAATTTTTCCTGGACAAGGACGGAAGTTCATGAAAGGATCTTCTGCATTGATACGGCACTCAATTGCGTGCATCGTTGGATAATAATTTTCACCTGAAATTTTCTCACCAGCAGCAATTTTAATTTGCTCACGGATCAAATCATAATCAATCACTTCTTCCGTTACAGTATGTTCTACTTGAATACGAGTATTCATTTCCATAAAGTAGAAGTTGTGATGTTTGTCCACCAAGAATTCTACAGTACCTACTCCCTCATAGTTGATTGCTTTACCAGCAGCAACCGCAGCAGCTCCCATTTTTTCACGCAATTCATCTGTCAAATAAGGAGAAGGTGATTCTTCCAATAATTTTTGGTGGCGACGTTGGATAGAACATTCACGCTCTGAAAGGTGACAAACTTCACCATATTGATCACCAGCAATTTGCACTTCAATGTGACGTGGCTCTTCTACAAACTTCTCGATATACATACCGTCGTTACCAAAAGAAGCTCTAGCCTCATTTTGAGCAGCAGTCAAATTAGACTCTAACTCGTCTTCATTCCAAACCAAACGCATTCCTTTACCACCACCACCAGCGGTAGCTTTAAGCATGATCGGATACCCAACTTCTTGAGCAATGGTTTTAGCATCATCCAGATTTTTTACCAAGCCATCAGAACCAGGAATAACAGGCACGCCTGCTTTTACCATTGTCTCCTTAGCGGTAATTTTATCTCCCATTTTGCGAATATGGTCAGGATCTGGACCGATAAATTTCACTTCACTTTGCGCACAAATTTCAGCAAACTCAGCATTCTCTGCCAAGAATCCATATCCAGGATGCACGGCATCGGCATTGGTAATTTCTACCGCAGCCATAATATTAGGAATGTTTAAGTACGACAAATTACTTGCTGGAGGTCCTACACAAACTGCTTCATCAGCGAAGCGCACATGTAGACTGTCAGCATCTGCTGTTGAATAAATAGCAACAGTTTTGATGCCCATTTCTTTACATGTTCTAATAACACGCAAAGCTATCTCGCCTCGATTGGCAATTAATATTTTCTTGAACATATTATTTGTTTTTGATTAGGACTTTAATAGAATTCATCCCTTGTAGATAGCACTTATTTATCTTTATTGCTTGCACAATAAAGCTTACAAAACAGTCCATCTACACGACGTTATCTAATATTAAGCTGGCTCAACTAAGAACAATACTTGTCCATATTCAACAGGGCTAGCATCCTCTACCATTACTTTCACAATACGACCTTCAACTTCTGCTTTAACCTCATTAAACAATTTCATAGCCTCAATCAAACAAACCGTATCATCACCACCAATAGAATCTCCAACTTTTACAAACGCTGGTTTTTCTGGTGATGCAGAGCGGTAGAAAGTACCTACCATTGGCGATTTAATTTCAATATAATTATTTGATTCTTCTGCTGCTGGTGCACTTTCTTTGGTAGCGGCAGGAGTGGCAGCATTATCATTGTTAGCAGCAGGAGCTACAGGCGTAGCAGCAACACTTGGTACTTGCATTCCTGGCATAACAGAAGGCTGTACAATAACCTCTTTCTGAGCAGAATAGTTTTTAGTACGAATACTAATTTTAGAAGCCTCGTCTTCATATTTAAATTCGCTGATTTTACTTTTCTGAATCAACTTAATGAGTTCTTTGATTTTCTCAAACTCCATAATAAGTTCGTTTTTATTAGGTATAAAATATTAAGTTTCTATAGTCTTTTAAGTCTTTTAACCACAAGGTTATTTTTTCATACGCTCCATATAAGCGCCTGTTTCAGACTCAATACGAATCAAATCTCCTTGCTTAATAAATAAAGGAACACGTACTTCCGCTCCAGTTTCAACAATAGCAGGTGTTAAGGTATTGGTTGCTGTATTCCCTTTTGCTCCTGGTTCTACCTCTGTTACCTCTAAGATAATATATTGTGGCAAACTACAAGCCAATGGAATTTCTTTTTCTGCATGGAACAATACTTCTACGTCCATACCTTCCTTCAAAAATTGAAGATTGTCTACCATTTCTTTCATGACATCAATCTGGTTGAATGTTTCGTTGTTCATGAAGTACAGACGCTCCTCATCATCATACAAATATTGATATTGACGACGCTCCACGCGCACATCTTCAATCTTGTGTCCTGCAGGAAAAGTGTGATCTACTACTTTTCCATTTGTTAAGTTCTTTAGTTTCGTGCGTACAAATGCGTTTCCTTTACCAGGTTTCACATGTTGAAACTCCACGATGATATATGTCTGCCCGTTGTGTTCAAGACACATTCCTTTGCGAATATCTGATGTTGTAGCCACTAGTATTTTTTTTGTATTAAATTTTGTAATTTGGACTTAAAAAAGTCAATTTTACCCATTTCTAATACCAGAAAGATAAAAGAAATTTGAAACAAATATAAGGCTTCTATTACAAAAAGCAATTATTTGGTACGCATATCTAAGGTAGAATTACCTCCCCCCTTACAACAAAAACACATAAACAACTAAATAACAACCACTTAAACACAAACATCAAATCCAAAAAATGAATGAAATTTTCATCTATACCCCTACTCTAAACCCTAGGATTTCTTATATTTTTGACTTAATATTCAATCAAATTTTAGGTATTCCTAAGGTAAGCCTTAGCACTGATCTTTATGCTTTTAACCAAACAAAAGAAGTCGCCAAAATCAATTATAGCAATCACTTTATTGAAGATGTGTTGCAGTTTTCTCCACATTCTTTTTTATTCGAAACAGGAATACGAGCCATTCGTCTTGATTTTAAAGAGCATAAAAACTTAATGGCTGCATTTTTTCACCCTTCTACCCTTCATAATCAACAGGCTATTTTTCCTTTTGACCCATTTGCCCTTAGTTTTTATCTTGTCAGTCGTTACGAAGAGTACCTACCTTTTGATGCCGATCAGTTTGGGCGTTTTTCAGCCAATAACAGCCAAGCTTATAAACATGGATTTTTGCAACAACCCTTGGTCAATCTTTGGGCTCAAAGAATTAAAAGATTGTTACAACAACACTATCCTTACCTCGAATACCATTCCCCTTCTTATCAATACACGCCTACTTACGATATTGATTATGCCTATGCTTTTTTAAACAAAGGTTGGCTTCGACAAGGAGCAGCTTTTGCCAAAAACCTCTTGCGTTTAGACCGCACGACTCTTGTAGCACAAATCAAGACTTGGTTACGATTGCAAAAGGACCCTTATTATACGTTTGATTATTTAGACAGTTTAGATTCAACCTATCAAATCCATCCCATCTATTTTTGGTTGGTAGGTGATTATGGGACTTATGATAAAAACATTCATCATAGTAATAAACATTTTCGAGAGCTGATTCAGACCAAAAGCCAAACACATCCAATAGGAATACACCCCTCTTTTGGATCTAATCGAAATCAAGCCATTACGAAAAAAGAGCTTTATCGTTTACGAGACATTACGCAACAATCCATACAAAAAAGTAGGCAACATTTTTTAATGTTGCAATTCCCTAAAACATATTCTGAACTTGCCCAATTAGGAATTCAGGAAGATTATACCATGGGTTATGCCCAACAGCTAGGTTTTAGAGCTAGTATAGCCCATCCATTTTATTGGTATAATTTGGAAACAGAAGAATGTACCGAGCTCCAAGTTTTTCCATTTCAGTTGATGGATGTTACCTTAAATACGTATCTAAACCTTACTCCCAAAGAAGCTATTAAACAAGCTCATCAGATTATTGAGCAAACCAAGCAAGTAGAAGGGCATTTAATTAGTATTTGGCACAATAACTCTTTCTGTGAACAAGCTCAATGGAAAGGATGGCGAGCTGTTTATGAAGCAATTTTGCAAGAAGCAGTCACTAAGCTTTAAATTTGGCTTGTATTTGTTCGGCACGCTGGCGTTCCATAGCTATTTTGTCTGCAAATTCGTGCAAAGCTTCTATACTAAGAGCTTTGCCTGTTACCTTTAACTTAATTTCTAAGGTATAATCCTGTGCCATCCGAAACAACTCCTTTTCTTGCTCAGCAGTCAATTCAAATATTTCTGCAAAACGACTTAACTTCTCTTGCTCCTCTATTTGAAATTGGTTGTCAGTCAAAGCAACCGCAGCTACAATAACAAAAATCGTCAAACGACCATGCAAGCTTACTTTTTGGCAATCCGACTTTGTTAAATAAGGAGCAGTAATTAAATCACTTAGTTTTCCCATTTCATTATTCAAAAAATGGCTAAAAAACAAGCGTTCTTCTTGCTCTATCCGACCATCCGCACGAGCCATCTCGACCAACATTCGAGACATAATTTTTTTATCATAATTCTCTGTCAATGGGTGTTGTCGAATATAGACTTCAAATTCTGAAAAATGAGTTGCCAAACGCCATTTTCCTGTTGTTTCAATATAAACAATCTCATCTAAAATAGATTCAAAAGCACGAACGACAGCCGCTTCCAATTCCTTTTTGGCAAAATAAACTGGTGGCGTATTTTCTGTAGCCGTTTCTTTTCGTCTAACCCCTTTGTTTAGAGCCCTCAACAACATGGAGCGCATCTTATTGGGATTCTTAACAATAATCCCTAAGCCACTAGCATCCTCTATTTTTTCTATCGTTGCATCGGCTTCAAACTCTCGCTCCTCTATTAAAAATCGACAGTACATCATTTCTCCCTGTTGTACTTCTGCGACAATATAAGGCTGAATAGCTTTGTAGGTTAGTTCTATCATGAACTCTATGAATTTTTAATCGTTAAGAAGCTGTATTGATATTATTAATACTCCGTTGATTTTTTAGTTTGATTATCAGTCTTTTATTGCAAAGACCAACAAAAGGTTCATTTTACTGATAATCAACTGCGAAGCACTCATGTAATACCACGTAGTAGCAGCGTAGCTAAACTAATACGATTTATTGCGTGAGCGCTTTGCTTTTAGTTAGCTGCGCTGCTACTGCGTGGTTTCAACGGAGTAATGATTATAGGAATTGCAAGGACAAATTCAATTTTCTATTTGAAGTTGAATCTAAACCTTAGGTCTCTTAATAGGACGTCTGCTATCATCATCGGGGCGATCACCGTCACCACTCGCTAAAGGTTTTCCTTTGGAATTTACTAATTTATCTTCGGCTTCTTTTTGTGATTCCAAAACAATTTGGAAATTGTTTACAATAGCGCCAATTACCAAGTTAATAAGCAAATAAGCTGCTATAATCATCCAAGAAACATGATAAAAAGTAATCACCGTATTCGATGCGACAGGTACACTTCCAGTCACTTCTTTCCCTGATAATAAGTTGTATCTCAAATCGGTCCAGTCCTCCCCCGTTAAAATTCTAAACAACGTAAAAAATGCTTCTCCTAAATCACCGTAAGGGTCAGGATTACTAGATGTCAATTTGATATGCTCCGAATTAGCATAATCGGGATTTTTAAATAAAGTAACTCCTATGATCGCATAAATATACATGATTAGCAAGAAAAGAACAGCGATATACGATAAGGATCGTATCGACTTTATCAAGACACCAATTAGCAACTGAAGTTCTCCAATAGCGCGAATAGAGCGTGTCAATTGGACAACCCTTAGTATTCGCAGTGTCGACATGATATTTTGTTGCTCTGCACTACTGTTTTCGAGTAAAATATCGGCTACTTCAGGAATAACGCCCAACATTAATATAAAGATATCAAACCAGTTCCACCAATCTCCAATATACTCCTCTGTTGTTCTTCGTCCAGTCCAACGAATAATGATTTCCAAAAAGAAAACAAATAAAATGGACAACTGAATCACTCGAATAGAATCGGGGGCATTGTCATAAGTTTGAACTCCAATCAATAATCCATTTAGGATAATGAGAAACATAATTCCTAATGTAAACCATTTGCTGTCTACAATCCGCCGCGCTATAAGCCTATATTTTGATCTATTTTTTCTCATTTTCAATCTTCACCCCGTTTTTTAGAAGGCATTCTACCTAATAAAAATTTAGTCACACATGCATCAAAATATCTATATAACTAAAATTGGGCTATCTAAAATGTTGAATTGGTCTATTTTCATTATTTTGCTCACAAGTATAGGTATAAACATCCTTTTAAGCAAGAAGAAAGGAGATAAAATCTAAGTAAAAAGATGAGTTTCTTTAAAAGAGAAAAATCCCACAAACTTTTAAGTTTGCAGGATTTTTAGTAGAGGTCGGAAGCGGATTCGAACCGCTGTAGGAGCTTTTGCAGAGCCCAGCCTAGCCGCTCGGCCACCCGACCATCGTTCCTTGATGGAATGCAAATATACCTTCTTTTTATAAAAGTACAAGTTTTTTGATGACTTTTTTTAAAGTAATTTTGCATTTATTTTTTATACAACTCATTTCCAGAGCTTTAAAAAAAATATTTTTTTTAGTAGAATCTTTCTATTTATAATCCTCTACTTTTGTCCATTCTATTTCTTCGATCAATTCATCAAAGAAGTCTTGGTATTCAACCAATCTTTGTGGAGAATCGTTCCGATTATAAATCATTTTTTTCTGATCGCCATCACGAACACTTGTTATACATACAGGGAAGTCAATAATTCCAAGCCCTTTGATAGGATATTTATTTTCCAAATGAATGTACCCTATAGATTTTGCTTTGTCTAACAATTGACGAATTTGTTTGGCAGAAATTCTTCCCTGATACAGTCCAATATTCGCTACATTTTTTCGCCCTTTATACGTGACAATACCATTAGAATATACCTTTGCCTCATAATAAGGGCACTTTCCATAACAAGTTGTTCTTTCTAAAGAAGCTATCAACAACGATTCATCTACATTTTGAGCAATAGCAGTTAACGTCATTAATAGAAAAAAAGATAAAAAAAATACGATTCTCATAGATCAGATATACTTTATTTTTTAACAAAAACTCATTCGTGCAACCATCGAGCCTCCTATTACTCTGTTAAGACTTCGATTCATAGCTATGTTAAAAATTACGCCTTAATAACCTCTAACTCTTTGCTTGTCATACTTGGCACAAATTCAACAATTGTATACGTTGCTACATTGTTTATTTTAAAAGGATCTTTATCCAAAATTTCTTCCAATTCTTTTTGGATAGTAAGGTTGCTAAGAATAATTCCTCCAGTTCTAGGCACCTTGCGTCCTGATACAATAAAATTACCATTGGCATATTGCTCCTTCAAATATTCGATGTGAGCCTCTAAATGTTCGTCTACTTGGTTAAGTTCTACTTTATAGGTTATATCTATTATAAACATCGTTTTGTTTTTTTTGAAAATACTAATCCACAATTATTAAAAAGAAAAATCGTATGTATTGAATTTTAGAAAACAACACATACGATTCATAATTGTTGTGCCCTTAGTTAGAGGCAAGCAAACCTTAAACCTTTAAGTTAGGATCATTGGGATCAAAATCATCTTTGATATCTCCAGGCATTGGAAAATCAGGATTATCTAAATCGTCTGGAAAATCAGGAATATCAATTGTATCCACATCCTTTATTTCCACCACTTCGCCTTTATCATTAACAATAGGCTCATCAAAATTATCGACTACCTCTGGTTGGTAATTATCCTCTACAATAGGCACATCCCCCTTACTTGTTGTAGGTTGGACAGGTTGGTGTGTTTTAGTAAAATCAATATCAACACCACCTACAGGCTTCATGTATTCATTCATAATTTGATTTAGCCTAAAGGCAATATCATCTTTATTAGCCCCGTAATTCAACTCCTCTTTTAATTGCATCAATTTGATCGTAGATTTCATACGTTCAGCACCTTCTATTTGAGCTGTTTTTAGTTTAATGCTATCAATTTGTTGTTGCATTTTTAATTTAGCCGCCTCTTCTCTTGCCACCACCATATCACGAGCAGAACCACTGATAAAGGTTTCTATTGCCTCTACCATAGAATTTAATATCTTGTGTACTACCCTAGCAGAAAAACCACCCAAAAAAGCTAAGACTGGCTTGTAAGTCATAAAACCGCCTAACTCTCTAGATCTAGTAACATTATCTGCTACATCTCCGACATCTTCTCCTAAAATCTCTGGAGATACGAAAATAAATTGTGCCAAGATAACCCCCGAAACAATCCCCAATACAAATCGAATCCAATAAATAGAATCATATTTAGGATCGTAAGAGTTTTTGGTAATGTATTTATAAACTTCAAACAAAGCGTAAAAAGAAGCACCTAGTGCTGCTATACACAAAATCACCAACTCATTGTAAACAAAAGCCATCCCTTCATAAGACAAAATATCGCCATTCACCGTCAAGGAATCTACTTCTGGCAAAAAGAACAAACCTAAGAAAGTCAACAAACAAAGCATGGTAATTACATTGAGTCGACGCACCAATGGTACTGGTCCCAAAAGTCCAAACATCCCACCGTGCTTATTCTCTTCCATCAATAATACCGTCGCAGGAGTTGCTGGAGCAATTACTTTTGCCATTTCACGATGCAGTTGACCAATCAAAGCCATATTTAAAGAACGTGGGTCTAAGTTCTCTATATTTCCTGCTTTTAACTCATCATTTAGCTCATGAGCAATGGCTTTTAAATCAGACATCTGTTTAAGAACATGCGAAGGAACTTTTTTGCCTTGCGACTGTGCATAGCGCACCATTGTTTCACACTCGTCTAATGTTCTAATTTGATTCTTAAAAGTTACAATATCTTTTAAGGCCTTAATTTCTTGTTTTGCCATCTTAGTTTATCTTTGGTCTATTAGATATTATCACGAAATGATTTTTGGGTAAGAATACATTGGCAAATCTAATGCATCAATTTTCTATTCTTGTTCTCTAGTTATTTCTGATAATTTTTAGTGAATGTTATATAGGTTGGGTATTTCCTCCCTTCTTCATATAGAGGAGATTCCCTCATATTTTCAAAGGTTGCCTTACCTCGGTATAAGGTAAATATATCATAAAATTTGTACTTTTCTTAAAGTAAAAGTTTTTTTTATCAAAAAATACCGTACTTTTGCAGAGCTAAAATATGATTTAGAATATCTTGATTAGTAATCAATACAAAAAAATTCAAAAAATGGGTATTTACCTAACAAAAGAAAAAACTGCTGAAATTTTTAAAAAATTTGGTGGTTCAGAAAAGAACACAGGTTCTACAGAAGGTCAAATTGCATTGTTAAGCTTTCGTATTCAAAACCTTTCTGAGCATTTAAAAGCAAACCACAAAGATCACTCTACTAGACGTTCTTTGTTGAAAATGGTTGGACATAGACGCTCTTTATTGGGTTACTTAGCTGACAAAGATGTTATCAAATATCGTGAGCTTATCAAAGAACTTGGAATAAGAGACGTTCTTGGTAAAAACAAATAATGATACATACAAATACGTTTGAAAGTGCTTCCTGTCGGAGCACTTTCTTGCTTTTTACAGGTAGGCTTTTAAAGGTCTATTCTATACCTAGAATAGTATTTTTGAAGCGGCTGCTGCAACTATAACTTACTAATAAAAGATCTTCTCAAAGATTTTTTCGTGATAAGTAAGTGGGCAGAAAAAAATATAGCTAAAAATAGGCTTATTTTTAGTGCTAATCGAAGAGGAACAGTGCAGCTTTAGCGGGCTAAAGCAAGATGTTTCGATGAAGAGTAGCGCAAAAAGAAGGTTGTTTTTTATATAGTTTTTTCTGAACGATTACTTATTAGTAAATTATCATATATTTTGACGCTAACAAAAGACAATACGATGTTGTCTATGTTGCAAACTAAGGAACCTGTTGATATTTAGTTATACCTTGGTTTCGATTGCAGTTTTCAAGGCTGCAATTTTTTGGATGACGTGATATGTAAATGGCATATCATGATGGATAATATTATTTAAAACTTAAAATTTTTACCAACATGGGTAAACAAATTCCAACAACTGTTTCTAAAGTAATTTCTGGACAAGAAATTACGCTAGAAAGTGGCAAATTAGCTGCTCTAGCAGATGGTTCAGTTGTATTGCGCCACGGAGACATGTGGCTATTAGCAACCGCAGTATCAGTATTAGAAGCCAAACCAGATCAGAGCTTTTTTCCTCTAACGGTTGAGTTTCGCGAAAAATTTTCTGCTGCGGGACGTATTCCTGGCAACTTCTTCAAACGTGAAGCTCGTCTTTCAGATAGCGAAATTTTAGTTTGTCGTCTGATTGACCGTGTTATCCGTCCTATGTTTCCTGACGGATACATGAACGAAACTCAAATCTTTGTTTCGTTGATTTCTGGTGATACTGAAATCATGGCAGACGCTTACGCTGCTTTTGCTGCTTCTGCAGCTTTAATTGCTTCCGAAATTCCTTTCGAAAATCCTATCTCTGAAGTGCGTGTAGCACGTATTGACGGTGAATTTGTCATCAACCCAACTCGATCTGCATTAGAAACTGCCGATATGACTTTTATCGTTGGTGGTACAATGGATAATATTGCAATGGTAGAAGGTGAAGCGGACCAATGCTCTGAAGCAGAATTGATTGATGCTATTAAATTTGGTCACGAAGCGATCAAAGAGCAATGTCAATTGCAATTAGATTTGCGTGAGGCTTTGGGGATTACAGAAAATAGACCTACCGAAGAACCAGAAACCAATCCTGAATTAGAAGCTGAAGTAAACGAAGCTACTACGGATAAAATTTATGCCATTGCCAAAGGAGCACTTAGCAAACAACAACGCAAAGAAGGTTTCTCTCAAATAAAAGAGGAACTAAAAGAAAGCTTGCTAGAAAAATATGGCGAAGAATATATGGAAGAAAATGGTCACTTTGTTAGTGAGTATTTTTATAACAATATGAAAAACACCATTCGTGAAATGGTGATGGCTGAAAAAATTCGTTTGGACGGTCGTAAACCAGACGAGATTCGTCCGATTTGGTGTGAGGTAGATTCTCTTCCTTCTCCACACGGTTCTTCTATTTTTAATAGAGGAGAAACTCAAGCCTTGGCAACAGTTACATTGGGTTCTAAGCTAGATCAACCTATGGTAGACACAGCTATGGATCAACGTTACGATCAATTCTTTTTGCACTATAGCTTCCCTCCTTTCTGTACCAATGAGGTCAAACGTGTCGGAGGTGTCTCTCGTAGAGAAGTTGGTCATGGTAATTTGGCTCGTCGTTCCTTAGAAATGGTTTTCCCTTCGGATTATCCGTATACGGTTCGTGTTACTTCTGATGTATTAGAATCTAATGGTTCTTCTTCTATGGCTTCTGTTTGTTCGGGCTCTATGGCTCTAATGGATGCTGGTGTGCCTATCAAAGCTGCTGTTTCAGGAATTGCAATGGGACTAATTTCAGATGGAAATCGTGCTGTTGTATTGTCGGATATCTTAGGTGATGAAGATCACTTAGGAGACATGGATTTTAAAGTAACTGGTACTGCTGAAGGTATTTGTGCTTGTCAGATGGACATCAAAATTGATGGTTTGGATTACGATCTTTTGGCAACCGCTTTGCAACAAGCTCGCGAAGGTCGTCTACACATCCTAAACTTGATGAACGAAACCATTCCTGCACACAATGAGGATTTAAAACCTCATGCTCCTCGTATCATTCGTTACGAAATTCCTGGCGACAAAATTGGCGCTGTTATTGGACCTGGTGGTAAAATTATTCAAGGTATTCAATCAGATACTGGATCAACAATTACAATCGAAGAAGAAGATAACAAAGGAATTGTATTCATCTCTGGTGTTGGTAAAGATACTGTAGATGCTGCCTTGAAAATTATCAAAGGAATTGCTGCGGAAGCAGAAGTTGGCGAAGAATACGATGCAAAAGTTGTTAGCATCATGCCTTATGGAGCTTTTGTTGAATTCATGCCTGGCAAAGAAGGTTTGCTACACGTGTCTGAGATTTCTTGGGCTAGAATTGAGAATGTAGAAGATGCTGTAGCAGTTGGAGATGTTCTTAAAGTTAAATTATTGGCTATTGATGAGCGTACTGGCAAATACAAACTTTCTCGCAAAGTATTGATGGACAAACCAGAAGGCTATGTTGAGCGTCCTCGCAAACCTCGTGAAGATAGAGGTAATAACAGGAATAGAAACAACAAAAGCAATGATAGAAATAGAAACAACAGAAATAACAAGTAATTTCTACAGAACAATTACTTCATAAATAATCGTTGTTCAATTTTGTAGCGAGTCATTTTCAATTAATGAAAATGGCTCGCTTTTTTATTGATGATTATCTTTTAAACGATTACTTATACTAGTCTTCGTTGCTTTTTTACTTTTTTACCAAAAAGATAAAAAAGCACATTTATATTAGCTTGATAATCAAGATTTTAACACAAAACGCAACGAAGGTGCAACTTACTGATTATCAACTGCGCAGCACTCACGAAGTAAACTAATAAAGTTTTTCAACGAACTATTGTTATACATTACTCCGTTGAAACCACGCAGTAGCAGCGCAGCTAACTATTGATTATAATAGTAAACATTTTAGTCTCCATCATCTGGATTTGCTAAGATTGTAATAGAAAAGTATGTTGAAATATTATTGCTAATATCGGTATACAAAGCTCTCATCTCTTGATAAATCTCTTCTACAGCCGCCGTATCTCCTGTGAGATCATCCAGCATAGTTAATTGCCTTGCTTTGATAAGTATTTCTACTTTTTTTGCTTGCTCTACAATACGGTTGGTTGGCGTTTCATCATTGATCAAGTAAGTCAAATAACTTCCTAAACCTCGCTCGGTAGTTCCAAACATTTGCTGAATTCCTTGTAGATTGTACAAAATAATATCCCAAGAAAAGTGTGCGTAGGGGCTTTCTAAGTATTCGGGGTGCACCAATTGATCCGCACTTTCCTTTCCTAGTGGCTTGGCTAGTTTTTTGGCTGCCAATGTTTGGCTCATATGTACAACAGCATTGCTAAAACTTGCAATACCTTCCTGACTTGTATTTCCTGTTCCTTCGCTTAAAGTTTTCCCATAAGCGTTTCGCCATTCTGACTCAATAGTGCGAATCAAAGCATTTGTATTTTTTATACAGTTCAACAAATAGGCAAAACGCCTATCTTTATTGATATCTGTCTGATAAAGTCCCAATAAAGCGACCTGATCATTATTCTCATCAAAAAGCAGGTATTCAATGCTCGCTAATCCTTTAGTATAAGAACTTCTACCAGCAATATAAATCGAATCTATTATTGTTGTATCACTAATCGAATTTTCTATAGAAATGGATTTAATGGGCGTATTATCCAATTGAGTATAGCGATAGTTTGTTCTTCCTGGTCCAAATACCAACATTTCTACCCTACTCCACGATTGCATGCTTTTCTTCCAAGCATTTTGCATTATTTCTAATTGTGCCATTGTCCGTGTATTTCCAAAGGAAATACAGGCAGCCTCTAACGCTTGATTATCCACTTGTAATTCTTGATAACTAGGCAATACATAATCGTTGATAATCCCCGTTAACATAGATTTTTTATCAAAATCAGCTTGCTTTTTACAAGCGACTATATTTAACAAACCAACACTTATTAAGAGCATCAGTGCTTTTAAAACTATTCGCATACCAATTATTTTTCATTACTCCGTTGAAACCACGCAGTACCAGCACAGCTAACTAAAAGCAAAGCGCTTACGCAGTAAATCATATTAGTTTAATTATCAACAAAATGCACTTCTACTAGTCTTTACACTAAAAGATTAACAATCAAACTAAAAAATCAACAAAGTATTAATTTTTATAACTCAGTGTTTATTAATTTTACTAGTCTACGCAAATTACTTGAGTAGCTACAAAGACTTTACAAATAAAATAAGTTGTTCCCGCTCTTCAGCAGACATGGTTCTAAATGCTTCTTTAGACGCTTCACCTTCTCCTCCATGCCACAAGATTGCTTCTGCCAAATTTCGAGCACGTCCATCGTGCAAAAACTCTGTGTGCCCATTAACATTCTCAATCAATCCAATACCCCAAAGAGGAGCCGTTCTCCACTCTTGCCCATCTGCTAAATATTCAGGACGGTTGTCTGCCAAACCTTCTCCCATATCATGTAACAATAAATCCGTATAAGGATAAATGGTTTGGTTGGATAAAGCATCAAATTTAGGATGCGTTCCTGTCTTATATTTTTGAACATGGCACTTTTGGCAATTAGCTTTCAAAAATAGTTCTTTCCCTTTCAAAACAGCTTGATCGTTCCAATCTCTACGCCCAGGTACTGCTAGCGTACTAGAATAAAGCTCTACTCGATCCAATACTTGATCATCCAGTTCATACCCATTGTTATTATTACCATTTGGAACAGTTTGACAATCTGTCTGCAGATTAGTGTGATTTTCATCTAAGAACAAACTAGAGGTAATACCTATATCACCAACAAAGGCTCCTGCCACCTGTTGACGGACAGTAGGCTCTCCTGCTTTCCATCCAAATCGCCCTAAATCCATTGTATTGGTTGCACGATTGTAGACCAAGTTTGCTTTTCCTGAGATCCCATCGCCATCCGCATCAGACTCATCAACATATGCTTTTATGGCACTAATTTCTATCGCATCTAGCAGCCCCATCCCGACCATTTGGTTGGCAACTCTTGGCGAAAAAAGGATGCTGTTATCCATATTTCCATAAGCAAGATTTTGAAAAACATAGGTAGGCTTCCGCAACGAATAACTGGTTCCATCGCCATAGGTTCCTGCAATTTCTGTGTAGTGAATTTCGAAAGTACCTTCTCCTTGAATCCCGTTAATTCCTCCAGGACTCAACTGTCCACCATACATAGGCGCTGCCAACGGACCACCATGTGCATTGACACCTGGCACACTCAATCGAATCAGCATCCCATGACCAAACTTTTCATTAAACATCGGGGTTCTTCCTCTGCCGTCTTTAAAGTGGCAGCCAGAACAAGCCGTTTCGTTAAACAAGGGTCCTAAGCCATCTCGTCCAGTAGTTGAAGCAACGGCACTCACCCAACTTTGATTAAAAAAAGAATTTCCAGTAGTAAACTGCAAGGCTTCCAAACCTTTGAGATTCGGTGCAGCAAAACTAAACGCATTTCTGGAGGTATTAAAAAAAGTGGTTGCTCCTCCTGCATATTCCTCGCCTTTTTCAGCATAAAGTACTTGTTCTTTCTGGCAAGCACTCAAACTAATCCCAACAATTAGTAACCAACAATAATAAAGTTGAGTTTTCATATTCAATAGTTCGTTAAAAAACTTTATTAATTTAATAATCAACAAGTTACAAGCTCGCTGTATTTTATGTTAAAATTTTGATTATCAACTGCGCAGCACTCACGAAGTACCACGAAGTAGCAGCGCAGCTAACTAAAAGCGCAGCGCTCACGAAGTAAACTAATATAAATGTGCTTTTTTATCTTTTTGGCAACTAAGCTTGCGAGCTCACGACCGAAGGGAGTAACAAACCGAGCTAAAAAAGTAAAAATCAACGACCACGAAGTAGCAGCGTAGCTAACTACTAATATTATAATGATAAAACAAATTTAACTATAAAAATGCAAAAGCTCAGCAACCAAAATGATTGCTGAGTCCATAAATTAAATAACAAATAACGCTAATTATTCAGGTAGTTCGGTACTAATTGTCAATCCTAGTGCTGTTGCAGCTTCTGCAATAGCATCACCTTGATTTTGCAACGCTGTTACTGCTTGCAATACAGGTCCATTATCAGTTACATTTTCTTCTGTTACCGTTTTATCAAATGGTGTCGGAATAGCCAAAACTTTTGCCGTAGCAGCTACATTTTTTGCTGTCAAGTCAGCTCCTTTAGTTGCATCAATTTTAGCGACCAAAGTAAGAATAGAATATTGGGCATCTCCTACTGTTGTTCCAGATACACGTGTATACGTTCCTTTTAATACATTGGTAATTCCTGCTGCATTAGTGATAATATCACGGTGTGTGTTATCCGAAAAACAAGAGTGTTCATCTTCTTGCGGATTATCAACAGCATTGGCTTCTAATGCTGTAAACATACGCTCCCCTGCTAATTCAGATTTACTCAAAACGCCAATACCTGTAAGAATTTTTGATAAAGCCACATCTGTAGACAAACCTTCAAAGTATGTTCTATACGTACCTCCTGGCGCCCACTCTGCTTTCAATGTTGCTAGGTCATCTACCAACAATTGAGCACAAGCTTTGATGTATTCACCACGTCTAACATGATTGGTGGCTATATTGGTGTAATCTGTGTGCAAACGGTTTCCTCCTTGACCTGCATTGGTATTAACATCAATATAATCTTGTCCCCACAACAAAAATTCAATTGCATGGTACCCAATGCTAATATTTTTCTCGCCGCCTACCTCATTCGCTCCTGACAATACAGATGCTGTAATATTTGGATAATTGGTCACATCATAGATGATTCCTGTATTGGCAGTACCTCCTGCATTGTCTCTCGTATAATCAATGTAGTTTTCATCCAAAGGCCAAGCATTCAAAGCTCCCTCTGGTCCATCCGCATCATCAATTGGTCCATCATAAAAACGATACGCTTCTGTTTGCCCATAAGGTTCTCTAGCAACAAACCAAGCATTTCTAGCAGCATCAAAAGTAGTTTGTGTTGGTGTAGCTACTAGTGCATTAATTGCTGTTTGCAAATCAACCGCTTTATTGTAAGAATCTTCGTAAGAAGCATATACTATTTCACAGTAATTGTTAACAACATTGGTTTTTAAATCCGCATTAGGATCTGTTGTTTCGGGGGTACAAGAAGTCCAGAACAATAATCCAGCTCCTAGCAACAAAGTGTGTTTAAGATTTTTCATTTTTTATAATTATTAAGATTAAGTCTAAATAAAACCACAGGCAAATCTAGGGTTTCAAATTGCAAAAACAAAATTTAAATAGACTTAATCTAAATAAATTTAACTGGCATAAATTTATAGTTCTTCTAAGAATCTAGCTTCCAATATTATAAGCACTTTTCCAAACATGCGATCGAATAATTTCGAATGACTTCTGCTCCTGTCTTACTTTTAACTTGTTCTGTTTTATTGCTAATATTTGTTATCTGAAAAGCGGTCTGGGAAATTAAAGCTTGCAGTTTAGTCGTATCATACAACCGAAATCGCTCATTAACAAATGGCAATTCTTGCATAAAGTCTTGATGAGCAAATGTAATATACAAGCGCCCTTTTTCCTTCAAAACTCGATGCATTTCATTTAATAATGCGACAGGATTTTCCCAAAAATAAAGTGTATTAACTGTAAAAATAGCATCAAACATCTCTGCTGTAAAAGGCAATTGTAATCCATCGTATAAAGAGAAATTAGCAAGTCCTTCTTCTACCAAGATACTATTCTCCTTTATGGCTTCTTGCTGCATCAATTCAGAAATTTCTATTCCCCAATAACGAAGCCCTTTAGCTTGCTTTAGGAGGTCAACCAAATGTCCCGCTTTTCCATGCCCTAACTCTAAGAGCCATTGATTGTCCTTAACCTCCATCGTTCGAATAGTTTCTAGACTCATACTTCTATTCGATTGATCCATGTTATCGGCAACAGCCAGTCCTTGTATGCCACTTGGGCAATTCAATTGTTTTGCCAGCTCTTGCAATTCGTCTTCTGAAAATTCTTTTTCCATGTTTGAATTTTTCTGGTTATATTGTCAATATCCCAACCCAATCTAATCGTTCCATTTACTCCTTGCAATTTGAAAAGGCTCGCAAATTAAACGTACAAAAAAGATGCGTCCCATTGCTACAGAAGCAGAACCACTTCCTCCTCCTCCATGCGCAACAGCTGTTCCCAATCGATTAACTTGTTGTACATCCAATACGTTTTTCACACCAGCACTAATAGACAAACCTTTGTTAAAAAAGTGCTTCGTTACCACCACATCCATCAAACCATAGCCTTGTAATTCATTTCGTACAATTTCTTTCTCTTGAGTCATAGGATTTGTTACAGCCACATAATTAATCTGTTTATCATAATCTCTGCGAAAGAGCGCTAATGTCAAGCCCAATTTTTGGAACGTATAACTTAGTTCTTGTGTAAACTCCAAAGTATACTGAAAAGGTTGAATGCTCTCTTCTGATTGACTCAATTGATTGTAATGCCCAATTAAGGTTGCTCCAAATCGAACTTTCAATCCTTTGTATTGATATTTAAGATGGCTGTTGATTCCCCAATTCTGGTACTCTTCCAAATTAAAATAAGCATACTGGTTGGACTGGTCGTTGATAACAAAATTTCCCAAACTATCTTTCTCATAACTATAAAGGGTTATTTGTTGCTGAATATAGTTGTAAAAGCCATTTACTGCAATATTCGCCATATGTCCTCCCTTATAAACCTTGTTGTACGCCCATCCTAAACTCAAGGTATGCGCATACTCTGGCTTTAAATTAGGGTTTCCTTGAATGTTGTGATTGACATCTACAAAATTGAGGTAAAGTTCTTTTAAAGAGGGCGTTCGAATAGCTCTAGCATACGAAAAGCGAACATTCATCCCATCTATAACTTTCCATTTCAGTCCTAACGAATAAGTGATGGGAACCAAACCTGTTGTATTATAAGCTGCCCTCACGCCTCCTTCAAGATATAATTGTTGGATGGGTTGGTAACGAAGGTTGACAAAAGCTGCAAAGTCGCCTAATGCTGCACGTTTATTCTGAAGCCTTTGTCCTGTTGTATAATCATATCGAATATCAACTCCTACCTTAAAATCTAACCGTTGGCGATACTGACTCGCTAAAGTTGCTCGAAGGTTCCAAGCTTGAAAAGCAGTTGTATCTGAATCCAGTTGATCTAAAGTGTCTTCGCTTATGTTCTCTTTCATAGAACGGAAATAAGCATTTTTGGATCGTTGGTAGTCGTTAAAAGCCAATAAAGCATCTAAATAATACCGCTGCTTTTGATCCAAGTATCCTGTAGCAGCAACGGTATGATCTTGTGTAATCGTTACAAAATCATAATCTTTTGCATAAGCTAAGGCAGGAAAAGCGGCTAGCTTAATGTTTCCTCTATCTTGGATAACTTCGTTTAAATAATTGTATTGATATGATAAATTAATTCTACTCGAAGGAATTGTATAAAATAACCTTCCTCCTACAAAATGTTGTTGCTTGGGGTTCCAAGTTTGACTACGTAATGTATCTGTAGAAAAGCCATTAAAATGACTAAAATTGTAGTTAAAATCCAAAGCAATATGTTTCCATTTTTTGCCTAAGGCAAGACTAGCATTATATTGTTCATTGCTTTGTAATTGTCCTGTCAATCGAGCTGTCCAGTCACCTGAAGGACTCTTTTTTGTAATGATATTAATAATCCCACCTAACGCATTGGTTCCATAAGCTACGGACATTGCATTTTCAATAATTTCTATGCGTTCTATATCTTGCACTTGAATCCGATCCAAATCCAAATTTCCATCACTTCGCCCAATCATAGGTACGCCATCTATCAAAATTTTGATATGTTGTCCCTCCAAACCGTTCATTGTCATAATGGTTCCTAAAACAGGATCCTGTGCAATTCGAATGTTGGCCTCTTGCTGAAAAACTTCCGTTAAATTGGTTGCTGCCCGCTGGGTAATCATCTCTTTGGTAATCACTCGAACTGGTAGTGTGGAGGCTTGCATTTCTGTTGGACTATATTGTCCTGTCACGACGATTTCTTCATCAAAAGAAACAGAAAGCGGTATGCTATCCAACATTTCTTGAGCAACAAGTTGATGGCTCCACAATAAAATCCAAAAAAAATGTTTCATGATTACGCTGATCTATTCGTGAAGATTATGTTGTTAATGGAGTTAATTTAGCAACAATTTTGCGCCACATATCTAACTCAGGAATACCAGGTTTGCGTTGTCCAAAACAATACAAAATTTGATTGCCTTCTTTATCAAACAACTCCAAACTTGTTACAATCCCATCTGTCGTATATTTTTTTACCACCCAAGCTTCATCAATAGCATCCAATTTTAAGTGCAAATTGAAGTCTTTGTCTAAAACATTATACCAGCCATTCATTTCCACTACTTTGTGTATGTTTCCAGAAAAAATCTGTAGACAAGATTTGTTCCCCAAGAAAACCATAATAGGAGTTCCTGTTGCGACAGCCATTTCCAACATATCAACAATTGCATTTTTTTGTACTCGATAGGTTGTTCCTTCTGGTGCAATACAAAAAGCGGCTTGTCTAGTCAAATTGTATTTTCTCAACAAACCAAAAAAGTCATGCGTATCTTTCATATTCAACCATGCCGTTTGGAAAGCACCAATATCTAAAGCCGTATCTGTTTTGGCAGAAGGTTCTACTTTTTCGACTTCCATCGGAACTTGCATTCGATTCCCTGTCGTATATTTTTCAACCAATGCATGATAAGCATCTAAATTTGATTTAGGAGTAGCATAAATTTTATGAACGGCATTTCCATATTTGTCAAAGAACTGAAGACTATGCATAACACGTTTGCCTGATTGAAAAACAGCAGCGTAAACATGTGCCCAATTACTCAAAAAATAACGCAAGTCAATAATAGGGTTGTGTGCAATCCCCATTGGTGCTTTTTCCATAAAACTAACATTTTCATACACCCCCTTGGTTTCGTGGACACCATGCTCGTTTCTAGTTAGTGCCATCACATGCCCCATTGCATGCACTTCCTTCAAAACTGCTTTAAAATTATTCCCCAAATAAGTCAATTGCTCTACTTCTGCTACTTCTAACAATTCCATTTCTGAAACTCCTAATGCAATAGAAATATCTCTGATTCGCGCTTTCGGATGTGCTTCTTTATACAATGTATATTGTTCTTTTAATGTGATTGTTTTCATAGTTGTAATTTTTATTCGTAGTTAGCGTTGTTACTTCCTATGGTTGTGAGCTCACACAACTCGGTTTGCAGCTACTACTTGGTCATTGATTTTGTTAATAAGTTGACACTTGCAAGCAATCAAAAATTGGATGCGTTTGTATGATAGAAGAAACGCCAAAAGTTTGCTTAATCCAATCGGTTGTCAAAACTTCTAAAGGTGTTCCTACGGTTAATAATTCGCCCTTTTTTAGTAAGGCAATTTTTGTAGCATATCGAGCTGCTAAATTCATATCGTGCAAAACAGCTAGAACCGTTAAGCCATGCTGTTGTACCCTATCTTGTAATAGTTCTAATAAAATATGTTGATAAGCAATATCTAGATTAGAAGTAGGCTCATCCAAAAACAGTAATTTAGATTGTTCGGCATTGCTCTCCCACACTTGCGCTAAAACACGGGCAATGTGTACTCGTTGCTGTTCGCCCCCCGATAGACAAGTAATATCTTCTTCGGCATATTGAGCAACTCCCATTAAATCTAACAATTCATAGGCTATTGCCACATCTTTTGTATTAGGCTTAGCTCCTTGGGTATAAGGATAACGTCCCAACAAAACAACATCTAGTACATTCATTGGAAAAACTAGAAAGGTATGTTGAGATAAAACGGCTCGTTGTTGAGACAAGGCTATTTGTGTCCAATAATTCAAATCTTCTCCTTTAAACGAAATTTGACCTTTGTGATATGGCAAACTTCTAGCTAATGTCTTTAGTAAGGTTGACTTACCAGCTCCATTGCCTCCCAAAAGCACCATAAAGTCACCATGATCCAAATCAAAGTTAATCCCTTTTAACAACTGTTTTCTATTTAAACAGACACTTATGTTATTAACATTCAACATAGTTTTACATTTTATATTAACTGTATAGTACACACTGGACAACACGCAATAGCACCATAGCCAAGCAATGGACGATTGATTTTAATAACCAACAGACTTTTGCTTGATTAATAACCAAAGAAAAAAAGGAGCGCCTAGTAGTGCTGTTAAAATACCTATCGGTAGTTCAGCTGGAGCAACGACTGTTCGAGCAACTGTATCAGCCAAACTCAATAGTACGGCTCCCAACAGACCTGTATACAGGACATTTTTTGCAAATGAGGTTTCTTTGAAATAAATCCGCACCAAATGAGGAACCATTAAACCAACAAAACCAATTAATCCTGTAAAGGCAACACAAACACCAACCATCAAAACCACCCAAATCACAACCCTTCTTTTTATCTTTTCTACTTCTACTCCAAGATAACTTGCCTCTTGATCTCCCAATTGCATAATTTCCAATTGTTTGGCCGACCGAATAATGCCGATCATTGAAAGCAAAATTATAAAGGCTAATAAACTAACAATTCCCCAATTAGCACCGCTCAAAGAGCCAAAACTCCAGAAAGTAATATCTCTCAATTGTGCTTCTGTAGCATAAAAAATCAAAATACCTGTTAAACCTCCTCCTAATGCGGTCATCGCTACTCCTGCTAGTAACATAACACTAACAGCTGTACGACCATTCTGAGTTGATAAGTTATAAACAAAGGCAGTTGCCAATAAACCGCCCAAAAAAGAGGCACAAGACAAACCTATATAATGCCCCAAAATTCCTAAATCAATTGGCAAATAGTCTTTTAGTACAATAAAGGCAGCAGCTAAAAACATCGCCCCACTCGAAATACCAATCAAACCTGGTTCTGCTAAGGGGTTTCTAAAAACAACTTGTATCGCTGCCCCTGATATAGCCAACGCTGCTCCAACTAGTAAACCAAGCATAATGCGAGGCAGCCGAATCTGGCCAATCAAAAACACACTGCTTTCATCCACCTCCTTGGCAGTTAACCAACTTCCTAAAATATGTATCATCTCTTGAAATGAAATAGAGTAAGCTCCCACGCAAAGGGAAAAAAAGACAGTGCATAAAAGTAGCAAACTTAACTTTACAACAATGGAAATAGGTGCTTTGGTGGAAGCCATAAATACTCTATTCAACTTCATTTAACAAACTTAATTCTTTTTGATGTAGTGCTGTTGCCAATTCTAAAATGGCATCGCTAGATCTTGGACCAAACCCTGATAAGTAAAGGGCTTCCATGGTAATAATCCGACGATTTTGACCAGCAGGTGTTTGCGACACACTAGGTATTCCTAACAATTGTTCTTCTCCTGATTTATTATTAGTCGCATCTCTCAAACTCGCCAATCCTGAATCAAACATCAAGATCACTTCTGGTTGATATTGCAACAAAGCTTCTGGTGTTAATGGTTTAAATGCCTCAAATTCCTGAACAACAGGATTTCCTCCTGCTAAAGTAATAGCTGCTTCTGCAAAGGTATTTTTACCTGCCACCATCATAGCTTGTGCCCCACGAGCATAAATAAACAGCACCTTAGGTCGCTCTGTTGTTTGGCTCAAAATGCGTTCTAGTTGCTGCTTGTTTTTTGAGATTTTAGCCTTCAAAGCATCTGTTTCAATGCTTTTTTCTAATACTGTCTCTAACTGCTCTGCAACTTCCAATGATCCTTCCAAGGTATGAGGAACTTTTATTGTTTTAATTTTAATCCCTGAAGCTTCCAAACCACTCAAAGCTTTATTGCCTTGCATTTTTTCGTCCATCAAGATAAGGTTAGGCTTTAATGCCAAAATTGCCTCGGTGTTGAGTTGACTACTATGCCCTAAATTAGGAATGGACTTAGTTCCTTCAGGATAATTACTCGTTACATCTACCCCTACAATACTCTCTTCCAAACCAAATTCATAAAGTAACTCCGTAATCGTTCCGTTTAGAGAAACAATGCGCCACTCTTTTTCTTCTGTGACATCCGCAGGTGTATCTGCAACTTGACTATCTGTTGACGCTTCGGAACTACAAGAACTGACAGTTAATAATAGTCCAACTATTAAGATCCAATATATTGATATTGATTTCATTGTATGTTTATTATATTGCTTTGCGGCAAGACTGTGTCAAACGAATCCACCATATCACTGGCAAAAATGTTAGTCGTGCCTAAAATTGATTACTAGGCTACTATTTGATCAGGATAGATTGACTTTTTAACACTTGGTCTGATTGTAGTGTCAATACATAGTTTCCTGCTTCAAAACTTGATACATTAAGTTCCACTCCATTCAAACCAGATTGAGCATCCACTGTTTTTTCAACCAATAACCTTCCTAATATGTCTCTTAACTCTATCTTTAAGTTTTCTTCTGCTTGAGCTAAAGTAAATGTGATGTTTACATAATCAGAAGCAGGGTTGGGAAAAGCTTGGAATTGTTCTAAAAGACGGTATTTTTGAGTTGACTCAATAGAAGTCCACTGCCCTATATGTGTCTTGACAAACGTTCCTTGCCCTGTTGAAGAGCCTTGAAAATCTACAAATTGGATTTTGTACAAAGTACTATCTGCTGTCTTAACAAAATATACACGATCAGCATCTACTGTCCAACCATTTGAAAAATCATAGGCTTTCCAATCGTGCCCAATCGCTGTCAAACTATCGGCAGTTGTTGTGTAATTTGCAGGATCGACTGTAGCAGGATTAATACCATCCGCTAAGGCTATTTCTACCTTATCATTTGTCAAAATTCCTGTCACTGTATATGGCATTGGTGCTCCAGAGCTATACAAAGTTGTTTCATAACGGGTAAACACCCAATCCCAACCTGTAGCAGGTTCTACTGTTACTGTTGTATTTGTTGTAAAAGAAAAATAAGCTAAGGTTTGATCGGGATAAGCACTTTTACTAATTGTTTTTTGCTGCAAATTAGTGCCATCAAAGTCTGCATATCTAAAGGAATAACTACCTCCAGCTAATTCATCGATAAATAGCTTTTTGTAAGTTCCATTCGGTAATTCGATGGCATATAAAGCTGTTCCTTCTACTTTGTGGTTGGTCATGTTGTATGTTCCCCAACCATAGTCTGCCCAGTTAGAAGCCACTTTAATGCTGTTCAAAGCGCCTTCTTTCCAAGACTGTTCTGTGTTCTTTAGCTCGTCTCCCAAATCAGCAGTTACGATATTATCTCCAAATGTTTTATTGGGGATATGATATACCTTGGGTGCTGTTCCCGAAAAAGAAGCTCCTTCGTTGATAAATATTCCTGCATCTGTTCCTCCTATTACACTAAAAGCAATATCCCAAGTAGTATGTGCCACATCTGTTGTAACATCGGTAGCTAGATTGTAATACTGACTATTGGCATAAGCTGCGCCAGCTGAAAAATTGTGGGTGGTCTGACCATAAAGGCAACTACTGCCCAAACACAAAAATAGAGTTAGTTGAAGTAGTGTTTTCATTTTTATATAATTATTAATATTAAGTCTAAATAAAAGTAACGCACCGCAAATGTAGTTCTGAATTTCTAAAAAACCAATTTTTATTTAGACTTATTATAAACAATAAAAAACAAAAACCATCTAAATGGTTATAAATAAATCATTTAAGCTAACAAAAGTATCTGGACTTTAACATATGAAGCAATTTAGATTTATTTACCTCCAAAATCACTTATTGGATTAGTTTTATTACTTCCTTTAATAAACTCAGTTTGCTGCGACTATGTGATACTTCTTGAGGATTGCGTTGTTGATAAACAGCCTAATGATTTTGATTATCTCTTTTTTATGCGTAAATTGAAGTAGGTATCTATTTTATACTAGTTTGTATCGTCAATACAAACTATGAATATAAGCTTGCTTATAACTGCTTGAAAGAAAACTCTATTAACTCCTCCCTGAGTAATCTTGATAGTTTGGAGTAGTTGTATTTGAGATATGGACTAGTATTTTATGGGGAGAATATGCACAACGCATGGACAAAAATATTTTTAATAAAAATAAAAAAGTCACCTTGAAGATATTGATATCTTCATAGGTGACTCTTCATGTTATAGTAAGGCAATACAAGACCTTCTATAACATTACAAACGGAACTATTAGCCTAAGTAACTTACAATTGATATTAATGTACGACAATACGTTTTGTCAGCCAACCACGATCGGTTTTAACTCTTAAACTAAAGATTCCTGTGCCAAAATCCATAGGGATTCTTTTTCTTGGTTCGTGCCATTGTCGCGCATGTTTTCCATAGCGATTAATGACTTCAATATGCTCAATTCCCTCTATATTCATCAGTACCAGCGTTTGATTTTCATATACAGGATTAGGAGCAACAACAAATGCTTCTTTATCTCTTTCTGTAGAAACAACAACAGATTCTGAATACGAATGATCCTTATTAAATCCTACTTGTTTGATTCTATAATGGTTATACCCTACCAATGGTCGCTTGTCAATAAATTGATAGTTTTGAATAACATCTGCACTTCCATTGCTTTCTACAACGCCTATTGTTTCCCAATAAACGCCCGTTTCAGAATGTTGTATTTCAAAATAATTATTATTCATTTCTAGTGCTGTTGACCAAGTTACCCTTATTTCGTAAGGACGTACTAGCTCAGCATCTACACTTTCAAATTTCACCAAAGAAGCATTTTCACAATACAAGCGTTCCAAATCCCAAACACTGATTTCTGGTGTATAATTGACGATTGCTGCATTAAAGTTTGTTCATGTAGGCTGCTGAATCAAATTATTGTTTTCTAAAACTTGACTACTCGCTGAAAAAAAGCTGGTCATCAAAAATAAAGTGGTATATAATGTTGATATAATTTTCATAATTCATTTTCTTTTAAGAGACTAGAACACTTTTCATTCAAAGTCACAAAACTTTACAAAAAAACAAAAATTACAACTTCAAAAAGCATCCTTATAATACATTTATACTATTATAACAAGCAAAACAGGATAATTGTTTAATTAAAATAAAAAAAATATTTTACATATAAAAAACACTACACTTCATTTCATTTACTAACAAAATAACCTAACTCTATGTTAACTAATTTTATTAAACTCAATAGTTCATTACACTTACCCAATAAGCTTGTCATATGTAATACAAAACCCAGAGTTACAAATGTAGTGAATAAAGCTATCGCTATCTCCTAGCAATCCAATTGGTCAAAATAGTTGTAAAAATAATAATAGAAATAGAACTTAACGGCATGAGTATCGCCGCAATAACAGGCGTTAACAATCCTTGCACAGCAAAGAATAAACCAACACTATTATATAGTAAAGAGAGTATAAAGCTAGCTTTGACAACTGACAAGGTACGTTGAGCAACAGTAGTATAGTGGTTTAAATTACTAATTTTGGAAGCTTCTAAGATGCCATCACTGGCAGGCGAAAAACTATGCACGTCGTTGGCGACAGCTATACCTACATCTGCCTGTTGCAAGGCTCCTGCATCATTTAACCCATCACCTATCATTAATACTTTTTTTCCAGTTTGTTGCAATATCTTTACATAGTTTAATTTATCAACAGGAGTTTGTTGAAAATGCAAACTCTCATGCGCAGGAAAAAGATGCTGTAAATAAGCTCGATCTGCATCATTATCTCCAGATAGAAGGTGCAGCGTAAAATCTTTACTCAAATTTTCTAGCACCGTCTCTATGTTTTTTCGATATTCTTTTTTTATGATAAAATACCCCAAACAATAATGGTCAATTGCTACATACACTGCCGTTGTCAAGCCTTCCATTTGATAGGCTGACTTTCCTACAAACTTAGAAGATCCTACTTCTAGGAAATGGTCGTCAATCCAAGCTTCGATCCCTTGACCACTTGTTTCCACAAATGCTTTTATTGGAAAATCTTTTTGGGTATCTACAAAATCTAGCCCCTGAATGTATTTTGCCAACATTTGACTCAACGGATGAGTTGAGTTCTGCACCAAAGCATAAATTTGTTGATAATGAATTTCGGATAATGTCTCGCCAACAAATTGAACATTGGCAACATCATTGGTGGTCAAGGTGCCTGTTTTATCAAAAATAACATCCGTCACTTCTGCCAACTGTTCTACAGCCAAAGCATTTTTAAGAAACAATCCTTTTTGACCAAACAGCCGCAATACATTTCCAAAAGCAAATGGGGCTGACAGTGCCAAGGCACAAGGACAAGCAATAATTAATACTGCGCTAAAAGAGAGCAATGCAATAGATGCATCCACCCACAACCAATACAATAATGTTAGCATTGCTATACTCAATATACTAATGGTAAAATAGCGGCTAATGGCATCTACTGTTTTGGACAATACCGCTGTTTTTTCTTCCTGAAAAACAGGTTGGTTCCATAGTTGTGTAAAATAGCTTTGGTTAACTTCTTGGAGTACTTCTAGTGTAATAACGTGTCCAATTTGTCGACCTCCTGCATATAATTTATCTCCTTCTTTTTTGGAAATGGCAATCGACTCCCCTGACACAAAGCTATAATCTATCGAAGCCTCTTTGCTTTTTAGGATGCTATCAGTTGGAATAATTTCTTGATTTCTAATTTTAATAACATCCCCTACTTTCAACTGTTCTATCAACACCTGCTTTTCGCTTCCATCTGAATTTACTTTGGTAGTTGCAATTGGGAAGTAGGCAGTATAATCTCGTTCAAAAGATAAGGATTCATACGTTCTATTTTGATACCATTTTCCAATTAACAAAAAGAAAATGAGCCCCGCAAAGGAGTCCATATACCCCGCCCCCGTTTGAGTAAATATTTCATAACTACTCCGCGTAAACAAGGCAATTATTCCCAAAGCAATGGGCACATCAATCCCAATCATTTTTTGTTGCAAACTAGCAAGAGCAGACTTTAAATAATCTTGTGCACAGTACAACAAAACAGGCAATGCCAACAAGAAATTCAGCCAACCAAAAAAGGTTTTGTAGTTGACCAAATCATTCTCATTGACAATAAAATATTCGGGAAAACTTAGCAGCATGATATTTCCAAAACAAAACCCTGCTAAGCCTATTTTTAGATAAAGCTTTCTATTGATAGACTTCTTTTTTGATGTCTTGTTTGGTGTCAAATCAGGCGTATATCCTATTTTAACCAACAGCTCTACCAAAGCTCTCAGCGAAAGCCTTCTATCATCAAATGTTATGGCTGCTTCTCGACGAACAAAGTCTACTAAAACCTGTTCAATGGCAGGATTTATACGAGGCAAATTTTCAAGCAAATACACACAAGAACTACAATGAATACTAGGGATTGTAATTGTAATTTTAGAACAGCCCTCTTCTCTAAAATTAAGCAAAGCTTCTTGGACTTCAGGCAAATCTAAATAAGCGTATTGCTCCTTAGAGTTTTCTTGTCGAACGGCATTCCCAGGACGGGATTCAAGTTGGTAATAAGCATCTAAATTATTCTCACTTAGCAACTCATACACCATTTTGCAACCATCACAACAAAAATGCTTTTCTTGAACTTTTATTGCTTCTGTTTCGCAATCTTCTCCACAGTGATAACATTGAATTTCGCAGGCAACCATAACATTTATTTTATCCTTTTAAGCCAGGAATTTTTTGAGTCGCAAACCCTAATACTACTAAGAAAACAACTAGTACTAAAACAGGCACTAATGTAATCGCTGTCATTCCTACTGCTTCTCTTGTTGCGTTGGCATCAATTGTATTCATCATTTCTGTATTGGCAGCTGTAGCTAGCTCTGCTATCGCCATAAAAGCAACTACCATAAGACCTTTTGTATTTTTCATGAGACGTTATTTTTTGTATTACAAAATCTTTATGATACAAATATAGCTGCTCTCTACTACATTGGAAATGATGTAAAACATCACTCAAAATGATTTTCCTTAGCATTTAAATTCCAATTCTTCTCGTCCTTTGTACAACTTAATTGATTCTTTTATTCTTGAACAGGTTCTCTGAAAATTGTGTCACCAACTTCCACCTCATTAACAGAACCAACACCCAAATACTTGAAGTAGTTTATAGTCTTCCTACTAATTAACTGGAATATCTTGCACACAATTTAGCACGGAACAAAATGAAATATTGTTATGACAAACAACGCATCTAATTTAGACCCATCGGCTACACTAGTTAGCAAATACAATGTTCCTGGTCCGAGATATACCAGCTATCCAACCGTACCTTTTTGGTACAATAGTCCTAGTGAAACCAATTGGAAAAACCTTGTCAAAGCATCTTTTGAGGCTAGCAATACCACGGATGGTATTAGTTTATACATTCATTTACCATTTTGTAGTAGTCTGTGTACCTATTGTGGATGTACCACAAGAATCACCGTCAATCATGAGGTCGAATCACCTTATATTCGCACTTTGCTAAAAGAATGGCAATTGTATTTAGATACATTTGAAGAAAAACCCAACATCAAGGAAATCCATCTAGGAGGCGGAACACCTACGTTTTTTAGTCCTAAAAATTTACGCGTATTACTAGAAGGCATTCGAAAAACATCAGTCATTGCACCCAATGCCGTTTTGGGTTTTGAAGGACATCCCAAAAATACCACTAAAGAACATCTGCAAACACTATACGACCTTGGTTTCAGACGTGTTAGTTTGGGCATTCAAGATTTTGATCCAAGAGTTCAGTTAATTATCAATAGAATTCAGCCTTATGAAATGGTTGAGGAAGTGACTAAAAATGCTCGAGAAATAGGTTACACCTCTATCAATTTTGACCTAGTATTTGGGCTTCCACTTCAAACATTGGCATCTGTTGATGAAACCATTCGACAAGTCAACCAATTGCGACCAGACCGAATTGCATTTTATAGTTATGCCCATATACCTTGGTTAAAACCTAGTCAACGCAGCTTTGCACCAGAAACATTACCTTCTGATGCAGAGAAACGTGCTTTGTACGAATTAGGAAAAATGCGTTTTGAAGAAATGGGCTATCACGAGATCGGCATGGATCATTTTGCTCTATCGACAGATCCTCTGTATCTAGCTAGCCAAGACAAACAGTTGCATCGCAACTTTATGGGCTACTCCCCTTTCCATACTCGCTTGATGGTCGGTTTAGGTGCTTCATCCATTAGCGACTCATGGACAGGCTTTGTTCAAAATGTCAAAAAGGTAGAAGAGTATGCAGACTTAGTAGACCAAGGGCTTTTTCCTTTCTCTAAAGGACATCAACTTAGCGAACAAGATTTAATCATTAGACAACACATTTTAAACCTAATGTGCCAACTCTCTACTCAATGGTCACATGACGATTTAAACAATCCTGCTATTTACAAAGGGCTTCGAAAATTGGAAGAAATGGAAAAAGACGGTTTAGTTGAACGCCTTCCCAATCAATTGTTGATTACAGAAAAAGGTCGACCATATGTACGCAATGTTTGTATGTGCTTTGACGAGTATTTGTGGCAAAAACGCCCCAACACTCCCATTTTCAGTCAAACAGTATAGGTCAGCACACATAGAAATAAAGCACATTGATTAGAATCATTTTTAAGGCTCAAATGCATCATTTCAAAGCAAACTATAGCTCCGTACATTTGTAAAAACAACAAAATTATGAGCGCAATCTATTTATTAATTGCTGTCAGTTTTTTGATTGCTTTAGGCTTTTTAATGGCTTTCTTTTTTGCAATCAAAACAGGACAGTACGACGATACACATACTCCTTCTATTCGAATTTTGTTTGACGATGAACAAAGCGAATCCAGAAATTAAAAAGAACGACACCGACAACATACAAGTGGGGTGCTTTTAATCTTACAAATCCGATCGAATAACTATTTATCATCATAGAACTAACCATTACGCGATGAATACACAAAATTTAGAAACCTTTCATTATGATAACACCACGGTTAGAAACTTCTCTATTGCCGTCATATTTTGGGGTGTTATAGGGATGTTGGTAGGCTTAATCATAGCCTTTCAACTAGTTTTTCCGAGTTTAAACCTCGCCAGCTTTTTATCCTTTGGGCGCTTGCGTCCTTTGCATACCAATGCTGTTATTTTTGCTTTTGTTGGAAACGGAACTTTTGCAGGAGTCTATTATTCCTTGCAACGGCTTTGTAAAACGAGAATGTACAGTGATTTGCTCAGTAAAATTAACTTTTGGGGTTGGCAATTAATCATTGTTTCGGCTGCCCTAACCTTGCCCTTTGGGATTACCACAGGAAAGGAATATGCCGAATTGGAATGGCCGATAGACATTGCGATTGCCTTAGTTTGGGTTAGTTTTGGATTGAATATGATGTTAACCATCCTACACCGTAGAGTAAAACATCTATACGTAGCTATTTGGTTTTACATTGCTACCTTTGTAGCCGTTACCTTATTGCACCTTGTCAACTCTTTTGAGCTACCAGTAAGTATGTTAAAATCATACTCTGTTTATGCAGGCGTGCAAGATGCATTGGTACAATGGTGGTATGGTCATAATGCCGTAGCATTTTTCTTAACCACCTCTTATTTGGGACTAATGTACTACTTTGTTCCCAAAGCAGCAAACCGCCCTGTTTACTCTTACCGATTGTCTATTGTACATTTTTGGGCGTTGATTTTCCTCTATATCTGGGCAGGACCACATCATTTGTTATATACCGCCTTACCCGACTGGGCTCAATCCTTAGGAGTTGCCTTTTCTGTCATGTTAATTGCTCCTTCTTGGGGAGGTATGTTGAACGGTTTATTGACACTTCGAGGAGCTTGGGATAAAGTACGAGAGGAACCCGTTCTAAAATTCATGGTAGTAGCCTTGACTTGTTATGGAATGGCAACGTTCGAAGGCCCTTTATTATCCTTAAAAAATGTCAATGCCATTAGTCACTATACCGACTGGACAATTGCTCACGTACATATTGGTGCATTGGGATGGAATGGATTTTTAACTTTTGGAATGTTGTACTGGTTGTTCCCTGTTTTATACAAAACAGAGTTGTTCTCTAAAAAATTAGCCAATTATCATTTCTGGATAGGAACGTTAGGGATTATTTTGTATGCGATTCCATTGTACTGGGCTGGATTTACACAGAGTTTGATGTGGAAAGAATTTGACGAAGAAGGTATGTTAGTTTATCAGAACTTTTTGGATACCGTTACTCAAATTATTCCCATGTATGGCTTAAGAGCAATTGGAGGTTTGTTATTCTTTATTGGTACGTTGATGATGGTATACAACCTCTACAAAACAGCCAGAAAAGGAACCTTTGCTCCAGACACAGAAGCCAAAGCACCTGCTTTAATGCCTTCTCATGAAGATGGTTATTGGCATAGAGCCGTTGAAAGTCGCCCTGTGCAACTATTGTTCTTAAGTACAGTTGCCATTGTTATTGGTACTGCCTTAGAATTAGTACCCACCTTTTTGATCAAAAGCAACGTCCCTACAATTGCTAGTGTAAAACCACTTACACCACTAGAACTAGAAGGAAGGGATTTATATATCAAGGAAGGTTGTAACAACTGTCATAGTCAGATGATTCGTCCTTTCCGTTCAGAGACGGAACGTTATGGCGAATACTCTAAAGCTGGAGAATTTGTCTACGATCACCCATTTTTGTGGGGATCAAAACGTACAGGACCTGATTTGGCTAGAGAAGGTGTTGTTAGCGGTCGAAATTATAAAAGTAATGATTGGCATTATAAACACTTTAGAAATCCACAAGAAATTTCTCCAGGAAGTATCATGCCTAAATATAGTTGGCTGCTAGAAAATCAATTAGATGTAAGTCAAACCAAAGCAAAAATTAAAGCGATGCGTACCCTTGGAGTGCCTTATCCTGAAGGATATGAAAAAGAACAAGCCATGGAAGATTTACACCAACAAGCCAATGAAATAGCTGCGACCATTGATGGTGCAGAAAGTGACCGAGAAGTAATTGCAATTATTGCTTACTTACAACGTCTCGGAACGGATATTATGCAAAAAGAAACTGTTGAGGAGGAATAGCTCAAAGGCTATTAGAGGGGAAATTGCAGATGTAGACATTTGCATTCCCCTCACTTTATGCGCTTATCTACTCCCTAAACACTACTAAACAGTTTATCATTATTATTAATACCATAGGAATCATGCTTAAATTCATCAAACATCATATGACGAGTATTGGGAACATCGAAATCTACCCTATTATCTCGTTCCTAATTTTCTTTTTTGTCTTTCTATTCGCCTGCTGGATAGCTGTTAGAGCCAGCAAAGCACATATTACAACGATGGGAAACATCCCTTTAGAGGATTAGTATTATTATCCAAAATATAAACCAAAATATCATGGCAAAGGACTTTATTTCAAATATAAACAATGCAGTTCCCGTTGAGGAAGAAGAAAAAATTTTATTAGAAGGAGAACACGATGGCATCCAAGAACTGGACAATGCCTTGCCTCCTTGGTGGACGTATTTTTTTGCAGGTTGTGTGCTCTTTGGTGTTGGATACATCTTGTATTATCATGCTTTTGGTATGGGAGGCTTACAAACACTAGAATACCAAAAAGAAGTAGCTATTGCTCAAGCTAAAAAAGAAGCCTTGCTGGCGACTAAATACGCCAAAATCAATGAAAATACAGTAGAAGCCTTGACCGATGCAACTGCCTTAGCTACTGGAAAAGAATTGTACGTCAAAAAATGTGCGTCCTGCCACGTAGAAGATGGAGGCGGAAATGTTGGACCTAACTTAACTGACGAGAACTGGCTACATGGATGTGACATAAAATCTGTCTTTAAAACCATTACATATGGTGTTCCTGCCAAAGGAATGATTAGTTGGCAAACACAACTTAACCCTTTACAAATTCAGCAAATTGCCAGTTATATCCTGACGTTAAAAGGCACAACGCCTGCCAAAGCTAAAGAGCCACAAGGAGAAATTTGCGTTCACTAAGTACTAAGACTAAAAAGCCAAACAACATGGAAGAATCATTTAGAGATTCCTTAGCTACAGTAGATGATGCGGGAAATCGAAAATGGGTATACCCCAAAAAACCTTCTGGAAAATTCCACAACTATAGAGTACTGGTCAGTATTATTTTACTTACTTTATTGTTCTCGGGACCTTTTATCAAAATAAACGGCAATCCCATTTTGATGCTGAATGTCATTGAACGAAAGTTTGTCATTTTTGGCAGCATATTTTATCCTCAAGATTTTTATATCTTCATGTTTGTCATGGCTGTTGGGGTCATTGCCATTGGAATTTTCACCTTAGTTTTTGGGCGCTTATTTTGCGGTTGGGTTTGTCCTCAAACGATATTTATGGAGATGGTTTTTCGCAAAATCGAATATTGGATTGAAGGAGATTGGAACAAACAAAAAGCTTTAAACAAAGCCACATGGACTCCTTCTAAGGTATTCAAAAAAGTGCTTAAACATATCCTATTTTTTGCAGTTTCGTTTCTTATTTCTAATACATTTTTAGCGTACATTATTGGTATTGAAGAATTGACCTCAATTGTCACCGCTCCACCTAGCGAGCATATTGTAGGATTCTTGAGTATTCTTCTATTTGCCTTTACCTTTTACATTGTTTTCTCTAGGCTACGAGAGCAAATCTGTACTTCTGTTTGCCCATATGGTCGTTTGCAAGGGGTTTTGCTAGACGAACACTCTATTGTGGTCGCTTATGACTACAAACGTGGAGAAAATAGGGCAAAATTTAGAAAGAACGAAGATCGAGCAGCACAAGCAAAAGGCGACTGTGTCGATTGCCATCAGTGTGTCAATGTTTGCCCCACAGGAATTGACATTCGTAATGGGACACAGTTGGAATGTGTGCATTGTACTGCTTGTATGGATGCTTGTGACAGTATCATGGATAAACTGTCTATGCCAGGCGGATTGATTCGTTATACTTCTGAGTATCATATCAAAAATGAATCAAAACTAAAGTTGAACAAACGAACCATTGGTTTTAGTTTGCTCTTGATCGCTTTAACATCTGTTATTTTCGGTTTGCTTCTATTTAGAAATAAAATTGAGGCAACGATTCTGAGAACTCCAGGAACGCTTTTACAAAAACAAGCCGATGGTCGATGGAGTAATTTATACAATTATAATATTGTCAATAAATCGAACGAAGATTTTGTCTTAGAATTTAAACTGGAAACACCACAAGGAGATGTCCAAATTATTGGCGACAGCACTGTATCATTAGCCAAAGGAAGCAAAACATCTGGATCTCTTTTTGTCATTATACCTGAACAAAAAAATGCTACCCGTCAAATACCTGTTGTCATTGGTATCTATAATAATGGCAAACAAGTTGATAAAGTAGAAACCAACTTTTTAGGAGAATAACCAACTTGAAACAGGGGGCTAATACCCGACACGATTAGCCCCCTACCCTCCTAATACTATAACGAACTGAACTACTCATTAACTGTTTTTTATAAAAACGCATAACGTGTCGCAATTATTGGTCTATTTTTTACCCTTAAAATTTAAAAAAGATGAATTGGGGATATAGAATTGCTGTTTTTTTTGTTGCTTTTATAACGTTCATGTTATTCATGCTTTACAAATGCGTGCAACAAAATTTTGATTTGGTAGCTGAAGATTATTATGCACAAGAAGTGACATTCCAAAATCGAATTGATCAACAAAATAATGTGTTGACACTAGACACAAAGCCTAGTTGGCAGATTGAAGAGGATTATTTTAAGCTCTCTTTTCCGAATTCATTTAGCAAAGGAGAAATTCATTTTTTTCGACCTTCTGACAAGAATCTAGACTTTGGCGAAACCTTGCAAATCGATGCCAACCAACAACAACAAATAGCACTCAACAAATTCAAAAAGGGTATTTATAAAGTGCAATTAAGTTGGTCAGATCAAGAGAAGGATTACTACATTGAACAACAGATTTTCATTCCTTAAACCAATCAATATGATAGCGTTATTAACAGCATTTTCAGTCGGGTTGCTAGGTAGCTTTCATTGTATTGGTATGTGTGGTGCCATAGCCTTTTCTTTACCGTTGCAAGAGCAAAACTGGTATAGCAAACTTTGGGGTGGTTTCATCTATAATTTGGGTAGAATCAGCACTTATGGCCTACTAGGATTTGTACTAGGGCTTTTAGGAAAAGGATTTTCTTTTGCAGGATTTCAACAAGGATTGTCGATTTTTTTAGGTGTTTTTATCTTGCTGGTGCTCCTATTCCCCAAATATGTTCAATTACAAAAAAACAAGAGCAGCCTACTAGCAGAACTTCAGTTGTGGGTGCGTCAAAAAATGGGCTTGTTGTTTCAAAATAATTCGACCAAAGCTTTGTATGGTATTGGCTTGCTGAATGGCTTGCTTCCTTGTGGTTTGGTTTATGCAGGTTTGGCGGGTGCTATTGCTACAGGACAAGGTTGGTTGGGCGCACTTTATATGATTTGTTTTGGTTTAGGCACCTTACCTATCATGATCTTAGCCAGTCAATTTCGAGGGTTTATTTCTATTTCGGTACGGAACAGAATGCGCCAAATAGTTCCTTTTTTTGTAGGGTTTATGGCGGTCTTATTTATCATTCGGGGGCTCAACTTGGGCATTCCTTATCTTAGTCCAGTATTGCAAAGTAAGGTGACCTCTTGGATTATGCCTGCCAATTGTCATTAAGGGTGGTTGTCATTTGCTAAACACATCCCTCAAACAAAAAAATGCCCCCTTTTCAAAAAGAGAGCATGCTTATTATTGTGCCAACTAACACAATACTTCATACGTTTTCGCAGTTTTTAAAAACTCCCAAAACGTCTTTGTTCCATTCTTTTTTGTCTTACTTTTCAAGAAAAAGCGTGCTTGAGTTCGATCCCATCCCCAGATGGCTGCATCAAAATCTAATTGTTTATAAATGCGATAGGCTCGATGCGCTTCGTTCAAAAGGCGTTCAAATTTCGCTTCTGTATAGCCATGGTTCTGCTTTAAGATAGCTCGGATTTTGGATTGCAATAATTCTGGCAATGCTCCTATCCCTTTGGTCTGTAGCAAATCTAGTTGTGCTTCCGTTTCCAATAAATTGGCAATAGAACGAAGATTCGCTGCCGTAGCATCCATGACCTCAACCGACTTGGTATTGTACACAAGACCATTATTGCTTTTACCCAACATTCCCAAAGGCAAGGGTTTTAACTTAATGTGTACATCTGTCCCATAAATCGGCAGCTCAACAGCTATGTAAAAATAGCTTTTGGTTAATTCTGTTATCGGTGTTTTTTGAGCATCAACAAAAGAATTGATACTCCATCCTTTTGGTAGTACCTCCTCTATATTACTCGAAGTATAAAGTCCAAACTCTTGCGCACAATCCCAATATTCCCAACGGACAAATGTATATTTTTTCTGAGCATCTCTAAAAGCAGCAACAGTGGCATTGCAACCACAGCCACAAGTTGGCCATCCTCCTGATATAGATAAATAGCCCTGTTTGGCATACACATCCTTTAGGGTATAAAATTCTTTCCCTTCCTCTTCGAGTGTAGTGGCACAAGGACCTAATTGTTGGTATAACTGTTCGGTTAGGTTCTGCGCCAAAGCTGCTTCTACCCACCCTATTAGCAATAGAGCTATCAATGCTTGTTTCATACGATTTGTTGTTGGCAACTACTCCTTACAACAAACAGCAGTTGGTTCTAAATTTCTAACAATGTATCTACAAAATAAGCTTTATTATCCAAAAAGTGTTCCTTTATTGTAAATCCTGCTGCTGCTGCTAGGCTTTCTATTTCTTTGATGGTATGTTTTTTAGAAATTTCGGTATGGATAGACTCCCATTGTTCAAATTTCACTTCCATATTTAATGCATCAATCGTCACCGTTTGGTCTTTTTGACTTACCAAGTGGCTTCTCAACTCCCCTGTTTGAGGATTATAATAAGGATAAAACCTAAAGTAGTTGGGTTTAAAATTTCCACCCAGTTCTTGGTTGATTCGATGCAACAAATTGAGGTTAAATGCTGCTGTAATGCCCTTCGAATCTAGATATGCTTTGTAAATAATCTCTGGACGTTTTTTCAAATCAAAACCAATTAGTACTTGATCACCTGGATTTAAGTAGCTTTTGAGTGTCGTCAAAAAATCAACACTTTCTTCGTAGGTGAAATTCCCAATATTTGCCCCTAAAAATAAAACCACCTTTCGTTCTGATTTGGGCGTATTATCTTTTAGGATTTCCATGGCATCCCAGTATTCTTTATTCATTGCCTGATGTTTCAAATCAGGATAAGCAGCATCCAAGCTTTCGGACAAAGCCGATAAGATAGAGGTCGACAAATCAACTGGTGTGTAGGTAAACGGAACGCCTTTTTCTACATAATCTTGCAAAAGAATTTTTGTTTTGGAAGCATCTCCTGCTCCAAGATCAACTAAATTAAACCCTTTCTTTTTGGCTTGAAAATACTCTAACAGTTTGCCTTTATAAGTATCTAAAATACAAATTTCGCAAGCTGTCAAGTAATATTCAGGCAATTGCATGATTTGTTGAAATAGCCATGAACCTCGTTCATTGTAAAAATAAATATAAGGAATGGACTTTTGAGTAGCACTTAAACCTGACTGAATGTCATTAGCAAATTTTTGATTCATCGATTGATTAATTTTTTGTTCCCTTACTTTTCGTTCCTTCAAAACTGGACGATTGGTTGGTGGATAATGTCCCAAAAATATAGAATTTCAAAAGAAAAGAAACGAATCGCTCTGGTTTTATTCAACTTCATGAAAGCTTAACAATTTTTTAATTAGGTCTAAAATTTAACTCCAATGCAGTTTTTAACATTCTTCTAGTGATTTTTTTGTACTTTTATTTATCATCATTATCCCCCTTATCCAAATTTGGAACAATTATTAAGATTCTAAGTTGCTACAAACTTAAAACAAATTATTATTTAGTTGAAGCACGCGTTGTTGCTCTATTTATTATAGAAAAACAATATACATCATTGGTATTTGTAGTACAATAGTTCGTTTAAAAACTTTATTAGTTTGAAAATCAATAAGTTACACCTTTACAGTATTTTGTGTTAAAATTTTGATTATCAAACTAATATAAATGTGCTTTTTTATCTTTTTGGTAAAAAAGTAAAAAATCAACGAACTACTATGTAGTAGTAACCAAATCATAATTTAATGAGATACTTTTACCTTCTTCTTTTTATCTATATCGTACCCCTTTCTTCTATTCAAGCTCAATATTTATTGAGTCCAGAAGAATTATCACAAACGCAAACTTATACCTCTTTAGATGAAGCGATTGCTAATCCTGATTTTGTCTATGTATTGGACCTTAGGTCGCAGCGTTTGACAGAATTAAAGGATATTCACAAATTAACAAAACTGCAAATATTATATTTGGATGGAAATGAATTGACAACCCTTCCTGAAGGAATTGGCAAGTGTTTAAATTTGCAAATTTTGCAGGCTAACAAAAATCAACTAGAATCGCTGCCAAAGAGTTTTAGCAAATTAAAAAACTTGGAAGAAGTTTACCTCCAATACAATAATATCCAAGCACTTCCGAGAGGAATGGAACGAATGGTCAACCTCAAGCTATTGGATATTCGTGATAACAAATTTGCTGCATTGCCTGAGGTTTTAACAACACTTCCTGAATTACAAATTTTGGAAGTTGCTTATAATAGCATTCAAAATTTGCCCGAAAATATTGGTGCTCTGTCGACTATGTGGAAGCTCAATTTTAGTGGCAATCCAATTAAAAACTTACCGTCTAGTTTTCAAATGTTGTCCAATTTAGAGGAGCTTTATATGGGGCACACAGGACTGCAAGTAACACAATGCATCCCGGTATTTATCAATTTGAACAAATTGTTTACTTTAGAACTTGGGGGGCTCAACTTAGAGCGCTTGCCTGCTGATTTTGCGCAAATAAGCAGTCTCAAAAAACTGGATTTGAGTCTTGCTCAAATGTCAGAGTTGCCTAATGCGATTACGCAACATAGTAGTTTGGAGGAGTTGATCTTGGACAAAACTTCAATCACTAGTTTGCCTGACAATATCCACCATATGGCTGGTCTCAAACGTCTGTACATCAAAGAAGGCCAACTAACAACCCTACCAGAAAGTTTCGGGCAATTGCCTAACTTAGAGCTTCTAAAAATAGAGTACAATCAATTGCAAAGCCTGCCTCAAAGTATTGGCAACCTAAAGCACCTTCAAGGATTGCACCTTCAAAACAATCAACTAACTACTTTGCCCGAAAGTATTGGGAATCTAAATAACTTGAGTTTATTAGAAATACCTTCCAACAAAGTCAGTTCCATTCCTGAAAGCATTCATAAATTAGCTAATTTGACGGGACTTTATTTATTTAATAACCCCATTTCAACTTCCCATATTGCAGAGATTCGAGCTTGGCTTCCCAATACAGATGTTCAATTTTAAAATACTATACTAACAAACCAAGCTTGTGCTTCCATGAGCGTAGCGAATAATAATCAACTACCACACAGTAGCAGCACAGCTAACTCCTATTCTATAGCTTCTAATAAAAAACGATTCTAAGTTTGTTGCCTAGAATCGCTTTCATCATATCTTCTTATGTACTTATTACAAGCATTTAACTCAAAGCTGCTTCTATTACACCTCCTAACTCTTCGCCTAGTGCATCGTTATAAGCAGGTTCTGTGTCTACTAGTTTTTCGACATTAAAATTACCATTGATACTTATATTACTATAAACAAAACGAAGGGTACGAACAATCGCCCAAGGAAAACCAATTCCTAAGGTAAATACCACTAACAATGCATTGGTGAACATATGCCCGAACAAAGCTCCACCAGTTAATTCAGAAGTAAACTCAATCTCTTCTTCCTCGTGTCTTGCTGAGGTCTGGTTCACTAGATAGTTAAAAATATCTTTGTTGTACCAGAAAAAATAGATCCCTAAGGTGCAAATGGTCAAAACAATGCCTTTTAAGTGCATGACAAAATAGGTCAACCCATCTCCATCATACTCAAATTCAATGTTTCCAAAACGAGTATTGCCAACAATATACTTTCGGAGTGATTGAGCGTACCATGCCCCATAAATTCCTAAGGTAAATACAGTCATAAAATATCCTATAATAAATTTGCGTATAAATACCCCCAAATTACCTCGGTATCCCCAATGCACACCATTCCATGAAGTTCTAGATGTTTGATAACGCATAGAACCATGTATGGCATACGGAAAGGCGCACAGAAAAAAGGCTACTGAAAGAAGCCCCCCTATGATTGCTCCATATAATCCAAACAACATTGTTAAAAGCTGCACACTAATACCAAACAAAAGAACAATCCCTACTGACTTGATAAATCCAATAAACATTTCTTTCCCTGTTCCATGAAAGACAAAAGGTTCTCCTTCTAATTCTGTTTCGCTATGTATATATCGAGTCATCTTTGCCTTTGCCCAAGGATAATACAATCCGATTGTAATTGCAATTAGAAACATATTGACAATATAAATGCCTAATAATTTTCCGCCATTCCCTTTAAAAGAAAAGGAAATTGATCTTGGTTCATCTAAAATCATAATTTTAATTCTTGAGTGTTTATAAATTGTTTTGGTCTCTTTTTCAAGGAGAAAGCAGCGGTTCTAACGATAAACGGAATTATATTTAATTTTACCATAAGTCTGCATTTATAGGACATACGAGTCAAAATAGAGTGCTAAAATCGCAAAAAAAAGACCTGAAAAATCCCTAAAACAAGGGCTTTTAGAGCATTTTTTAGACATTATTTTGGGATGTTAAATTTTATAGTTTCCTTTTGAAACTTCGCAAGTATCGATAGGCACTGATTTATGAATTAAATAAATATAATTTCAAATGTCGTTAGTTTCGCTAAGGAGAAAGATAACAAAACTAATTTTAATTTATTTTAAAAGCAAATAAAATATAATTTTTTTGATAAAAAAAAATCACAAATAAACAAATAAGTTACACTTTATAATCTTTTGCTTTCCAAAGGCGTATAAAAATACTTTCTTCTCAAATGTGTTTGTTTGTTACTCTTTTTTTTAGTATACTCAAAAGTTATAAAGTTGAACAACCATTTTTCCCCTATTTAATAAACATTGTCATGATAAGAACTTCACATATCTTATGGACTATTTTCTTATCCATACTCATGACCGTCTACTGTCTTACAGACTTTGGTCAAACTGCAAACCTTTCCAAAACAGCTAAAAACATCTACAGTCTATTAACCCCCTTGGCTGTTGGACTGGTCATTCTAGAGTTAATCTATTGCTGGTTGGCTCGCAAATCATATTTTACATTTCAAGAGTCTATTGCTAATTTTTGTACGGCAATGGGCAATCAAAGTACCAACGTACTTGTTGCCGTAGCCGTTTATTTTTCTTATGGTTATCTTTGGGAACAGTTTCATTGGTTCGACATCTCAATGGATGCAGCACACTGGTACAACTGGCTATTGTTACTACTAGGCATTGATTTTATTTTTTATTGGGTACATCGCTGGGGGCATGAAATCAATATCATGTGGGCAGCTCATTCTCCCCATCATTCTGCCGAAGAAATGAACTTGATGGTTGGTCTACGTGCTAGCATTACTCAACGTCTTATGTCCTTCTTCTTTTTTTGGCCCTTAACGATCATTGGTTTTGAGCCTTTTGATATTTATATGATGACAGGCATTCATTTATTCATAGGTTATTGGCATCATACAGAAGTGCTACCAAAGTTTTGGCGGTGGGTTGAATTTATTTTTAATACCCCTTCTCATCACAGAGTCCATCATGGAGTCAATTTTAAATATCTAGATAAGAACTATGCAGAGTTCCTAATTATTTGGGATCGGCTTTTTGGCACTTTTGAAGAGGAAACAGACAAGGTTGTCTATGGGATGTATAATGGCCCAAAATCGTGGAACCCAATCAAGATTAATTTTCATTACTATATAATCCTTTGGAACAAAGCTTTGGCGGCTCCTTATTGGTGGGACAAAATACGTCTTTGGTTCATGCCTTTGACTTGGCAGCCTAGAGGCTTGCCTCCCTATGTTCCCAATCAAGAAATCACTTTAAAAAATCAAGTTCGTTACCAATCAGTAATGTTTAGCCATTCAAAAATATATCTTATTCTGCATACTCTAATTGGGCTCATCATCATGCTATTCATCATCAACAGTCATTCACCTTGGACTACTTTTGAGCGCTGGATAGGCGCTGCCTTTTTATGGCATACCATTGTTAATCTAAGTGGTATTTTAGAATCTAAATCATGGTTGTTTACCTCTGAGCTTATTCGACTCATCTTCGTCCCTATTGGCATCATTTTATTTAATGATTGGTATAGGGAACCTTTCTATTTAATCCTTACCTTTGGTATAGCCACGCTATCTGCTTTCTGGACTACAACCTATTTTAAACCTATTCAAATGACACAAATTAACCCAATACTAACGGAACCGCACTCAACAATTCATTGATCAAGTTATCTAAATCATGCTAGATGAAACCATTCCTTTTAGAATTAGACAAATTATAGCTTCTAATGACGCTACCAATAACTTTTTGGCGCTAACACTTCTACGTTCGCAATTAGGCTTTAATTTTATAAAAGCATTTGAGCAATTACAAATTGTAGATCAGCAGGATTTTAGCATTTGGGGTGTTAGTCAATATCAAGTTTCCATCTTAGAATATGATGTTTTATTTTTAGCGGAACATCAATGGGATGACTTGTCTGAAGCCCCTTATCTATCCATTGAACGAAAAGTTAAACAGCAAGAAACTACTCTGGAAGCTTACCAGAAAACATTTACGATTCCCTTTTTTGAAAGTGAAAACGAGCGAGATATTTACGAAGCGTTGATCGATCTTCCCAACTTGGGAGAAGGCTTAGAAAAACTATTTTTTTGATCAACAACAACTCAATAAAAACATACACTATTAGTAATCAACACCGTCAACTTTTAAATTATAAAATTGCTCTATATCAAAAATCAAAAATGGTGCAGCAATGTTTTTTTGATTTTCTATAAAAAGAAGAAAAATCTACCAAGTATTAGGCTATCTTAGCGAATTAATATCAATAATCGCCATTTATAAAAACAAGCCGTATGTTGTCCACCTTTATTACTTATGTTCAACAACAAGAATTATTTCGACTGTCTAGAGATCGTATTTTGATTGCAGTTAGTGGTGGCATTGACTCAATTGCTTTGGTCCAACTGTGTAAAAAAGCAGGTGTTAAATTTGGTATAGCCCACTGTAATTTTCAACTAAGAGCTGACGAATCTGAGGCGGATGCACTGTTTGTAGAGCAATTGGCTCAACAGCTTGAAGTGTCATTTCACAGTGTCCGTTTTGAAACTAAAAAAGAGGCTGCACATACCAAAAAAAGTATTCAAGTTACCGCTAGAGATTTGCGTTACAAATGGCTTGAAAATATTCGAGTTCAATACGACTATCAATACATTGCTGTAGGGCATCATATTAATGATTCTATTGAAACTTTACTCCTCAACTTAACTATGGGTTGTGGTATTCGTGGTTTGCATGGTATTTTGCCTAAAAATGGATACCTTATTCGCCCACTACTATCTAGCACTCGTGCAGATATTGAAACGTACGTTCAAAAAAATCAATTTCAATACAGGGAGGACAGTTCTAACAGTAGTACAAAATACACTAGAAATGCTTTGCGACATTTGGTCGTGCCACAGCTTCAGCGAATCAATCCCAATTTAGAACAAACCTTTGAAGAAAATTTCATCCGTTTCAGAGAGACCGAAGCATTGTATGATTATGCCATTCAACAATTAAAAAAAGAACATACAACTCAAAAAGGAACTAGCCTTTGGATTGATATTGCGGGGATTACCCAAGCTCCCTCTCCTATTAGCTTGCTTTATGAGATTTTGCGTCCCTATCATTTCAAAGCCTCCAAAATTCAATACATCTTTCATAGAAAAGAAGAAGAATCTGGTGCTCTATATACTAGCAAAACTCATCAATTATTGAGAGATCGTACCCATTGGATTGTGAGTCCTATTGCTCATGACAAAACAGCATTGCACACCTTAGCCCCTTTTGATACTTCTCAAGGCATCCTAAATATTGCAGATATAAGCTTACAATGGGAAATTTCAAACCAAAAAATTAACTTAAAAACAACTCCACAAACTGTTTATTTGGATATGGATGTCCTACATTTCCCACTGCATTTGAGGCATTGGAAAGATGGAGATATTTTTTATCCATTAGGTATGCGAGGTAAAAAGAAAAAATTGAGCAAATTTTTTAAAGATATTAAAATGAATCGTTTTGATAAAGATGCAACTTGGTTGTTGTGCGATGCGAATGATACTATTCTTTGGGTGCTTGGGCAACGAGCAGACGAACGCTTTAAAGTTTTAGAAACGACTCAAAGAGTTTTAAAATTAGAAGCCAAGCCCTCTAACATCTAATAATAAATTAAACCTTGTAGATTATGATTGTAATAACAGGAGCCGCAGGATTCATTGGCAGTTGCTTATTAACGCACTTAAATAAAAAGCCGAGCAAAGACTTCGTCGTTGTGGATCAATTTGATCGAGCTGATAAAAATAAAAACTTAGCCAATGCACAATATTTGTATAAAATTGATCGGCAAGATTTTTTGCCTTGGTTCTCAGAACATGCTACAGAGATAGAATTGGTGTTACACCTAGGGGCACGAACAGATACTACCGAAAAAAATGTGGCTATTTTTGATCAACTGAATCTGAATTATAGTAAGTCTATTACCAAAATCTGCACGCAACATCAAATTCCATTAATTTATGCTTCTAGCGCGGCAACTTATGGTCTAGGAGAACAAGGCTATAACGACCAAACTCACCCAAGTGCCTTGACACCACTCAATCCTTATGGAGATTCAAAAAATGATTTTGACAATTGGTTGCTCAATCAAGAAGAACAACCACCTTTTTGGGCTGGTCTTAAATTTTTTAATGTCTATGGTCCTAATGAATACCACAAAGGGCGTATGGCATCGGTTATTTTTCACGCATTTAACCAAATCCAACAAACCAACCAGATGAAACTCTTCCGCTCACATCGTCCAGATTTTAAAGATGGAGAACAAAGCAGAGACTTTATATATATCAAAGATCTATTGTCTATTATTGACTTTTTGATGCATCATTCTGTTGCCTCTGGTTTATACAATGTGGGCACAGGAACTGCTCGCACCTTTTACGACTTAGCCAAACATACTTTTTTAGCAATGGGCAAAACGCCCGACATTAGCTTTATAGATACACCACAAGATATCCGAGGCAATTATCAATATTTTACAGAAGCAGATATGTCGAAATTGCGCTCTGCTGGTTATCAAAAAGATTTCTATAGTTTAGAAGAAGGCATTCAAGATTATGTTGAAAATTATTTGATGAAAGGTGTATATTATCAATAGGTGGGGCATTGTTATTTTTTATGTTAATAACACAAGGAGTTCTTTATCTAATAAACTTTACAACAGGTAATCTTGTTTGTTATAATAGGCTATTGGTAAAGTTGTTTAAAATTGCGTTTTTGTCTATTGACTTTTTTACGATTACTACATTATGAATTATCAAGAAACAATACAATGGCTTTTCAGCCAACTACCTATGTTCCAACGGGTAGGCAATCAAGCATTCAAAAAGGATTTAAAAAACATCACTGCTTTATGTGAGTACTTGGGACAACCACAAAATCAATTTAAAAGTATCCATATCGCTGGAACCAATGGAAAAGGTTCGACAGCACATATTTTAGCAGCTATTCTACAAACCGCAGGTTACAAAGTAGGATTGTACACCTCTCCTCATTATAGAGATTTTCGGGAGCGGATCAAAATTAATGGTTCGTATATCTCGGAGCAATCTGTTGTTGATTTTGTTGCCAATAATCAAGCAATATTTGAGCAAATTCAACCCTCCTTTTTCGAAATGACTGTGGCAATGGCTTTTGACTACTTTCATCAAGAACGAGTAGACATTGCCATTATTGAAACAGGCTTGGGAGGGCGACTTGACTCAACAAATATTCTTACTCCTCTGCTCTCGATTATCACCAATATAGGAATGGATCACGAAGCCATGCTAGGCAATACACTGGCGTTAATTGCTGGAGAAAAGGCTGGAATCATCAAGCCTAATGTTCCTGTTTTGATAGGAGAAACACATATTGAAACGGCTCCTGTCTTTGTCGAAAAAGCAGTACAAGAAAATGCAGCAATTATTTTTGTCGATGAAGTGGTAGAAGCTCAATTGATCGAAAAAGATTATCAAAAAGCAATCTATACCGTTACAAGCGAGCCTTATAACCTCAACTTTCACGAACTTATTTTTGATTTAACAGGTGCTTATCAGATTCACAATCTAAAAACAGCTTTATTAGCAACCTTCTTTTTATTAAAAGAAAATTTCAATATTACTCCTGCTCATATTCGAGCCGCTTGTGCAGATGTACAAAACATCAGTCATTTGTTGGGTCGATGGCAAGTTTTGTCTGAATTTCCATTGACAATATGCGACTCTGGACACAATGGGCACGGCTTGCAGTACACACTTCAAGCTTTGAAAGAATTAAACAAAGAGCAAATTCATTTTGTATTTGGAACTGTTAATGATAAAGATTTAAGTAAGGTATTTCCGCTCTTACCCAAAGACGCTATTTATTACTTTTGTAAGGCGGATATACCAAGAGGATTGGATGCGCACACTCTTCAACAATTTGCAGAAGCTTATGGTTTGAATGGAGAGGCTTATGTTTCTGTTCAAGAAGCCTTTGAGGTAGCACAGGCACAGGCTAGCGACGATGATTGTGTGTTTGTTGGAGGTAGTATTTTTGTTGTTGGCGAAGTGGTTTAATCTAGTATTATTATAATACAAAATAACACAGCATACACTTAAACCTTAATAATCAACCAACTCTACATTGGCCATCACAAAGAAATGTTTATACAACAAATCAATGTATAAAATTTACAATGATTTCTTTGTTGCAAAGTTATCCAATTACTCCTCTTCCTCAAGACTATGTTTAGCAAGTACTTAGTTTGCTAAACATAGTCTATTAATTAAATATTCTCATCTAACCTACTTCTGTCCTACCATTTGCCCTGCAACAATAAAAACCTCATAACATAGGAAAAATAAAGTATAAAGAACGGCTCTTTTTTGTTATTCGACGTTAAATTCAGTACAAAACCCCAACTTATTCATTAGTATTCTTATTTTAGTTAGTCTGACTACTCGTCTTGAGTTCCCATTTTTTAACTACTTGAAATAAGATTCATGAAACACCTATTGTCCTTTGTCCTTTATTGCCTAGTTGTGACAACAACTTTTGCAGCACACATTCGTGGAAAATTGACGGATGCAAAAGGAGACGTCCTTCCATTTGCCAGCATCTATGTTAGAGGAACTTCCACAGGAACAACTAGCAATATTGATGGTTTATACGACTTGGTGTTGGAAGAAGGAACTTATGAAATTGTTTTTCAATATGTTGGTTATGAGTCTAAAACAGAAACGGTTGTTATCGAAAAAGCAGATATTACATTAGATATTGTCTTAAACCCAATTGCCAATAATATTCAGGAAGTTGTTGTAACGGCTGGTGAAGATCCTGCTTATCGAATCATCCGAAAAGCAATAAAAAAACGTAAATTTTATCTCAATCAAGTAAAACAATATAGCTGTGAGACCTATGTAAAAGGCACTCAACACATTCGAAATTTGCCAAAAACATTTATGGGGCAATCCTTGGATATGCTTCGGGAAGGTTTGGATTCTACGGGTACGGGAATTATCTATCTCTCTGAATCCGTTTCCAAATTGCATTACAAAGATGGTGCATTCAAGGAAATCATGTCCTCTTCCAAGGTAAGCGGCAATGACAATGGGTTTAGTTTCAATTCTGGGGCAGCAATGGCGAGCATGTCTTTTTATGAAAATTCCTTTGAATTGGGCGATACTGAAATTCTATCTCCCATTGCAAATGGTGCTTTGGGGGCTTACAAATATCGCTTAGAGACTTCTTTTTATGATAATGAAGGGCATTTGGTTTATAAAATTGAGGTGATTCCTAAAAATAAATTGGGAGCGGTATTTAGTGGTTATATTTATATCGTAGATGAAGATTGGGCTATTCACAGTACCGATTTATTCACGACAGGCAAAGCCGTCAACATCTCCGTTTTAGATACCGTTTATTTCAAACAAACCCATATTAAACTAAATAATGAAACGTGGCGTCTTTTTTCACAAGACATTAAATTCACCCTTCGTTTTTTAATTATTGCGACTAGAGGGAATTTTGTAGGCGTTTTTAGGAATTATGACTTAACCCCTTCTTTTGATCCCAAATTCTTTAATGCCGAAATTTTTAAAGTAGAAGATTTAGCCAATAAAAAAATCAATGCCTTTTGGGATTCCATTCGTCCAGTTCCTTTGTCGGTAGAAGAAGCTACGGATTATCACGTCAAGGATAGTGTCGAAAAAGTAACCCAAACGAAGGCTTATAAAGATTCTATTGATCGAATTGCCAATCGCCCTAAACTGTTAGACTTGTTGGGGGGCTACACCTTTCAAAATTCTTATCGAAACTACAAACTAACGTTTCTTTCTCCTATCAATACCTTGCATTTTAATACGGTTCAAGGACAAATCATAGGTTTGGGCGTCGAATTTAGAAAAGAAATCAATGAAGAAAAGCGGCAGTGGTTTCGATTACATGCCGAAGGGGAATATTCTTTTGATGACAATCAATTTAGGGGCATGGGCTTTTTTCAAATCCGTTTTAATGCCATTGATAATGCTTTTCTCCATGTAGAGGGTGGTCGTATGAAAAGACAATTTAACCCTAGCAAACCTATTCCTGATATTGTCAATACCTATTATACCTTACTACTAAAACTCAATTACATGAAACTCTATGACGAGTATTATGGTCGAGTTTTTTATTCTCAACAGGTTGTCAATGGGCTATTGCTTAGAGGAGGCATCAAATACGCTCACCGAATAGCCCTGACCAATACAGCAGAAGGCAACTGGGTGCCCAAAAACACCAATCGTTTTTTTTCAAATAACCCTACTGATCTAGGACATCCTAGAACCATAAAAGATGCTCCTAGCTTTTTAGCGCACAATCATTTAGAAATTTCCCTCGCCTTGCGCATCCGTTTTGGACAAAAATACATCTCTTACCCCAACCGTCGATTCTACACCGAATCAAAATTTCCAGATATTTGGATTCGATACAAAAGAGGCATCCCAATATTAGGCGGTGGCACCAACTATGATTACTTAGAATTAAAAGTAGAAAAAGACAACATCAAAATTGGTACCGTAGGTTTATTGAGTTTCAAAGCAACAGGTGGATGGTTTCCTTATAAGCCCAAACTTTACTTCATGGATTTTCAGCATTTTAATGGAAACCAAACCATTATTGCTAAAACTAGTGAATATTTAAGTACCTTTCAGTTATTACCCTATTACGAATACAGCACTAGTTCAGCCTTTGGTATGCTACACGTACAACACGATTTTAATGGCTTTATTTGGAATAAAATACCAGGTCTCAAAGCACTTGGTTTTGAATTTGTAACAGGTTATCACCTGCTATACACACCAGAAAAAGGAGAATACATGGAGTTTAACCTTGGTTTGGATAGAATTGGATGGAATTTGTTTCGTTTTCTGCGTGTCGACTTTGTTATGGGGTATAAAGTAGGCGAACCACTGCGCTATGGAGGTGTCATTGGTTTAACGCTTTCCTTGTAATCAATAATACTTTAAGGACTTTTCTACAAAAAAATTCTCAAAGTAGTGAACCCATATATCACCTAATCATTCTAAAGTTATTAGCTAACCTAAGTGAATCTAAAGAAATATGCACCAACCATTAGATGAAAAAGAAAAAAAATCTTCTTTCAGCTTTCCCACTGCCCATACGGTTTTATTGATTATTGCGGCCTTAGTCGCCTTGTCTACTTGGCTAATTCCTGCTGGAAAATACGATAAACTAGAATACAAAGCTGCTACCGAAAACACAGCAGCTCTATTCATTCATCACGCACAAGATGGCGATCGAGAACTTCCAGGCACTCAAGCCACCTTAGATGCTTTAGGTATGAAAATAGATATTCAAAAGTTTGAGAATGGGGATATTTGGAAGGCAGTAGGGATACCGGGAACGTACCATCAAGTAGAAGCGAATCCACAAGGAATCGTAGACTTCATTCAGTCTCCTCTAAAAGGAATCAAGGACGCTATTGAAGTTATTTTGTTTGTCTTAATTATTGGTGGTTTTATAGGTATTGTTAACCATACAGGTGCTTTTGATGCGGGAGTTGCTCGATTAGCAAATCGCTTAAAAGGACGAGAAACTTGGTTGATTATCATTATTTCTTCTTTGATCGCCGTAGGAGGAACGACTTTTGGTTTGGCAGAAGAAACCATTGCTTTTTATCCTATATTAGTTCCCGTTTTTTTAGCCGCTCGATACGATGCTATGGTTGCTTTGGCGACCATTTATATAGGTTCCTCCATGGGAACAATGGCCTCTACGGTTAACCCATTTAGTGCCATCATTGCTTCTAATTCGGCAGGTATTAGTTGGACGAGTGGACTTTATGGGCGTTTGTTAATGTTGATTTTAGGAATGGGCATTTGCCTTTGGTATATTATCCGTTATGCCGAAAAAGTGCGAAAAGAGCCAAATTCTTCCTTAATTTATGATCAAAAGGAATCTATTGAGGCGCAATTTATGAATACCAATCTGGATAAAGAACACCAATTCACCTTATCCATACAATTGGTACTCCTTTTATTTTTGCTCTCCTTTGTTGTCATGATTATTGGTGTCTCTCAGTTAGGTTGGTGGTTTATGGAAATGACAACGGTCTTTTTTGTGGGCGCTATTCTAATTGGTGTAGTCGCCGGAATAAAGGAAAAAGAATTTGTGCAAGAATTTGTCAAAGGTGCCAATGACTTGTTAAATGTGGCGCTAATTATAGGAATAGCAAGAGGTGTTACCTTCTTAATGGACGAAGGATTGATTAGTGATACCTTACTTTACTACGCTTCTGGTGCAGTAGAAGGCATACCTAAAGCTTTATTTGCCAATGTTATGTTGTTCATTTACGCTGGTTTATCCTTCTTTATTCCTTCTTCTTCAGGAATGGCTGTATTGTCAATGCCTGTTATGGCACCATTAGCAGATGTTGTCGGTGCACCTCGTGAAATTGTCGTGGACGCTTATCAATACGGAATGGGCTTGATGGCATTTATCACCCCTACAGGCTTAATTTTAGCTTCTTTAACAATGGTAAACGTCACCTATGACAAATGGATAAAATTTGTAACGCCACTTCTGGTTATTTTAACCCTCTTTTCAATGATCTACTTAACAATATCTGTTTATCTTTTTTAATTATTTACTAAAATGTCTTCTATACTAGATGAGCCTACTGCCTCTAATCCATACCATTATAAACCTTGTTATAATTGCCAAAAGACAGACTATACCAAAGTAAAATCAACTTGGTGGGGCGGTCTTTTAGGACCTCAATTGTTAAATCATGTAAAATGCAACTCTTGTGGCAAGACTTATAATGGCAAAACCGGTCAATCTAACCACAAAAACATTTGGCTCTATTCTGGAGCTATTTTAACAGTTACTATTATCCTCATTTTCGGACTTTCATTTTTAGGATTATTATGAAAAAAACAAAGCTCGCCATCTTTGACATTGATGGCACACTAACCCAAACCAACGAAATTGATCACGTTTGTTATATAGATACCGTTCAAAAATTCATTACCAAGCAATTTGACACATTTGACGGAAGCATGTTCAAACATTTTACAGATAGTTCTATACTCATTGAGCTTTATGAGCATTTTCACCAACGTGTCCCAAGCCAATCAGAGGAAGTAGATTTTAAAAAATATTACTTTGAAGCCTTAAATAATTCGTTGCATACCAATCCTCATTACTTTCAAGCTATAGAAGGAGCCCCCGAAATTCTACATGCTTTTTCAGACGAATGGGCAGTCGCTCTAGCAACAGGTTGCTGGGTTGAATCTGCAGAAATAAAACTCAAGGGCGGAGGTGTTGATATTAGCAATTATCCCCTAGCAACAGCTAGCGATGCAATTACTCGACAAGAGGTGATGTTAACGGCTGTTGAGCGTGCCAAAACCTTGCATCAAGTGGAGGATTTTGAACACATTGTTTACATTGGTGATGGCTTGTGGGATAAACATAGTTGTGCTTCCTTGAAGATGCCTTTTGTAGGAATTGATGCAGAAAATCACGCCTTGCAAACTGGCGTATTAGGCGATTTTCATTTATTGGCGAACTATACGGATGCTGAACGTGTTTTTGAATTATTAGAACAAGCTACGCCTCCTAATTTATAATTTGTATTTTATCATGCACCACAACACTATTTTCCCGCCGCATTATCCTAAAATAGACACACAAGTGCCTGTTATTTTTTTAGCAGGTCCAATTCAAGGGGCGCCTGCTTGGCATTCAGAAGCTATTGATTATTTGCAAAGACAAGCCTCTAATACATTCGTTGCTTCTCCCAAAAAAGCTTATCTTGATAAAGACTTTGTTTATGAGCAACAAGTTGATTGGGAAAGTTACTTTTTGAAAAGAGCGGCAACCTGTGGCTGTATTTTATTTTGGTTAGCAAAAGAAAAAGAACATTTCTCAGAACGTGCCTATGCTCAAACGTCTCGATTTGAACTTGGAGAATGGGCAGCAAAACAAGCTGCACTCAATTGTAATCTAGTGGTTGGTATTGAGGAGGGCTTTAGTGGTGCTCGATACATTCGCAGGCGTTTGCAACAACAAAATCCAGCTGTTTTGATTGCGAGTGATTTAAAAGAGACTTGTAATCATGCTTTAAAACTACTTCGGTAGTCGTATCTATTAATCATCAAGCGCATGCAATTCCTCTATAAAATAATGATAAATCTAATTGATGTGAACTATGAAAAATGATATTCTAGATGACTTTTCTCCTTTGAGCAATTCAGCAAAACAACATCTAAAAAAACATGTGAATAAAGGAGAACGCATTATTTGGGCCAATCGACCTAAACAGGGCATTATTTTTCGTGCCTCTGATGGTTGTTTAATTCCGTTCAGTTTGGCTTGGGGAGGTTTTGCTATTTTTTGGGAATCTATGGTCATTATTATGGACGCTCCTATTTTTATGGCTTTGTTTGGAATTCCTTTTGTCCTAATTGGGCTTTACTTGATTATTGGTCGCTTCTTTCACGACATGTATATTCGCAAGAAAATCATTTATGGTCTAACAGAAAAAAGAATTGTTATCAAACGGGGTGACAACCTACGCTTTGTTGATTTGTCCGCCTTGACAGACATTCAAGTATTAGAAAAAAAAGATGGCTCTGGCTCTATTTTGTTTAATAGCAAATTTGACCAAAAGAGTAATCGAAATAGTTCCTCTAATCTTAATTTTGCCCCACTTAGTATGGGGCTTGGCTTTGACGCTATTCCTAATGTAAAATATGTTTACCATCAAATCGAGGAACTTCGAAAGCTCTAAGTTCTTGTTTTTTATAAAAAAATATCTATTTGTTTTCAAATTAAAAGTAATACTCCTATTATTGCAAGTAATTATACTTTATTTAGAGATATTCCCTTTATAGAACTCTAATTATTCTTTCCATAAGTTGTAAATAATAATCATTCCATATTTTTTTAAACCTAAACTTAAAAATGAATTTTAAAATTTTTGTAGTAATCCTAGTAATTTTTTCTGGTCTAATCTGGGCCTGTAACAAAGAAGTAGAAAACATCGCTAAAGAAGAAGTAAAAATAGAAGTAGAGCAAAGTTCCTTTAGAAATCAAATTACTAGAGAGGAGTTACTTGAATTAGATATTAGTGCTCTTAAAACTGAGTATCGTAACCTATCTCCAGATCAAAAACTAAGTATTTGGTCAGATAAATTTAGTATCTTATTAACTCAAGAAAACTTCAATCAACAAGAACTTGATCACATTAGTTTATTAGAAACACAACTTAGTCTTAGCTTCTTTCAACCTGACGCTGACAGACAAGCTACTTTCGACTTTGTAACTCAATGGGTAGAAGATGCTCAAAATAACCTTAGTTGGTCTGAAAGAGAGGCTTTAGTTATCACTAGTACTCTGTTTACACCTACAGAGTTTACCGCTCGATTAAATGCTATCGATAATGGCACTGCAACGCCAGCTCCAGCTCCAACTGGGTCATGTGATTGCCAGTATAGCTTTTTAGGTTGTACTGTGCATACAGCTGGTGGTAAAAATGACTGTTCAGACGTTGGATGTGAAAGAACAACTGATGGCTGTGGTCCATTTTATGGATATAGATGTTTAGGTACTTGTAAATAGGTTCAAAATTAAAAAGCTGTAATTTGATTAAGTCAAATTACAGCTTTTTCTATTTAATTATTTTCATTATGAAACCCAATTATAAAATTGCCTTTTTTTTATCCCTTCCTTCATTGTTTCTTTTTCTTGCAAAATTTGATCTACAAGCGTATCTTTTTATCCAAATTATTTCCTTTTCCATAATAGGCTGTTTAAAGACAAATTTTATTAAAACAACCATTCCTTTTCTACTGTTATTAGTATTGTATTGTAGTACTATTGTTATAATCCAATCAAAGCCAATATTGTTTCTTATAATAACGACTACCTTATCACTTATCGTAGGCATAATTATACTTTTCTTGTATCGCTTTGCATTAAAAACACAGTGGTATAAACAATTATGGACACTTTCAGCTACTTCTTTTTTGTTCAGTGTACTAAGCATATTTATAGCTTTTCATGTATTACAATCAGAATATACTAGTCAAATAAAATTCATTACTATAGCAATTACTTATGTAATAAGTGGTACTTTACTTGCTAAGTATTCTCCCAATTACAGCAGAGACTATTGGTGGTTAACAATGCCTATGCTAATATTTATAGGAGGAAGTAGTATACCATTTGGTAGTTATGGAGCAATTCCTTCTATTTTCTTAACATTTTTTGCAACATATATTGGGAAAGTTTTCTATCAAAGTTTTTCAGATAAAAGCCTAAAAAGCTCAATTAGTATTTTAGCTTTTTACACTCTAGCCATTCTATGCTTAGCTCTTTATGGTGTAAGTAATTATGAAGTCTGGTTAGCTCAAAAGGAATACGATAAAAACGGTTCTATTAAAGGTTTTACATTTAGAAATATTAAAAATTCAGAAACGCTTGACTTAAACAAAATTAAAGGTAAAATTATAGTCTTAGACTTTTGGACTACTAACTGTGGGATTTGCTTTAAAAAATTCAAAGACTTAGAAGAAGTTCACAAAAAATATAAAAACAATCCCAATATTGAAGTTTTAGCAGTAAATCTTCCTTTAGATAGTAGGGGAAAAGTAGAATCAGATTCTCTATTTTTTAATCGAGTAAAAACTCATGTTTACAATAAAGGCTATACATTTCCTGTATTCAAGGCTGATTCTAGTTTTACCTATTACAAAGAGGCATTCGATATTAATGGTGTTCCACAGATTATTGTTCTAAATCAACAATCTAAAGTACAATATAAGGGGTTGTTGCATACAGATAAATTTATCAAGGTAGATAATATTTACAATATCATTGAAAATCTAATACAGTAAGACTAAAACTTCAATTTATAAGTATACACCCGATTGTTATTAGCAACAACCAAGGTATTACCCCGCTCACCAAACAAATCTACTATTTGAAATTCAGAAGTTCCAGCCAAGGGGAAACCATTTTGCACTTCTCCTTTGGCATTGACTAGAGAAATACTAGCATTTTCTGGTTCCCAAAGACCGATATACTGCTTCGTTATTCCCAACAGATTGACAGCAAAAGCTTTTCGTTTTGCCTTGGCTCCCAAAGGATAAACCCCAGCCTCTTTTAAAACATCTTTCAATCGTCCTTTTTTATCTTCTTCCTTAGTGTAGTAATGCACAGCCATTTTATCCTCCCCTATACGAATGTAGTCCTTCCGTTTGTCCCCCAAAACATCAGCATAAACAAATTGTACATTTTTATTCACTCCCTTTACTGGCGACAACCCAAATCCCTTTCCTTTGGTATTTAAAATGCGAATTTTTCCATTGCCATTTCCTGCTGCAATCCGACCAATAGGAGCATCTACTCCCCATCCTGTCATATTTCCAGGCAATTTCCCACCTTTAAAATAAGGTTCGCCATTTCGTTTAAATGCTTTACAATTCCCTGCTTTAGTTGCCATGATGAAATAGCGCTTATTTTGATAGTTCATGTATTCCATTGGGTAGTACACACGACCAACCCGTTCCAATGGTTGCCAACCTGATAATGGTTTCCCATTTTGCTCATAAGCATAAAAAGCACCATTTCGACAAGCTATAAAAAAGCGAGGTCCTTTGCCATAATCCACTGCTAGAACGCCATTAGACGCCCTGCTAATTAACGGAATAATCTTCAAATAACTTCCTGCTTTATCCATCACATAAATAGCAGAATCGGTACTAAAAGCATATTGAATTTGGTTGTTAGAATAAAAATCGATTTCAAAAATATCTGAATTAATTTTTCGAGTCAATACTTTGTCTTTTCCCCATAAATTTTCCCCATTCTTATTAAAAAAATACAACCGATTATTAACATCTTGAGCCAAAATATAGTAATTCCCATCGTGTGAACGCAATGCCTTGGGAGCAATTGCTGCTGTGGCATCCAAATCTGCCTGCCAAGCAGAGGTTGCTTTAACTTCTTCTTGCTCTTTGAACACATTATAAGCTGTTGATAAATTGACTAAAAAATGGTTTTCAAATCCATATAACTGAACTCCTATAGGGTAGATATTTCTAAACTTTTGAAAGGCAGTATTTAGATAATCATGTAGTTGAGGTCGAACCAAATATTGCAAAAACTTGGCGGCATTGGGCGTATTTAACAAAGCATAAATATTAGACTTATTCTTAGCCTGCGCAAAAAAAGCATGGTATTCGGGTAAATCTAAAATCATCTGCCGTGTATTAAAGCTCTTAATCCAGCCTTCTAAAGTAGTCCGTGCATTAGCAAAAACAATATAATTGTCAATAATAGTATAATAAGGATTCTGCAATGGGGCTAAATCTTCTCCAAATAGTGCTTTTAAAGGGCTGTTGGCTGCAATTTGAGTCACCATAAAATTCTGGTAAGCAGCTCTATTAAGTTCTCCAAATTGATGGGCATATCGGTTGAGCAACCTCCAAGTTAAAGCTGTATCGGTGCTCTGGATAAAAACCAATTTATCCTTTACAAAAGCATTTTCATCATCGGTTGGATCTTCTATAAATAAGGTTACTTCTTGACCAATCCAAGGCATAAAATATTTTTCAAAATCTTTGTCTTCTCCCTCCTTATAACTATTATAAAAAGTTTTGAAATCATTCCAACCTAAGTAAAGCATAGCTCCCATATTCTGAGGCAAATATTCTGCAATTCTACTATTTTTAGGTGCCTCTTGTTGTGCTAATGCTTGCAAAAATTTATTTTCTTTTGCAGGATGCAAGTGCCCACTTAACAAAAACCCTTCCTTCAGAAACTGGGTATCCAACCCCATCCATGCTCCTACTGACATTAAACCAACAATAGCTCTAGGATTTGACTTTGTAAGTACACTTGTCAAGCTTGAAATAGTTTCTAAATTAAGATAAACCACTAAATTCCTTGTCTTATCATTGTCTTTAATGTCTTGCTCTATTTTGGTAAAAGAAGGGCTCTCTGCTACACTAGAGCTGATATTATCCAGTTGCTCTATCCCCGATTCCACTAAAATAGTAATTGGGCTGATCAAAATTAGATTCCGAAAAATAGACATAGATATTTCTTGTCCATTCCCCAAAGATAGATTGTAGATGGGGTACCCCCTGTATAACGTTTTTAAGGTGTGCTGGGGAGCTAATTCTTCGATGAACTTAGTTATCTCAAAGTCTATTTCGTAAGATTCTAGGGCATACAACCAATCTGCGGTTTCGTTGCTAGTAATTTGAGCACCACTAGTAATCGTTGCTTGATGAAGTAAATTTGCATAAGAATTGGTAGCATGAAAAAGAGAATCCATCAGTTTTAAACCTCGTTCCCATTTGCTCAAAAGCGAAATGCTCTTTAAATCTTGATAATAAGCTGCTTGTTCTAATTGGTTAAGTGTTCTTTGATAATGAGTAGTTTCAAGAACAAGTGCTGTTGTATTTTCGGACATTGCCTCCATTCCTCCTACTGCTACAAAAGGAAGTCTAAACAGGTGATAACTAGTTCCTACCGATACAATCATCCCTATCCCTAATAACACTCCGAACAGTTGTCGGCGATATCGATACAGCATGGGTCTCAATAGATAAGCCCAAAAATTCTTAAAAAAATCTATAATCATCTACTCTTATTCTGATATGCAATATTTGGTTCTTTCCTATTCCGAAGAATCGTTCTCGAACAAAGTTATTCTATTCGAAACACAAAAAAGAAGGTATCTAGATATTATACACCTAAGTTGTGTATTTGGTATTTCTTTTGAGCTTTTGGTTATAGCCAACCACTATTTTATTTTTCATATTAATCTTGTACACAACGGCAGGCAAAACCCATTTTTTGAGTAGCATAACTTCGTCGAATAGATGCTTTATCATAAGACAACGCACGCATCCAAGCTGTATTTGTAGTATCATAGGGCGTTGCCGTCCAATAACTTGCTTCCTCGCCTAAATGAAAAAAAGGACCAAAACTAGGATTCCATTCGCCAGAGGGCAAGGCATTAAAACCTGAAGAATTAGTTCCCACTACTCCAGCATTCGCACTAGCTACCCAACCATCTATTGACTTTAGCTGTCCACCTTGATCTACACCTCGTTCATTGAGTCCATTGGCTTCTGCTACAGACATCCCTAAATTCATTTCCAATGTTTTCCATTCTTCATCAGTTGGCAAATGCCATCCATTCGGACAAGCTTTGTTAGCTTCGCTAAAGGTATACAAACGCCCATACACAGCATTGACAGAACTAGGGCTAGATGGATTGGTGTAGGTGTTACTATCCGAAGCATAATTCAAATTATCAGCCATCCATACTTGATTACCTATCGTCACCATACAATACTCGGTACCATCTCGCTCATCTACAAAACTATTGGTACACATTTTTGACACTTCTTTTTTACAAGCAGTGCCCAATACGATAAGACCAACAAACAAACAACCCCATAATATATGTTTCATAATCCAAATGATTTAAAGAATGGTTCCTTATTCTGCTGTTTGCTATACAAGCACTATTTATTTAACAGACAGTCTACTAAGGAGTTTAAAATTCTCCTAAAGTTATTATTTTTTAAATAAAAAAAGGTAGAACGCAAGATGTTCTACCTACTAATACCTATGGTATCTATTTTTTCTATCCTTTTTCTAGACGCTCGACTAAAAGATGATTTTGTTTTTGTAAAATGACCGTATAGCGTCCTGGATTTGCTGCGAATGAAATCGAATAATTCTTATTTATAGTAACGTTATTCTGTTGAATTACAATCTTCTCCCCTCTATCCTTTATCGTAATATTTACTCCTTCAATTCGATGAGGTGTTTTGAAATAAATCCTGTTCCCATCTTTATCCATCGTAATACTAACGGTGTTTAAAAGGTTTTGTTGATTTGCCTTTTGATACTCTACATAAACAGGCTTGAGTTCTTCTAACATGCTTACTAACTCACTGTCTGATTGTGCCATAAGTAACAAGGTAGATAAAGACAAAAGGCCAATAAAGAGTATTTTTTTCATGTTATTTATCTTTATATCGTCCGTGATCACTTTTTTCTTTGGTAAAAAAATATGCAACAAAGATAGGTTGTGATTTCTTGAACGTGTAATATCTTAAGTAATTATTTTTGCAATTTACATTTCCACGTATTTGGTTTCAGTAAGTAACCTCTCTCCTTTTTATCGCTTTAATGTATTATTATTTTTACTCTATAGCTAAATCTATTCCAAGTTGAATAATTGGAGCAAAGTTTTTTTCTTTCTATACAAAAAATTTGTGTTCTTCTATTTTGGATTGTACATCCAGTTATAAAGTTAACACTAACTTTATAGTTAAATAATTGGTTAATCCTAATCCCTTTCGTATTTTCTCCGCATGCCCCCGACCGAAAATTTATATTTTAAATTAACACTTCAAAACTACTTTCTTTCAACATGAGACTTTATACAACACTTCTACTTAGTATGCTATATTGTAGCATTTCGAGCTATGCAGCGCCTGGAGATACCACTACCGTATTGGTACATAATGCTGTAGACATGACTTGGTTCGGCAATTATGACCAACAAGGAGTGTTTCCAGATGGTAGTACAACTTATCGAAAAGTAATCATGACCTATACATTAGGTTGTGCTTCTGGGGGTTGTAGCGATTGGGATTATACCACACAAATATGGTTTAGAAGACCGACAGGAACACTTGACTCTACCGTAACTAATTTGGATACCGTTTCTACCAATCCTTTAGTAGTAGACACAACATGGAATGTATATGAAGTGATCGAAAACATGGAATTAGGACGAGTCATTACACCTTACGGGACCTACATGGACAATGGTAGCAATGGTTTTAACAATTCATGGTCTCATCGGTATACTTTTGATGTAACAGACTATGTGCACTTATTAAAAGACACTTGTGATATTCGTGCTCATTATAGTGGATGGAGCAGTGGTTTTAGTGTCACCCTCCGATTTGATTTTATAGAAGGTACCCCACCTAGAGACATTTTAAGCATTCACAACTTGTACAAAGGTTCCAAAGGTTATTCTACTTTCAGCGATTTTGAATCGACTTATTTCACCCCAAAAACCGTCGATGTTCCTGCCAATGCTACGGGAGCTAGAATTTTTTCAACAATTACAGGGCATGGCTTTGATAATAACGTCAATTGTGCCGAATTTTGTCCACGACAATACACCGTCAAGACCAACGGTGCCCCACTTAATAGCGCCATGATTTGGAAAGATGACTGTGGCTCTAACCCAATTTATCCACAAGGCGGAACATGGATTTACGATCGTGCGGGTTGGTGTCCTGGCTCCAAGGGAGATATTCACGAATTTGAATGGACGAATTTTAATGCAGGTGCTGCCAATACAATTGACTTTGATATGCAAAGCTATACATGGTCGGGCAATCAAGCACCTTCTTATACGGTCAATGCACATGTTGTTTTTTATGGTAATAACAACTATACCAATGATGCTTCTTTAATAGATATTATTGCTCCAAGCAAGCATGAAGAACATTTGCGCAAAAATCCATTTTGTGGCAACCCTGTTGTAAAAGTTAAAAACTTGGGAGCCGCACCAATCACTACTTTGGTCATTGAGTATGGCTTAAACGGTGCTGGCACTTGCCGTTATACATGGACAGGTAATCTTCCATTTTTAGAAGAAACAGACATTGAGCTACCGACCTTACAATGGCAAGGTGCAAATCCCAACGACCCTACCTTTACTGCAACCATTGTGAGTGTAAATGGCGTAGCCGATGAATTCCCACAAGATAATACGTTAAAATCAACCTATGATGTTCCAGACATTCATACATTGCCATTTTTGTTGTTAAGTGTTCAAACGAACAACTACGCCAATGAAACTAGTTATGCTGTAAAAGACAAAGATGGTAACATCATTTTCGAGCGTATTCAAGGTTCTATGGCTCCTAATACGGTTTATAAAGATAGTATTTTCTTGTCTGATGGATGTTATAATCTAACGGTCAACGATGGCGGAGGTGATGGCTTAGGTTGGTGGGCAAACACAGCACAAGGAAGTGGTCATGTTCGTATTCTTAGTCCTATCTTTACCTTTATCACCTTAAAGAATTTTGCTATTGACTTTGGTAATTCTATTGATTATAATTTTGTATGGACAAGTACTGATAGCATTCAAAGTGCTTGTAGTTTGATTACAGGGAAAGAAGTCATTCCAACCTTAACAGAGCTAACACATGCTTTATATCCCAATCCAACTACGGGAGTTTGTACCGTAGAAATTGGTAGCCCAGAAGCGCAAGACTACACTTGTCGTGTCTATAATATGATGGGGGTTTTAGTACATCAACAACGAGTTCAAAACACGACTCATTCAACGTTAGAGTTGAACTTAGAAGATCAACCTTCTGGAGTTTACCTCTTTGAGGTAGAAGGTTCTTTGGGAACCAAGCGTGTAGAGAAATTCATCATTGCTAAGTAACACCATCTTCTATTTCAAAAAAAGCCTGTTTTTCTTTATATCGAAAAACAGGCTTTTTTTTACACACATTACATCTATTCACATGGATTCTATCGAGTAGTCTGAATGACCTCCTCCAAGTCTGGTGTCAGAAACTGGATGTCTACTAAAAAACTATCTACATCTCCTACCAAAGTTCCATAGTCTTTGCTTCCACAATGATAAACAAAAGCATCAAAAGCGTTTGCTTCGTTCTTTGCAGACCAAGAAATTGATTCTGTTGTCCCCCCCGTACATCCCTTGCTTTGCTTTTCTTTCAAACGTCGATTTATCTTATGTTTCAGCAAAGCTACTCCTATCCTCTCAAACCCATTTTCAGGCATTGGATATTCTTTCTGTGCCAATGTATCTCCATAACTATCCACTGTCAAGCGAATAGAATCCTTATTGGCATCGATGGTATAACTACGATGAAAAGGTGGAGGAACAGAAGAATCTGTGAATTCATACGTAAATCGCTCCAAATTTTTTAATTGCTCTTCCATTTTTCTTTTTGATAAAATGCCTTTACAAGCGCCAAAGCTAATGGTCAAAAATAGAATGAGCATCCACTTACTCCACCAATAATGCTCCATACCGTGTTGTTTGTTGTCTCGAATCGAATCCTTCGTTATAAGGTTCCTTGTTTTTTGTTATCCTTAGACGTTTTCTTATCTTTTTTCGTTAAGTTGATTTGCTGTTCTGCTGCTTCAAAAGTCCATCCATTGCCGTTGCTACCAAACACATATGTTAACATAATTTCATGGTTGGTTCCTAATTGACTGGTCAGACCATTAACGGGCAAACTAAAGGCGTAGCCAATTCTAAAGCGTTTTTTAACATGGACATTCACATCAAAAGAAATCGTCCCATCCGTAGACCCTCCAAAACCTATGCCTAACATTTGATGCCAAACATAACGTAAGTGCAAATTCATATTAATGGGGCTTGATGGAGCATACCGAAACCAAATCGATGGAATTAGCAAATGTTTAGATTTTTCTTTTAAAGAACGTTTGCTCAAGCCATCTTTTGGGGATCTTAACTCAATTTTGACTCCTGCATTCAAATAAAAATGAGCAATCCGTTGAATGTTTGACAAAGCATTATCACTATCAAACTTTACATTCATCGAGATCATTTGAGGCACAGAAAAACCAACATAATACAAATCATTATAATAAAACACCCCTAAACCTGCATCTGGTAGTATTTTAAAATCGCTATTGCCTACAATTAGAGGATCATTGGCATCATTATATTGCAGTTTGGAGCCGTCCAATCGATATTGATTTGCCGCTAAAGAAAGCCCTATAGATAAACGGTGGCGTTTTTCTTCTTTCTTTTTCTCAGAACCAAATTTCAAGTGATAAGCGTATTGAATATTCAAACCTGTAAATGAAGTTGGTCCTGTCTGGTCGTGCGTTAAACCTCCTCCAAATGCCATGTTGCGCTTTTCATCAAAATGCCTAAAATTGAGTGCAAAAGTAATGGGATTGTTTTTCATTCCCGTCCACTGATGCCGATAAGTAGCTGTGATCGCTGTCAAATCTTCCCAGCCCACCATTGCAGGGTTAATCAATGCAGGGCTGTGCATGTATTCGCTCAACAATGGCATTTGTTGTCCCCAACTAGTACCGCTTGTTAATATAATAAAGCCTAATATAAGATTGTAGATTTTTTTCATTTTGATTATATCATTAGTCCGCTAGGAAATCATATTAAATTACGTTGTAACCTACTGATTACATGACAACACTCTCTTTCAGCCTAAAAAACTGAAAATAAGACTTCTAAAACTACTTACTCCCTAATAATAGTTACATCTCCTTTCAGAATGCCCCACTCACCTCCAACATCGAGAATATAATAATAGGTACCCGCAGGCAACTGTCCTCCACTGTAACGACCATCCCAATCATTTTGATAATTGTTTGTTTGAAAGACAATATCCCCCCAGCGATTGACAATTTTCACCCCATTCTTAGGAAAAAACTCAATATTCTTAATAAACCAAGTATCGTTAAAACCATCATTATTTGGAGTCAGTACATTTGGTATAAATACAATTTGATTAACATCCTCCCGAACATCCACCACAACACTTGCCGTATCTTTACACCCATCCATATTTTCTACTTCTACCCAATAGGTCGTTGTTTCAACAGGGCTAGCTGCCGTTGCAGCACAAATGTTACAACTTAGGGCAGTATCAGGCAACCAATTATAAAAATCGCCTCCTGTCGCCAATAAATTGGCACTTGTTCCTGCTACAATAATTGTATCTGAATAGACATTTGCCACCACGCCTTGATAAACGGTTAAAACGGTTGTATCACTAATATCCCCACAATCAGCAAGGCTTCCTACTACCCAAATAGGCACTTCTCCTACTCTTGCATCTGTCAAGGCATAACGATCAAAAGGTCCTGATTGCACCAAAAAAGAATCTACATAAAAATCATAATTTGTAAAAGCAGTAGCACTAGAACTGGCAGTAATGATTGTTGTATCATTCGAGCAAATAGGATTGGGTGCAACAGTCGCCGTTACCTCTGGGCTTAGACGCGCTAAAGCAAATGGATTCGGTGAGAAATTAGCAATAGGTTGACTACTGGTTCTAGTATCTAAATTATACGTCGTATTGGTACCTGATATTCCCGTAGAGGCAGCTGCCCAAATCGCTGTGTTCGTCCATCTGGCAATATCTTGAAAAGATCCGTCCTGTGTAGCATCAAATAAAAACTCTACAAAAGCATCTGTTGCTCCACCTGTTCGACTTATTCTATGATAAAAATTAGGGTTAATTTCACAGACTTGCCTACTCCTAAAATTTCGATCCCAGCCTTCAGAACTTGGGTCTACATTTGCCATGCGTACTTTAAATGCTACAGCATTATTACTCGTTGGTCTAATATTAACTGGACGAAAACGAGCTGTACCTAACTTGGAACCAACAGGATAAAAGTACACACTAGACCTATCCATATGCCTCAACAAGCCTCCATTTTCTAAGCTAGAAACAAAACCCCAGCCATTGCCCCCTTGCTGATGTTCCACAGCCACCAAGTCGGTATTAAATACATGCGCTGTATTCGTATCAACATCAAACTCTCTGTCATTTAACCTCAAAAAACCATCTACATAAACATCTATGGTGGCATATTTAACTCCTATATTCTCCAAACGCAAATCGTAAAATCGAGTAATCGAATTTCCTTGTATCGTTTGATTATTTCCATTTAAATGAACGATTCCCTCCCCATTACTCACAAAAGCTTCATTATTGGCATTGTTCTCCCAGTCTCCAGAAACATAAATTTCATTACTGTTATGAAATGTTCCATTCCGATCGTTTTGAACCTTGCCTTGTACAGAGACAACAGCGTTATTTTTCACTGAAATTAATGCGCCTTGATTGCTCAACATTGGTGTTTGAGCCATACTTTTATAGCCGCCACTCAATATTAACAATGTTATTAAAATGCTTTTTTTCATCTTTATTCACCTTCGATTTATTGGCAATATTATAGTATTAGGTTGGAATCCAAACTTGTTGCTCATAGATGGTCTACTAGGTAGACATTAACTCATAAATGTACTATTTTTTTTCTATATTTTAAGCATAGATTCTAAACTCGTTTTTTAGAAAATCACCGATCTTTATGACTTCATCTACCTCTAAATCAATTTTGTAAACTAATTCATCTAAAAACTGTTTATCTAAATGTTCAGATCTGCTATCTAGAAAAAATTATTGACTAATTTTATCATAATTTCACTTGGAGACATCAAGTAGTAGTTCGTTGATTAGTTCGCTACGCTCATGAGGGCGCAAGCTTAGTTTTTTACTCTTTTACCAAAAAGACAAAAAAGCACATTTATATCAGCTTGATAATCAAATTTTTAACACAAAACGCAACAAAGAAACAACTTACTGATTATCAACTGCGCAGCACTCACGAAGTAAACTAATAAAGTTTTTCAACGAACTATTGATCAAGCATTCAACAATATAATGAATCATTTTCAAAACCGTCTTTCTCTTTTATTTTAAATTTAGTTTGACTTATTGTATTTTAGCTTAATCGTTTCTCATAAAAAATGATGACCTCGTGCATACACAAGAAGGAATAGGCTATATTTGAGAACTCCTAAAAAGACATTTCTTATAAAACTTAGTAGTTCGTTGATTTTTTACTTTTTTACCAAAAAGACAAAAAAGCACATTTATATTAGTTTGATAATCAATATTTTAACACAAAATGCAGCAGATCTGCAACTTGTTGATTATCAAACTAATAAAGTTTTTCAACGAACTATTGAAAACTAATAAATCAATGTTTGGCAGCAAAAAAAGTATTACCGACCGCGTAAAAGAGTCCTTAACAGATTATCTAGACGATAAGTTTGAAGATTATCGTGGTCAAATTGCTTTAGATTTGGCGAGAGGTCTTGGCTCACTAGCTGGTTTGGTTGCGGTATGGAGTCTTGCCATTATTTCTGCAATGTTCCTTTCTATAGCCGTTGCTTTGTTATTAGGATGGTTGCTTTCTTTTTTCATGGCTTCTTTTGCATATACTTTAAGTTTTTTACTCATTGCTCTTGTTTTAATTGGGGCAGCTGCTTATATCATCAAACATCAAGAAAAATATATCATTACGCCTGTGTTTAATATTATGTCTAAATCATTGCGAACAAGTTTGGGGGTAGAAGAGGAAGAAATGCCTGAAGATCCCCACCCCAATGAAGATATTGACGCGCCTCCATTTAATGATAAAAACAAAGCTCCTCTTTCTATCAATGCCCCTATTAATCCTGACGATGACCTTTCTCCTGTGAAAACGAGTACGCCCCCACCGCCGCCTCAAAAGGAGGTATAAAATAGGATAAATCATTTATGTGTATTGCAATAGGATCGATTATTTTTGCCTCTCTCAAAAAATTTCGATGCAACATTAGTTAGCATGACGTGAAGTTCCTTAACTTTGTATTTTTAAGCTAGATTTGAGAAATAATATTGGTATTCATACTAGTATATACATTGTTGACACATAAGGTTGCAACAATAAAGTAGTTTCCCAATCGCTAACGACAATCAAAACATTTGCTCATATCATTAAGAATTGGGCAATCAATCAATTAGACATGAAGCGTAAGCCAAATAAAGAAGACAAACCTTTCAGCAAGTTTTACAAAAAAAAGCCTACTGATTATAATTTTGATGAGCCATCTTATTATGCCGATGCAGAAGACAAACCTTCCAAGAAAAAACGAACTCCTCCTAAAACAGTAAAGAAGAAGTTTACACCCAAAGGCAAAGGAAATAAATTCTCAAAAAAAGAGGCTTCTCCAAAGACACACGAAGCACCTGTTGAGGAAAATATGCGCCTCAATAAATACATTGCACATGCGGGCATTTGCTCTCGAAGAAAAGCTAGTGAGTACATCAAACAAGGCTTGGTGACGGTCAATGACCTTGTGATAAAAGAAATGGGGTACAAAGTTCAAAAAGATGATGTGGTAAAATTTGAAGACAAGGTCATCCAGCCTACTAGAAATCACGTCTATATCTTGCTTAACAAGCCTAAAAATGTCATTACAACACTGCAAGATGAAAATGGTAGAAAAACTGTTTTGGATTTTGTTTCAGATTTAACTCAAGAGCGTATTTATCCTGTTGGTCGTTTGGATCGAAACACTACGGGGCTACTTTTGTTAACCAATGACGGAGCCTTTGCTCAAAAATTATCTCATCCAAGTTTTGGGGTTTCAAAAGTATACAAAGCCAAACTGGATAAAGCGCTACATCCTGATGACTTGGAAAAAATTCGCAACACCTTGCAATTAGACGATGGTCCTGCGCCTGTCGATGCTATTGAATATGGAGAAAATAACAAAACCATTGGGATAGAAGTCCATATTGGTCGAAATCGTATTGTTCGCCGAATTTTTGAACACTTAGGATACGAAGTTGTAAAACTTGACCGAGTTCGTTATGCTTCATTAACCAAAAAGAATATTCCTGTTGGCAAATGTCGATTTTTGACAAAAAAAGAAGTCATCATCTTAAAACATCTTGCTTAGGCTCTTGTCATCCAATTTAATACTCTGTTGCTTTTTTAGTTTAATTATCAGCTTTCTAGCAGCAAGATCAACAAAAGCACATTTTACTAATAGACAAACAATACGTTTTTTAAGCAGAGTAATGCTAATTCGAATAACACTACTAAAAAAACATATATTATGAAACAAATCATCCAAACTAAAAATGCGCCTGCTCCTGTAGGTCCCTACAACCAAGCTGTTGTTGCCAATGGAATTTTGTATGTTTCTGGTCAAATTGCCATTAATCCAGAAACTGGAGAATTGGAATCTGGGGGCATAAAATCAGAAACCGAACGTGTCATGCAAAATCTTGCAGGCGTATTGGCTGAAGCTAATACAACTTTTGAGAATGTAATTAAGTGCACTATTTTTATGACGGATATGGGCAATTATGCTGCCATTAACGAAGTCTATTCTCGCTATTTTAATGACGATACAGCTCCCGCACGAGAAGCCGTAGAAGTCTCTAATTTGCCAAAATATGTCAACGTAGAGATCTCTTGTATCGCAACCGTTTAGGAACTTAATCAAATTATATTTTGCCCTTCAATTGGTATTATAAGCAGTAGACTAGGTAGGTTTGTCAAAAATCTTCTATCTTTGCCCGTGATTTAGACAACTAACTATTCACTTTTTCAAGTCATTTATCAATCATGATTATTGAAGATATTTTTGCAAGAGAAGTTTTAGACTCAAGAGGAAATCCTACTGTAGAAGTAGAAGTATATACCTCTAGTGGAATTATGGGTCGTGCGATTGTTCCTTCTGGAGCATCTACAGGAAAATATGAAGCTGTAGAACTTAGAGATGGAAATCAAGATCGTTACTTAGGAAAAGGCGTCATTGACGCTTGCATCAATGTAATGGAACACATTGCTCCTGAACTTATTGGTCACAGTGTTTTGGACCAAGGTATTATTGACCAAATCATGTTGGATTTGGATGGTACTCATAATAAAGAAAAATTAGGAGCAAATGCTATCTTAGCTATTTCTATGGCCGTAGCCAAAGCAGGAGCTCAAGAGGCTGGATTGCCTTTGTACCGTTATATTGGAGGTGTTGGTGCAACTACCTTACCTGTTCCAATGATGAATATTTTAAACGGAGGTTCTCATGCAGATAATTCTATTGACATTCAAGAATTTATGGTTATGCCTGTTGGAGCAGATACGTTTCACGAGGCATTGCGTATGGGGACAGAAATTTTCCATCACTTAAAGAAAGTACTAAAAAGTAAGAACCACTCTACCAACGTAGGAGATGAAGGTGGTTTCGCTCCAAATTTGGGCTCTAACGAAGAAGCCATCGAAACTATTTTAGTTGCTATCGAAAATGCAGGTTACAAAGCAGGAGAAGATGTCTTGATTGCTTTGGATGCAGCTGCTTCTGAGTTTTATAATGCAGAAGAAAAAGTATATCACTTCCATAAATCAGATGGCCGTAAGTTGACTTCGGGTGAAATGGTTGCTTTTTGGGAAGAATGGTGCAGCAAATATCCAATTGTTTCTATTGAAGATGGTCTAGACGAAGATGATTGGGAGGGCTGGAAATTGATGACTGAAAAACTAGGAAACAAAGTGCAAATTGTCGGAGACGATTTATTTGTAACCAATACAGAACGCTTGGCTAGAGGTATTGAAGAAAATACAGCTAATTCTATTTTGATCAAAGTGAATCAAATTGGAAGTATTACAGAAACCATTCAGGCGGTAAACATGGCACATAAATCCGCATATACTAGCGTCATGAGTCATCGTTCTGGAGAAACAGAAGATACAACGATAGCTGATTTGGCTGTTGCCTTAAATACAGGACAGATCAAAACAGGATCGGCTTCTCGCTCTGATAGAATTGCTAAATACAATCAACTACTTCGCATCGAAGAGGAGTTAGGAGATTCTGCTTACTATCCTGGTCGTTCAATTTTCAAGTTTTTAAGATAATTTGGGAATCTTGTATTCTTTATATAAAGATGGGGTGCCGCATAAAAATGTAGCACCCCGTTTTTTATTTTATTGCAAACACTTTTCTTGAATTATTTCCCAATTTAATATTTGAGTATTGGTCCATAATGTATCTAATATATTTTGAGTATTTAAGGATTTATGAGGAATATAAGCTAGAGAAAACACTGTTTCATTATCTGTGGGATTTGCCCAAATTAAATTCAATCCTCGGACAACTTGCTGTTGAGGTGGAATTAAAATCGTAATTGGAAAATTGGCAAAGCAAATAAAAGGCTGAATAGAAATATCTGTTGTTGAAACCATGAATTCAGCATCATATGAACAAGACATACTCCTTAATTTTATAGTATCCTTAGATTCATTATGAAAAACAACTTCGGTTTTTAATAGTAAACAGTCTTTAGAAAGAGTTGTTCTATTTTGCTTTTCATATGCTACGCATTCTACCCTAGAAATAGTCATAAAAAAGTCGTCTTGTTTTATGATTTTATGTTCTTCTTCCCTTACTTCGCATCCAAGCAATAAGCAACTAATAAACAATGACACTCCAATCCATATCCATCTATTTTCTTTAAATAATCCTTTATTCATTCTTTTACTCATTGCTTCATAAAACATCAATTAATTTAATTAAGCTCGCCTTTATCTTGAATCTCAAGCTTTGCTACTAAAACCAAACAACATATCTCAAGAATAAATACAATAAAAATAACAGAGTAGCAACTAAAGTTAGTTTCATTGATCTAAACACTACTCATAATCTATCGCTGTTCCAGAAGCGGTTACCATTAACATTCCTTTACCGACTGTTTCGTAATCTAAATCAATTCCAATAACACCATTGGCTCCTAAAGCTTTGGCATTTTCGCCCATTTCTTTCATGGCAATTTCTTTGGCTTGGCGCAATACCCTTTCATAAGAGCGAGAACGACCACCAAAAACATCTCGAATGGCAGCAAAAAAGTCTTTGAATATATTGGCACCAATAATCGTTTCTCCCGAAACAACACCAACATATTCTTTAATAATTTTATTTTCTAGGGTACTAGTGGTTGTCATTAACATCTCTAAATATTTTCTTGATAAAATCATCGAATCACATGAATAGATTTTTTCCAAATCTTTGTTTTACTTTGAATCGACAGGAAATAAATTCCATTCTTATCAACATCTATTTCCCAAAAATAAGTTCCATATTGGTTTCCTAAGATAGCACGTTGCAACAACTGTCCTGTTGGACTATACAACTTTGCCTCAACTCGCTCATCTGTCCCCTCCTCAATTTCAATGCTTATGCTGCCTGTAGCTGGATTTGGATAAATCTGAATTGCCTCTTCTACTCTTTCCACACGCTTCGTATTTGAGAAAACAGAAAATGGCAAGCTACAATTGACATTGTTCTTAACCTCACACCAACGAGCAGTAAATTCTTGTAAATACAAATTAGCAATATCCACATCATGAATAATCAAAGTATTCTCATCGTTACGTTCCTCGGCAGCTGTTGTCCAATTGTGAGAACCTGTAATAACCAAAGGGTCAGAATTTATATTACCTGCATCGACAACTGCATATTTGTGGTGCAACATCGTGCTATGGTTATCCGCCAATAAGTTAACCCCTTGCCCCGTCAACCAATTATATTCTGAACCAGGATCGTTGATATTTTCCATAATACCATGTTCCAAAGTTCCTGATTGATGTTCGTTGCGAATAGCTGTTCCCAGTTCATTTCTTGTATATGATAACAAGCAAAATTCAATGTCATTATCCGCAGAATAAAGACTGGATTCAATTTCGTTGGTTGTATTGTCAGAAGGTGAAAAGTAAGCCTCCACTAACCGACCACCAATATTAAATGTATGAGGCGTGTTATTCAATTTTTGAGCACCAACTTTTGAATTACTAGCGTTGTAACTTGCGGTATTACTCCCCCACATTTCTTCAAATTCTAAGATATAGGCTTGCGCCAATGCTTGGTCTTGAATCAAAACAGAATTATTATAATTGGTATACATATCTGTATACGTCCAATTACAGGATCCAGTCCAAACCCACGAATTGTTAACACTATGGGCATCTATAACCATAAATTTATTGTGCATCAAATCGGCTGTATTGGCATAAAAAACAGGAAATGTAAGGGTAGAATTATTCAAAGCAGCATTGCTAGTAATTGCTCCACTATTGGCAATATAACGAACTTGCACCCCGTTGCTTTGTGCATTATTTAATGCTGTTACAATGGCACTTCTTGTATTATTATAGACAGCAATATCAATACTAGTTGTCGCCTGATTAATCCTACTAATAATTTCATTTTCAATATTACTTCCTCCTGAATTAATGTAAGGAATCGAACCATTGGAGTACAAAGGGTCAATACCTTGATTAAACATTACATGAATCACTCCTGTAGAATTAGACTGTGTACTGTAGTATCCTGTTGCTCCCCAAATTGTATCGGTTCCATTCGTTACAAATGGTCGAACATAATAAAAAGTAGCTGCCTGAAGATGGTGTAGTGTAACTTGATAATTAGATGCATTCTTGGTTGGGGATGCCTCTTGTACGCCTATCTCCAAATTAGGAGTTAAACCGTATTGCACAGCAGCTTTTCCTGCCCAACTACTTTCCCAACAAAGCTGAAAACTATTTTGTGTAATTTGCTTCTGTTGGATATGATTAATTTGTTTTTGAGCCAGTAATAAATTGGGAAGTGCAAAAATTAAAAGTAAAAATTGTTTCATTTTGTTCTGTTCAAATTAATTGTTAAAGTATCAATTACCTACCAAGTTCATGCTTTAGGAAGCTGAAACACGTAATATTTGTATTATTTTTGTTAGTAGTTAGCTTTGTTACTCCCTACGGTCGTGAGCTCGCATAGCTCGGTTCGCTGCTACTTCGTGGTCGTTGATTATTATTCGCTACGCTCATGAGAGCGCAAGGCTAGTTCCCTGCTGTCATGAGATTACTATCGCTTAGTTGTTTACTTTTTTAGCTCGCTGCGCTCGTGAGATCGCAAGCTTAGTTAGCAAAAAGACAAAAAAGCACATTTAATATTAGCTTGATAATCAAAATCTTAACACAAAACGCAACAAAACCATAATTCGTTGATTGACAAAACAATAGAAATATTATCTACTTAAAGTTACATCAAGTAATTTTGAATCGTTATATAGGACAAGTATTTTATCTAAAAAAATAATCATGAAAACATCTTTCCTTTTCTTATTCTTCTCTCTTTTAGCCAGTTACAACTACGGGCAAGCTCTAACGACAGATTGGGTTACCTCTATTCCAGGAGATGCCTTTGAGCAAAATAGCAATATGGCACAGGCTCCTTGTGGTGACATTTATACCGTTGGCTTTTTTCAAGGCGCTTCATTTGGTTCGTTAAGTAGTGCTGGAATCGAAAAAGGCTTTATTTCTAAATACAATGAACAAGGGCAACTTCTGTGGTTAAAACAACTCGCTGGCAATAGCATTGATCGCATTAATAGTATTACTATTGGCAACGATAATGAAATCTATATTGTTGGAGAGTTTAGAGGTACTTTCCGATATAATAATGATAGTTTGGTTAGTTTTGACGAACTAGATGTTTTGATTGCAAAAATAGACAGTTCTGGAAATTTTCAATGGGCAACTAGCTTAACAGGATGGGGACAAGAAAGCGCCTACGATGTTTCTATATCTAACAATGGGCAACTTATCGTTACGGGGTATTATGAAAATAATTTAACGATAGGTGCTTTTAGTCTGACAGCAAACAACTTAAGGGATATATTTATTGTATCCATTGATCAACAAGGTAATCCTGTTTGGTTAAAAACATTGAGTGGGCCGGGAATTGAGTATGGTCGATCTATTGCTATTGATAGTAGCAATAATATCTATGTTGCTGGAGCCTTTAGAGACGCCTTATACCCCAATAGCGCTACTACGGTTTATGGATTTGGAAGCTACGATGCTTTTTTAGCAAAATACGACGCTACAGGGCAATTCTTGTGGATCAAGGTAATGGGTGGTCCTAGTGTAGACGAAGGGTATTATGTTAACATTGACAGTAAGCAAAACCCTGTCCTTGTTGGCTGGTATGATCGCTCTATGCAAATTGATACGTTTATCTTAAATGGTGCAAAAGAAGAAGATGGATTTGCTGTAAAATTTTCACCCAACGGAGACTTAACATGGGCATTCCCATTGGCTGGGACATTTGACGAACGAGTGTATGCCGTTGACTTTGATTCAGATGATAATATCTATCTCTTGGGAACGGTCGATAGTTTGTTGGTGATAGGTGGGGATTCTTTAACCAATCGTCACTTAAATCGCCCCACAGATATATTTGTTATCAAAATAGATGAGAACTCAAATTACAAATGGGGGCAAACGTTAGGACATTACTACAACGACTTCTGTTTTGATTTAATCGTTCATGATCCGACTACAGTATACATCGTAGGAAGTTATCAAGACACCTCTATCTTTGTCAACGATACTTTAATAAGTCAAGAAGGATACGATGTATTTTTGGGTCGATTTAGTATGGACACAACCGTCTCTATCCATCAAATATCCAACAACTCTGATATCGCAACTATTAACCTCTATCCCAATCCCGCTGTTCAACTCCAAAGCACTTTAGAGTATACTCTAACTCAGTCTACCGATGTTATCATTAGTGTTTACGATCTTTTAGGACAAGAACTGCACAAAAAAATATTTAAAAACCAACCCGCAGGAGTTTATCACACTCCCATTCAGCTCCCGCAACAAGCTTCCTCTATTTACTTTGTTCGGATAGAAACCAAGTCTACGACTCAAGTATTAGAATTGGTTAGTCCTTAAAAACCAACTGAAATTAGAGCACGAAGTGCTGTTTAAAAAGCAAAAGAGGCGTTCAGAAATTTCTGAACGCCTCTTTTAGTTACTAAAAACAATTATTATTTAGAGATTACTAATTTCTCCGTTTTGATTAGCTTTCCACTATTATCAGTCATCACTACAAAATAAGTACTGTTTGACCAATTGTTGATCATAATTTCAAGACTTCCACTACCTTTGCTTTGTTCTTGGCTATAAACAGACTTACCATTTGCATCCAAGATAGCAATGTTAACAGCTGTTGCTGATGTTTGATAACGCACTTGAACCAAAGAAGAAGCAGGGTTTGGATTTACAGACAAGATTGGACCTAAACCAGTAGCTGTTCCTAACGATACAGGGGCACGACCATCTACTCCTGATCCACATCCTTCCAAAACAAAGTTCTCTGCACAGTTTACACTACAACCATTCGCATCTGTTACATTGACAACATGCTGACCTGCATTTAAGTTTGTAAAGACACCTGTTGCATTAGACAAAGTCGTTGCTGTTGTAAAGTTAGCTAAATCGATAACATAAGGAAGTGTTCCTCCTGTTATATTCAAAACAGCAGTACCATCGTTTCCTGCACAAGTTTCATCAGAACTAGCAACTAAATTAACACTAACTGGATCAGGATCACTAACAGTTGCCGTTACGGTTACTTCACAGCCATTAGCATCTGTAATGGTAGCCGTATATACACCAGCGCAAAGATTAGCAATAGAAAGACCTGTTTGACCATTGTTCCATACTACAGTGTAAGTGTTAGAACTATCTCCACTGATAGCTACAGTAGCTGTTCCGTTACAATCACCTTCACAAGAAGGACTAGTAGTAGTTGTTGTTGCTGTGAAACCAGGAACGCCAGGAATAACAATAGTTGTATCGTATAAACAATAGTTCATATCACAAACGCTGAAGGTATACGTACCTGCTGCTAAGTTGGTAAATGTTGGACTACTTTGTGATTGACCATTGATATAGTATAAGTAATTTCCATCACCACCTGTTGCAGAAATTGTAATACTACCATTTGCTAAACCACAAGTTGCTGGTGTTACTGAAACCACTCCAATATTGATAGGATCTGGTTCGCCAACAGTTGCCGTAGCCGTAGCACTACAACCATTTGCGTCCATTACAATAGTATTATATGTCCCGACACCTAGATTGGCAAAAACACCTGAGCTTTGGAAATTAACACCATCTATAGAATATAAATAGGGTGCGGTACCTCCTGTTGCTGTTACAGTAACAGAACCTCCACTATTGGTAGAGTCCATTACATTAGTAGAATTAGATGGACAAGGCACATCTTGACCTGCTGCCGTTGCAGATAAAGGCACTACATTTCCTCCAATAACAAACGTATGTCCAGAACAAGCAGGAGTACAACCATTTGCATCTTCTACCCACACACTATAAGATCCTGGTGTTAACGTATTAAAAATACCTGTTGTATTGGAGAAAAATTCACCTGTTGTCCAATTTACCAATTGATAGTTATAAGGAGCAACACCATTACTTGCAACCAATACAGCACCACCATCATTACTAGAACATGTAACATCATTGGTTGATACAATATTAACATCAATACTATCACAAGGAACAGAGTTATCTTGAACAGAAATTGTAAAAGTGTATATATTTTGACCTACTATCGGGCAATAATCATCGGATACAGTCACTGTAAAAGTATGTATGCCTACATCGCTTGAAGATGGCGTCCAACAGAATGTTCCTGTAGCATGAGGCGTTCCTCCTGTTGTAAAAATAGCTCCAGCAATGCCATTATTCCAAGATAAAGATGTTGTCTGTCCTCTATCTGGATCAGTTGAAAATACATCAAAACACAATTGAGTTCCAACAGTAGCTGTTGTCGAAAAGTCAGTTGTATTGTTAATTCCACTTAATGTAGGAACATTATTAGAACAAGGAACAGCTGTAAATTGAATATCGCGGATAATTTCTCCAATAAAAACACCATTTCTATATTCCTTTACAGACACACAGAAAACACCAACTTGAGCAACATCTGGTGTAAATGAAATAGCTCCAGTAGCAGGATCAATCGTTACGCCATTAGTAGTACTTAATGGAGCTGTTGCACTATATCCAGCAGCATAACCAACTGTCGTACTAGAATCGTCCATGCAATCCACTAATGAATAGACTAAATCATCTCCATCAGCATCTGACGCTCCATGATTGTAAAAAACAGGTTGACCAACACAGCCAAAAGGCACTGGGTCATTTGTAAATATAGGTGAGTTGTTGCACAAAGCAGGGTCTACGATTTCTGTTTCCACATAAATACGCTCACCACTTGGTGAATTCAATGTTGTAATGGCATTGTTTCTACAGCAATTAGAGTAGCTCAAAGTCACATTACTACACCCTGCAGGCAGAGTAAGGATTCCTTGAAATTTATACTCTTCAATTCCATAAACACCGTTGCCTCCATTACAAGCTGTTCCAACAATACCTGGACAAGACGGTGTAATTTCTTGCATGCTAACTTGAGACAATCTCACCGATCCAGAACCACAAACAGCGGCCCAGTTGACATTCGTTGTTTGAGGTACTCCAATACCATTACAGTCTCGATAAAAAGTCAAATTAATTTCATATTGATTGTTACCCACGCAACGATAAGTAAGGTCTAGTCCCATGGAGTGAGAGGCACTAGCTTCTGAAGAAAAGAACAGTAGAGTTCCTAAGCAACAGATTAATTGCAAAAACTTTGAAGTTGATTTAAACATAAACGATTACTTTAAAAGGTTCTAAATTTTGTTTTAAAAGTGTGATTAAATATATCATATTGATAATGACACTCTAATAACGTGTCATTTTTCAAAAATGTGCCAGCAAAGATATAAATTTATTTATTTTTTCTTAGTAATTGCTAAGCTTCTTTTCAGGTATTCAAATGTATAAAAAAACTTAATAAGAAAAGAATACAAAACAGCTTCAATATAGATTAAAACAAATACAATAACAAATGATTATCAATTAATTAAAAACAATTTCATAGACAATCAAAACGTTATTTTTTTTTTAAATATTTATCCAAAAGTTCATAAATGAAAAAACAAATAAAAGATGATTTCAATTATCATTTTTAGCGAAAAATTATATTATTTTTTTCCTCTAAGACTGGTTCTATTTTCTATTTTGAAGTCCTAAATTTAAGTCTCAGAAATGCCTCAATGCTTGACTATATGCTTGTTTCACGTCAAGTATCCTCCTATTAATTTTTCTTTATTTTAAAACATTTTCTCAGCCCTAATTTCACTTATAATTGCTACAACTTTGTCTAAAAAATTTGATAATTAAAGTGCTGGAAAGAAAATTGTCAACGACTAAATTTTATTGCAAATGGCTGGTCTGAAACATTAGGCTAAAAGAAAAATTGAAACAAATAGGCTTGACAGTCCCCCTGTTATGCGTGAGCTTGCATCCCAGTTTTTTAGTTTGAGCAAACTATGAAATAACTGCCTCTAAATTCTTGTGCTGGTTAAACTATATTCAACACCAAATCCCGTCATCCTCAACTCAATGACGTTGTTTAAATTTACGTTTTTCAATCCCTTTATATAATAATAGAAAATAGCCCAGAGTAGGTTGCTCTGAGCTATTTGATTTTCGTAAGTTTGGTAAATACTCATCGAAAGTTGGTTATGTTTGTTCGTTACTGTTATAAACGCAATTGATATGCCAAATAGTTTAAAACGATACGTTAAGAATTACTTAAAAAATAAATTGATTCGATTCATTTAATAGTTCAAACAAACTTTCTCGCTCATTTTCCTCTCGAATTATCAGGCAAAAAACTCCCAAATTCTTCAACAAAACGGTTCAACAAGACTTAATTCTTATTTTTGTTTAACTTTTTAACTAAAAAATTAAACACAACATAACTAAATAAAGATCAACACTTTAAAGCAAAAACAATTGTACCTACATTTAATTTTGTTTAAGTTTTTTACAAATTACTTTACACAAAACTTGTTTTCTGTTTAACTTTGAGTTATATTTGTTTCAACAAACAAAGGGTGATATTACTCAGAACAAAAAAATAATACATTATGTCAGCGATCAATTTCACACAAGAAATCTCTAATCTAGAAGGTGTATTAAATAATTTTGCATTTAAACTTACCAGAAATAGAGAAGACTCAAAAGATCTTTATCAAGAAACGGCATATAGAGCTTTAGTTAATCAAGATAAATTTCGAGTAGGAACTAATCTTAAAGCATGGTTATTTACAATGATGCGTAATATCTTTATCAATAACTATCGAAAAAAGATCAAAAGAAATACTATCCTTGATTCTACTGACAATCAATTTTTCTTGAACTCTGGTGGACCAGCCATCTTAAATGGTGCTCATTCTTCTATGATGATGGATGAATTAGAAGAGTTGGTCGATGAGCTACATGATAGTACTCGCATTCCTTTTATGATGCATTATTATGGTTACAAATATCAAGAGATTGCTGAACAATTAGATCTACCTTTGGGTACAATAAAAAGTCGCATTTTCTTTGCTCGCAAAGAACTAAAAGGGGCTGTCTTATCTAACTACAAAAACGTTTTGAGCAGAACGGCTTAATTGAGCATAAAAACACTTTAATACAAGTATTAGTTTGCTTAAATTACGTCGTAACAAGCGAAAATCAAGCGAATAACCGATAAATATAATAGCGTTTTCAACAAATGTTGAAAGCGCTTTTTTTTTAAAAAAAAGCATATTAAGAAAACCTTATTTTTAATCTTTTGTTCTTCTTATCAAATCCAAATTATATTGGTATACTCAATCCAAATAAACATAAGTACTTAATAGTAGTAGTTAGTTATCTTGTTAACCATTACCATTTTAAAAAATTATAAAAACACTGTCGAAAAACTAGTATCTAGTTTGGGTTTCTATACTCCTTGATTCAAAGTAATTCCTGCTTGTTGTTTATTGTGAATCAAGCTGTTTTAGTTCAATCTATTGAATCTTAAATGGCGCTCTATCTTCACAGAACACCTTTGCCTATATGCATTAGAAATATGTTTAAATATTAGCTTCTGCAAAATTTGTTTTTTGTTTAACTTTAAAGTATCTTTATTTAAACACAAAAATTAATCCGCCAATTAAAGCAAAACTTACAATTATGACTACTATCGATTTTAACGAGGAACTTTCTAAGTTAGAAGAAGCTCTTAGTAAATTCGCATATAAGTTGACCAAAAATAAGGATGATGCCAAAGATTTATATCAAGAAACGGCTTATCGAGCGTTGACCAATCAAAATAAATTTCGTGTAGGCACAAATCTAAAAGCCTGGTTATTTACGATGATGCGAAATATTTTTATCAATAACTATCGAAAGAAAGTAAAAAGAAATACAATTCTAGACTCTACCGACGACCGTTTTCACCTCAACTCTAGCGGTCCTGCTATTGTGAATGATGCCGATTCATCTATTATGATGAAAGAGCTACAAAATTTAATGGACAAATTGGAAGATCATATCCGAGTTCCTTTCTTGATGTATTACTATGGATACAAATACCAAGAAATTGCCGAGCAATTAGATGTTCCTTTAGGCACTGTTAAAAGCCGTATCTTTTTTGCGCGTCAAGAATTAAAAGATGCTATCTTAAAGAATTACAAAGAAGTTTTAAATAGAACTAGAACTGCTTAATCTCCTGCTCCCTAAAAATGTAAATTTGTCTATAATTGGAACAACTGGCTGTCTCATATTGAGGCAGCCAGTTGTGTTTATAACCTTCCTATCCTACAGCAAAACTATATTAGACTTAAGCTCAAAAGCTCCCCAAAAACGCCTATTTCAAAGCTCTATTTTTGTTTAACTTTTATTTAACCATGCTTAAAACTTCATCATAAAAACCTAAAAAACAAACCTTTAAAACATAAATAGATGTATAGACATTAATTGTTGATAAATCTATTTTTACTAAAAACTTGCTTTTCGTGAAATGGTACATTACCTTTATTCCAACAAACGAAACAACCTATTTTTATATAGTCAAAGAATACATTATGTCAACAATAAATTTTAGCAGAGAGATTTCAAATCTAGATAGCGCCTTAAGCAATTTTGCCTATAAATTGACTCAAAATAAAGAAGATTCCAAAGACTTGTGCCAAGAAACTACTTATAGAGCCTTGGTTAATCAAAACAAGTTTCAGGTAGGTACGAACCTAAAAGCATGGTTATTTACGATGATGCGCAATATTTTTATTAATAATTACCGCAAGAAGATAAAACGCAATACTATTTTAGATTCTACCGATAACCAATTTTATTTGAATTCTGGAGGACCTACCATTCTTAATGATGCAAACTCTTCTATTATGATGAACGAACTACAAGAATTGGTCAACAAGTTAGATGACAAAACTAGAGTTCCATTTATGATGCATCATTATGGATACAAATACCAAGAGATTGCGGAGCAATTAGATGTTCCATTGGGAACCATCAAAAGTCGCATTCATTTTGCTCGCAAAGAGTTAAGGAATGCTGTCAAAAACAACTATAAAATGTTCCAATTTTAAATAATCATTAGAATTAAAAATGCAGGCTATTTCAACGATGTTTGGAATAGCCTTTTTTGTTTTTTATCCACCTTTTTGTTCTAGTTTTTTCATCTCATTTTTTGTTAAACAAAAACGTTAAACAAAAAAAATTGCTTCCCCCTAAAAAAGCCCACATAGCACCTAACAAACTAATAATCAAAACATTTAACATGTTTTAACAAAAGTTACCGTTTAACATGTTTCACAAAAAAGTTCCACAAAACTTGATTTTTGTGGAACTTTTCCATAGCTTTGTGTTAACAACAAACGGAAATCACATTAGTTAACACTCAAAAAAATACATGTTATGTCAACAATCAATTTTAGTAGAGAAATTTCGAATCTAGAAGGTGCATTGAGTAATTTTGCATTTAAGTTAACTAAAAATAGAGAAGATTCTAAGGACTTATATCAAGAGACAGCATATAGGGCATTAGTCAATCAAAAGAAATTTCGAGTAGGAACTAACCTAAAAGCGTGGTTATTTACGATGATGCGCAATATCTTTATCAACAACTATCGTAAAAAAATGAAGCGCAATACAATTTTAGATTCTACAGATAATAACTTTTATCTTAATTCTGGAGGACCTATCATTGTTAATGATGCTGATTCTTCTATTATGATGCGCGAGCTGCAAGAACTGGTGAACAAATTAGAAGACAACATCCGTGTTCCCTTTATGATGCATTACTATGGCTACAAATACCAGGAAATTGCCGAGCAATTGGATTTGCCTTTGGGAACTATCAAAAGTCGTATTTTCTTTGCTCGTCAAGAGCTAAAGAATGCTGTTCTTAAAAATTACAAAGGCACGTTAGGAAGAACTGCTTAGTAATTTTAATCAAACAGTTTATATAGGAGCAGCTTCAACAAATTGTTGAAGCTGCTTTTTCTATTTTAAACCATACCAAACTAGCTCTACACTATAAACACTGCTCCTTTTTTTTGTGTTTTTTGTGGAACACTTCAACATTAAACAAATAAAAAAAAAACAATTCCATATAAAACAATCAAACAAGCCCAATTAACTAATAATCAACAAACTAAAACCAAAAATAGAGAGTAAAAAAGCATTTATTGTTTACACTTAAACACAAAAACATTAAACAAAATTTGCTTTTTGTTTATTTTTACCCTATCTTTGTTTAAACAAACGGAGAGTTATTTTACTCAAAAACAAAAAATACTATATTATGTCAACGATCAATTTCGCAAAAGAAATCTCTATTTTAGAAAATGCATTAAGCAATTTTGCATTTAAGCTAACTAGAAATAGAGAGGAATCTAAAGATCTTTATCAAGAGACGGCATATAGGGCTTTGGTTAATAAAGATAAGTTTCGAGTAGGAACCAACCTCAAGGCATGGTTATTTACGATGATGCGCAATATCTTTATCAACAACTATCGCAAAAAAATGAAGCGCAATACAATTTTAGATTCCACAGACAATAATTTTTACCTTAATTCTGGAGGACCTACCATTGTCAATGATGCTGATTCTTCTATTATGATGAACGAGTTACAAGGACTGGTGAACAAATTAGAAGACAACATTCGTGTTCCTTTTATGATGCACTACTATGGTTACAAATACCAAGAGATTGCGGAGCAATTAAATTTGCCTTTGGGAACTATCAAAAGTCGTATTTTCTTTGCTCGTAAAGAGTTAAAGAGTGCTGTTCTTAGAAATTACAAAAGCGTTTTAGGAAGAACTGCTTAGTAATTTAGATTAGTAGTTCGTTTATTTTTTACTTTTTACCAAAAAGATAAAAAAGCACATTTTTATTATTTTACTTCATGAGTGCTGCGCAGTTGATAATCAAACTAATAAAGCTGTTTAACGAACTATTACTAGATCAAACAGTTATATATAGGAGCAGCTTCAACAATTTGTTGAAGCTGCTTTTTTCTTTTCTACAAACAGTTTATTCTTCATCTATAACATAATCTACAGAGCGTATTTGGGCAATATATTTAATGACTCTTTTCATAAATAAAGGCGTTATATGATGTGATAAAGAAGGCTTATCTACTAAAAGAATTTCGTACAAAACAAACTCTTCTACCATCTCATGATCTAAACACAAACCAAAAGCATTCATAACAGGATAGTTTCGCTTGTCATCTTTCTTCAAGTTGGTATAAGTCATATACGTTCCTATGATGGCTTCCATTTCTTGTTGAAATAAATAGTCGGTCACTTCTTGTTGTTCTTTGATATATTGGTAATCTGTATCATAATTCCAAACTGCTTTATACATTCCATAAGTCAACCAAATACCTTCAGCAGTTACTACAACTGTTTCTCCATCTTTGTAAATGTACATGAGTGGATCAAATCCCCAATTCCTGTAATACCATTGCCCCTGTTGTTCGTATACCTCAACCAATCGCTTAATCAATCTAGGATGATTTCTATTGTAAATATGTGCTAGTGTCAAGGTATAAAGAGCAGAATCTATTTGACCTTTTTTTAATAAAATTTCGGCAGAAAGCCATCGAGCTAGATAATCAATAGGATTTAATTCAATTGCTTTATTTAGCCAAGTTGCCGCTTTTTTGTAATTTTTTTCTTCGTAATAACTCTCACCAATCCAAGTATAAACTTGTGCATGTTGAGGATTTTTCTTCAATATTTTATGATAATAACGACGAGCTTTTTCATAATTAGGATTCTCTATACTTACAATATCTCTTGCCTTCTCTCGCCAAGCAATTTGTTCTTCGGTTTCAGTATCTTTATACTCTAATTGATGCTCTCTCCCATCTATTGCTTGAATATACGCCCCATGCGGCAATACTTTTCGCTCTTTCGCAGGTACTTCCCCATACAGTTGCTCTAGTTCATACTGCGTAGGCGATGCTTCCATAAAAGTCAAGATTTCTAATGGAGTAGATAATTGAACTTGTGCATTGGTCAACGAGAAAGTGGCAACAAGAAAGAATAAGGATAAAAGTAACTTCACGAGCTTAGAACTAAAGGTTAAAAAGAATCGTTTTCTAGCAAATGCTCAACTATTGAATACAAGTTGTGCTTGAAAACTACTTTAATTGTCATTTTAAGTCTTTTTTTATCGAAAAACTAAAAACTACGAACTATTACTACTAAATGTACATTTTTTTGTTATAATTTTAACTTTACACAAAACCTTTACACCTTTTCCTGCGTACTAAGTAAGGTGTAATAAAACACCAATCTATTAAAAGGTGTTTTGGGTAAGTTTAATATTTTGAGTCTAATATAGAAATTTTTTGAGTCGTATGGACGTTGAGTTGGGCATAAATAAATTAGAACAATTGTTGTTCCCGCTAGGCTACAAACAAGATTTGAGCCAATCCAAACCAATTTTTTGGAAAAAGATAAACCAAAATGATTTGCGTAGTCCTTATGCATTTAGTTTGGTCATTATCACTTTAGATGAATTCACAGTTTTTATAGAGGGGCTTAACGAACCTAGGCTAAAACGTGCTATTGATGCTGGAATCATCGAAATCAACTCTCCTGAAGATGTAGAAGCGCTCAAAGAAATTGTATTCGAAACAACTTTAGACAATCAACAAAAACTAGAAACTGTTTTGCCATTTTTCGAAGAACAATTAAATGTAATTGAAACAGAGCCTATTTATTCCAAAGTCTATAAGCGTGCCTTGGCTAATATTGAACTTTTGATCGAAGCAGCCAATGAAGTGGAGTATTAAATACACCCCATATACAACTACAAAAATAGTTAAACTTAAATTAAAATTTTGAAGAAACTTTTAATTTAAGCACTTTCTCTTTATATTTATAGATTATAATATCTACTTATTCTTATTAGTATTTGTGGATAAAATAATCCACCTAAAAATCACTCATTCATTACCAAACATGAAAATTTTTCTTTTAAAATATCTTTGTTTACCAATTATCTGCTTCACTAGTGGTTATTCATACTTATTTTTGAATAATCAATCGATGCTTTTAAACGAGGACTTTGTAAAAAGAAAAGGACCTCAAGAGAAGCGAGTAGTGATTCACAATGCTAAAAATAACTCCACACAAGTAGTAATCATCGATCCCCCAAAAGATGCTTCTAAAGAGAAAAAAGAAAAGGATTTTGCAAATAAAGACAAAAATATGCTGCCTGATGTAGAGTTCTTGAAATTTATCATCGACAAGAGCAAAGAAGGAATTCCTGTTTTAAAATTTGACGGTTTCTGGGCTGCCTTTAGCTAGAAATATTTCCAGATATATACGATATCAAACAACTGCCTCAAAAGACAGTTGTTTTTTTATTTGGCTTTGCTTCTTTTAGTTTCTTGAATTAAGAAGTTCAAATCAGAGAACAGACCAAACAGATAGCTAAATTTTATACGACAAAACTCATTGCGACCTAGCCATAGCAATAGCAATAGAGTATAATTTTTTTGCCAACACCTTACACAAAAAATCCTATACCAACCCAAAGGCTAGTATAGGATCTATTTATGTCTCTAAACAGCTAAAAATTAAGCGTTAGATGTTTTTATTTACTATTCTTGAAGAATGAATCAACAAACTCTCGCTTATCAAACTCTTGCAAATGATCCATTCCCTCTCCTACTCCAATGTATTTAATTGGAATATTAAACTGATCGCTAATTCCAATAACAACCCCTCCTTTTGCTGTTCCATCTAATTTGGTTACCGTTAAAGCCGTAATTCCGTCATTTGTCACAGATGCAAAATGTTTTGCTTGTTCGTAAGCATTTTGCCCTGTAGAACCATCTAACACTAACATGACCTCATGAGGAGCCCCAGGTATTTGTTTGCCAATAGATTTGTTAATTTTCTCAAGCTCCCGCATCAATCCTTTTTTGTTGTGCAAACGACCAGCAGTATCAATAAAAACAACATCATGTCCATTCTCTTTGGCATGGCGAACTGTTTCATAAGCAACGGCAGCGGGATCAACATTCATTCCTTTGCTATAAAAATCACAACCAACACGGTTAGCCCAAATTTCTAGCTGATCTACTGCTGCGGCACGAAATGTATCTCCTGCCCCTAACAAGACTTTCTTCCCTGCTTCCTTATATTTATTGGCTAATTTTCCGATAGAAGTTGTTTTTCCAACACCATTTACACCAATCACCATAATAACATAAGGCTTAACACCTTCAGGAACTTCATAAGTAACAGAATCGTTAGAATTATTAAGCGCCAACAACTGAACGATTTCATCACGTAGAATTTCGTTCAATTCTTTCATAGTTACATATTTGTCGCGTGCAACACGATCTTCAATACGTTTGATGATTTTGATTGTTGTCTCTACTCCCACATCCGAAGCAATTAGAATATCCTCTAAGTCATCCAAGACCTCTTCGTCAACAGTATTTCGACCAGCAAAAGTAGTGGCTACTTTAGAGAAAAAACCTTTTCTTGATTTTTCTAATCCTTGATTTAGGTCTTCTTTAAGTTTTTCCTTTTCTTCCTCTTTTTTGCCAAAGAGCTTATTGAAAAATCCCATAGTGTGTTCAATTATTATGAAAGTGCGTTTAAATTTTAAGCTTTTGAAGCTAAAATTTAGACCTGCTCTAAAAGTGGGTGTAAGCACAAAAAGCTTCCCCAAGAATAAGGAGAAGCCTGTTGTATATTATTATTAATTTTAGAAAGCTTGATTATTTAGCTTTAAAAAACTCGTTTACTTGATCTTTGTGAATGATTACTTCTTTATAAGAAATCTTTCCAGTAATTGGATCTTTCACAGATTTTACGCATTTAACGTGATCTTTTCCTGAACCATTCTGAGCACGTTGCCCAGCTCTCTGGTTTTTTGATACTTTCTTAGCCATAATTATTTGATTTCTTTATGTATAGTATATTTTTTCAAGATAGGGTTGAATTTTTTCAACTCCATACGATCAGGTGTGTTTTTACGATTTTTCATCGTGATGTAGCGAGAAGTACCTGGCATACCAGTTGATTTGTGTTCTGTACATTCTAAAATAACCTGAACTCGATTACCTTTACTCTTCTTAGCCATAGCTTATAATGATTTTAATCTTTTCGAGAATTGCCAACTTGTTCGTTGCTAATAAAAATTAAGCGAACTGTTCTTATTTAATAACAGAAGAAAGTTTCACTTTTTTGTTATTCAAACCTTCTGGTTCGTAAGTGATAGAGTAAGACTTGTGTCCATTAGCATCAACATGCTCTACTCTTCTATACCCACGTTTCGCATTTTTAGCAGCCTCTATACTTTTTGCATCTTCTACCCATACTTTAGGATCAAAACCAGCAGCTAATTGTTGCTTTAGATACTTAAACGTGCCAATTTTTTCCATATTACGCAACGCTCTAGTAGTCAATTTCAATTTAATCCAAGCATCAATCTCTCTAACATAAATACGTTTTGTTTGTAGATTTGGATTGAAGCGTCTTCTTGTTCTACGCTTTGAGTGAGAAACATTGTTACCTACTAGAGGTTTCGTTCCGGTTAATTGGCATATTTTAGACATGACTTTCTTCTAATTTAAAACGTCCCGACACTAAGATTGGACGGGACTGATTGTTTTATTATTATCTCCTATTTTAGTGACTTCAGAGGGAGTCGAACCCCCAACCTTCTGATCCGTAGTCAGATGCTCTATCCAATTGAGCTATGAAGCCGGTGCTAATCAGCGAAAAAACCAAGTTTATTTTGTATTGCTTATCTCGCTAAGCGGTTGCAAATATACGCACAGTTTTTAAATCTGCAAACTTTTGGCAAAAAAAAATCATTTTTTTTCAAAGTTTTTTTTTGATTGCCCATAAAACCAAATTACTTCTGAGCATACACTTGTCTCATAACAACAAGAGGCTGTTTCATTTAGTTCGAAACAACCTCTTTTATTTTATATTTTTTTTAGTTAGGAATCTTAGCAAAAAATTATTCCTTGAAGAACTTTGGTTTTTCTTGATGTTTCGCTTTGCCTTGTGTAGAATGTTTGCCTTCGACTGTTTTGGTGGCGTGAGGAACCAACATCAATCGTTCTTTGCTAATTAACACCCCTGTTGCAGAACAGATACCATATGTCTTATTTTTGATGCGAATCAAAGCATACTCTAGATTTCGAATAAACTTTTGTTGACGAGCTGCCAACTTGCTCAAATGCTCTCTTTGCCAATTAGAAGCGCCATCATCGAATGTTCCTGCACGATTTTCATCTCCACTATTGTTCAATTCTTGTAATTGGTCCTTCAAATCATCTAGCTGTTGTCTAGCATCTGCTAATTTTTCATTAATCATGATTTCAAACTCCGCTAAATCTTCATCACTATATCTAGTTCTCTTTTTATTCTCTTCACTCATAGATGTCTATTTTAAGTTCTATAAATAATTTATTTGGGTGATAATTTATATGTTTCATTACAACCTCACTAATTAAACTCTACCAATAGAGCGGTGCTACTTTTGAGAGGTTTGTGATTAAAAAAGGATAGACTTACTTCTCTAGAATTATAAATAAGTCAACAATATTTGTAAAAAACAATAAAACAAAACGTTTCACTTGTTCTACTCTAGTAATGCACAAGAAACGGACAATTATACCGCAAAGTTTCAAAAATTAGAAATTAATTTCATTATTTTTTCATTACCCGACAGTTCATTTGTGGTCATATTAACTTTACAGCATATTGTTGCAAATAAAACAAAAAGAAGTAAAACCATTCTCCTTCAAATAGTTAACCGAACACAAAAACGACAGTTCTCTATGGTTAACTGCCTATTATGCATGCAATTTTCTTACCAATTATTATTATCCATAAAATGTACCCTTCCTGACAAAAAGAGACCAAATAGTTACAATAGCCCTAGTAGTTAAAGAATTTGTTAATTTTATGTTGAGTGCTTGTTATTTTTTTCTATACCCAACAACACCTTTATTTTAACCATTCATGGCAAAAGTTGTTTTTTTTAATAGGTGTAGAAGTTGTTTAAAAAGCATCTTATTTTTTAAACAACTTCATACAAACTCCCTACAACGATTTTTTTTGTACGCTTTAAAGCTTCTCTTTGATAAACGTTATAAAACTAGACAAACGGTTTAAGGTCTCTTCTTGCCCCAAAATTGCCATTATTTCATAAACACTAGGTCCCCCCATTTCTCCTGACAAGCCCAATCTAAAAATAGGCAGTACCTCTCCTTTTTTCTCTTCAATTAAAGGTTCTATTGTTTTCTCTAAGTTAGACGCATCAAATGGACTTAACGTTGCCAACGCACCCATTAATTTTTTCAACAATGCTTCCAAATCTTCATTCCACTTGTTCAGTACTTTCTTTTGAAAGTTCTTTTGATGTTTGGCAACAACCGCCTCCAAATCTAAGTCATGAAAGAAATAATGCCCTTGTATGTAAAAATCTGTTACATAATTGATTCGCATTTTCAGCAATCCTGCTACAGCATTCAATTTCTCTTCAGGCATTTGAACACCTTTTGACTCCAAATCAACACGCACCAAATTTACCAAATCGGCGTTCTCCATTTGTGCCAAATACTGTTTGTTGAACCAATTGGCTTTTTCAAAATTAAATCGTGCTCCCGAAGAAGAAACTCGATCCATACTAAACCCATCAATCATTTCTTTTTTAGAATAGATTTCTTGTTCTGTTCCATCATTCCAACCCAACAACGCTAAAATATTCAAAACAGCTTCTGACAAAAAGCCCCATTCTTTAAACCCTCTAAAGCTATCCGCTTGAGTTTGACCAATCCAATCTAAAGGAAATACAGGCATTCCTAAACGGTCCCCATCTCGCTTACTTAATTTACCATACATACTACTACGCAAGAAAGTCTTTACTTCCTTCTGCAAATTAGAATCTTTCTTCTCGTTGATTCGAATGCGCTCAGATACATTTTTAAAATCTTGCAACAGTGGCTGGATAATTTTAGCCACTTGCTCTTTTTTAGGAGCATAGGCTTCATGTTTGAGTACAAAATCTTCTGTAAAACGCTCGGTAAACGACTGTATGGTTTTCTTATTCAAATAAGCAGTTGGTTCTGGTTTTAGAATTAGAGGCAAATGTGCAAAAGTAGGCATCGCATCTCCCCACCCCAGAAACTGATACAACAACACATGCAGAGGCGTTGATGGCAACCACTCTTCTCCTCGAATAACATGCGTAATTTTCATGTGATAATCATCGACAATATTGGCTAGATGATACGTTGGCATCCCGTCATTTTTTAACATGACTTTGTCGTCCATTTCAGCACAATTAAATGTCACGACACCACGAACCATATCCTCAAAGGTCACATTACCTTCTCCAGGGATCATTACTCGAACAACTTCTGGCGCTCCCCCTTTGACCAAAGAAGCACACTCCTCTTTTGACAAAGTCAAAGAGTTTTTCATTTGCATACGTGTAACAGCATCATATTTGAATTTGGTTCCTTGCGCTTCTGCTGCTTCTCTAGCTGCTTTTAACTCTTCCTCCGTATCATAAGCATAATAACCATACCCGTTTGCAATCAGTTGCTCTGCAAATTTTTTGTAAATACCAGTTTCTTTGCGTTCCGACTGACGATAAGGACCATAAGGACCTCCTTTGGCAGGGCTTTCATCAAACTCTAAGCCTAACCATTCTAAGGCATCTATAATATACTGCTCTGCTCCTTCTACATAACGAGTTTGGTCGGTATCTTCTATTCTTAAGACAAAAGTTCCTCCATGTTTTTTAGCTAATAAGTAATTGTACAACGCTGTACGGACTCCGCCTATATGCAAGGCGCCTGTTGGACTTGGCGCAAAACGAACACGCATGTTAAATCTATTTTATTGGTTATGAATGAATCAATAATCTGTTCAAAAAATAATACTAAAAACTGAGTTTACTTTTAGTCCTAATCAAAGAACAAAAAGAAATACAGTTTAGCCACACTGTTACTTTTTGGTACTTTAGTATTTTCTCTGAATGCTTACTTAAGCAACAACAAGCTGATCATATTGTTCTTGGCTACACTTAAAGATTCGAGAACACAAGTAGACAAAAAACTATTCTATCAATGCAAGTAGTTTTGGGTTCACATTTTTTGAATGATTATTGGAACTATCAACCCTTCAGTAGGTCAAATAATTCCTTAAAACGCTGCAAAGGTACAAAAAAATAGGCACAAATAGAATGTGCCTAAAGAGTTTTACAGAATATCAATGCTTCTGTTTTGTTATAATTTGCCAATCGTTTATTTTATTGATCCGATTGTGTAAATAGAGGTTCTGTGCCTCGTGTATTAACTTTGATTACTCTATAATTATCCAATATAGCCACAAAATTATCATCATCTTCCCAAATCATAGCATAGGCATAATCTACTAAGTCTCGGTTAAAAATTCGATGGCATTTGCTGTCTCGTCGAGCACTCATAAGATATAATAATCCCGACTGATCATTGACCAGAAATTGAGTACCATCAGGACTCAATGCAGGCAAAGGCGTCCATGCGGTACAAGAATGTTCCGCCTGTCCTACAAAACGCACCCCTCGCTTCCCTTGAAAATCGACGGTATAATCATGTTCCAAATGCGCATCAAATCGATGAATTTTAATTTTTCCATTGGTATCTTTTACAATCCAATACTCATTGTTTTTGGGATTTGAAAAGACTTCTGACATTTGAAATCGATGCACAACTTCATGTATAATTTCTTTCGTTTTAAAGTTCAACTTACTCAATCGCTTGCTGTTACTCTCTGCAATAATAACATGTTCATTATCATAACGAGACAAACACAATCCATCTATAAAATCAAAATCTCCTCCTTCTGGTTTGCCAAAAGAATATTCTAATTCTCCTTGTTCGTTCATAACAAAAATTTTATCAGAATTATTGGCAAGGATATGACCATTGTTTGTCCATAACAAATCTGATAAATAAGCATCGCCATATACGGGCTCACCAATCATCTCACCAGTTGCCGCATCAAAAATGGCAATCGACTTATTTTTAGAACTCGCTGCTAGTTTGGTTTTGTCAGGACTCAAAGCCACAGACCTTCCATATCCGTTGATCCGATACAATTGGTTCCCATCCCAATCTCTGGCAACTATAAACGTTTTCCACGAGGCACAAAATCCATTGTTTAAACGATGCAACCGAAAGTCCCCCTTTACAGAAGAATAAGTAAATTTATACTCTTCTGGAATCACATGGTATTCCTCTCCATCGTCTACATAATCATTTGGGTAGGCTGCTACTTGGTCTGTATTTGTCTTAGTGTTGTTATATTCTTCCATCGAAGCCCCTGGAACCATTTCATTTAATTTGTCTTCAAGCATTGATTTCAACTTCGATTTTATTTTGTCAAAGAAACTCATCTCTATTGGTTTATTTTTTATAAAAATTATATTTCGACGCTATCCCCACAAAAAAGAACAGCATTCAATGTAAGCTTATCTATTGATTATCAAAAGTCTTCTTTTTATACATATTCATATATTCACCTCTACCCAAACTAACACAAACAACTATTTATCAACCACATAACCTTCAATAAACAATAAAATTCAATCTATAAACTTCTAAAAATAATATTTTCATAAAAAAACGAACTAGGAAGGAACTAAATCTCCCTGTTTTTCATTTCATTAATTCATCTTTCAATAAAAACGCTATCGCATGAATATCATTGTCAAAAGCCGTCGAAATGCTACTAGAACATTGGAGAAAAATTTTCCTAATGCAATTATTCTAGACTTAACATCGAAGGCAGATGAGCCATGGATTAAATTCAGTCCTTTTTATCCATTGGAAGAAATTCCTATTCCTTTTTCGGGAGACAAAACAGGTGCTTCAGTAGAAGGGATTTGGCAAGGTTTAAAGGTTTTTGAAACAACAGGAATAGATGCTAAAAAATTTGAAAATAGAACGCTAAAAGGGCTAAAACGCACGATAAGAAAATTTGGACAGGTACTGGGGCATCAAAAGGGACTTGATTCGACAGAGTTGCTTTCTTATATCGAGGCTCGAAAACAAATTTATGCTCCAATGTATCTTTGGGTATTGAAAAATAAACTTCAAAAAGAAGTTGAACAACTTAAGCAATTAGCTCAACAACATGACACCATTGTGCTATTAGACTACGAAACCAATGGAGATATTAACGACCCAAATAAACCTTTGTCTCATGCCTTCTTAGTCAAACACTATATAGAAGGCAATTTCCCAATTTAAGAATTGGACTTTTCATATACAACTCTAATAAAAAAGTTCTAACTTTAGGGCTTTGAAAAATAAGCCGATTATTAAAAATAATAGACTGCGTAAAATGAGTCATAAAAATAACGATGCGCCAAAGACAGAATCTTTGAATTTCATTGAGCGAATCATAGAAGAACACAACGAAACTGGAAAATTTGACAACCGAGTATTAACCCGTTTCCCTCCTGAACCCAATGGATATTTACACATTGGACATGCCAAAGCTATCTGCATTAATTTTGGAATTGCACAAAAATATGGAGGTAAGACTAATTTACGTTTTGACGATACCAATCCACTAACAGAAGAAACTCGTTTTGTAAATTCTATCCAAGAGGACATCAAATGGTTGGGATTTGAATGGGAAAAACTCTTATTTACTTCCGACTACTTCGATACTTTATACGAGTATGCCTTGAAACTCATCAAGGATGGATTGGCTTATGTTGATTTTTCTACTCCTAAAGTAATGGATGACGAAAAGAAAAAAGGTCAAGAAAGCAAATATAGAAATAGTACGGTAGAAGAAAATCTAGCTGAGTTTGATAAAATGAAAAATGGTGCCTACGAAGAAGGCACTTGTGTGCTGCGCCTTAAAATTGATATGCAAGCAGACAATCGTCAGATGCGTGATCCTGTTATTTATCGTATTCTAAAAACACCACATCACCGCACAGGGGATAAATGGTGCATCTATCCAATGTACGACTGGGCTCATGGTCAATCGGATTCTATTGAACGTATTACGCATTCGTTGTGCTCTTTGGAATTTGAAAACCACCGTCCACTATACAACTGGTGTCAAGAAAAATTAGAAATTTATCGTTCTCAACAAATTGAATTTTCACGCCTTAATTTAGACTATACAGTTACCAGCAAACGTAAATTAAAAGAATTAATTGAACTGGGCTTGGTTCAAGACTGGGATGATCCTCGTATGCCTACGCTTTCGGGGATGCGTCGCAGAGGCTATACGCCTGCTGCCATTCGAGATTTTATTGATCGAGCAGGAGTTTCCAAAAGAGACCAATATTTGGCTCTATCATCTTTAGAAGGAAGTGTCCGAGATGACCTAAACAAACATGCTCCTAGGGTTATGGGGGTATTAAATCCGCTCAAAGTAGTCATTACCAACTACCCCGAAGGAACAACAGAAAACTTGGAAGTTGACTACCATCAAAAAGATGAAAGCATGGGAAGTCGTACCATTCCTTTTTCTCGTGAGGTCTATATTGAAAAAGAAGATTTTGCAATTGAGGCCAATCGCAAATGGCGTCGCTTAGCTCCTGGAAAAGATGTTCGTTTAAAAGGAGCTTATATTGTTCATTGCACCGATTTCAAAACGGATGAAAATGGAGCCGTTGTAGAAGTGCATTGTACCTATTATGAGAATAGCCGCTCAGGACAAGATACTAGTGGAATTAAAGCTGGAGTGATTCATTGGGTATCTATCGAACACGCTGTTCCTGCTCAAGTGCATTTATACGATCGCCTATTTAGCGACCAAAATCCAACGGGACACAAGAAAAAAGGTGTCAATGAAAAAGGAGAAGAAATTGAAGTAAGTATTGACTTCAAAACATTCTTAAATCCAAATTCTTTAAAAACTGTTTCGGCTTATTTAGAGCCTAGTTTAGTTAATGCTCAACCTAGCGATTCATTCCAATTCATGCGTTTAGGGTATTTTTGCGTTGATAAAGATTCTACCAAAGATAATTTAATCTTTAACCGATCTGTGACACTCAAGGATTCTTGGGCAAAGCAAAAAAAATAAATTCAACAATAAGTAATCGTTCAAAAAAAATAACAAGTAAAATGGGATTATTTTTTCTGAACGATTACTTAAAAGATAAAAGGTTTAGCAATGAACATATTGCTAAACCTTTTTTTCTTTATAAAGAGTCATCTTCTAATTCTTTACTCCGTTGAAACCATGCAGTAGCTGCGCTGCTACTACGTGGTACCATGTGAGTGCTTCGCAGTTGATTATCTGCAAGATGCTTTTTTATGTTTTTACTTCGTGAGCCTACGGGTTTGTAGAAAAACTAAAAAAGCAACGGAGTATTACTAATTATTACAAACAATTTAACAACTCTTTTGCTTGCAAATGATAATTTCCTCTGCTATCAACAATTTCTTGTAGCAATGGTTTTACGTTATCCCACTGCTCGTATTTTACATTCAATAAGGCTAAGAACCAAGCAGCATCCATAGAGAAAATAGATGCCTTAAATCCATAAACAGTAGACAAGTGTTCTTGTGCCAAGCTGTATTCCTCTTTTTGCAGATAAATGATGCCCATTCTCAACAAAAGTTCCATATTACTAGGATCTTGTTTGAGTAATTCCTGATACTCTGCCAATGCGGACAGTTCGTCCCCTGCTGCAAACATTTGGTCGATTGCTGCAATTTGTTCGTTGACCGAACGCTGTTCTTCCACTTCTTTCTCCAACGTAGAAACAACTCCTCGATGTGTATAAAGCGATAAATCTACCTGATGGATATAATGATATGCTTTATTAGAAATTGAAGAAGCATTCCAATAAGCATAACTAGATCCCATTAAGAGTATAATGAATATACTTATAATAATAAGTGTTGTTTTTGTCATATAATTATATCTATAAAAAATGTCCTTCCTAATTTCGCCCTACCAAACTGATCTATAACAATTTAAAGTAGCAAATTCTTTTTTAATGGACCATTATTACTGAACGAAAAAAAGAATAATTAGTTGCTCTCTCATATATCTATTTTTATGCCACAGTACTTTTTTTTCTCAAAAATAAGCAAGTATATAATTGCCTAATCAACAATAAGCGTCGTTCTTTGTAATAGCCATCTATCAAGATTTTTTGGTCGATAATGCTAAAAGTGACTTTTTTTCTGTCCCAAAGGTAGGGAGGCTTGTATGTGAAACGGTTAATTCTACAAGATTAGCAGCTTCATGCTGCTAGTACAAGCTTACTAAGCAAACTTAGTTCGTTAACAATGTAATATTCTTTAGAGCCAAATAGCCATCTCACAAAATGAATATCATGCAATACCAACATCAACCTACTGATAAAGTCAAAATACTAAAAAAGATAGGTTTTTATTGATTTTCAAGTTATTTTATCAAAGATTGACTATGCTGATACTTCTTCGTTGAGAAAAGTCTTTGGTTGGATAGTAACATTTTTATAACTAATTCATTAATAATCTAAATACAGGCTTGCTATTCGTCCTTCTAAAACCTTAGAAAATCGAATTTTGAGCTTTGTTTCATTTTTTTTGTGTAAATTAGATATTTACTAAAACCTTTTAGATAAATACACGTACATCTAAATCTTTTCAAAAGTTCGTGAAAAACCATCAATGAAAAACACAATTCTAACGCTTAGCTTATTTTTATTTTTTTCTACCCTAAATTTTGCACAGACTATTACAATCACCGGGTCTGTTATTGATGACGATACAGAAGAAGCAATGCCTTTCTGCAACGTATATGTATACGGTACTAGCACGGGGGTTACAACTGACATTGATGGCAATTATATCATTCAATTTGATATCTCAGAGGGAGATACCTTGGCTACTAATTCGCTAGGTTATATAGATGTTTTGAAACCAATAGACAGTACCAAGAGTGAACAGGTGATTAACTTTAGAATGAAATCTAGTAGCATAGACATGGGGCTAGATATTACCGTTGTTGCTGGTGAAAATCCTGCAAATGAAATCATTCGCCAAATCAATAAACACAAACCTCAAAATGATTTGGAAGGAGTGGTTGCTTCTTACGAAACGGAACAATACACCAAAGTTGAATTGGACTTGGTAAATATTACTAAGGACATGAAAGATATGAAAATCTTTAAAAAACTTCAATTCATTTTTGACAATATCGATACCGTTTCTGATGTTAAACCCTTTTTGCCTGCTTATGTTGCAGAAAGCATTTCTGATGTGTATTATGTTCAGGGCAAAGAAAAGAAAGAGATGTTGAAAGCACAACGTGTCTCTGGTGTTAAAAATCAAACTGTTGTAGAGTTTATTGGTAGCATGAATCAAGAGTACAACATTTATGACAACACTATAAAGATATTAGGTAAAGAGTTTATCAGTCCGTTTTCAAATGTAGGCCTAACTTTTTATGAATACTATATCATGGATAGTACTCAAGTCAAAGGACAATGGAGTTACAAACTGAAATTTAAACCAAAAGACAAAAGCGGCAATACATTTTACGGTGACTTTTGGGTTTCTATGGAGGACTATGCCTTGCTTCTCGTAAATATGCGTATGAATCCAGGGGCAAACGTCAACCTTGTTAATCGAATTATCATTTATCAAGAATACGATCGTTATAAAGAAAAATACTGGATTCCACTCAAACAAAAAACGGTCATTGATTTTGCAATGACTAAAAAAGACAAAGGTCTTGGTATTATTGGTCGAAAAACCGTTTCTTTTAAAGATTTTAAAATCGACCAAAACGAAACAGAACAAACGTTTCAAGAAAAAGATCCCGAAGATATTCGTTATGACGAATTAGCCAAAGCGGATACATTTTGGACTCAAAACCGACACGAAGAACTTTCTAAGAATGAAAAAGGCGTGTATAAGATGGTAGATAGTGTTCAAAATATTCCTTTGTTCAAAACCATCGCTGAAATTGCAACCATTGTTGTTAATGGTTATAAAGATATTGGTCCTATCAAAATTGGTCCCTATTCAAAACTCTTTACTTGGAACGATGTAGAGGGGGTGCGCTTAAGTTTGGGAGTTGGAACAAGCAATAAATTGAGCAAAAAATTCCAAATCTATGGTTATGTAGGTTATGGTTTTAAAGACAAACGATGGAAATATGGAGGCAATACCCAATATGTATTCAATCGTTACCGAAGGTCTGCTATTGGTGCCAGTTTTTTTAATGATGCTACTTTTGAAAATAGAAGTTCAGAAGAACGCAAAACCCAAAGTTTGTTTGCGGGATGGTTGCGACGGGCGATTCCTCAAAAAATGATGTATGTCCAAGAAGGAAAAGTTTGGTTTCACCACACTTGGAAAAAAGGTTTTTCTAATCGCTTAGCAGTCATGCACCGTCGCCTAAATCCTGTTGGACATGAAAACACTAGATTTGGAGGACTTAATTTTAAGTTTTTGCAGGAAAATGCAGAGAATGGTTCGGTAGATACGATTACCCAAATTCGCTCAACAGAAATGGTTTTCAAAACCCGTTTCGCTTACAAAGAGCGCAAAATTTCGGGTCCTTTCAAAGATTTGAGTCTTGGCTCTAAATTTCCAATTGTTAGCTTGGATTACACCTTGGGCGTAAAAGGCATTTTACAATCTCAATTTAATTTTCACAAAGTCAGACTAGGCATTAAGCATTGGTTTTTTACAAGTCCTGTCGGGTGGGTTGAATACGAGTTGGAGGTTGGCAAAATATTTAGTGCTACTGCGCTCCCCTACCTTTTGTTGGAAGTACATCCTGGTAATGAGGCTTATTTTTACAACAAAACCTCTTTTAACAGCATGAATAGCTTTGAATTTGTAAGTGATTTCTTTGTTCATGCTAGAATTGAGCACCATTGGGATGGTTTTATCTTAAATCGTATTAAATTTATACGTGATTACTTAAAATGGCGTTTGGTTACAGCTGCTCGTGCCAGTTGGGGGACTTTGTCTGCCAAGCATGAAAAAGCCAATCACTTGAATCACTACGACAGAAGTATTAAGCGTTCTAAAGATCGCCAACGTCCTTTCACAGAAGGTCCTTTTTACGGCACGTTTGATAAGGGTCCCTATACCGAAGTAAGTATTGGTATTGAAAATATTTTGCAGTTCATACGCGTAGATGCTTTGTGGAGAATTAACTACTTAGATAATAGAGATGCCCAACGTTTTTCTGTTCGTGTGACATTGAATTTTACGTTTTAAATCTTCAACTATGCGTATTTTGCTTTTTTCTTTTGTTGTTATTTGTAACTGGACATTGCTTTCAGCACAACAAGCAAATACGCTTTTGACAGGAACGGTTCTTAACGATTCTATTGGCGAAGTAATTTTAGAAATTAACAAACGATACATCAACAACACTGTTGAAGAATACAGTGCTGCACTGAATGCGACTCAAAACTTTGGGATTGCCTGCCGCATCGAAATTCCACAGTTGGTTACACTCCGTTATGGAGATCAACAGTGCCAATTGTTTTTAGAACCCAACGATTCTCTTCACGTAAAATTTGACAGTCGAACCTTTCCTGAAAAGATTAGCTTTGGACAGCGAGGAAAAGACAACAATAGCTTGTGGCAAAATTATCAAAAACAATTTCCTAAAGATCCTGTTATTTTCAATTACCGCCAGTACAGAAAAGGAATTCACTACTATAAGATTCACGAAGATTTGGACAAAATAATGCAGCAAACGCCACCAACTGAATTTGTCTACCTCTTAAAAACAGAACGACAAAAGAAGGAATCTATGTACTTGCTTTTTAAGGAAGACCCTGATAAGAAGTTAACAGAGGAATTTAAAACGTTTTTGCAAACTGAATTTGATTATGACCAATGGCTAAAGTTGTTGATATATGGAGATGTCTATCAAGGTAGGCATCGTTTAGACACTAGCTTTTTGAGCTTCTTAGATACGGCACTAGTCTTGAATGATTTATCGTTGGGCAACGAACACTATCGAGATTTCATTACCGCATTTGTTCATTACCGCTGCCGCTACAAAGCCAATACCTATGAAAGTATTTACACGCAATTATACCATTACAGCAAAAATTACTTAACAGGACGAACAAAGTATTTTACGATGGCACAATTTCTAGCAACAGCTTTGCGCAAGGATAATCCAACAGCTATTTTGCCCATCTACGAAGATTTTATAAAAGAAAATCCTTATTACGAATTGGATAAGGTCGTCTTAGATCCCTTTCAAAAAGCCAATCAGTTTGCAGCAGGAACAACTGCTCCCGATTTTGCCTTAAAAAATGCTCAAGATGAAGTCGTCCAATTGTCAAAACTCAAAGGCAAAGTAATTTATTTGGACTTCTGGGCATCTTGGTGTCGCCCCTGTATGCAAAAAATAGAGGCACTACAAGCTCTAAAGACACAGTTTACAGATAAAGAAGTAGTATTCTTGCACGTTTCATTGGATCGCTCTCCTCAAACTTGGAAAAAAACATTAGAAGAGAAACAATTTAGTGGACAACATTTATTTTTTGATCCTAGTCGTTCTAACATTACGGATGATTATGAAGTCCTGTCAGTGCCCAAGTTCTTTTTAATTACCAAAAAAGGAAATTTTGCTTTTACCCCCAGTTCATTTGACTCTAAAGAATTGGAATTGGCTTTGCTAAAATTATTACAAAATTAGCTTTTCTGAAATAGTAGATTAAGACATTGTCCTTCATTATCAGCTAAGCTTTCTATCCAAGGAATTGCTACGTTCATAGCGAGCTACTCTCCTATTAATACTTCAAGAATTTCTTATTCTCGAACTCGTACCAATTGTGTAGGAATAGCGTTGGTATGAGGTTGCCCATTGATAATCGTACTAAGTTCCAGAGTTAAGTAATCGCATTCGTCCATTGTTATTGCATAGCTATTTCTATAAAAAAAACTATTCGTTGGTGTCAATCTAGAAAAAATATATAAGCTATCATAATCAATTGTATACTCTTTATATTTGTATTCTCCTTCTGTATCTTTGTAATAACTCAATAGATTTCCAGGATCACTTAATTTACCATTTTTAAACTCTAACGTATAATCTGGACCAAGATTACAAATCCACTCTCCTTCTATATTTTCGCTGGCAGGAATACAAGGTTCCTCGACACAAGCACTCAATAACAAGGCTCCCAACATTAGTAACAATATTTTATTCATTTTTGTCTGATTTATGGCAACCAAAGATACCATCAAATTTGATTGTTTAGAGTATAAATATACAAACGATGTTCCAAATTAATGATACCTTTTAGTGGTTTTAATTATTTAACTTCCAAACAATACTGCTTGGATTAAACCTCTTTACTAGAATGCTGTTGATAATAATGGTCCTCTGTAAAGTAAGTGCAATTTTGGGTTCATTTATGCCAATAAATTCCTAAAAATTGCTTTATTTTGCCCTGCAAAAAAATTTAAGAGGCTGTTTTCTCTAATTTAATCAACGCTAAATAATGGCTGATACTAATTTTTATAAGCTAAAAGTAAAAGGCGTTCAAACAGACACAGACAATGCTGTTGTGCTTAGTTTTGACGTTCCTAATAATTTAAAAGAAACATTTCAATATAAACATGGGCAATATTTGACTTTGAAATTTATGTTCAGAGGCAAGCAAGAACGTAGAGCTTACTCGCTTTGTTCTAGCCCTAGCATGGATAAAGATTTAAAAATCGGTGTAAAACGTGTCTTTAAAGGATTGGTTTCTAATCATATCAATGACAATGTTACGGTTGGTACAGAAATCGAAGTAATGCCTCCGCAAGGGCATTTTAACACTGAATTGAATCCCAACCAGTCTAAAGACTACTTCTTGTTGTGTTCTGGTTCTGGAGTTACTCCTATGCTTTCTATTCTAAAAACGATTCTTGAAGAGGAACCTAAAAGTCAGGTCTGCCTTTTGTACGGGAATAGAAATGAAGATACGATTATGTTCAAAGCAGAGTTGGAACAATTGGAAAAACGTTATGCAGGGCAGTTAAACGTTATCCATACCCTTTCAAAACCCAAAGAGCGTAAAGAAGGTGGTATCTTTGGTTTGTTTGCTAAAAAAGTGGTAGACTGGGATGGCATGAAAGGTCGTATTGATGCCAAAACAATCAAAGAGGTTTATACCAAATATCATCGTGGCAATACTCCTGTAGAAACATTTATGTGTGGTCCTGAAGGAATGATGCGTACAGCTGAAGATACATTCAAAGTATTGGGTGTTGATGATAAAAACATTCACATTGAATGGTTTGTCGTAGAAGATAAAGTAACTGATGGCATTGGGAATAGCAATGGTGCCAAAGCAATTGTTACCATGAATGGCAAAAAAATCGAATTAAAACTTCAACCCAACGAATCTATCTTAGATGGTTTGTTACGCATAGACGAAGACCCACCTTATTCTTGTATGAGTGGTGCTTGTTCTACTTGTGTGTGTAAAATCGTTAGTGGAGATGCTGAAATGGAGCGTTGCTTAGCGTTGAGTGATGATGAGGTCAAAAATGGCTATTTGTTGAGTTGTTCGGCGATTCCTACTACAGATGAAATTGAAGTAAACTTTGACGTTTAGATCAACCATCGTTTAGAACGAAACATAAAAAATCCTGCTTAACTAATATGCTAAGCAGGATTTTTTTTTGCCTTCTATCAATTTTTAAAATAACAATAAGCAAAAAATAAGCTTTGTTTTAAAAATGTTCTAAGTACTCTATAAGGCAATTAGTTGACAAGTATCATCATTTTAATTCATCAAAGACTTAATTTCTTCGTAAGTAGGAATGTGCTTGTGGTGCCATTTTTTCACAACTTTACCATCTTTGAGCAACACTAAACCAGGATTAGCACGAATAATTGTCTTTAATAATTTATCATCTGCGGTATCAAACTCATAGGCTCCATTGACATCGTGTCTAAACTCATCTATAGTCTGCTTGCCTGTGTAATAATATAATGCTTTGGTTGTATATCCTTCTTTTTCTCCCTTGGCAGCTAATCCACTGATTTGCTTAAACGCCTCTTTATTCGCTTTATCCAAATCGCCACCAATTACTAAGAAATTATACGTTGGGTTATTCAAAACATCGTCAAATCTAAAGTATTGAATCTGAGAATTACAACCTTCGTGAATAGTTTTGGTTTGTGTTTTTTCTTTATCAACCTGCCAAATGGCTTTCCCTTCCGCATTTTTATCCTCCCACAAATAAGCATGCTCCATGATCTTGGCGGAATTGATCAACTGTATTTCTCCTGTCTCTGTATTCTCATAAGTATAAACCGTTTCTACAATAGCAACATCTGCGTCACAAGCTGCTTTAGCTGCTTTTAAATCCGTTCCTTCTGCAAAAGGTCTAAAATCAACCATTGGTTTGTTAAAATAGAAATTTTGGAAGCAGAACCAAGTTGCTAAAACAATCAATAAAGTCACAACAATTGTTCTAACATTCAAGGAAGCTATCTTTTTATCTCTTGGCAACAGCTCTTTTAACTTATTGGTATTTAAAACCAAAAACAACGATAAAATTGTAAATATAATATCCTTTACAAAGGTCTCTATTGGTTTTAATTTTAAAAAATCTCCAAAACAGCCGCAATCTGTAATACGAATATTTCCATCGCTAAAATTCTCCCAGTTTGCAAAATCTAAGATGCCAATTTGTTCTGATTTGGACGTATAACCTGTCAAGTAATTAAATCCTGTCAAGAAAGTAAAAAACACCATCATACTTAGCGTGGTCCAAGTAGTTTTTCGGTCTCCTACTCCCAAAATTAAACAAGCTCCTAAAACCAACTCCAATACCAACATAATTAGAGAAAATGGCAAAGCATTATCATGCATAAGATCCATCAAAGGAAGCCCTTGTGCGGCAAACTCGGTAAAATAATCCTGCATCTTATAAGCTGTTCCTAATGGGTCTACAGCTTTGACCAAACCTGAAAAAATCAGTAAGGAACCAACAAAATACTGTACAAACCACTGTAAAGGATGGATAACAGCATGTTCTTTGAGTTTTGAATGTCCCACACCTATGGTGGCAGTTAAGGCTATTGCTGCAATCGCAATATAGAGAAATAGAGTATAAACTGTCATGTTCTTTGTTTTTTATGTGTATTTTTTAACGGACGATTATCGAGTACAATAGGCAGCTGTGCTGCTTCGTGATTTTAACAAACTACTGCTGTATAAACTATATTTGGTAATAATACCTAATTTCAAGCTATTTTATTGGGAGGCTACTCCCCTTCTTCAGCTATTTTTATAAGGGCAAAAACAGCATAATTAATGATGTCTTGATAATTTGCATCTAAACCTTCCGAAACCAAAGTAGCTCCCTTATTATCTTCGATTTGTTTCACTCGGAAGATTTTCATTAAAATTAAATCAGTCAAAGAACTTCTACGCATATCTCTCCAAGCTTCTCCATAATCATGGTTCTTTTTTTTCATGAGCTCAAACGTAGCCTCATGATGCTTGTCATACAAAGCAATCACCTGTTCTTCTGACAACTCCAACGGAGCATCCTCTGGCAACTCCAGTTGAATTAATGCCATAATGCAATAATTTACCAAACCAATATACTCACTTTTCACACCTTCGTCTACTTTCATAGAACCTTTTATTTCGATTTCTCGAATACGTTTTGCTTTAATAAATAGCTGATCGGTCAAAGAGGAAGGACGCAAAATACGCCATGCGGTTCCATAATCCTTGTTTTTATTTAAGAAAAGTGTGCGACAAGTTTTTGTCTCATTTAGGTATTGTTCAAATGTATGATTAGGCACTTTTTGTTAATTTAAATGATGATGTGAACAAATATACAACCTTATAACTAAAAATTTAGTTAACAAAACTATAAAATATTATTTACACGGTTTTCGATTCCTCTCAATTGGTCTCTACACTGCTGCACCAAAGCATTGGCTTGCTCCACATTTTGCAACAGTCCTCCGATCTCATTTCCTTGATTTTCAATATTTTTCAAGATTTCTTGCAACTGCTCCAATGTTTCTTCGTATGAATTAGAGGCTGCGCTTTTTGCAGCTTTATCTAGATTTTCGTCATCTTCAAACATAGAATCGATGTTTTTTTTGCTATATTACAGATTAATATTCTACCCCCTTAAGAGCTAAATCAACATTCTTTGAAAGAATAAAGATTGTATTATGTTTAGCTCTTTTTGTATTAGTAGTCTGCCCTCAACCACAATTCACTGATAAGCAACGCCTAAAAAATCAACTATTCGCTTTTTTACGTAAAGGTTAGTCATTTAGGTATAGCCCCCTCACGAACAAAGTGCATGATTAACAGGCTACTAATGTATAATATGATTATTTTAGAACGTTTGTATTAAGTTCTAAGAGCTCTAAATGTAATAAAAAATGGGAATATGAAGTACCTTTTTGCCCTTCTCTTTTTTGTCCTATTGATGTCAGTTTCTTCTGCTCAAAATTGGAAGGAATTAAATCAAGCACCTATAAAATTAAAATACAGCATTCCACAAGGTTGGTATGTTGGGGGCTATATGTCTGGGAAAGCCTGCAACTGTAGTGGTGCCACTATTAATGCCTCAAAAGATCAAACCATTAGTATGGTTATTTTTTCTTCTGATAAAGAAGATACCAATGACTTAAAAACCCAAAAAGTATGGGGCTATAGTTTTGCCCCCACATCAACAGAATTAGAGGTGTTGAAAACGGAATTCCTTGTATTTGAAAAAGCGATGTCAACGTGGAATGAAGACAAAGAATCTACAGTGCTGCGTTTTTCGACTTCTTTTAATAATGTACAATATTTAGTGTATTTTTGGGGAGATTTTCAGGACATTACCAAAAATGCCCGCACAATCGAAACAATTCTTAAATCAATTCAAGGAATCTAAAAAGAAAAGTTACTATGGCAAAGAAAAAGAAAAAGCTCAATTTTTACTCTACTGACCCTGAAATGGAATGGTTTGATGATGAAGACAATGAGGTTGATACCCTCCCCTCCCAACAACAAAAACTTCGGGTTATGCGAGATCGCAAACAACGCAAAGGAAAAGAAGTGACGCTTGTAACAGGTTTTGTAGGTACAGAAGAAGATTTAAAAGACTTGGGAAAAACCTTAAAATCTAAATGTGGTGTAGGTGGTAGTACCAAAGACAATGAAATTATCTTGCAAGGCAACTGGGTTGAAAAAGTTGTTGATTTGCTTAAAAATATGGGCTACTCTCAAACCAAACGAGTAGGAGGCTAAATCAATATACATCTGCCATCTACTCCCAATTCATCAAATTAATTTACGAATAGCAGACGTTTGCCTTTTTAATAATAATATTAATTGGTTAACCACTGAATCAGTTTATGAAACAATTTATCACCTTAACATTTTTATTACTTCCCTTTTTTAGCTTTTGCCAACAAAGTGAACTTGGCAATTGGATTATCTACTTAGGAAATAAAAAAATTAGCCCTAAATGGAATTGGCACCACGAAGTTCAATACAGAAATTATAATGTCATTGGAGATTTAGAGCAGCTTCTTTTGCGCACAGGCATTGGCTATAACCTTAGTGAGAATAACAATAATATATTGCTTGGTTATGGATTTATCCACAGCCAAAACTATTTAGCAAATACAAACGACAAAGAACAAGTTAATGAACATAGGGTTTTTCAACAATTTATAACAAAGCAAAAATTTGGTCGATTCAACTTGCAGCATCGTTACAGGCTAGAACAACGCTGGGTACAAAATCAACCCTTCAAACTAAGGTTTCGATACTTTTTGTCTCTTAATATTCCTATCAATAATAAAGAAATGACCGATAAAACAGTCTATGCTGCTTTATACAATGAAATTTTCATCAATTCTACCCAAACTTTTTTTGATCGCAATAGATTATACGCAGGAGTTGGTTTTAAATTAAACCAGTTAATCCGATTTGAGCTAGGATACATGAATCAATTTTTTAACAATAGTAGTAGAGACCAGATCAATGTTATCGTATTCCTATCCTTTTAATTCTAGAATAGTTTGTGATATAAAGGAGGCTTTTATGTCTCCTTATTTCTTTGCAATCTCATTCAATATTTTAGAGTCTATTGCTCTTCTAACCAGTAGATTCGGGCGTTTTTTCAACAATAACTCCTCTTGGTTTTCTTTGTCAAAAAATGCCGTTTCAACCTTATAATAATTGGGAGACAAATCGTATTTATTTTGGCGCAAACAATTAAACTGCTCATCCTCATATACTTTAGAAAAACCAACAAACTGAGAGGCTGATTTTCGTACGTAAACCACCTTTTTGTCTCTTAATATTAAATTGTCTAAATAAATTCTCCCGTTCAACAATTCCTTGTTTAAGACCTCGTTTAGGGTAATCTCCACGGGCTCTTTGGTTTCGTAGTAGAGCACCTCCAAAGTATCTCTTGAAATTTGTTTAATTTGCTTGATAGAGGTATAGATGGGTTTGTTGGGTAATGACGTCATAAATTCATAGCTGTACAACCAGTAACCATGTTTTTCAACCTCTCCAAGTGGTACACTATATAAAATTACACTATCACCTTCTGATACAGTCCAAGATTCTAAGTTTTTGCTATGCCCTTCCTTGTGCGCAATAAATGTTCCTTGCATTAAATGATGCAAGCGCTTAATATTTCTCCCTAAATCTTGATAATACGCAGATTCAAATACAGTTGGCGTTATTTCTTTTTGTTTTTTTAGACTACTCTTGGGAACAAAACCACATCCCACTAATATGGAAAATGATAATAATAAGAATACAATTCTCATGATCCTATTGTTTTTTAATTCAAGGTGACAATGAATGCAATAATTCTTAACCAAACACTATTGGGGTGATCCGATTAGTGCAAGTACAAGACTATTCGCTTTAAACTCCATTTGAAAATGGAATTTATTGTTTAAAATAATACATTACTAAGCTTTTGAGTACTCTTTGTACTCAATGGTACGGTTACCTACAAGGAAGGCATCCAATACTTTAATTAGTTGTGAGGGGCACAACTAGAATTATTAACAATAAGGGGGACAGACCGTTGTCTTTGCTGCAAAGAAAAGAAAGATAACATCTATCTACAACAAAGATAGATTAAATTATGGTTAAAATTGGCATTGTATAAGGCTTCTAAATCACATTAATACATTATCAATACATAACTATTCATAAGAACAATCGTTAATGCTACTGCCACTATAAAGAAAATATTCCATTTTTATTTTATAGCATTACATCAGGTAATCGTTAGTGATACGGCGTACTTCGCAGAACCCTCCGTTAAGTTTGTAGCTCTGGTGTTTGTGCTGCTACTTGGCAAGTTTAGTTTTTAACTTTCCCGCCAAAAAGGACAAAAAATAAAATTTATATTAAAGGTTATGCCTGTAAAAGTTATGAAAACAGTTGCGGTATCTTTTGATTTTTAACAGTAGGAAAATAATTTACTCTTCTGTCCTTTTTTACTTTAACAATCAAAAAATATAAAAAACTAAGTAAGTGGGCATAAAAAATTATAGGTAAAAAATAGCCTTATTTTTAGTGCTAATCGAAGAGGAAAAGTGCGGTTTTAGCGAGCTAAAGCAAATTTTTCCGATGAAGAGTAGTGCAAAAAGAAGGTTGTTTTTATAGAATTTTTTCTGAACGATTACTTACAACTTATTAATTATCAACTCTACAATACTCATACAGCAAACTTACTTTACTGTATGAACGCTTTGCTTTTAGTTCGCTGCGCTGCTAAAAAAACACCCTTAAAATACAAATTAAAAACACACCTCGTGAGTAAACTTTTTTGAGGTACTCCTGTTTTTTTAGTTAAGGAATCCATCATTACTTCATGTTATGGGAACACAACGGTATCGATGGAGTTTTCCCTAACATCTAGGATAAGTATTTTATCATCCATACTTCAAATCTCCCAAAATGCCTGATTTATACAAATTAGTTTACACAAGCAGTCGCAAGTCGAGCTGTAATACGACAGAAATTGAGAACATCCTAGCTTCTTGTCGAAAAAATAACCCTAGTAAAAATATCACAGGAGTTTTATTACACTCTGATCGTCGCTTCATCCAATACCTAGAAGGAGATAAGGATGAAATTATGGGACTGTTTGAAGCCATTAAAGGCGATGATAGACACGGAGGAGTTAATTTGAGGTACTACTCTCCTATTGAGAATCGGTTGTTTCCTAGTTGGCATATGGGATATAAAAATGTCAGTACCAATCATGCCGTCTTTCAAACATCAATCAATTCAGACGATCAAGCAATATTCAAGAGATTAATTGAAGATCAAAACCAAAATGAAGTGGAAGGAATTAGAGTTCTCAAACTTTTTTTTGAAATGGCTTAATCCTTAAATGTCGTGCCCTTCAGTTATTATAATAATTATTATAAAATCATTACTCCATTGAAACTACTCCGTTATTAATAAAATATTATTTCCCAATAATTTTTCCATTGGGCAACTGGTGTTCTACTTTAAATAAAATAAAATCATTCAAGGCATTTTCTGTGCGAGTTGTGGGGTGCTGTTTGCCATCTGTTAACTTAACAACTTGCAATGTAACGTAATCTTTTAGTTCAGATACATGAACCAATCCATCGTGGTTTCGATCTGCTTCGCCAGAAGTCAGTCCTTCTAGAACAGCATATGTAAAAACCCCATTGTTCCAATCTTCTGACTCTAGCGCAAATTCATAGCCTCCTGCCGCAGAAATAACCGTTGCTCCCGTTCCTTTTGACACATCGCCAAACAAGGTTTTCATATATGTAAAAGAATTTTTTAAGCCAGCTTTTGGGCGAACCATTGTCGTTCCTGACTTTTGATTGATATGAACCTTATCATTAGCTGCAATCGACGAGCGTACAACAGCTTCGTCCTTATCTACTTCACCCGAATGACAAGCATCAATCATAATCAAACGATTTCGACATTCCATTCCATCTAACATCGTATTAATAGCATCGTATGGCAAACCTTTGGCTTGTGGATTATTAAAATCAACATCATGCATTGCCAAGTAATAATCTAGCTGGTCATCTAATAATCCGTGAGAAGAAATGTAAATAATTACTTGATCGTCAATATTGGCTTTGTCCAAAAACTTACTAGCTTTCAGAACATTATCCTTGGTTGCCGACTCGTTAAATAATTCTTGAGTATGAATATTTCCAAAATAGTTAGAGGTCTTAAATTTAGCGATCAAATCTTTGGCATCCTTGGTGGCAAACTTTAGGTTCCGTTCCTCATTTTCAAACTCAGAAACCCCTATTGTAAAAATATATAAATCGGGCTTTTTAGTCGAGTTGGGATGGTAAGTAACCTGAAAAGTCTCTCGCAGGCTTTCTAGCCCTTCTTCATTAAAAACAGATACTTTAACCAAATTTTTTCCTGCACTTAAACTAATTTCTAACTCTTCTTCTATCTTATTGGTATACCGTTCTTTTAACGAAATTCCTTTCAACTCAGGAGCGGGAACATCATTGACATAAATAGAAATACGATCTAATTTATGCGTTTCGTCCCAAGCTTTGATATTTAACTTCAACTGTTTGTTTTCTGTCGTAACGGGCAATGTAACTTTATTACTCAACTCTATATTGGGCAATGCTAACTCACCTTCTAAATTATCAGGCGTAAACCCTAACTTGCTGAGGCGTTTTTCCCAAGCTTTGGTATACAGTTTAACCGAATATTTTGAAACACCTAAGCTTGTTAACACCTTATCAGGTCGATTAAATCGAACATCAAATTGATCAAACGAGTATAAATTCTCCTTAAATCGAAATCCAATTCCTGTATTATTGCCTTTAGATGATTTGTAATAATTATCAGGAGACAAAATAATATAATCAAATTCCTCCATAGCAATCAATGAAGCTGCCTCTTGGCAAGATTTTAAATCCCAAACTTTTATAAAACCATCTTCGGCTGTAGAATACACTCGTTTTCCCTTCGCTCCAAACCAAACGAATTTAATAGCACCATGATGGCCAGACATGGTACAAACACTCTTTTTGGTTGCCCAATCCCAAACCACAACATCAAAATTCACTTCACTAAAATAGCCTCCTTGTCCTGTAACTAAAGCCGTTCCATCCTCATTAAAATCTGCCGAAAATAAAATACCTTCTTTGCCTGTCTTAAAAGTATTAGAGATTTCTCCTGTTGTGTAATCCCATTCAAACCACGTCATTTCTGCTTTCAAACGCTTGAGATTAGCATCGTATTCTGGTGTCGTTTTGCTAATTAAGACTTTGTTTGTATTTGGTACAAAATCCAATAAAAATTCATACGCTATTTGTGATGGGATAGTATGAACTTGTTTGCCTGTAGCAACTTCCCATGCTACTATTTTAGAACCATTGGTTTGAGCAATGATATAATCTCCTTTAGGGCTTAATTTGACACTCTTAAATATAGGCATTTCTGTAGATTTGAAATACACAGCATCTCCTACTTGCTTTTGCGTTTTAACATCCCATATTCTAAAAAAGAATTGATTGTTTTGATAATTTTTTAAGTCTATCGTTACTTCTTGTGTCAACAATCGACTGCCATCATGGTTAAAAGAAATCTCTGTCAAGGCTTCAACTGCTGTACTTTCAAAAATTGGTTGGATTGTTTTGGCATCAAAAACAGTCAAAACAGGCTTTTCCTTGTCTCCGACTACCCACGTTCCAAAAACAGAACCATCCGCACTAGCACTAGCAACCCCCGAAGTTTTGATGTACTGTTCCAAATCACCTTCTTTCATATTCCACACACGAATTCCTGGAAATTTATTGTACACCGAATTTACCAAGTACTTCGAATTTGACCCTACCGATAGATGAGTAGACATTTTAAAATACCCTTTCAAACGCCCCAATTCCTTATTGTGCTTAAAATCAAACAATGTTCCTCCCATAAAAACAGTCGGTTGCAAACCATAGCCCTCACTTTCTGTTACCATTCCTGCTACACCTACCATAGTGTTATCTGGACTAATTGCCAAGTCGAATGCGACCCCAATACGGTAAACCCCATTTTTGAGCGTTGTCATATCTTGACTAGTTGACTCGTTCATGACTCGCTTTAACTTGCCTTTTTGAATGCTATAATCTGCAATTGCTCCCGTTCTATCCATTACCAATAGATTTCGATTCGTTGGTGTAAACACCATTTCTATCATATTCTGACTAGTATATTCAAAATCCGAAACGACTTTTTGTGTTTCCAAATTCCAAATAGTAATCATCTTATTAGCAATACTAAAACCAGCCACAAACTTCCCATTGGGACTAACAGCAACATTCATCAAAGCTTGGTCGTGATTAGCAGTCAACGTACCATCAATTGTCTTTGTTTTATAATTATATATAGACAAGGCGTTAATTTTGGCAGCATCTCTAGTAATCAGATGTTCTCCATCCTTTGTCAGTCTAATTTCGGTATCTGGAATGGCTCCATGTTTGGTAATTTCGGCTCCTGTCAAAATATCCAGTTCGACAATTTCACCTCCTTTCATTACAAGTACATGTGTCGTATTAGAGATATAGGTAAACGAACGGGTATACATTTCTAATTTTGTTCGTTGTACAATCTTTCCTGTTGCATGCTCCCAAGTAATCATCGTTCCTTTGTCGTCTATACTCAAAATATAACGATTGTCTGAAGTGTACTCTACTTTCCAAACATCTCCAACATGTCCGTACAACACTCTAAATTCTTGGCACAAACTTCGATCCCAAATTCGAACAGTTTTATCCATTCCCGCTGTTACAACAAATCTATTATTGGGACTAAAACTAATTGCATATACATTCGCAATATGCCCACTTGTTACGACTATTTCGGGTTTCTCTTGTGCTGTCGTTGTTGTGTTTATGCCTAACAAGCCGTATAAGCATATTAATAAAAATAGTTTCATATGTGTTTGTTAAAAGCGCTTTATTCAGTTTATAGTTAAGACAACTTTTGTTTATTGATTGATTTTGGAAGATCATTATTCATCAAACCCACTCCTTGGCAGCTGCCGTTGACAGCCATCCTAAGAATATGGGCATCCAAAAGATGGGATAGCCTAACTTGACGGCATCTATAAACGCAGTACCTCGAGTCCACAAGGGGAATTGCTCAACACAAATCAAACTAGCTGGAACCACAGAAATAATTGCCACCATAATGGTTAATATATGCATACCATCTGTCGTTTTATGAAAATGCCGCATTGGTATAAAATAGATAATAGATAGTAAAATAACTGTTGCCATTAATTTCCAAATAGACAAGGTAATAATTCCGTTATCGCCTCCTATTAGCCCTCTTGTATACAAGGTATAAAAAATTTGCTTCGCCAAAAAGTAGGCTCCTAGACTTGCACCATATAGTAATCCTATATACAAAATCGTCCATCCAATAGGCATTTCTAGTTCTATTCGCATCGGCAAAATAAAAGCCAAGACAATTAAGAATGGAATGATATAGACGCTTGTGATAGGTTGGCGAATCCACTTCATTCCTTGCCAGCCAATTAGTTCATGTAGCTCATACCACCACATTAACAAGCCAATTATACCAACTACAATTGGTACAATCAACAAAAAAATATCTTTTATAGTTAGTTTCTGTTGCTCCATCAATGGCTCTATTAGACGATTAGGGATTTCTTTAAGATAAGTGCTTCTTTAAGTAGCAAAAAGCTACAAAGGAACTGATATTTGTGCACTTTTAGGACTTTATAAATAGGAAATATTGGACTAGTAATTGGGGATAGTAAAAAATACTACGAAGGATTTATGATTATTAAATAGAAAATTAAGGTTTTTCTTAATTTTTAGTGGTAATTTGCGAATTTATTTTCAAAATACCCGTTATCTAACGAAACCCTATTGCAAAATAGATGGTTATATTATTGCTAGATGCTGTACTTTTAGCTATACTATTTGATGCAATCTTATCATCAAGCGTTACCTCTCAACAAGTAGACTAGTTCATGGATCTAAGTTTGTTAACGTTTTTTTCGATTGGATAACGCCTGTTTTGTCATTTTAAAATTAATTAATAGTTTGGAACAAACAAAAAAACAACGCCAAGTTGGTAGTTTAATACAACACGAATTCAGTACTGTCTTGCAGACAGAAGGAGCCTTTATTTATGGTGTTGAACCACTTGTTACTGTCACGAATGTTAAAATGAGTTCGGATTTGGGAATTGCTTATATTTATGTTAGTGTGTATAACGTTCCCTACAAACAAGAAGTGGTCAAAGAATTGTGGGAAAATTTAGCTTATTTACGTGGTCAAGTGGGCAAACGCATTCGCAAGCAAGTACGTCGTATCCCGATGCTAAAATTCTTCATTGATGATACTTTGGATGAGGTAGAACATTTGGATAACCTCTTCTCTAGAATTCATTCTGAAAAGAACACACAAAACCGTTCAATGAAAGAAGCAATGGAAGCTAGAAAAAAATTAGACGAATTAAGCCAAGACGAAGAAGAATAATTATTTTTGTCTTTCTACTTGGGGATAGCTTACAATAGCCTACGCCTACTAGTAATTGGATACAAATACAAGTACGACACATGAATCTACCATTCAAATTTGCCAAACGCTATATCTTTTCCAAAAAATCAACCAATGCCATTAATATTATTTCTAGTATTGCTGTATTGGGAATTGCAATTGGAAGTATGGCACTCATTATCATTATGTCTGTATTTAATGGTTTTGAGGGATTGTTGGGCAACTTGATTGGTAGTTTCAAACCTGATGTAAAAATTACTGTCAATGAAGGAAAAGTATTTGTTGCAGACAGTAGCATGATTCAAAATATTCGTTTGCTAGAAGGCGTACACAGTATTTCCAAAACCTTGGAAGAAATTGCCCTATTTGAGTATGATGGCGTTCAGAATATTGCACACATCAAAGGAGTCGATGAAAACTACATACAAGTAACAGCCATTGACACCTGCTTAGAGGGAAATCAAAAGTATCTAGTTTATGATACGATCAAGGATATAAACTATACGGTTATTGGTGCTAATTTGGCATATCCACTCAATATTAGTGTTGGTCAAGCGTTTAATCGTCCAATAACGATTTATATGCCCAAAAGAGAAGGGCGAATATCAACTAACCCAACCAAAAAACCTTTTAAAAAACGAAAAGCTTACCCTTCGGCAATTTATGAAGTTCAACAATCTGAATACGATAATTACGCCATTACGAACCTAGCCTTTGTTCAAGAAATTACATCTTATAAAAACGGGGAAATTTCTGCTCTGGAAATAAAATTGGATCCTGCCTTTAATGAGACTCAAACCTTGCAAGCCATTCGGGATATTGCAGGTGACGACTATATTGTTCAAAATCGCTATCAACAAGACGAAGCACTCTATAATATTACCCAACTAGAAAAAATCGTTGCCTATTTTATCTTTGCATTTACGCTTGTATTGGTTGCCTTTAATATGGTTGGTGCTTTGTGGATGCTCGTTTTGGACAAACAGAAGGATATTTCTATCCTAAAATCGATGGGTGCAACGAGTAAACTCATTCGCCAAATCTTTCTTATGGAAGGTTTTTTACTGTCTTTAATTGGGCTGTTATTGGGTTGTTTTTTAGCCATCGTCCTCTGTGTCTTGCAACAACAATATGGCTTAGTAAAATTAAGTGGTTCGGGTGAATTTATTATTAATGCCTATCCTGTTGAGATGCGTTTGGGAGATTTTGTAGTCGTAATTTTAACTGTTTTAGGAATTGGAACCAGTGCTGCGTGGCTTCCTGCCCAAAAAGCTAGCACTGTTGAAAATATTCAACGCAAAGAATAATACATTACTAGGCTTTCTTTTAGTTAGATATTGAAAAATTGCCTATTATCCAATAGAATAATTTTAACATTGCTTATTATTATAGTTGCTATATCCTCCTATCCTATTAGGATAATATCTCTTTTATCAAGATTTTCTACCAATGCCCCAAGATCACGATTTATTAGATTTTGAAGCGCCAATTACGATGGGTTCGTATGAGCGTTTTTTGAACTATATTGAGTCCAAACATAGTTTGCTTAAAATATTAGGTGCCGTCCTATTCAACAGTTTATCCACACTTATTATTTGCTACAAAGCAGGTCATAGTGAAGATGCATTAATTGAAATGCTGACGGTTGCAGGCGGCATGTATATATTGGTAACAGCAATGAGTTGGTTCTTGCATATCTTCATCATGATCAGCGCTGCCATTATAGATGTCATTACAGCATACAACCCCAAGATTAGAATACTTGGCGCACTCAGTATCAGCTTTTTACTATCTTTAGTAATATTTATAATTTTTTGTATTCTGGCTATATTCATTGACTAATAACATGAATATAAAATAGCTTCCCCATTCCAAAACAACAGCACAACCTACCTTCATACAGCTATTCTATTGTACATTTCTATCTATATAACTTCTTGCTTTTTTATTTTTTGTAAAAAAAAGCAATGACCATACCGTAGCAACACAGCGAACTACTATTCAATAGACTATTCTTTTAATATGCTCTTAAAATATGTAAAAAAAGTTTACATTAGAGTTCATTATCAACAATTAACTAACAAATTAAACTATATTATTAACAACAATGAAATTAATATACCTAGCCGTTCTCTGTCTATTACTAACCACCAACCACCTCCTCGCGCAGCAAACGTGGCATAAATGTGGTTTTGACCATGCGATTTATCAATTAGAACAACAACACCCTGGTTACAAACAACATATTGATGCTGTTTTTGATGAGTCGAACCGAATAGGGCAACAAACCCAACACAGCCGCTCCATTCATACAATACCTGTTGCCGTTCATGTTGTTTGGAAAACGCCCAACGAAAAACTATCTGAATGTACCATCAACGAACAAATAGAAATTCTAAACGACGACTATCGTCGTCAAAATGCAGATGCTAGCAATTTGCGTCCTATCTTCAATAGCATCGCTGCTGATACAGAGATAGAGTTTCGTTTAGATACGATTATCTGGACACAATCTAATGTAGACTTTGCTAGCTTAGGTCCTTTTGGAGGACTGTTCCCCGACCCCACTTCTATTGATAGTGTCAAAGGAACAAGCCCACCTTTAGATCCTGATCAATATCTAAACATTTGGACGCTTAATTTGGGTTCTGGTGGTCTATTAGGCTATGCTTATCCTCCTGATAGTTTGCCTAATTGGCCAGCAGGAGCATCAGCACCTAGCAAAAACAGAGAAGGCGTTGTGCTTCATTACGAAATCGTTGGAGGACCTAGAAGTGTTACTTTTGGAGGTGGTTTTGGCGCTCCAACAACCGTTAATACACAAGGCAGAACCGCTGTTCATGAAGTTGGGCACTACTTAGGATTGCGCCATATTTGGGGCGATGGTGCTGGCGGTGGAATTTTTCCTCAACCAAGCTGTTCTGTTGATGATGGTATTGGTGATACTCCAAATTGTTTGGATCGCTCTGAATTTGATTGTGATACCACCAAAAACAGTTGTGATACAACATTAGTCAACGATATGCCCGACATGATAGAAAACTATATGGATTATTCTGCTGAATCGTGTATGAATAGTTTTACCATTGGGCAAAAAAATCACATGAAAGGAGTTTTAAATGGTCCTCGTGCAGGTTTGTCAACTACTCCTGTCAAAATCCGCCCTGCTTACGATGCTATTTATCACGCTGAAGTATTAGCCGTTAATACAGGCAGTAGCTGCACTAGTATTTTTACGGCAACCAATATGAATGCTTCCGCCTCTATGCCTGATGCTCCTTGTATGGGAACCATCGCCAATGATGTTTGGTTTTCCTTTACCGCTACTAGCTCTGACTTACTTTTAGAAGTTTCTAATATTAACAATATTACAGGCAGTTCTACTGCTATGGCTTATGAATTATTTGAAGGAGCTTGTGATAGTTTGAGTAGTTTAGGTTGTGGCAACGCAGGCAACAATGCGTTATCTGGTTTGACAACAGGTGCTGTTTATTACCTTAGAATTTATAGCATGAGCACAGCAGATAGCCACAACTTTGATATTTGTCTGCGTAACAACAACCTTGTAGCAGTAGATCAAATTGAGCAAATTCTAAGCCGAGGTATTCACTTATCTCCTAATCCTACATCTGGTGATATTAACATTAATATTGATAATAACATCAGCTTTGAAGGCTTCCTAAGCATTAAAAATGTTTTAGGTCAAGCTATTACACCACCTGTAGCGATTGACAATCACAATCGTCAATACACCCTTTCACTAACTAACGAAAATAGTGGTTTGTATTTAGTTGAAATCCGAATGAATAACTATACCATTACTAAAAAGGTTATTCTTCAAAAGTAAATCGCTCACCTACTTAATTATATATGGACCAATTTGATCTTTGAAGGTCAAATTGGTTCTTTTTGTTTCTATTCTCACAAAGTGCTTTATTTTTTATCAAAAATAGTCTGAAAGAGGCATTATTCCCTCAATAGCTTTTGAAGCTATTGAAGCAAAGCTTTTTCTTTTGTGCCTCATTTTTAACAAAAAGCAAAAAATCAATGAAGTACTATTATGGAATCCGCTTGTAATTCCTTATATATGTAATTGAATTTCTTAACGAATTGTTAATACGTTTATACTACCTTAGCTTAGAATTTCGTTTTATCATTCCAATATAGAGGTATCCACAACTATAAATCTCTTAGAGATCAATTTGCACGTAATCATTCACACATAAAATTTTTTTCGTCTCTAAAAAACACATTATTTAACTAACATACTATTTTTTAGGAATGGCTACTTCTTATTCCAACACCCTTAGCTGTTTCTAAAATTCTAAAAACAAAAAGTATGAGACAGAACTTACATTATTTACTTTGCCTAATAGTAGGAATAGGTTTCTGGCTACCCACGGCAGAAGCTCAACTAGTTAACTATGAAGAAACTTGGCAAGAATTTTTAAAAAATCCCAAAACTTCTGCCATTAGTAAACTAACAGAACCCAGCAAAGAACAGGTAGCTAATTATTTGAAATACTGCTTGATGTATGCCAATTCGTATTTTTGCGCCGATGACCTGACCCAATCAGAAAAAATGATGCGAGAAGTAGCTGCTATTAGTACCGAAGCACATGCTAAAATTCCTGGCTTTACGGATAAGTACGAAGACCTAAAAACTAAAATTGCTGCTTACAAAGCTTGTGGTAAAATTTGGGTTCGCTTCCTCGATGGAGAAAGCATTGACATTGCTGAATTGGAAAAAAATGAAGTAAAAGATGCTAAAACTGTTTGTGAAAAAGGAACGCTTTGTAAGTACTTTTACATGACTGCCATGCATTATTATTGTCAAGGTGATTTGAAAAAATCTAGAGGACATTTTGAAAATCGTGTCCAAAAACTAGTAGATAAAACGTCTTTTGAGCCCAAGGACGTAACAGGAATGGATGAACGTGTGAAAATGATGAAAAAACTTTGGGCTGGTATTGACAAACTAGATCCAGCATGGGAAAAGTTAATTGAAACGGACAAATCTCCTGGTTTTGATACAGAATTACCACTCATTGAATGCTATTCGATTCCTAATATGAAAGAGTATATTCTCAAAGCTACGGCTGATCTGTGTGGCGTAGGAGATGAAATGCTCAAAAAGATTAAAGCACTTCAAAAAACCAATACGCATCCTATTCCCTCGGATGTAGCAGATAAAATTGAATGGTTAGAAAAGGCTGTTGCTGAAAATAATGACGGCTTAGCTACCTTAAACAAAGCGTGGAAAAAATTCTTGCCAGAAAGCAAACCTAGTGGAATCGACTATGGTCATGAGTTTGTATGCGACAGAGCAGCTGAGGTAAAAGCCTATATCATGGATGGATATGCAGATCCTTGTGGTGGTGGAAAAGCGGCTTTGGACAAAATTGAAGCCATAAAAAAGGAACACAATCCTTCTTTAGATACTGAAACAATGACTAAGTTGAAGCAATTGAAGGCTAGAGTTAATAAAGAAGCTGAAAATCTTGCGAAATTAAATGAGGCTTGGGAAGATTTTGTTCCTGATGATAAAATCAAAGGCAAAATTAATTTTGTGTTTGAGTACTGTGACAAAGAGGCTCAAGTAAAAGCTTATGTCATGGATGGAACAATTAATTTCTGTGAAAAAGGAAAAAGTCGTTTAGAAGATATTGCTAAATTACGTGATAGCGATAGCCCTGAATTGGCAGATGCTGTGCTCAAAAAAATTGATAATCTACAAGCTAAACAAGACGAGTCTGACCAAGACTTAACAGATTTAAACAGTGCATGGGAATTGTATACCAGCACCGACAAGACAATGGAATGGCAAGAAGGTTTCCCTCAAAAAGATACAGGAACCGTGCGTGATAACATTCGTTTGGTAAAATTCTATTGTGATAAAATTGCTCAAACTAAATCTTGGGTCATCAAAGGTCATTTAGATCCTTGTGAAAAAGGCGATGCTTACTTGGCTAAAATTAATAAACTAAAAAAAGAAGCCAATCTGAAGTACGACAAAGAATTGGCTTGTCAAGTTAGCCGTTTGAAATCAAAGGTTTATCAATGTAAGTATTGGGCTTTGGTACTAAAAGCTTGGAAAATCACTTACGAAGAATGTGAACGTTTTGGTCCTGCCTCCTCTAAAATTATGTACGAAGACCTTAACTCGGAAGAACAGCCTTGCGAAACAACGGTTGAGTACAAACAACTCGGTAAAATTGGTATTCAGTATACCATTACTACTTTCCTTTGCCAAAAAATTAACTTGGCTAAAATGGGAGATCCTGAGTATTACAAAAAAATTGCTACTTGGGTTGATAATGAAGTTTTGAGCAAATATTGTGAGGCCAATATGCGCTGTAAAGAGGATTTTTATATTTATTTAGAAGGGCATACCGATGGAAATCGTTTTTCTGGTCGTAGATATGATAATTCTTTAGACATCCCTGAGGGTACACCTTATACGCACTTTGTTGGAAAAAGCAGTGGTGCTGTTGATACCTTGAAAAAGGAAACTCGTAATATCACCACCGATTTAAAATCTAATATGGAATTGGGAATTGCTCGTGCTTGGACGGTAAAACAACAATTAGATTTTATGAAAGTTCCGATTACGGTAGGAGCTTATGAGCATCCTTCTAGTGAAAAAGGAGGTGAATTCCGTCGCATCGAAATTGAATTGAATATTACCAATTTGATGTTGGATTTCTATGAAAAAACATTAAAAGAATTAGTAGAAGAATCAGGTATTGGTAACCGTCCAAAACTAGGTTGCTAAGCCCCTTCTTATACAATTCTAATCGTTTTTGGGCACTGTTCGTGTCTCCTTTTTTGAGAAAAGAAACGATTGGTAACACAATAATATTGAGAACGTTCATGTTAACTTTATGTTGATATGGACGTTCTATTTTTGGAGATTATTTGTTTTGGATGCTTTTATAAATTGCCTTGTCTCCCAATTTCAAAGGGTCAATAACATGCTTTGGTAGAAGCCCATAGAACCTTTTCTTTATATTTTTATGGCTCTAAAATATTTTTTGGGTTGGTTCTTGTATAAGATAAAGTGTTTTATTTTTTATCAAATCATAAAAACTATTTCTAATTTTTAGTCTCTCAACTTTCAAACATTACTCCGTTGAAAAATCGTATCAGTTTGATTACCAGTAAGATGTACCTTTGTTGACTTTTGCGTTAAAAGGCTGATAATCAAACTAATGCAAGATGCTTTTTTACGTTTTTCGTAGGAAAACTAAAAAATCAACGGAGTATTATTCAAATAAACTCTATTCTAACAAACATCATAAGCACTTGTCTAAAAAACGATTCTTATTTTTAGAGATGCTTTAAAACACACAGACTATTATAATTATGATTTTGAACAAATATCTTTTAACAGTATGCTCTTTAGCTTTGCTGATTTCATTGCCACAGTTTTCTCAAGCTCAGCAATTGGTCAATATGGAAGAAACTTGGCAAGAATTTTTGAGCAACAAAAAAACGGCTAATATTTCTAAATTGAAAAAGCCAGATAAGTCTCAACCTGCTAATTATATCAAATATTCTTTGATTTATGCCAATACCTACTTTTGTGGTGATAATATCGAAAGTGCGGAGGAAATGATTCACGAAATAGAAGCTATGGGCAAAGAAGTCTGGGATCGTGTTCCTGGATTTGAAGAACGTTATTTGGGCTTAAAAGAAAACATGAAGGCTTATAGAGCATTGGACCCTATTTGGGAAAAATTCTTAAATAACAAAACAAGCGTTTCAAAAGAAGAAGTGGAGGCACATCCCGAAGCCAAAAAGATTTGTGAGCGAGGAACATTGTGTAAGTACTTTTATATGATTTCGCACGATTACTTCTGTCAAAAAGATTTAGAAAAAGCAAGAGATGTTTTTGATAGTCGCATTCGTAGGCTTGTAGCAACAACTTTTAATCCCAATGATATAGAAGGATTGGGCGAGGAAGTAGAGCGCATGACACAGTTTTGGGACGCAATGGATGAATTAACTCCTGCTTGGGAAGCTTATATCGAAACAGGTATTTCTCCTGGCATGCAAGCCGAAATGCCTGTTATTGATTGTTATGTTATTCCTAATATGAAAGCCTGTATTCTTAAAGCTACTTATGACATTTGTGGCGTTGGAGAAAAAATGTTGGACAAACTCAAAGAGTTGCAAAAGAAAAGCACTTACCCAATTCCTTCTATTATTATTGATAAAATGGATTTCATCGAAGAAGAGGTGCGCAACATCAAAAAAGATTTGGCGATTGTCAATACCTACTGGAAAAAATTTACACAAACAGGCAATCTGCCTAGCGATGTTGCTTACAAATATGTCTTTGCTTGTGATCGTGAAGCAGAGGTCAAAGCCTATTTGATGGATGGCTTAATGGATCCTTGTAGAAAAGGGAAAGAGGCGTTGGAAAATATTTCTAAAGTGCGCAAAGAACACAAACCTGCCCTTGCTTCATTGACCATGGAAAAACTCAAAGAACTCAAAGCGGCTGTAAGTGTGAGCAGTGGTGACGAAACGGTGTTAAACGACGCTTGGGAAGATTTTTTACCCGATGATGCTCTTTCCAAAAATTATGACTTGGCATTTGAATATTGTGATAAACTAGCAGAAATTAAAGCGTTTATTATTGATGGAACCATTCATGTTTGTGAAAAAGGACAACAACGCTTAGACGATATTGAAAATGTTTTGGATGAAAATGAGGTAACGATAGATTCGGAAACACAAGCGAAATTGGATGCTTTGGAAGCCAAATCTAGTAAGTTAAATGCTAAACATGAGGTTCTCAATAAAGCTTGGGAGTATTTGTTAGCTAATGATGAGGTTAGTGATAATTATGAATATGATTATGAATTTCCTTGTAATCGAGAAATGGATGTTAAGGCCTACCTACTAGATGGTTACACCAACCCTTGTTTGAGTGGTAAATATGGCTTGACTGAAGTAGATAAAGTCATGTCTAAACACAATCCTAAATTAAGCGATGAAACATTAGCACAAATAAAAAAATTACGCAGTAGATTGTCCAACGAAGGAGGCAATGTTGCCACGTTAACCAAAGCTTGGGAAGATTTTGTTCCTGACAATAAACTCTCTGGAGAAATTAATTTCATCTTTAGTTACTGTGATAAAATTGCCGAATGCCGTGCTTATATCATGGATGGAATTATCAATTTCTGTGACCGTGGCGAAAAACGTCTCAAAGATATTACCCAGTTGAGAGAAGATTATTTATTGACACTGGATCAAATCATGGAGGATAAATTAGAAATTTTGTACAAAATGGTTGAAGAGGGCAAACCAGGTTTAGAAGGTTTGAATAAGGCTTGGAACACCTGTATTAGTATGGATGATTTTTCTAAAGTAGATCAGCGTACAATTAAATTAGCAGAGGTCTATTGTGATCCTATTTCACAAACTAAAGCATGGGTAATGAAAGGCTTGATGAGACCTTGTAAAGAAGGACAAATTTACTTATCTAAGATTGATTACCTAAAGCGAAAAGAAGCTGTCAAATACGGAGATGAATTGGATTACCAAGTAGAATTGTTGCGGGTTAATATTGGTAAATGTCCGTAAAATTTCTCTCTTTAGAATCCTCATTTTTATGTACTCCAAAACTAAATATAGAACGTCTGCACAGATTGTCTTGTGTAAGGCGTTCTTCATTTTTAAGCAAAAAATCATTAATTTTAAGAAATCCCCAAGCTTTTTTTATGCTAAAATTGCTTTGGGTGTCTAGAGATAGATATACACCAATACCATATCCATTTTACAAAACAACATAAAATTATGCATTCAAATCGACTATTTTTAGTTCCTTTTCTTTTGAATATCGGATTATTATTACCGAACTACATGCAAGCGCAGTTGGTCAACATGGAAGAAACTTGGCAAGAGTTTTTAGGTAATCAAAAAACATCGAATGTATCCAAGTTGGTGAAGCCTGAGAAATCTCAACCAGCCAACTATATCAAATACTCTCTGATGTATGCCAACTCGTATTTTTGTGCTGATAATCTTCCTAGTGCCGACAAAATGATGCGAGAAATTGAGTCCATGGGCACGGCTGTCCAAGACAAAGTCCCAGGGTTCAAGGAGCGTTATGAATTAATGAAGGTAAAAATTAAAGCATATAAAGACTTGGTTCCAATTTGGCAACGCTTCTTAAATGACAAAAGCAGTGTGACGCGCAAAGATATTGCAGCCGTTCCAGAAGCCAAAACGGTTTGCGAAAAAGGAACGCTTTGCAAGTTCTTTTATATGACGGCACATGCTTACTATTGTGAAGCCAACCTTAAAGATGCGAGAAATCATTTTGAAAACCGTGTTTTGAAATTGGCTAAAACAAGTTTTGATCCGAAAAGTGTCGAGGGATTAAATGAGGAAATTGAAATGATGAAATCCCTCTGGGCAGGTATTGATGCGCTCAATCCTGTATGGACTAAGTTTATAGAAACCGATCAGTCACCAGGTTTTGAAACAGACATTCCTGTCATTGGTTGCTACACGGTTCCCAATATCAAAGTTTGTCTTTTAAAAGCTGCTGCTGATTTTTGTAATACAGGTTCCGAAATGTTGGCCAAGATCAAAGAGCTTCAAGCTAGTATGTCGCATGATGTGCCTGGAGATGTGGCGGATAAGATAGCATGGTTGGAAGCAGAGGTCAACAAAAGTGATCAAGGTTTAGCCAATTTAAATAGCATTTGGGCTAAATTTACACCAAAAGAAAAATTGCCTAGTGGTGCCCAATACGAGCATGTATTTATTTGTGATCGTTCCGCAGAAGTAAAAGCCTATTTAATGGATGGCTTGAGCAATCCTTGTACAGAAGGTCAAAATGCCTTGGATAGCATTGCGAGAATTCGCAAAGACCACCAACCGTCTTTGGATGATGTCACGACCTCTAAGTTAAAGAAGCTTAAAAATTTGGTTAGCAATGAAGCAGCAGAATTAACTAAATTAAATAAAGCTTGGGAAGATTTTTTACCAGACAATAAATTATCTGGTAAAGCTGACTTTGGATACGAATATTGTGATAAAGCAGCTGTTGCCAAAGCTTATACAATGGATGGGATTCTAAATATCTGTGAACGAGGTCAACAACGTTTGGACGACTTGGAAAAACTCAAAGCAGAATATAGCCCTGAATTAACTTCTAAAACAACTGCTAAGATCGACTTTTTGCAAAAAGAGGTCGCTCGATTGACACAAGAAGCTGCTGATTTAAAAAAGGCTTGGGACTATTTGCTAGCTAATAAAGAGGTTAGCAAAGACTTAGAATATGAACACGAATTTATGTGTAATCGTGAAGGAGATGTACAATCCTACCTTTTAGACGGGTTTACCAATCCTTGCCAAAGTGGTCAATATGCTTTGGACGAAGCGCAGAAAGTAATTGATAAATACAATCCTAATTTGAGTAGTGCCACTCAAACTCAATTGAACCAACTCAAAGCTCGATTGAAAAATGAAAATCAAAACTTGGCGCAACTTAATAAGACTTGGAAAGACTTTGTGCCAGACGAAAAGTTGTCTAGTGACTTGGATATTGTGTTTGAGTATTGTGATAAAATTGCTCAAGCTCGTTCCTACATCATTGATGGTACGGTTAATTTCTGTGAGAAAGGAGAACAGCGTGTCAAAGATATTTACAAACTTAGAGAGGACTATTTATTGACTTTAGACAGCGAAACGGAAGACAAATTAGAAAGTTTGGAAAACAAAGTTAAACAAGCGGCAAAAGATTTAGAAGATGTCGGCGCTGCTTGGGATTTGTATGTTGCCACAGATACGATTATGTCTTGGACAGAGGGGTATCCTGCTGTTGATACTGTTGTCCGTCACCAAATTCGTTTGGTTGATTTCTATTGTGATAAAATCGCTCAAACCAAATCTTGGGTCATCAAAGGGTTGTTGGATCCTTGTGAAAAAGGAGATGCTTATTTGGCAAAAATCAACAACCTAAAACGCAAACATGGTTTGTCTTATGATAATGACTTAGCCTGTCAAGTTCGCCGCTTAGAAGGGAAAGCTTATCAGTGTAAATACTGGACGCTTGTGCGTGAAGCAAGGCGTGTGACCCACTTAGAAAGAGAAACCTTTGGTCCTAAGTCTGCTCAAATTATGTATGGAGAATTAAACTCTGACAAACAACCTTGCGAAACAACAGTTGAATACGAACCATTGGGATATATTGGTGTTCGTTATATCGTGGCTCCTCACTTATGTCAAAAAACAAACTTGGCTAAAATGGGTGATCCTGAGTATTACAAAAAAATTGCTACTTGGGTTGATAATGAAGTCTTGAGCAAGTATTGTGAAGCTAGTATGCGTTGTAAGGAAGATTTTTTCATTTATTTGGAAGGGCATACCGATGGCTACCGTTTTTCTGGTCGCAAGTACGATCAATCGTTGGATATTCCCGATGGCACTCCCTATACACACTTTCTAGGAAATAAAGATGGTACAGTAGATACACTTCAAAAAGCAACTCGTCACATTACTCGTGAGTTAAAATCAAATATGGAATTGGGTATTGCTCGTGCTTGGACAGTAAAATCACAATTGGATTTTATGAAAGTACCTATTACTATTGGGGCGTATGAACATCCAGAAACAGAAAAAGGGGGTGAATTTAGAAAGATTGATATTGAACTAAACATCACGAATCTATTGCTAGACTTTTATGAAAAAACATTAAAGAGACTGGTCAAAGAGTCGGGAATTGGGGAACGTCCTTCTTCGGGCTGCTAGTTGCCTCATTGTTCAACAACAATTTAATATTCTATTAATTCATATTAAAATCGTACTTTAGCTGCTGTTTTGCAAACAGCATTTTACTAAAAAACTGATCCAATAATTTAAATGTTGAAGTTTGAACGACAAGTCATTGCTAATTAGCAGCTTGTTCAAACTTCAACATTTTTTATTCTATTGTTTTCTCTAGCAATAGACCACCATGTACTAATCAATATGTAATCGTTTACAGAAATTACCAAATCAATAATTATTATGAAAAAAACAATCCTGCTGCTAGTCTTATTAATCCCGTTTCAATGGCTTATAGGGCAAGACTTAAAGCTGGCAACTTTTAATTGTGAATTTTTACTCAAACGAAAAGTTCATATGAAATATGGTCTACCTTATGACATGAAATATGCCTCAAGAGATGCCAAGCAAGAATGGAAAGACGATCGTTATAGACAAAAAAAATTTGAAGAAGCAACTAAAAAGGTTGCGGCACACCTCAAAACTATTAATGCGGATGTTTTAGGCTTAACAGAGGTTGGTAATACTTCTGAAGTTCAGCTTCTCGTAGAAACATTAAAAAAAGAAGGATTGGAGTATAAATACTGGAAAGTCTGCAAATCGCATGATTCTGCTACAGGGCAACATGTCGCTTTCTTGTCTAAATATGAGTTAACTGATATTGTCCCAGCTTTTCCCAATCGAGGTTTATATTTTGTCGAATCTGACCAAGACGAGGTAGAAGAAACAGGAATTAGTAAAGGGATGAAAGCAACAATTAGCTACAAAGGTACTCCCATTCATTTATTTTTATTTCATCTTAAATCAGAGCGAGGCGGAGAAGATAGCGACCAACGCCGCTTGATGCAAGCCGAAATTGCTCGACGAGTGATGATTCCTTATCTACAAAAAGAGGAACACGTGGTTGTTATGGGAGATTTAAATAGTGAAAGACGACACCCTGCTTTATTGACCATTCGAGGATTTAAAGACATTCAAACGGAATTGATACAAACAGGCGATAGTTATTATTTTGAAGATTATACCACAAGATGGACGTATAGTTACAAAGGGCAACAAGAACAAATTGACCATATTTTACTCTCTTTGAGTCTTAAAAATGCTTGTAAACACAACAATCCCAAACAAAAACAATGGGGAATTAAAACCTCTATCCTCCCCACCAATAACGAAGAAATATCTGACCACAATGCCTTGATTGTGGAACTTAATTTCAAGTAAAACCTGATCTGTTCTAATATTAGATAGGAGACTCGTACTAACTAATCGTACGAGTCTCCTATTTTTTTAGTGAAAGAACTATTGGACTGTTACTTAAAATACTCTGAAGGCTTTTTGCCAAAACGCTTGACATAATTTTTGGAAAAATGACGCGTAGACATAAAACCAATAGAATAAGACACCTCTTTTACTGTACGACAAGCACCTTCCTCTAACAAACGTCTAGCTTCTTGCAGACGAATTTCATTGATAAACTTTAAAGGTGTTAACCCTACATGAGTTTGCATAAAACGATACAATTGGCGTTTGCTTACAGCCACTGCTCTTGCCAAATCATCTACAGTAAATTCTGTCTCATCAATATTTTTAAGTACAACCGCTCTTGCTTCCTCTATTTTTTCACGAGCAGCAATCGACGATGCCGATTCCTTTTCGACAACCGATGTATTGGTATCTGTAACTGATGTCGCTTTTTCGTCCTCTTTCTCTTCAATCGTCTCATTTGCTTTTTGCTGCCAATCTCTTCGAACCAAAGCGTTCTCAATCAGTCTTTTAACATGAATATTCAACTCATCGACAGAGAATGGTTTCGTCAAATATTCATCAACACCAATCGTCAATGCCTTGAGTTTGCTAGCTTCACCAGATTTAGCAGTCAAAACAATAACGGGCAAATTATTGCCCCAAGAAGCCGCTTTGATATGCTCTAACAATTCATACCCATCCATTTCAGGCATCATTAAGTCGGTAATAACTAAATCAAATGAATGTCCCCCCTCTTGTTTCAAGAGATTCAATGCAACCAAACCATTTTCGGCTAATGAAATATCATAATCTGCCCCCAAAATCATTTTAATAAACGCAGCCATATCGTTATTGTCCTCAACTACCAAAATACGAGGTTGGTCACTTTTAGGGCTTGGCGATACAACAGAAGTGCCCTCTTTCACATCCTTGGTCTCTTCTAACAAGTTGTTTTCAATCACCAAAGGATTGACAGGTACTACTGTCGGTTGGGATACAATTTCTTCTATTTTCGGCATCAAAAAGGAAAATGTAGTTCCCTCGTTGAGAATGCTGCGTACATAAATTTCAAATCCTTGCAAAGAAGCCAACTCTTGTGCTAATGCAAGTCCTACGCCCGAACCAGAAACAGCTCTTTTTTCAGCCTCTTTGGTTTGATAAAACCGTTTAAACACATACGGCAAATCTTCTGCCTTGATACCAATACCAGTATCTTTGACCTCTACTTTGATTGCTGTTCCAACATCTGTTACAGCCAACGTAATGGCGCCATCATCCATTGTATATTTAAAAGCATTAGAGAGTAAATTATTGATAATCTTCTCCATTTTAGAAGTATCAAAATCCACCAATAAGTTATAATCAACATTATACTCTAATTGATAATTGATATTTCTATAACTTGTCTGTACTTTAAAATTATTATAAATGTTGACGATAAAAGAATGGAGGTGATTCGTTTGTCTTCTCACTTCTAACTTATTTGAATTCAGTTTTGCCAAATCCATAATATCATCAATATACTTCAACACCTTCTTACTATTCCTCAAAACCATGTCTAAAGACTCGCGTGTTTCTGTTTCCTCCATGCTTCCATGAGGCTGTTTTAAAATAGCAGAGACAGGTCCTACAATCAATGAGAGAGGCGTTCTAAATTCGTGAGAAATATTGGTAAACAAGCGATTTTTCGCTAATACGGCTTCTTCTGCGGTTTCCTTTGCCTTTCGCAACTCTTCTTCGTACTTTCTTTGCGTTCTTTTTAATCTAATATTTTGAATAATAGTTCCATAAGTAGATAAGAAAGGTGCTAGCGTTTCTGCCAATAGATCTTTGTAGCCAATAACATTGGACAATCCCAAAATTCCCACTATTTTATTATTGTGTGTAATTGGAAATCCCAAAAAATGCTTTAATTCTAAATATTTTTGAGGAATTTTATCCGACAAGATATACGTTTCTTCTTTTAGAATTTTATCTAGTAATGGTTTTAATATAGACTGCCCATTTTTTTGCCAGTTGGTATCATGCAGCAAATCTCCTTGCTCCAAAGCACCTTTTGTATCCATAACCGTCAATGCTTCTAAAGCGATCTGATCTTCTTTATGAATTAACTCAGCAATAAATCCATATTGACTACTCGTGATTGCCAACAATTGCTTAAGCAATGTATCAAAAGAATATTCGGCTTGTTCTTCCAACAAAAAACCAGATTGAAATTCTTTTATCATTGCCAGTAAATCTCGATTTTCCTCTGCACTTTTTTTGGCCAGTGCCAATTCTTTGGTCTTCTTATCTGCAAGTTCCTGTTCTTCCTCATAACGTTTTTTCATAAAACGTGTTGTTAATGTCACTAATACAATCATTGCGACAAACACAATACAAGTATCTATGGCTTGGTGCTTGAAACTGGGGTATGAGGCAACCCAAGTAGGATTTAATTGCTCTACAGCAATTGTAACTAGTGTAAACAGCCCAACAACAACTCCTACTCTCCAATATTGGTTATTAGGATCTGTCACAATATAAATCATCAAAAGCGCCAAATTAAATGCAATTGTTGGTCCCAACAAGCCTCCCATCCCAAACCACAAAAACACAGAACTTATCTGCGTAATCAACACAACAGGCCAAAATAAAAACGTAAAATTCTCTATTTTCTTTAATAAAAAATAAATTCCTATAGCTGTTGTCCCCATGATAACATCTGCAACAATAGGCAACCATGACATACTGATATACAAATTGGTTACTAAGCGTACGAAAATAATACCTAGTCCATAGAGACAAATGGACTGCAATAGCTTTCTATCTGGTTCTTTATATAAAATAGGTTTTTGTTGTTGTGACATAGCTTTGGTGTAGTGATTGATCAATGTAGTATGGTATCTATAAAATGTGTGTGTGTGTGTGTGTGTAATAAAAACCTGTTGCTAGCTCTTCAGTTTTCTTCTTTGATGATAATTTTGTATCAAATGCTGAACAGTAGCAAGCAATTCATCAATTGAAAAAGGCTTGGTTAAATACTCATCCACTCCTATTCTAAGTGCATTTAGTCGACTATCCTTTTCATGCTTGGCCGTTAATACAATAACGGGTACATCTACGTTAGGAGCTTGTCCTTTTATCTTTTCCAAGAGTTCAAATCCATCCATTTCAGGCATCATTAAATCGGTAATAACTAAACTTAATTGACTTCCTCTATTTTGTATGGTTTGCCAACCTTTTAAACCATTTTCCGTTAATATCACAGCATACTCATCTTGCAGTATTTTTTTTAGAAATAGTCGCATGTCATAATTATCCTCTACGATTAAGATAGTATCTTTTTCTCCCTCTACAGTTGTCGCAATTTTTGAAATGGGTTCTTTTGAAGTAATTGTCGAAGTTACAGGGACATAAGAATCAGGCAAACGATAGGGCAAATTAAAAGAGAAACAAGATCCTTCTGATAAGGTACTTTCTACATTTATATCAATACCTTGAATATCCGCCAATTCTTTGACCAAAGCCAAACCAACTCCTGTTCCTGCAAAAATCGTTTCGCCTTCTCCTTTTACTTGATAAAAACGATTGAATATATAAGGTAAATGTTCTTCAGGTATTCCTATTCCTGTATCCTCTACTTTAATTTTAATTGCTTGCCCTACAACCAAAACACTCAATACAATCCGCCCTCCATCCTTTGTATATTTAAAAGCATTGGACAACAAATTATTAATAATCTTTTCTATTTTCTTAGCGTCCAGTGGAACAACCAACTTTTTATCTACTTGGTAGTTAAGCGTATAATTAATATCCCTGTAAGCAACTTCTGTTTTAAATAAGGTATATAAGTTTTGAATAAATGGAAACAAAACAACAGGTTCGGTCTCTATTTTAAGTTCATTGGAATTTAGTTTTGCTAAATCCATAATATCTTCAATATACTCCAACATTTTCCTACCATTCTTCTGCATAATTCCTAGATAGCTTCTCATTTCCCCTTCGTTCAGTTCTGCGATGGGTTTCTTCATGAGAAGATCAATAGGGCCTAAAATTAAAGATAGTGGTGTTTTTAATTCGTGAGAGATATTGGTTAAAAATTGAGACTTTAATCGGTTCGAGTATTCTGCCAACTCTTTGGCCTCCTTCAATTCATTTTCGTAAGTTCTTTGTTTTCTTTTAAGTCGAATATTTTGCAAGATAGAGCCATAAGTAGACAAAAAAGGAGATAACAAATGAACCAATTCTTCGTCATACCCTCCTGCTCTATTGGCAATTCCAATAACGCCCACTGTTTCATAATGGTACGTTACACGAATACCTAAGAAATTACGAATTAGTTGTTTATTTTCTATGGTATTCGCTGTTTTTAGAGTAGCTGCATCGTTAATGATTACATAGTTCTCTGCCTCCATAATATAAGGAAACAAACGATCTAGCACTTTGCCTGAAATATCTGATTGAGTTGTAGAGAAGGCATGAATTTCCAAATTAGAAGCATCTTCTTTTAAAATAACCTCTCCTACAAACCCAGAAGTACTCCCTGTTAATTTGAGTAATTGAGCCAATAAATTATCAAAAGCATTTTTCAAATCTTCTTCCAAAAAGAAATCAGACTGCAAGTCTTTTAGCATCGCTAGCAAGTCTCGTTTTTGCTCGGCTTCTTTTTTTTCAGCACTCAATTTAGCTGCATTTTTTTCTGACTCGATCCTCTCTCGTTGAATACGATCGTGCAAAAACCTTAAAGCCATTGCAATCAGACCAGTAATATAAAGCGTAATCAAGCTATACTCCGTCCATGGTTCGATGTAGCCTCTGTCTATCCACCATTTCAAATACAAAGAAATTATGATCGCAACGACAATGACGGCTATTGTCACCCCCAATATTAACCGCTGATAGTGTTTTTGTTTGGTCCAAAGCCCATACAACAAGATTACCAGCAAGTAACTTGGTGCCAACATGCTGTCCATCTGATTAAAACTTAACCACAATACAGCTACAAAAATTTGAGTTGTTATGATAAAAGGTAAAATTAACTTTAGGTAAGCTTTCTTGTACTTCGATAAATAGAAAAAACAAAGTAGCAGTAACAATAATCCTCCATCTACGACAAACGCAGCCCATCCAAACCCTGATATAAAATGGGTTAAAAGTCGTACCCCCACCGTACAGGCATTTGCCAAATAATTCAGGTGAAATAGTTGCTCAATGGAATCATTAGATGTTTGCTTTTGAACGCTCAAATTAGTGTTGTCTTTATAGATGATAAAATTAACGTGGTGTCATTTGGGGGAGGTGCAAAAAAGAAACGACATTGCTATATATTGTTTAATAATAACTAATACTCCGTTAATTTTTTAGTTTTTCTATAAAAAACATAAAAAATCACCTTGCATTAGTTTGATTATCAGCTTTTTAGCACCAAAATCAACAAAACTATATTCTACTGATAATCAAACTAATACGATTTTTAACAGAGTAATAAATAACAATTATTAGCAAAAATTATAAGTTCTAATATAATAACATCTATAGAGAATAAGTCCCTGATTTAAATAAATATTAGTCTAATAATAGCAAAATCTTGCTTCTGGCTTCTCCAAAAAGCTTTATAAAAGCTCGCTATTGCATTGTCTTTTAGGCTTATTTATTAATAATTAAGTAAGTGGACAGAAAAAAGTATAGTTAAAAATGTAATTCTTTTTGCCTATAAATTTTTATGAACGATTACTTATTGCCTTTATATAGTTTATTTTTTATTGCAGCTAATCTATCTGCCATCAAGCAAGGCATAATTTTGCCATCAAAACATTGGCAAGAATAAACAGTTGCATTTAATTAACATATTAGAACTTAGTATCACCATACATTCATTTACAATGAAAAAGAATTAACCAATGAGTACAAATATGACGTCCCTTACAAAGAAATATTTTTATGCTTGGATATTTTTTATTTTTCCTATTCTGCTTTCTGCTCAGGTATCCACCTCTCTCAACCAAAGCTTTACAATAGATGCGGCGCAATCTATCAGTATTCAAGTCAATAGCCCCAATCTAAATATTAAATATATTCAAGGAAGTAGAATTTTGGTAGAAACAAGGGTTAGCCTTGCAATTGACAACACCGCACTATTAGAGTTTATTGCTCAAAAAGGGCGTTACGATTTGATCAAGGAAATAGATCCCAATACAAAATGTCTAAAGCTAACTCCCAGAAAAAATGAAAACTTACTCGTAGTAAAAGGAGAACAACTTCAAGAAAATGTTTCTTATACAATATATATTCCCCAACACATGGCTTATATAGATTTGGCTAAAAAATAAAAAGGTTGCTCGAATTTTACTTCTAACAACCTTCTTGCGCTTTTATAGTGCCTTTTTTAAACCTCTGGTTTGCTTGCTCGTATATAATCACTTGATTATTTTGCCCTTTATTTAGCAATTACATAGCTTGACCAACCGCCCCATTTTCAGATGCTTTATCTAAATTTTCTTCGCTTTCAATAATTACTTGATACCCTTCAGGTGCATTGATTTCAAAACTCAAATACTCTGCCAGTAATACACCTTTTACAGTTACTTGATTAGCAACCTTAGGCATTGTAATAATCAATGTCCCATTAGATGGGTCCACATCTGTCGCCAAAGTATATCGCCCAACAACAACCAATTGTTTAACAATATTTTCACTCATATTATCTACTTTCAAATGAGTAGTTACTCTAATGAAGTCCTTATCCCATTCTTGTAGACTTACCTCTCCTGGCAAATTAACAATTGCAGAAGTAGACGTTGCTAAAGCTACAGATTTAACCAGCGTTTTTTCAACTTGTGCATTCATGGTTGTTGCCAAACCACAAACTAAGCTCAATAGTAAAATTAAATTTTTCATAAACTTATATTTTTCAGTGTTAGCGTAGTTGGTATTATGTGCCTAACTACCTTACATTTTTTTTAGATTAATTGCCCCCAACTTTCTAAGGGAGAGAACGTTGATGCGGTTCATCATCGTTTATTATTGATAACGCAAATATAGAGGGGTTAGTTCAATTTTACAAATTTTTAAACAAAATAAAATTTTGAAAAAATAAAAAATAAAGCATTTTTTAAAAATAAAATTTTTCAAAATTAACATTTTAAAGAAATTATAGTTGAAAAAAATAAAAAAACCATATAATCTACTTTTTAAACTATAGGCATCAAAATTTAAAAAAATACCCCCAAAAAATATTTTTTGACAAAAGAAACATGAGTCATCCCGAATTTTTCGGCGATGACTTTTTTTTTGGAAAAAAGATAGGAATCTACTAGATTTAATTACCACAAAAAATTAGAGATTCCTATGTATTATAATAAACTACAAGATACAGAAAATATCAATAAAGAGAATGGAGCAGGATGGACAATTTTACATCGCTCACATCAATACTTGTCTAAATTACTCTTAAAACTAGATGAAGATTTAGATAAACGTTTGGTGCGTACATTTTATAATGTATTTATAGCAGTTTTAATGTCAAGAAATCGTTCAGATGCCTTGCTATTGACCGAGTTAGGCGCCTTAGTTCTTGGTCCTAAAAAAGCTAAAGCAGGAGTAAAACGTGTGAGTAATTTATTTCGCAGTAAGAAATGGGATTACCAAATAATAGATCAACATTTAGAAGAAGAGTTTGTTGCTAGATTGGAAGATAAGCAAGAATTAGGAAAAAGTTGGTTGATGCTCTGGGATGATAGTGTACTAGAAAAGCCCGAAAGTTGGTTTAGTGAAGGGCTAAGCCCAGTACACAGTAAGAAGAGTCAACGGTTAACACGAATAAAACCAGGTTATTATGATAAGCATAAACGTATTTGTGTTCCTGGATTTGAGTGGTCGGGTGCAGTTTTAACCTCCTTGCATGCGAAGGAAGTTCCTCAAATATCTAAAATGCGTTGGTTTGCCACAAGAGGTAAACATAAAGAGGAAAGTTCGGAGATATTTTATCGGATGTTTAATGCTCTAAATAAACGTGTAGCATCTACACAAGCGGATGTGCTTCATGTCTTTGATAGAGGTTATGCCAATGGTGTTTTTGTAGAACGTATGCTCAACTTTAAAGCAAAGTTTCTAGTTCGTTGGAAAAAGCTTAATAATTTGATTGATGAAAATGGAGTGAAGAAAAATACCTATCGTCTTTCTCTGGGACAAAAAGCTAAGGATCATCGCCTAATATGGGATAATATTCGGAAAGAAACGAGAAGCGTCAAAATACTCTACCGAAAAGTAGCTCATCCATGGTTTCCCCAAACAGATTTATACCTCGTTATTGTTCGTGATAAACGCAAAGGCACTTCTCCTATGTACTTGCTAACCAATGAAGTAATTGACACTTGTGGCAAAGCATGGGAAATGTTCTATTCTTATATGAAACGATGGGATATTGAACAGGTTTTTAGATATGGAAAATCAGAGTTGGGTATGGAGTCTCCTAGGCTTTGGTTCTTTGAAAATCGTCTTAAAATGTTGATGTTAGTTACTTTGGTAATGGATTTTTTGTTTCGGATGTTGAGGAACTTTAGAGCAACTATGACTACTATCATTAATATTTGGTGTCCTAGAACAGGAAATCGGCACCGAAAGACTTCGATGCCGATTTACAGACTTAGAAAAGCCATCCATTTTATCTTAACATTTTTATTTTGTCAATGTGCTTTAGAAAATTCGGGATGACTCATGTTGAATTGAGAATAAATTCAATGTCCTCAAAGCTTTACATAGAGCTTTTAGATGTATTTTTGTAATGAGATCCTTTAGGGACTAAATCTTCTTTGACAATCACTTCGTAATTTTTTGGGGCACTAATTTCAAATGTATAGTACTCTGCCAGATCAACACCTTTTACAGTAACAAAATTAGCTACATTAGGCATTTTCAAAACCATTAACTTTCCGTACTTGTCTGTCTCCGTCACCAAATTATAGCGACCTAATATTATTAATCGCTTTACAATATTTTCATCCATATTCTCAACGGATAGCTTTGTTACAACACGTATATAATCCTCTTCCCATTCATTGACTTCTACAGCTCCTGGCAGTAAAATGTAGATCGTCTTTGTAGCAGCTAGATTGATGCTCTTTGAGAGCGTCTTGGTCGTTTGTGCATTCATTGTTGCCAACCAACTGACCACAAAAATGCACAGTGTAATAATCTTTTTCATAAAAATATATTTTTGAATATTAATTGGCGCATTTTTTCAAGTCCGACCCTCTTCTAACTCATTTTCAGCTATATATATTCTTTATTTTACGAAAAAAATGTTAAATAGTTTCACAAAACAACATGAACATCAAAATAAAATTTTGCATTTTAAAAACAAAACTATATATAATTATGATATTTAGTCCAAAAAAAAGCAGCATTTCTTGATCAAGAAATGCTGCTTCACAAAAATGCATCGCTATTAAGCTTCTAGTATTATATTTTTAAGACCAACTACCCATCGAGGGTCGTCATTTAAACTATCTACTAGCTGTACATGCTCTCCCCCCATCTCTTCAAACTCTTCCATGTATTCTACAGACACCTCTATTGTTGTTTCTAAACAATCGGCAACAAAAGCGGGGCAAAAAACCAACAATCGCTTGTTTCCTGCATCAGCACGTTGCTGAAGCACATCCGTTGTATATGGTTCTACCCAAGGTTCTTTTCCCAATCTAGATTGAAAACAAGTTGTGTACTGCCCTTTTTTTAATCCCAATTCTTTTACCAATGCCTTGGTCGTAGCGTGGCATTGAGCGCTGTAACAATGTTGATTTTTATCCGAAATCGTCAAACAACAATCCTCTGCCTTTGTACAATGATTGCTCAAGTCTGCCTTTACCAACTGACGAACAGGCAAACCGTGGTAGCTGAACAAAACATGGTCATAATCGTTAATATCATGTTCCTTGGCTCGCTCAACAATAGAAGCAATAAAATCAGGATGATCGTAAAACGAATTAACAAATCGAAGCTTGGGAATTCCCTGTACTTTTGCCAATACTCGCATCACTTCTTCATAAACAGAACCTGTAGAAGCAGATGCATAATGCGGAAATAGAGGAACAATAATCAATTCTGAAACATGTTGCTTCAACATACTTAAAATTACGGACTCTATGGAAGGGTTTTGATAACGCATTGCTAGGTCTACCAGATACTCCTCCCCCATTTCATCTTGAAGCATCTCTTTTAGTCGATACCCATAAACTTTTAAAGGAGAGCCTTTTTCTGTCCATAGCTCTTGATACAACTTAGAAGCTGGCTTAGAACGAAATGGTGCAATAATTCCACGCACCAGCAAATTTCGTTGCACAGCTGGTATGTCTATGACTCTAGGATCCAGCAAAAATTCTTTTAAATAACGATAAACGGCTCCTCGAGTAGGTTCGTCTGGAGTCCCTAAATTTACCAACAAAACACCTTTCTTTCCCATCTTAACGTGTGTATGCTTTATTATAATTAATAATCTTCCTTTATTTGCCGATTCGATAGTTTGTAAAAAAACGTCGCCAGCTAAGCGGGGTCTCTATTCGCCCCCAAGAACAACTTGTAAAATCAACGCTATCCGCTTGCATTGTAAGGACTCAACATGTCCCTTTTAATTAAGCTAATGGCTCCCCCCTGTATTCTTATCCGCATTCAACTTGAGCTCTCAATTGTTTTAGACCAATCTATTTCTAATTTTTGTATCCAAACGTTGACTGTATCAAAATTTTAAAAGCCATTCTTTGTCTAGAATATACATTAACAACACTTTCTTTTTTTTGTTTAAAGAATAGTCATTTCCATTCTAACCTATGTTGAAAATTGCTTTGCAAAGAACGGGAATTTTAATTAAGAATCCAATATATTTTCTATTGCTTCTGTTCTTGTTGCGCTCCTTAAGGCAAAATAAAACAATACTGTGGCAATACTAAGTGCTGTCACCGACATAATCACCAACGACCACCCCAAAGCCATTTCATCCTTAAAGATATAATCTGTCAATAAAGCTACTCCTGTAGGTCCTAGTGTTAATCCTAATAAGTTTTGTGCTAAAATTAACAGAGCCGAAGCGATACCCCGCATTCTATTGGGCATAATTTCTTGAATCGCAGCAGCTGCGACGCCTACCGTTGCACTTACTAGGATACCATAAGGAATCAAAGCAATCAAGGTGCTGTTGGTTGTTGGCATAAAAGGATAAATTGCTGTGGCAGGAATAAAAAATAGCGTTGCCCATAACGACCAACGTATTTTAGCATTAGGAACACCCCTTGCTGTCCAACGATCCGCTATAAAACCACTTGAAAGTACCCCTATAGCAGGAAATAGCAACAACCCTACCCCTGCAATAATACCTACTTGTTCTTCGCTCAAACCGTGCAGTCTTATCAGATAAGTTGGAATCCAAGTACTTGTCGCATAGACGGCAACATAAAAGAAAGCAAAAGCGGCACACAATAGAAAAAAAGTACGACCATGCTCTTTTAGATAACCCCATACTTCGCCAAATGGAAGTGCCTCATCGGCATTCCGTCCTTTTCTCTTTGGTTCTTTGATTAATAAAACTAGTCCTGCCATCAACAAACCTGGCAAACCTACAATGATAAAAACCAATTGCCAAGCATAAATTTCACCGACCCAAGGTATTACCAAATTATCCATTTCAGATAGAATACCAATTAGATATCCCCCTCCCACATAAGCTAAAGCAGACCCAATATAAATTCCTAAAGAATAAACCGAAATTGCCGTTGCCAATTTTTCTTTTGGAAAATAGTCGCTGATAATAGAATATGCAGCAGGAGACAAAGCCGCTTCTCCTACTCCTACTCCCATTCTTGCTAGAAACAGTTGTCCATAATTTTTAGCCAAACCACAAATAGCCGTCATCAAACTCCAAAGCGCAACACCGATTGCTATGATTTTCTTGCGACTATAAACATCTGCAAGCCTTCCTAGAGGAATCCCAAGAATGGAATAAAAAAGTGCAAAACTAGCGCCCAACAACAAACTTACTTTGGTATCACTAAGCTCCATATCTTTTTTCATCACCTCCACCAATAACACGACAATATTACGATCTACAAATGAAAAGACATAAGCCAACATCAAGACAATAACAACTACCCAACCTTGTTTTTGATCGTTCATTTTAATAATGATTTAAACAGCGTTTACAATACGATTTCAGCGCACAACGAAAGTAACTTAAATAAAACAAGATGACCTTGACCTAGGTTAAGTAATTGAGTTGAGATACACGTTATCTAATAAAAATACAAAAAGGCCATTGGACAGATCCAATAGCCTTCTATTTTTGCATCAATGCAAACTATTTTTTAGGATTATTTAATCCCCAACTTCTTAGCAATTTTCTTTGGCAAAGCATCTTTATGAACCATCATATTCATCGTTTTGTAACGGAAGTAAGCTTCTGAAGCATAAAAATATCCATCACAATGATTGCCTGTCCCCCAAGAGTTTTTAATAATAAAATACTTAGTACCATTTTGGTCTTTTGCCATTCCAGTTGCATGCATACCATGATCGTCTGTAGTTTGATAATTATCATAAGCTATTTGACGCATTTCTTGAGTGATTTTTTTCTCAGGAACAGGCTGCATAAAAGCATCGCTGATTTTTTCTGCACCAGCATTACTAAAGTGTTTGTTGTCACGCCCTCTTTTTTTGATAGTAGACTCATCTTCAGGTACAATTGCCAACGCATCTCTAAAAGAAAAACCTTTTTCGGAAACGTCCGCAGCCCAAGCCCATGTATATCCTTTCATCAAAGAACTTTCTGCTACTTCCATCAACTCATCCAATGGCAAGTTATACACTTGACCAAAAGCCCAGTTATCTGGTACCGCCAATACAAATTTTTCGTAAAATGGATGGTGCGTAAAAGAACCCAAAACAACATAATCGTCCATATTTAAGCCCAATTCCTTAGCATATGTTTTTCCATTATATTTTTTGCCGTCTACTTCAAATTCCTCTGGTTTTTCGCCTAAATAAGCATCCAATACACCATCTACAGCATCTGTCCATACTGGTGTCAACACTCTATTCTGAGGACTTTTGATAACAACATCCACCATTGCTTTTAACATTGCATCCATTTCTGCATGGTTGTGCGTTTTGCTACCATAATTCAATCCCTCATAAGCAGATAAAGGAACAATACCATATTTTTTGATAACATAAGGAATATCATGGAATGCACCACCAGCACTAAAGTTAAAACTACCGTGCATACGTACATAATTGATCGCTTTATCATGATATGCATTGCGAGCAATCCACATTTCTGACAATTCATGTTTTCCTTTTCCCATTCGCAACAACTCCGACTCCAAAAAAGATAAAGCAGAGAACGTCCAACATGTTCCTGTTCTTCCTTGCGATTGCACAGGTGTTGCTTCCATATCTTTAAGTACAGTAAATTGATATTGACTTCCCTCCTTATTGGTTTCTTTTTCAGTTTCTTGCGCCATCACACCAAAAGAGGCTGCGGTCATTGCAAGTGAAAATAATACGGACTTATACATATTTAATTGTATTTTTAAAATTGTAATAAACGATTCTTGTTCCATCCTCTGGGATGTATTTTTTGCTAGGGCAAAAATACAAAAAAAGTAGAAGATATCCTTTGGCAAAATATTTTTTCGACAAAATAGCTTGGAACATCTATGAATAATGGCGATCTTATTTATTGACTTATCTTTGTTCTTTTAAAGTTGCAGTACTACAATTTCTCTTACTTAATACTTACTTAATATAGCCTATTTTACATTTATCACGAACTCTGCACTTCACACAAATCAATATAAATCAATCAATTAACACAAAAAACTTACCAAAGATAAACATATTAAAAGTCACTTTATATTTTTTTTACATTAACTATTGATATAATACTCCTATAATTTTATCAAAAGATTGTTGTATATTTAAAGGCTAAGTAGATCATGAGCATTTGTAGAGCGTTAAGCCTTGAGACCAAACTAACCAAATAATTGAACCTTAATACTCATTTGTTCTAATCACTTCACCTCCAATATTTCCCCAATATTATTGAACCGTATTTCAAAACTAAGAATGTATTTTTACTAAACAATAATTCGTTGAAACCAGAATCAATAGTTCGTTGAAAAACTTTATTAGTTTGATAATCAGCAAGTTGCACTTTTGTTGCGTTTTGCGTTAAAATTCTGATTATCAAACTAATATAAATGTGCTTTTTTATCTTTTTGGTAAAAAAGTAAAAAATCAACGAACTACTAAGAATACAACTGCATCGTTAATTCATCTGAAGGTCTTCTCAATTAAATAAGCTCCCTCAGCAATGTAACTCATACCATGCAGCAGCATAGTCAACAAATTACTAAACTAAAGTAAGTCGACAGAAAAGAATAAGTACTAGCCACATTGCTAATTACTAACGAGGTTGTATGAGCGCACACTACTCATTCGTCGTTTTTATTCATTTTCTGAGCAATTATTTACCTTACACAAAACAATTTTCATGAAACACTTTTTTTACATCTTACTCCTTTCCTGCCTATTAGAACCTACATGGGCAACTACTTTCGTAGTGACGAATTTAAATGACGCAGGCGCGGGCTCCTTGCGACAAGCTATCTTAGATGCCAATGCAGATGGCTCTGCCACATCAGGCAGCCCGCATCTAATCAATTTTTCTGTAGCAGGACAAATCAACACGGCTTCAGCACTGCCCACGATTAGCAACCATATTACTATAACAGGTCAAACTTCGGGAAATACAATCTTTCGGGTTTCTACCAATCCCAATTACCGTTTGTTGCATATTAATGGTACCGTTACCGTCACTCTTAATCACCTAACGCTACAAGGAGGAGACTCTGGAGGATCAAATCCTGGTGGTGGTATTCTTAATGCGGGAGGAACATTAACCTTAAATAATTGTGTCCTAGAAGATAATCGTTCTGGCAACTCATCAGGAGCTCACGGTGGTGCCATTAGTCATTCAGGAACACTATTCATCAATAATTCTACTCTAAAAAACAATACTGCTGGATCTCTAGGTAGAGGTGGTGCCCTCAATATGGAATCGGGAACAGCAACGTTGACCAATTGCACCATTCATGGAAATGCAAGTGGCAATAATGGTGGAGGAATTTTTGCCAATAGCACCTCAACCTTAAATCTAATCAACTGTACAATTGTTGAAAACAACGCTTCTAGTAATGATGGCTTTTCAAGTGGTGGTGTGTATTATCATCAAGGAGTACTAAACATGACCAACACCATCTTGGCAAATAATACTTATACCGCATCGGGGACATTAAATAGAGATATTAATTCATTGGCACCAACTTATACAGGAACCAACAATCAAAATATTGTCGAAGTTTGTGCAGGTTTCAATGCGAGCTTTTGTCCTTCTGTTAGCTTCTTTTCTAACGCAGATCCAAACTTGGCAGCCGTCAGTCAGTGTGGTTTGCAAGACGTTTTTCGTCCCAATACTGGTTCTAATGCCATTAACAATGGAACAACAGTAGGCGCACCGCCAAGTGATATTTGTGGTACAACTTGGTTTGGCAATCCTGAAATTGGAAGCGTAGAATCTGTCAATCCAGCAACGGCACTGGACTTTGATGGAACCAACGATTTTGTCAATGTAAGCACTCCTTTTACTGCTTATACCAATGAAATTACAGTAGAAGCATGGATTAATGTACAGTCGATCACTGCTAGTGGTACTGGTTTGGGGCAAGCCACTGCTAACGTTGATAATATGAGTTCTAATGTTTGGCTTTTATCACTCAACCTAGACAATACGATTTCCTTTTTGATTAACGATGGAGGAACATTTAGGACAGCCAAATCAACTACTGCTATTAATGGAACAGGTTGGCATCATGTGGTCGGCGTTGCAAGCCCAACAGAAACGGCAATTTACGTTGATGGCAACAAAGAAGCTACGTCAACTGGTATTAGTACGGCTATTCAGAACAATGCTAGTGCTAGTTTGCATCTTGGAAAAGATGTCCGTTATTCAACAGGACGCTTTTTTGATGGACAATTGGATGAAGTCCGTATTTGGTCTGAGGCACTTTGTGCAGCCAAAGTTACAACTAGAAAAGACTGTCAGTTAATTGGTAATGAACCTAATTTGGTACATTACTACAACTTCAATCAGGGAGAAGCTGGTGGCGCTAATGGAGCAGAAACAACCTTATTCGATCGCCAAACTAATATTGGGGCTCAAAACGGCACTTTAAATGGCTTTGCACTAAACACTGCTACCTCTAACTGGATCGATGGTTCGTCTAATGGTGTTGCTGGAAATTGCTCTTCTGCTTTTCCCGAAATTGATGTTTTAGGAAATGGTGTATCTATTACCAACAACGATGCTACTCCTTCTTTAGCCGACCACACCGATTTTGGTGGTGCAGACCCTGCTTCGGGAACAGTCGTCAGAACGTTTACAATTGACAATACAACTGGTACAGGCACTTTGAATGTAAGCAGTATCTTCAACACCAATACAGGTGAATTTACAGTAGGGGGCATTACATTTCCTGCGGCTATTCCTGTTGGAGCATCGACCACGTTTACTGTTACTTTTGACCCTACTTCTTTGGGCTTAAAAAGTGCTACCTTAATTGTTGTTAATGATGATTGTGATGAAAATAATTACATCTATTCTATTCAAGGAACAGGAGTTGTTTTAGAAGAAATTGCGATTACTGAATGGTTGACCAATCCATCAGGAACCAATACACAAGAGGAATGGATTGAAATTTACAACTATGGTAGTACTCCTGTTGATTTGCAAAATTGGCGCATCAAGGACGAAGATGGCAATGATGCTGTTCTTACAACCTCTAGTTATGTTATCCCTGTTGGTGGCTATGTTGTTATTGCTAACAATAAAAGCAACTTTGAATCGCTATGGTTTAATGGTTGCTCTAAATCTGAAGTATTAGAAGTCGCCAATTTGGAATTAGACAACCTTAGTGATGAAATCATTTTAGAGAATAGTGCAGGTTCAATCATTTGGTCGGTCGCTTATAACAATGATGCTACAATAGGACGCGCAACATTTTATACAGAAAGTCCAACTTTTACAAATAGAACTTGGGGAAGCAAAGCGGCTCCTGGCATTGTCCGTAACGGAAACGATATTACAGGTTCATTAGGCTATCAATCCAATAACAACACTGCTGATCCAAATGTTTTTGCAGCCACAAATGGCGACATGGGAAGCCCACTTAACATCGTGGTTAATATCCCTGATTTAGTGCGAGGCAATACGTTATCTTTTGATGGAGTCGATGACTTTGTCGATATTCCTGATCATAATTTATTTGATGTTACTGCCGTAACGATTGAAGCTTGGGTGTATTGGACAGGCTCAGGTACAGACGTTGAATTTATTACTGCCAAGGCTGGTGAAGAATTAGAAATTCACACAGGAGGAGGAGCTGGAGCAAATTCTTTGCGTTTCATCCCGACATCTGCTGTTTATTTGGATGCCCCTACTGGAAGTTTTGTTCCCAATCAATGGAACCACATTGCCTGTGTTTACGACCCTAGTGTTTCTTTTGGAGAAATTTATATCAATGGAATTGCAACAGGTGCGGTTAATAATGGTGCCAATCCCTTAAACTCTCCTATAACAACCAGTGCTACAAATTTTAGATTGGGTGCTCGTGCGAATAATTCAGCATTTTTAAATGGTCAAATTGACGAGGTTCGATTCTGGAATCGAGCACGCTCTGCAAGCGAAATTAGAGCGCAAATGCATTTAACCTTAACAGGCTGTGAAACAGGCATTCTTGCGTATTATCAAATGAATGAAACAACAGGAAATACAACCTTATCCGATAAAATAACAGGCAATAATGGTACCTTAACGAATATGAATGCTGGAAGTGTATGGACAAGCTCTGGTGTGAATGTCGGCAATGATCTTGCGGGAAACTCTAACAGTCAAACCTTAAATGTTCCTGCTGGAGTTAGCAATCAGAATTTTGGAGCTGCTAATCTGAATATCAACTTTACAGCACACACTTCTAATGAGGATGTTACCGTTACTTATCAAGCCTTTAATCCCAATAGCATTGCCCCTGCAATAGGAACTGTTCACAGAAATCCAATGTGGACAATCAATACCTCTACGAATACAACAAGCTATACAGGTGATTTACAATTTACCTATCCTGTCGCTACCTTATCTGCTGCCTACGCTTGTAATTTTAAATTATACCATCGTCCAATGGGAAGTGATGGCAACTGGACAGAACTTAGCACAACAGTTAGTAGCTTCTCTCCGACTACTGTTACATTTGAAAATGTCTCTTTGACAGGGCAATTTATGGTAGTCGAAACGGCTGACACGGATTTATCTAGAAACAATACATTAGAGTTTGATGGCACAGATGACTTTGTTAATGTACCTAACAATAGCTTGTTTAATATACCTGCGGTTAGTATCGAAGCTTGGGTATATTGGACAGGCTCTGGTGCTGCGGTAGAGTTCATCACGGCTAAAGCCACTGAAGAATTAGAAATTCATACAGGCGGTTCGGGGGCTAATTCCCTGCGGTTTATTCCTACTACAGCTGTATACTTAGATGCTCCTACAGGAAGCTTCCTTCCTAATCAATGGAATCACATCGCCTGTGTCTACGACCCTAGTACGTCTTTGGGTGAAATTTATATCAATGGGATTGCAACAGGTGCGGTTAATAATGGCGCCAATCCTCTGACAACTCCTATTACAACTAGTGCCACTGACTTTAGATTAGGTGCTCGTTCTGATAATAGTTCGTTTTTTAATGGTCGATTGGAAGAACTTCGCTTGTGGAACCGAGCACTTTCACCTTCTGAGATTCGAGAACGAATGCACCTAACCTTAACAGGCTGCGAAAATGGCATTCAAGTTTATTTCCAAATGAATGAAGCTAGTGGAGCTAGTACTTTAACAGACAAAGTTGGCTTCAATGATGCCACCTTAACTAATTTTAATGTTGCTTCTGCTTGGGTTGGTTCTGATGTAAACGTAGGCAATGACTTGGCTAATAATTCTAACAGCCAAACTATTACAAATGCCAATACTGGGATTTTCAATTTTAATAATGCCAATCTAGAAATGGAAATTGTTGGGCATAGTGCCGCTGAAGACTTTACAGTTACGTATCAAAATTTTGCCCCCAATGCAGTCAGTGGAATAGATGGGGTTACCTTGTATCAAAATCCAATGTGGACAATTAACAAATCAACTGCCACCACAACCTTTTTAGCCAATTTAGAATTTAGATACCCTTCGGGAACATTTACTACAATAGATCCTAAAAAATATGCTCTATACTGGCGACCAATGCATGCAGGAGGCAATTGGACAAAACTAGATGTTGCTAGAGGAATGACAGCTTCTACCATTCGTTTTGGTAGTGTCGCATTGACAGGGCAATTTATGGTTGTTATGGAATCTGAAGCTTTAGTTTCTGATGTTCGTGGTAATATGTACGCTATTAGTGAAAATGGAGAACATATTTCTTGTCCTGGCGTTGATTTATCCAATACGTCTTTTACCATAGAACTTTGGGCTAAAAGAAATAGCACTACTACCGAAGATCACTTCTTTGGTCAAGGTACAGGAGCCTTGCGATCAGGACTTCATGCTCGTTATAATAACAATGGAACTATTTCGTTTGATTTCTTTTTGGACGACTTGACTCTGCCTACAACTGCTGCAACAGATGGAGAATGGCATCATTTGGCCTTTGTTTATAATGCTGTAAGCCGTCAACGAGAAATCTTTGTCGATGGAATCTCTATTGGAACTGATATTGCTGGAGGCAACTTTAGTGGTGCTCTTGGAATGAATATAGGTGGTCATATTCCTACCGCTGCTGCTGGAAACAACTCTATGGATGGTGCTATCGACGAGTTTAGAATATGGAATACCGTTCGTACGCAAGCAGAAATTCGAGAAAATAGACACCTAACGCTAAAAGGTAATGAAACAGGTTTATTATCTTATTATCAATTTAATAACGATAATTTAGTCGGCACTGTTAATGGTGTCAAAGATGCTGTTGGTGGCAATCATGGTACTACTCAAAACATGACGGCAACAGATTATATAAAATCAGAAGTTGCGGTAGCAGGTGGAACCTCCGATCGCATTACTATTGGCGCAGGAGGTGTTTACACGTTTCCTAATACAGGGATTGAAATTGAATTTGGCGCAACCACCCCTAATGGTGAATTGGTTGTTTCTAGATTAGAAACTGAAGAGCCACATGGTGCGGGAACCCTATCTGGTGATGTTGATAATGAATATTTTATTATTAACAACTATGGTAGTAATACAACGTTTAGTCCGTTGATTGATTTGACGCTCAACCGCATGAGTTATATTGCTCCTGTAGATGCTGCAGAGCCACAAGCTAGTTCTCCTTTACAATTGTACAAACGTCCTTCCAATGCTTTTGGAGGAACTTGGGGCGCAACTTTAGGTGGAGCAGATAATGTTACAGCGGGTTCTAATGGTTCTGTTGCTTATAATACTAGTAACAATATTACCAGTTTTTCTCAAATTGTTGTTCTGAATATAGGACCTAACTCTGATTTGCCAGTTGAATTAATCAGCTTTGAAGCGAAACGTATCAACGCAGAAGAAGTAAAATTAGATTGGACAACGGGTTCTGAAACGAATAATCAAGGCTTCGAGGTACAACGTATGTTTGAACATGAAAGTACTTTTAGTAAAGTTGCTTGGGTCGATGGTCAAGGAACTACGCCAAACACAACTCATTATGAATTAATAGACAACAACGATTATCAAAGTATTACTTACTACCGTTTAAAACAACTCGATAGTGATGGTTCTATAGAATACTCAGAGATCAAAGCTGTTCGTGGTGTGGGTAATCATAGAGGTGAAATTAATATTGATGTTTACCCGAACCCTGTTGACCAACAATTATCCATTTACTTTGAAATACTTCCTAAAGGTGTCAAAACCGCACAGATCAGTATTTTAGATGCTAGAGGGCAACAAATTTATCAATTGAACACAAATGTTTTGTCTTATCAAACCTTACCTTTAGATGTGGTAGAAGACTTAGCACCAGCAATTTATATGTTGTCGATCGAACTAGACAATGGAGAACAAGTAACCAAACGATTTATCAAACAATAGGTTATTACAACCTATTTCGCACGAATAGAAACGGCAAAGCCTACAACAATGAATTTTTGTTGTAGGCTTTTTATTATCAACCATTACTCCATTGAAAAATCGTATTAGTTTACTTCGTGAGCGCTACGCTTTTAGTTAGCTTCGCTGCTACTACGTGGTATTGCATGAGTGCTTCGCAGTTGATTATCAGCAAGATGTACTTTTATTGACTTTTATACTAAAAGACTGATAATCAAACTAATGCAAGATGCTTTTTTACGTTTTTCGTAGAAAAACTAAAAAATCAACGGAGTATTAATCAACAATACGTGCAATACCACGAAGTAGCAGCGCAGCTAAACTAATCTTCTAATTATCAACCCTTAATAACGCCAAAGATTTAGATACTTACGAAATATCTTTGCCAAATTAACAGCATCATCAATAGCTCGGTGCATGGTTCCTTCAAATTCAAACCCTTCTCTTTCCAAAGCTTTGTTCAAACCAATTGCTCGTCCTATGTTTTTAATTCTAGGATATTGGTCTTTCAAACTAATATGTTTTTTAGCCCACTGCCCATCTAATCGATGCAATTGACAATCTTTGACCAATGCACTCTTATCAAAAAATCCCCAAGAACATAATAAATACTCTTCTCCATCATTGAGTCCAATCCAATCTTGAAAATCCTCAATAACCTCAGGAAATTTGTCTGCTTGATTGACATCTACTTGAGAAATCGTTGTCAAACGTTGGCAAAAATCGGATAACATTGGATATACAATAGGCTGCACAAAGCTTTCAAAACGACTCTTTATCGTTCCGTGTTCATCCATTAAAACGCCTCCTATTTCTATAATCTCCCTCTTTTTTCCCCTAGTCTCTATCTCTGTTTCCCAACAAGTAGCTTCTAAATCGTAGATGATATAGTTCATAATTTCATTTTCATCACTTTGCATCAGTAGTAGCTCATTAATTCTTCATTATTAAGCTATTGACACGAATGTATTTTTTAATTAAAACTCGTATCGAGCCAGTGGTGCCACCTCTTGCCCTACAAATTCTTTGTTTTGGTATTTGTAATACGCAGTCATAGCTATCATTGCTGCATTATCTGTACAATACTCAAACTTAGGTATAAACACTTCCCAACCTTTTTCGGTTCCCACTTCTTCCAAACGAGTTCTCAAACCAGAATTGGCAGACACGCCTCCAGCTATGGCTATTTGTTTGGTTCCTGTTTCTGCCGCAGCTTGAACTAATTTATTCAATAAAATAGACACAATTCTATCCTGTACAGAAGCACAAATATCAGCAAGATTTTCTGTAATAAATTCAGGATTTTGCCTTGTATTTTTTTGTAAAAATCGTAAGATATTCGTTTTTAAACCACTAAAACTAAAATCTAGATTGGCAATATTAGGTTCTGTAAAATCAAATACTGGACGACCTTTTTGTGCCATTTTGTCAATAATAGGTCCTGCAGGATAGTCCAAGCCTAACAATTTTCCTGTTTTGTCAAACGCTTCTCCCGCAGCATCATCAATTGTTGTCCCTAATATTTTCATAGACAAATAATCTTCTACCAAAACTATCTGCGTATGTCCACCCGATACTGTCAAACACAAAAAAGGGAATTTAGGTTGCGGAGCATCTATAAAATGTGCTAATATATGAGCTTGAATATGGTTTACCTCTATCATCGGAATATCCAAACTTAATGCTAGTCCTTTGGCAAAAGAAACACCAACCAATAAAGACCCCATCAACCCAGGACCTCGTGTAAAGGCAATTGCACTCAACTCTTTTTTATCAACTTCTGCCTTCCGCAATGCCATTTCCACTACTGGAACTATATTCGCTTGGTGGGCTCTCGAAGCAACCTCAGGAACCACACCACCATACTCTTTGTGTACACTTTGGCTAGCGACACAATTGGATAAAATTTTTCCATCTTTGAGGATGGATGCAGAGGTATCATCACAAGATGATTCAATAGCTAAAATTATTGTCATATAGCATCTAATTTTTAAAGCAGTTCTAACGATCGTTGATCCCTAAAAGAACAAATGCTAGCCTAGCCCCTATCTAATTCTTAGGGATTTTTTTTATTCCTTAAAAAATAAATTTAATATCTTTATCCTTTCCTTTTTTTAAACCGTTTTATATAGAAATGGTTTAGTTAATAGTTACTCTTATGTTAAGACTAATAAAGAAACTAAATCTAGCATAATAATAGTTAATAATTGAAGTAGCATCCGCCAATAATACACGAATTATTTTTAATAAGTAAATCACCAGAAAAAGAAAGGTATTTCGTTTTGCTGCTACGACAATAATTGGATACAACTTTTCAAAAAAATAAAGTCCTATTGGGTCTATATCTAGTATATTATTTAAAATAGGCTTGCAAAGATAACAATTATCCCTAAAAAAGACAGATAACATTAAGCATCAACCAGAACATACAAATCCTAAAGAGGAAACCATTGAAGCCAAACCTAAAAAAGGATTGGGTCGACTTATCATTGGTCGAATTTGGAAAATCTTTACAGGCTTACTAAAAGCCACCATTGCCATCATGTTAATTGTCTATCTATTGCTATGGATTCCTTGGGTACAAACTCAACTGGGGCATCTAGCTGCTAATCTTTTATCCAAAGCATGGGATACAACCGTTCGAATAGAACGAGTAGAAATTACGCCTTTTTCCAATTTTAAGTTTTATGACGTATTTATTGCCGATCACTATCAAGACACACTAATTTACGCTAGTTCGGCCGAAGCGCAACGATATGATATTTTAGCGCTCCTAAATAAGGAAGTTAGTATTGGTAATATTATTGTTCGAGATGCTGTGTTCAAAGTACTCCGTCATCCTAAGGAAGAAAATTTTAACATTCACTTTTTAATCGACTTTTTTGAATCAGGAGAAGTTGTCGAACCTCGTCCCGAAAAATTTAAACTCTATTTTGGTGGCGCAGAACTGGTTAATGCAAGGGTACATTTGGCAGATACCGCCATTGGCACCGCTGCATTTGTGACCTGCGATACAGGATACGTTCATGGACATGATACCGAGGGGGTAGACATGATTGGCAAAAAAGTTTGGGGTGACATTGCACACTTGTCCAATGCTAGTATTAAGGTGCATGTATTTGATAAAGTAGATATTCCTGGTATTGACTCCTCCTTTTGGGAAGTTCCTGTTGATACCACAATTGCCGACTGGGATGTTGGTTGCGAAAAGCTTTTATTAAGTAATGTCAACTTTCGTCTAATCAATGAGCGAACAGGGATAACAATAGACACTTCTCTTTCTTTGGATTTTGCCAATCTTAACTTTAAGAACATCAACTTAGATGTGGATTCTTTCCGACTACAGCACGAAGTATTTACGGGGCATGTCAACAAGATTCATGGTTTGAATCATGGTGGTTTTGAACTAAAACATCTTTCTGGAGATGCCATTATAAGCCCCCAAACCATTGCCCTAAGTAATTTCAAATTAGAAACAAACTCTAGTAATATTGGTCATGCATTGAAGTTAGAATACGATGCTTACAGGGATTTTTATCAATTCCCTGACAAGGTGAAAATTATTGGTACATTTGATAGTACTACGAGCATTACATTCAGAGATATAGCCGCTTTTGCTCCTGAAATTAAAAAGAATGTCTTTATTGAAAACAACTTAGATAATCCAATAGCAATTAAAGGCAAATTTAGAGGAACGGTTAATAACTTTAGAGCCAGAGATGTTGATATTCAAGTGCATAATTCTAGAATCATTGGCAACCTTTCGATGAACGACATTACGGTTCCTGATGCGGCTTTTATGGATTTAAAGCTTAAGAAAGTTTCTACCGACTATAAGGACTTAAAGCAAATCATCTCTTTTGTCAATCTTCCTCCCAATCTAGCCTCTCTAGGGCAAATGAACTTTGAAGGATCTTACACTGGCTTCTTCCAAGATTTTGTTGCTTATGGGCAATTAGATACCAAATTGGGGCGCATCAACTCAGATTTGCAACTCAATTTGCGCAAGGGGCGTTCTGCGGCTGCTTACAATGGAGGCTTTCGGTTTAATAATTTTGATGTCGGCGCATTTATTGATAATGATGATGTCGGACAAATTACCCTGCAAACAGATGTAGAAGGAACGGGGTTGACCCTCGAAACCTTAGATGCAGAGCTAAAAAATGCTAAAATAGATAGTTTTACATTCAAAGAATATCAGTACGAAGATATTGCAATTGACGGGCTTTTCAAACAAAAGAAATTTGATGGGGACATCATTTCCAAGGATACTAATATGAATGTTTTTATTCGTGGTATCGTTGACTTGAGTGGAGAATTACCTAGTGTTGATATTTTGGGAAATGTTCAAAACATCGACTTTCATAAGGTCAACATATCTGAAGAGCTTATTGGACTACACTTAGATACCTTTGACATCAACGCCAAAGGAACCAATATTGATAATTTTGTTGGGAATTTGTTTATTCGTGGTATCAAAGGCTATAGAGGCAACGTTCATTCCGAATTGGATGAAATCAAGGTTAAAGCAGACAATATTCCTAAAGATACCATTTATGTGGTTTCAGATGGCGATAGCACCATGTTTGTTCAGAACACCCGAACCATCAACCTAAAATCAGATATTGTCAGCATTGACGTATTTGGGGAGTACGACGTAGTGAATTTGGTTCGTTCTATTGAGAATTTCATAAAAATCAATCACCCCAATTTGTACCAAGAACTCTACCAGCGGCAAGTTTTGCAAGTAGAAGATATCGAAGAAGTTGTAGAAGATAAGCCTTTAATGGATGTCATTGTGAATGTGGATAAGATAAGTATTGATACAATTCCTCATCAAGATTTTAACATTATCATCTCTATTCCTCGAAACACAAAAAATATCACCCAGTTAATTGACAAGAACTTCAAATCTTTGGAAGATGTTTTTTTGACTGGAGAATATGATGGGTCAGAAGGATACCTCACTATTAATGGAGAAGTTGGAAAAATTCATATAGGAAACATTGAGGTAGATAACATTCAATTGGATAGTGGGCAAGCATTGGGTTCTACCTTTGATGTATTAGGTTCTGTGGATACACTCCATATTGATGGAAAACCATTCATACCCAATATTAATCTTTCTTTAGATGCCGTGGGGGATTCTGTTCGATTTAATGTCCATGCAGATGCAGTGGGAGAAATTGCCCAACAATTGTCTATTAACGGTCAATTAGAAATCAAAGAAAAATTAATCGTCTTGAAGTTAGACACCTCTCGCCTATATATTTTGAATGAAAAGTGGACGATTAACGACAACAATCATATCAAAATTGGAGATAAGGTACTTGATGTCCAAAATATAAAGCTTTCTAGTGGGAACAAATTGGTTGAATTGAGTTCTATTAACGATAACAAAGGTGCCAAAGTCGATTTTCAAAATATTAGCTTAGGTTGGTTGTACGGAATGATGGAACCGCTTCCTCAAATTGATATTAAAGGTATTTTTTCGGGGGAAGCCTCTATGCAAGACGTCTTCACTCAAAAAGGAATCGATGCAGATGTTTTGATTGACACACTTATTATTAATGAAGATTATTGGGGGAGTAACTCTAGACTTTTAGTTCATGCCGATAGCCTAAAATCAACATTTAGAGGAGATTTTACGCATAGTAGTAATTTTGTAGATAGTTTGTATGCTTCTGCTAATTTTACACCTAAATTTGCAACGAAAGAAAAATACTTGCAAAATCTTTTAGATATTGACATCAATGCAGAAGGTGCCAAAGCCAAAATATTAGAATATTTCTTGCAAGATCAAATTTCTGAAACAGAAGGAAATGCCTTTGCACAAGCTAGAATATTTGGAAACATTGATGGTCCCAAAACAGTAATGAATATAGAAGGAGATGGTTTGTTAACAGGCGTCAAAACCAAAGTTAACTTTCTACAAACCAAATATATTGTATCTGATGCTAAGATAAAAATTGACAACCAAGGATTTCATATAGATCCTCCTATTACTTACAATCGTTATAACGAATACCAATCGGGTGGGGTTCCTGTCCTTGTAGAAGGCGAGCCATCTGTAGCTTATCTTGAAGGCAGTTTGGTACACGATCACCTCAAAAATTTTGGCTTGGATGTTACCGCAATCCTAAACAACAACTTAGCAATGAACACCACCATAGAAGATAACAATACTTTCTATGGCAAAGTCTATGCTTCTGGTACCGTAGAGTTCAAAGGACCATTTGAGCGATTAAAACTAAAATTGGATGTTGAAACAGAAGATAATAGTGTTTTCAACTTGCCGATTGGTGGTCCCATGGAGGTCACTGAGACCAATTATATTAGCTTTTTTGATGCCAAAGCAAAAAAAGATTCTACAAATGAGAAAAGCATCAAAGATCAAGTGCTCACAGGATTAGACATTGAAATTATTGCCAAAATCAAACCCAATGCGCTTGCTCGTTTGATTATCGATGAAAAAGCGGGCGATATCATCGAAGGAAGAGGTAGTAGTAATAATATGCGTGTCTACTATACCCCAACAGGAGAACTTAAAATATTTGGAGACTATACCATTGAGAGTGGAGAATATCTATTTACATTTAAAAACTTAATTAATAAACCTCTCAAAGTTAGACAAGGAGGAACAATCACTTGGGGAGACAACGATGGCGACCCTTTTAAAGCAAAATTAGATATTCAAGCGGTCTATACGAAAGAGTTGGGAGTCGCCAACTTGGTCAAAGAATACATTGCTGGCAATCCAGGTCTTTCTAGCCTAGCCAACAAGCCTTATGAAGTCAATTTATTGATGGATTTAGAGGGCGAACTCTTTTCTCCTAATGTTGATTTTGAAATTCAGATTGAAAATGTAGATCCAGCTCTCCAAACCCCTGTACGACTAGCACTAGCAACCATTAATGCCGATAAGAATGAGTTGAACCGCCAAGTATTTGGTATCATTGCTTTGCAACAGTTTTTGCCGTTGGGCAACGCTGGTAATCTTGATGTAGTTTCCTCTGGAATCAATACGGGTATTAGTACCTTGAGTGAATTGGTTTCTCAACAACTATCTCTTTATGTCAATGATTTATTGGAAGGAGTTATCAAAGATGTGGATTTTATTTCAAGCTTAGAGTTTGATTTTAATTTTAATATCAGAGATAACGAAAGCGCCAATATTCGTTCTACGACTTCTAATGTGCGTTTGGGTGGAAACATCAAATTTTTGGACGATCGCTTGACCGTATATGCGGGTACCAACATTGATATTGCAGGAGACGATCAGGTGGTTAATAATATCAATGCTAGTAGCAACAACTATGTTGGAGGTGACTTTAAGGTTGAATACTTTATTACGGAGGACGGTCGATTGAGAATTAAGGCTTATAATCGAACAGAATCCACTATTTTGGGACAAAGTATTCGAACGGGAATTGGTATTTCTTTTAGAAAAGAATTTGATACGCTTCAGGATTTAATTGATGCAGCAAAAGCAAACAAAAAAAAGAATAAAAAAGAACGTTACACCAAACGTCGCGACAAATTTACCGACAGAATAAAAGAGCTAAATAAAGAGATAGAACGTACTAAAGATAGCAAAAAGAAGGAACGTCTAGCCCAAAAGGTGGAGCGCTTGAATAAAAAGTTGGAGAAGGCAAAAAATGATCTGAGCAGCTTACCTAAAGACAAAGAATAAGGGTATACTAGAATATTATATAGTGCTACGCTAAATTGCAGAAAATCAATTGACTCTATTCGGAAAACGAACTTATGACAATTCTCATTGCTCACTAACGTTCATTAGTAGACTATTTTATATTAAACAGACTCAATCTATCTCTTATGTTAGCAGAAATAGAAGCCATTAAGAAGTATCTTCAACAGAGTGTACTTTGCTGGTTGGCGACCAGTTCCCCCGATTATATTCCCAACGTATCTCCTAAGGAAATTTTCACCCTTTATCAAGACAAATACCTTTTAATTGCTAATATCGCTTCGCCTCAAACTGTTCGAAATTTAGAACAAAATCCCAATGTATGTGTTAGTTTTATAGATGTCTTCGTTCAAAAAGGCTATCAATTAAAAGGAACCGCTACTGTTATTCCAACATCCAATCCTGAATTTCAACTATTGGAACCGTTCTTATTAGAGTTAACAAAAGGACTATTTCCTTTTCAAAGTATTATTAAAATCAAAATTAATACTAGTAAAAAAATTCTAGCACCTCGATACTTACTCTACCCAGATACAACGGAAGCAGAACAGATCAAGCGTGCCCAGGATACATACAATAAGGGCTTGCCTCCTTTTACAAAAGGTTAGATAAACATCGAGCTCATCACCTAAGGTTTTCACGTTATCACTATGGCCAATACACCTAAAATAACCATCGCTCCAAAAAATTTTGTCATTGCAATTCTAGTTTTTATAGGAATTGCAATAATGCTTTACTTAGGTGCATCACTCTTGCTTCCTTTGTTGGTTGCGGCATTGTTTGCCACTGCCTTGAATGGTCCTACAGAAAAATTAAAAAACTTAGGGCTTCCCAAAGGAGTAGCAATTACTATTGTGATGATCTTATTAATTAGTTTGTTTTCTATTATTTTTATCATCATCTCTTGGCAAATCAACATTATTGTCAGTGATTGGGCTGAAATACAAAACAAAGCCTCTCAAAAAATCACCGAACTCAACCAATGGTTTTCAAAATCTTTTGGTATCAATCCTTTTCGATATTTGTCTGAGTCTGATTTTACGAATAAGAAAATGCGTTCGTTTGCAACAGGTATGCTTGGGTCTGCCATGACCTTTGCTTCTCAAGCTTTGATAACCTTAATTTATATTATTCTTTTTCTACTCCAAAAAGAAATGTTTCACAATTTTTTCAAAAAGCTTGTTCGAAAAGAAGAAGAAGCAACCATCTGTGTCATGTTGGAAGAGTCTAGCTCTATTGTTAACAAATATCTTATTGGGAAAGGCAAAATTATGTTGATCTTATTTGTAGCCTACTATATTGGCTTTTTATTAGGAAGTGTTCCTTACGCCTTATTTTTGGCAATTTTTGCGGCTCTATTTTCTATTATCCCTTATATTGGTAATTTAATTGGTGGAGGGGCAGCCATGATACTAGCCTATCTATACTCTGGTGCTTTTGCTGGTATTATGGTATTTGTAGTTGTTTCGGTTGCTCAATTTGTAGAAAGCTATTTATTAACACCTTGGATTGTAGGCGATGAAATTGACCTAAATCCATTTATGACCATTTTTGGGGTCATTGTATTTTCGAGTTTGTGGGGTGCGCCAGGTGCCATTGTAGCATTGCCTACGGTGGGTACTATGAAGGTTTTATTTAAGCATATCGAAGGGTTAGAACCTTATGCTTTTTTATTTGAGAAACATAGTTAATAGTAGTTAGCTAACTATAATCATAAAATAAGGGAAGTATCATTCATGATATTTCCCTTATTTTCCTATAAATTCTTCTGTAATACTTAATCCTCGATAACAGCAGATAAGCCTCTATCTACTAGAGCATCTTTAATTGGTTTTAATTCTTTTTTTGACCCTGTTTTAACAGTAGCCTTTCCTTTAAAATGAATCAAATAGCTCAATTGTTCTGCTTGTGCAGGATTATGACGGCAAACCTCAACAAAGGATTCTATTACCCAATCAAAGGTATTGTGATCATCATTGTAAACAATTACTTTCGAATGATTACCAATCAATTCTTGGAGGGCAATTTCTTCTTCTTTGTCTTGCCAAGACATGTGATGTGTGTGCTCCAACATAGTTTTTTTTAGTTTGATTTGATCGTGTTTATTGATCTCTAACTCTAATAATAGTTTATTAACTTTTGTTCTTAAAAGCAATAAGCCATTACTTCTAATATACAAAATTATAATAAGCTTACATAATTAAGCCCTAATAAGTTCATAAAAATATGAAAATTTTAACGGTCAAAATTATTTTTCATCTTTTCTTAAAGAATAAACTCTTTAGAATCTAAATCCCTTGAGACTAGATCATCATAGCTAAATAGGCACTTACTATTGGACTAGTCCAAAGAGTAAACTTAAAGGAATTATTAGCTATTTTAAGATTAGGTTCTTATAAATAGCGTATCTTTGCGACATTATAATAATCAATTCTACAAGCTGCTTTCTCACCTGATAGAAAGCAATTGTATACAACTATATTTCACTATCATGCGTATTTTATTCCTCCTAATTTCTATCTCGATCTTATTGGCAAGCTGTTGGGATTTACAAGCAGACACTGCTATCGAAGGTTTTGCTCCCGGTACATGGCGAGGCGTTTTTAAATTAGAAGACCAAGCCGTCCCTGTTATTTATGAAATCAAGAACTCTAATAATGACAAGCCCATTGAGTTTATTTTTAAAACGGAAAAGCACGATGTAGCTGCCGATAGTGCCATTATTTTTGGAGACACCCTATTTGCTTACTTTGGTGCTGCCAATACCTATCTAAAGATTATTCACCAAGTTGACCAGATGGATGGCTTTTTGTATGATAATACAGGAGAAGAGTATGCCATTCCATTTGCAGGCATTTATGGTATTCAGCAGCGTTTCCCTGATGTTCGTAAAACACCTAAAGCTAACTTGACAGGAGAATGGAAGTTAGTAGCAACAATTGACCAAGATTCGACCTTAGAAGGAACCCTTCGCATTTCTACTGATGGTAAAAACAAAGCTGCCGCAAGCCTACAGTTTCCTACCTATCCCAAACAATTACATTTAGAAGGCACTGTTCAAGATTCCAAAATTTATTTATCAGGTTTTGATGGGAAGACAGTTTGCTGGATTAGTGCCAATATTGAAAACTCTAAACAACTAACACAAGGTAATTTGAAACTAAACAACAAAGGCTACTTTTGGGAAGCAGAAAGTCGTGCTGGCATGATGTCAGAGTAAGCTCTATAGATCAAAAAAACAGGGTAAGGTCTTTTAAGTCCCTACCCTGTTCCATAAATATTGTATCTTCTTTATTTTCTTAACTTAAACGAAGCCTCTCTATAGCCTGGTCGCATTGGAGAAGTTTCCGTACCATCAAATCGGTTGTGTATCGCAATCAATTCTGAAGGCACAAACAAGAATACATACGGTTGTTCCTCATAGATAATATCTTGTACTTTCAAATAGAGCTCTTTGCGCACTTCGGGATCTAGAGTAACACGAATTTCGTCAATCAATTTGTCTGACTCCGCTGTTCCAAACCCTACTCGATTGGCACCACCTTCTTTGTCGGCTGCGGTATGCCACACTTGTTTCATATCATCCAACCCAGGCGTTTTGACCCAAGCCAAAGCAACCATATCAAAATTACGCTTATCAGCATCTTCCAATAAAGTCGAAAAATCAACAGGCGTTAGATTTACCTCAATACCAACTCGTGATGCTTCATCTTTTAGCAATTGACCAATATTCTTGCGAACAATATTTCCTTGTTGGTACTTGTATTCTACACTAAAGCGAACTTGTTTCCCATCAATCTTTTTATCCATAATATTGTCGCCATCGGCATCTGCCCACCCTGCTTCTTTCAACAATTCCTTTGCTTTTTCAATATTGTATTCAATATCAGGCATATTCTTATTGTAATAAGGTTTCTTAGGATTGATTGGACCATTCGTTTTAATCGCCATTCCCTCAAATATAGATTCAATCATTTCATCTCGATCAATTAAATGCGCAATAGCTCGACGCACCCTTTTGTCTCTAAATTGAGGTTTTTTCATATTAAAACCAATATAGTAATAGGCAAATTGGTCAGGAGTACTCAAATCGAAGTTACTACTAAATTTAGGGTCGTCTTTTAAGTCGATGAATTTGGTTGGTTGAATACTTCTAATAACGTCTACCTGACCATCTTTAGCATTCGTAATTGCTGCTGTCAAGTCAGGAATTGTTTTATAGATAATTTTAGGAGGATAAGCCTCTAACATTTTATTGCCTTTTACTTTATCACCCCACCAATCTTTTTTGCGCTCCAACACAACACGTTGTCCAGTTGTCCATTCTACAAACTGATAAGGACCACTCCCAACAACTGCCTCAGGCACTCTTTTAAACTTAGGCGCATTAAACTGCTCTGCAAAACGCATAATTTTTTGATCTTTCATCAAAGCATCCATTTGTTCAGGGTCACTCAACTGTTCAATTGTAAACTGGCTCATCAACCCTTCTGAGTCGTAGTGATACTCTGGTAATATAAATGGCTCCTGCCCCGATGACTCTTCTGCTCTAAAATAACGCTCTTTAGAGTAAACTGTAAATTTTTTGTTATTTGTTGGGTCAATTTCCACCTTATCCATAAACTCAAAGTAGGGACGGATTTGTGCACTATTTACCCTTGGATTTTTAATCACCTTGATGGTAAAGATATAATCCTCTGCCGTAATTGGCGTACCATTATCCCAAGTAGCTTCAGGATGGATTTCATACGTCAAAGACATACCACCTGCATATTCTCCGTCTTCCAAAGCTTTAATTTCTGGACGACCAACCGCTAATTGTGGACTTAATTCTAGTGTTTGCTGATCGTACACCAACAATTTAGAATAAATGTTGTTTTGAATATAAAGAGCATTAGCCGCATTGGAAATAATGGGGTTCATTCCATCTGGGTCAGATATTTCATGGATCGTTAATTCAGCATTCCCCTCAGTAGTTTCTTGCTTTTCTTCTGTTGTCTTGTCCTCTGGTTTATCCGAAGGAGTTTCACAAGCAACGGTCATGGACAAGAAGCCTATTGCAAATCCTAGATTTTTTAAGGTTTTGGAGATTCTCATAGAATTAATTCTTTTATTAAAAAAAAGTCGACGTGGTGTTTTTATCTCTTGTGTTAATTAACTCATTATTATCATTCTAATAATAAAAAAGTACGTACAAGTGAAAGAGTTTTTATTTCAGTAACAATTCAAACAAATATAATTAATTATTTAGCAATCTCAACAAATAAAATGTCGAATATTGACCTTTTTTTGAGACATATTTTTTTTATATAAATATCATGAAAACCATACTAATTACTGGCGGCACTGGGCTATTAGGAATGCGCATCAGTTTCTTATTGACAGAACAAGGCATGCATGTTCGACATTTGAGCAGAACCGAAAACTTAAAGGCTACTTATCCTGCTTACAAGTGGGATTTAGACGCCCAAACCATTGATCCCAAAGCGTTGGAAAACGTGGATGGTATTATACATTTAGCTGGAGCAGGAATTGCCGATGCTCGTTGGACAAAAAGTAGAAAAAAAGAAATTTTAAAAAGTCGTATCGACTCATCCAGACTATTAACTAAAGCCCTAAGCGAACGCAAGGATCAACCAGAGGTTTTTGTTGCCTGTTCTGCGGTGGGCTACTATGGCAATAGAAAAGAGGAAGTTTTGGATGAAAATGCAAGCTCTGGAACTGGTTTCATGAGTGAAGTATGCGTAAAATGGGAACAATCCGTAGAAGGCATTCGAGCAATGGGGATTCGTACCCCAATCATCCGTGTTGGTATTGTTTTGTCGACACAAGGCGGTGCTCTTCCCAAGCTAAATATGACCTATCCTTTTCGAATCGGCTCTTATTTTGGCAATGGGCAACAATATTATCCTTGGATTCATTTAGATGATATTTGTCAGATTTTTATCAAGGCGTTGCAAAAAGAAACAATGACTGGTATATATAATGGAACGGCTCCTATCCCCACTACCAACAAAAATTTAGCACAAGCATTAGCTAAAGCACACGACCAAAAAACACTCTTGGTTCCTGCCCCTCCTTGTGCCATCAAAATGCTGTTAGGAGAAATGTCAGCAGTTGTCTTAAATAGTACTAGAGCGATACCTCAAGCTTTGCAAAAAATGCAGCATGACTTCCAATTTCCTGATTTGGTTCCTGCTTTGGAAGATTTATTCAAACGAAAAATCTAAACATAGAACAAAATGCTGCTTTTAGAGCTGAAACACACTGTCTGCTAACTAGCGATCGAGCAGGCAGTCTTTCTCTGTTATAATTGATCATTTACTGCTTCTTTATATTACCAATATGACGGCTAATAAAGTTGTACGCATTTAAACTCATGATTTTACCTGTAATTTCGGTAGGCGTTAAATCAAACATCAACTCTCGAATATCTTCCTCCGAAAACAAATCGTTGATAGATTCTGGGCGCTCTAAAAATCGTTGAATATCGACTGCTAGTTGAGGTAAATCTTCTGCTGTTTGATAAGGATCCAAAGGTTCTACCATTTCATCAAAATCAGAACCAATAGCAATATGGTCCCATGCAGCAGCATCGTTAATGGTTTGAATTACCGTCAAAATATTTGCCATCAATAATTTTACACAAGCCTTTCGCTTTTGAACCGTATTGGGTAACGTTTCATTAATTTGCGTCAAAGCTGTTTGTCCCCCTAGCACCGTTTTATCCAAGGTAATACCAATCAAACCTTTGGACAAAAAAATCTTGCCAATATCCTCAAACGATAAGTTTTGCTGCCAGTGATTTAGATAGTAGTTATTGTTCTTAGAATCTTCATCTTTCTTCTTGTACAATGCATTTCTTTTGGACAAACCGCTAATTCCACAATGACTACAGACAACGGGAATACCATCTCCTAAAATTTCTGATCGTTCTATAGTCTTGTAGTATCTTGTTCTGAACTCCAAGCTCATATGCTTAATATCAATCAATATTCTACGGCCTTTATCTTTAGAGATTAAACGCTCAATTACTTCTACCCCCAGCTTTGTTTCCTTAGCATTCAAGCCTTCAGGCTTAGCATAGATACTCTGTTGTGCTTTATTAAGCGAATTGGCGTTCCCTCCAAGACCATTGCTATAACTTTTGGCTAAGGAAATCCAAAGAATAGGAACATCTAAATAAATATCAGATCCATCAATCAAAGGTCGAGAACCTTTCAATCGTTCTACATTTTCCAAAACCAAGGTTTGATATTCTTCTAGGTTCGTAATTTTATCATTGATATAAATAGAATGTCCCAAAGAATGTCCTCCCTCTACGGTTAGTACCATTCCTACCCGATTGTTATCTTGCGCAATTTCTTCTAGTTGTTTTTGGTTTCGAATCAAAGAGAATTGATACTCAAAGCCATTCACCATATATGGTTTATTCTCAAAACGTTCAATAAAGTTAATATTCTCTACCAAATCTTTGAAGTAGTCAATTTCTTTTCGTCGCAAAAACAATTGGTTCGCATTTACTCCAGAAACACACGAAATTGTTTTTTTCTTATTCTTGTCCGTCAAGGCACTATTTGTTCCGATAAAAGGCTGCTCGATGGGCGACAAGTTCATACATGCAATCCGAGTATTTCCTTTTACCAGTGCCTCTAAATGGGATTGAGATTGTTTGGGGACAACCTCGCCTATGTTTTGCATAACCGTCTTAGAACGCTGTTCTTCTGTCCCACATTCGTGAAACATGGGTTCCCACAAACCATATTGGAGACCAATAGAACGGGAATTAAATGGCTTTTTACTAGTATTCACATGAATATCTATAAAAGTCTTGTTTTCATTTTGCCCATTTGTCATTGTCACCAAAAACAGGGAACAAATTGTACCAACTATAAAGGTTCTATAATTCTTCATCCTGAAAGGATATTTTTTGTAAAATTCCTAGAAATTATTTCAAGCAATTCTTGATCATTTGACCAAAAACAAATGTGTTTTCTATTTTAGTAGACGTCTAATGAACATTTAAGTCATCGTTAGTTACGCTGCTACTACGTGGTTTCAACAAACCATTGTTATACAGAAGCCTGCTTTCTCTTATTCTAACATCATTCCAAGCCAACAAACAACCTTTGTTTTATCAATTATTTAACAGGAATTTTTAGAACACTGCCTACATTCAATACTGTACTTGTCAAATTATTAGCTTGCTGAATAGATTCAACAGAAACTTTATAATTTTTATGCAATCGATAAAGCGTTTCTCCTTTTTGAACTACATGTGTAATGAATCGAGTTGTTGTCGGAGTAGTCACCGTTGTAGTTGTAGAAGTGGTTGTATTTCCTTTTTGATAATCTTTTGTACTGCCATAATTAGAACTATTACCAGTACTGTTTCCATTATAAACGGTCGTTGTATTTGATGTTGTATTTGTCGTTGTATTATGGTCAGAATTATTGGTATTGGTTGTTCCTTTTGTTGTTGTTGTTGTTGTTGTGCTAGGAAACAACGCATCTGGATTCGTCCTATTTCCAGATGTATGTGTATGTGTTGAGTTAGAACCGTTAGAGGTAGGACGAGGGCGTCTAATAACGGTGTTGGTTGAACTTGACCCTGTATTGTTTGTTGTAGAGCTTCCCCCAGCACTTATGTTAACATTCAAAAACTCTTTGTCTTTAGATTTTGATGTATTGATTTTGGTGGTGTCTGCATATACCGTATTATCGTATGTAGGCGTATTGATAACAATATCCTGTGGTTTAGGACGCTCTACTTTTGGAACAACGACCTTTGTAGGCAATTTAGTCGTTGATTTAACAGGCGACTTCAATTTTTTAGCTTTTTCATCATCAATATAAGGCGATGGTAATAAATCCACATGGTTTTTAGGTCTCAGCTTAGGTTTTGTCAACGCTTTCTCTTTGAGTAAGATTAACTCCCCATTTTCAGGTTCCTCTCCTTTCTCAAGCAAGTTCATCTCCAACAAACTAGACAATTTAATTCCAAACTCTTGGGCAATCTCATACATTGTAATATCTTTTTCTACTCGATAAAACGTCTCCTCTCCCTTATAAACCGAGCGCTTGGGTTGAATATAAGCTGGTTGGTAATCCAGTAAATTATCACCATCTTCCAAATCATTAAACTTCAAAAAACGCTTATAAGGAATGCCAAATCTTTTGGCTACAGCCAACGCAGACTCTCCTTTTCTAGAAATAGCATAAGTAGCCCCATTGATTCTATAAAACCCTGGTTTATAAGATTTAAAGAAAAAAGATCTAGGTTTGGTTCTATGTTTTCCTGAAGATGCGTAAATCGGCAAATTTTTAATCCCTTTAACATTAGAAGTATCATAGGTCAAGATACCCGTTGCCTTATCATATTCTGCTAATTTATACTTTTCGATGGTCTTGATCAACTTATCAGGATACTTGGGATCGGTTGCATAACCTGCTTTTTTTAATCCTTTAGCCCAACGCTTATAATCACTTCTATCGTAATCAAATAGAAAAGCATAATGCTTCCGATTTAATAAAAAATCGGTATGATCTACATAAGAATCATCGGCAGAGACATATACCCTAAAACAAGATTTGCGTGCTTCGTCGTCCCATTTGTATTCTTTTTTGCCTTCCCAATCGCTAGTACACTTGATCCCAAAGTGGTTGTTTGCCGATTTTGCCAAACGACTATTGCCATAGGCAGATTCATGAATTCCCTGTGCTAGTGTAATGCTAGCAGGAATTCCACTCCGTTCCATTTCTTGGATTGCAATATCCTTATATTTGCTAATATACTCGTCAACAGTTAACTCTCCTTTGTCCAAATTTTGCGCAAAAAGGAAGTTGGATAAACTCGCTAAAATAGCCAGTATAAAATATGTGTTTCGTTGCATGCAATTGATAGGTTTCACCTAATAATAATAGCCCATGAATAGTGGTGTTTCTCTTGGATTGATCTCCAAACTACTCAATAAATGCTAATGGTTTAAAATCAAAAATGGTTGCTTTTAACAGGTTGCTAATCATTAAATTTGATAACAATAAGTATCATTGTAAACTACATTATAATGCCTGTACGAAGCAACACGATAAAAAAATTCCCACAAAATGGCATCTTTTTATAAAAAAATAGAGCTTACGAGCTTAATTTTTATAAAAATAGAACGTTTTACCCATCCTATACAGGTATTTCAGTTTAGTTAAAAATATAAAAAAAAGATGCAAAACTATAGTTTTGCATCTTTTTCTTATGATTGTTATAGTTTATTCTAGACTACTTTCCTCTAGTTCCTCCGCCACCAAACTTAGAATCAAAGTTGTTTTGAGTAGGAGTTTCTTTTAATTTAGGTTGTTTTTCACTCGTCTTGTTCAAAAAGATAAACTCACCTGATTTTGGCTCGTCTCCTTTCTTCAAATGGTTGCGTTGGTACAATTTAGAAGCTTTAATTCCATAACGTTGAGAAATTGTATGGATGGTTTCTCCTATAGCTACTTGATGAGGTGCTGTTTGATTTTTCACGTAATTTGCTTTAGGCTCAATAAAAACATAATACCCATCTGGCAAATCAGAATCATTTTCCAAATCGTTGTATCTCAACAAATCTTTGAATGAAATATTATATTCTTCAGCAATCTCAAATAGATTTCTATCTTTTGAAGCAATAGTAGCTTTTCGTCCACTTTGATAAAAAATACCTTCGTTGTTCATTTGGCGAACAGGGAAAACGCGCACTTGATTTTTTGGAGTGCCATCAGCATTAAAATATCCCATCAAAGGGTCAGATTTAATCATATCTTGCTGAATATTTTCCACTCGCTGTAATCTACGCTGTAGATTGGCAATCATATCGTATTGCACCGCAAGATTATTATCTAAGATAGATATTTTCTCATTGAGTTGTCTTCTTAGATCCTCTTGCTTGACCTTAAGATTAGTTACTTCTTGTTGTTTAGCACTCAAACATTCTTTTAATTCCAACTTGTACAACTCTGTTTGAGATAGAATAGACTCTAAGGTTTGAATTCTTCTTTTGAGCGCATGCAAATCTTCTTTATATTCTAACTCTTCTGTAGAATTATTAAATGCTAAAATTGTATTGGTATGTTTATCGTATTTATTTAGGTTATAATTTTCTATTGTTGTCATGAGCTTATTAGCATAAGAAGGATCTGTTGCATAACCACCTTTTAATAAGCCTTCTGCCCAAAATTTGTAATCAGTCGTATTAGCTAGGAATAATTCGGAATAGTTAGATCGGGACGCCAAAAAATCAGAATGATCGGCATAAGATTCCTCTACCGTTCCATAAGAACGAAAACAAGACTTACGAGCAATCATAGAACCATTTGCATTCTCGCTACTTCTGTGTGTATACGTCTCCCCAACCCATCCTTTGTGGCATTTGATACCAAAATGATTATTTGCATGCTTCGCCAATTCACTTGTTCCATATCCAGACTCCAACATGCCTTGGGCTAATGTAATACTTGCAGGAATAGAGGTTCGTTCCATTTCTGCAACTGCCAAACTATAGTGTTCTTTGATGTATTTCTCCGCAAGAGGAGCGTAATCTTCCGAGGTTAACAATTTTGTCGAAGTGATTGGGGTGCTACCAACAACAACATTGTTAACAAGCAATAGGGGGATTGCTAATAATAAAATTGGTCTTAATGTCATCCTGAATAATATTTTGCTAAGTTCGTCTACAAAACTAAAGAAGTTTTGCGTAATCAGAAAAAAATACGCCTTTATATTTTGTCAAAGCGCAAAAAAACCAATTAAAAATCAGGCTTTAAGGAGAAAATCCCTTAAAAAAGCTCTCAATTGATTTTTCTTTTTTATTCAAACCAACACTACTTAAAAGTTAGGAATAAGTGTTTGATTTGAAAAATAAAGGTTGTGAGTATACCCTTTCCATGCAAAATTAGAGCAAATATATATATTAGTTAAAGTAATTCCAAGCGATCCGAAGAAATTATTTTATTTTTTTATTATAATAGTACCCTATATGATTTTCCAAAACTTAGTTTTTGAGTGTTTTCTTGATGCATAGTGTTTCTTGGTACACATCAAAGCTTTTGATAATTTAAACTAGTTTTTTCAACATCCAATATATAGAAATATAGTACATTAAACAAAAATGCTACTCTATTTTGCTGTATAAAACTTTATACTCTACTAAATACAAAAAATTAAGTGTGATTGTTGTCTGTTTCCTAAAAAACACCCAAAATTAACAATTAAGAGTTAATTAGATATTAGTGAACTAGAAACAAAACCTTCTATTTATCAATCAATTAACATAATAATACAAATAAAAAATTCAAAATTCAAATTTTGTATACGTTGAAAATTTGAACAGAGCTTTGTTCCCTAAATGCTAAGGACAACAACAACGCCAATGGGGGGTACCAATAACTACTCTATTCTATGATTCTGTTACTCAAACTACCTCTATTAGCATGAGTCCGTCTCGCAGGGGAAGCAAGACATTATTTACACGAGGATCATCGGTTACTTTTTGATTAAAAAGTGCCAAAGCACTAGCTCTTTTTTCTCGACTACCTTCTGGAACTTTTCCATGCCACAACACATTATCAGCAATAATAACAGCACCCGATTTTAAGTTGGGTAACAATAAATCATAGTAATTGCTATAATTGATTTTATCAGCATCCAAAAAGACGAGATCCCAATTTTCGTTTAATTGTGGAATAATCTGCATAGCATCTCCTTGATGTTGTTGAATAGAACTTACCAATCCAGATTCTTGTATAAATTGAGTTGCAATAGTCTCCAATTCTTCATTAACATCAATGGTATGCAACATTCCTCCTTCCTCTAGACCTTGTGCCAAACAAATAGCAGAATACCCCGTATAAGTACCAATTTCCAAGATTCTCTTGGGCTTTTTCATTCGACTAAAAAAAGCTAAAAACTGACCTTGCAAATAACCAGAGAGCATTTGCGGGCGCATCACTTCCAAATGTGTTTTGCGTTCCAATCTATCTAATACGTCCGATTCATATACTTTAGTATGCTGTTGAGCATATTCTTCAATATATTCTGGTGTCATTTTCATTGATTCAATTTACTTTTTATATTTTTAGCACCCCAATTTTATTTGTTTGTGAGTGTTTTCTACTTTTTAAACGACTATAATTATAAACTCAACAAAGCAAAGTTTAACATATTTAGAGTTAAACAGTAACAAAATTCACTTTTTTTTTATTAAAAAGAATCATTCTTTGAGCATAAAAGCATAATAAATCTAACTCAAAGAAAGTTTATTTTAGAGTACAGTCGTCTCAATTTTCATGAACACCTATTCCCTCTTTTTTTATTTCTGTTTTGGGCAAATTGCATACCAAACACATGTTGATGCAAGCAGGATTTTTGAGTATTTAGACAAAGTACTTGATTGTCCAATAACGTTCAATGGTTTATAAAAAACAGGTTGGCATAGTTCTAGATTATTGTATACTTAAAATAAACTTCGTGCGATTCATTTTTAGTAGTTCGTTGATGAACTACCTACAGTACTGTTTCGTAATAGTTCGTGACACACATGACTATTGCCATTTTGACAAAGTACTATATTTTATTTTAAATAGAATTCTCACGAAACACTGATGTAGGATAACTGGGAATTATTCTAATGTTTTAATCTTGTTTCTTTTTTTTCAGCAAAATATCGGTCCTCTATGAAAACGAAACTTTTTTTGATACTCCAAGTCTTTTTTCTTTTAGAATTAACGACATCAATACAAGCACAAAACAATACTTGGTGTGCGGTTATGATGGAAGGCAATTATGCCCAAACTTATGACAACAATCCTGAATTTCCTGCTGCATTTATCAAAACTCAATGGAATAAAGGGCAATACATTACCGACCTTACTTACAGTAAGGGAGAATGGTATGTTGTAACAAGTGCTACGTCCTACTCACAACAAGCTTATTACAAAGACAAAAAATTTCCAGGAGATTGGGTAGAAAAAAAATGGAAAGAAGGATTTGACATTACCAAAGTAGCTTATGGTTCCGATGTATGGGTAGTGGTCATGTCCAAAGGAGCTGGTTTGACTAACGAAAGCTGGGGCAAACGAGGAAACTTTGAAGGAATAAAGGAGTTTATTTTAGGAAAATGGAATGACGGAAAAGATATTATTGATATTTCATTTGGAAATGGAGAATGGGTTGCTGTATTAGCTAAAGGCGCTGATTATCACAAACAAGTTTACAATTGGGGCAGTCAGTTCCCGACGGATTGGGTGAATGCCAAATATAAAGAAGGAAAACACATCACCTCCTTGGCTTATGGAGAAGGGCTTTGGGTGGTTGTTATGTCTGAATATAGTAACAACAAAAGCGAGCGATACATCGTCTCTTCTGAATTCCCTAAGGATTTTGTACAATATCAATGGGATAATAAAAAACGCATCAAAGCTATTCTCTTTAATTACGAACGAGATTTAACCAAGTCCTTTGATGAGTATTTTAATGCTGGATTAGCTGCAGCAAACAAAAACAATCAAGATCTTGCGATTTATTATTATACAGAAGCCCTAAAAATAAATCCCAACCACGCAACTGCTTACAACAATAGAGCATGGGCAAAATATTTAAATGGTCAATGCTTGGGTGCCTTAGGAGATGTGAATAAATCGATTAACTTATCCCCCACTGAATATAGTTATCATACTCGTGGAGCTATTTATAATTGCTTAGGTCGTTGTAGAGAAGCTTTGAGTGATTTTAATGCTACTATCAATGTCACTAATGATAAAAAGGGATACTATTATGCAGATCGTGCCAAGGCTAGAGTTTGTTTAGGTAATATCGAAGATGCTATTGCGGACTATGACAAAGCAATAGCATTGGATGCTAGCAATAGCTCTAGCTATCGCACAGAAAAAGCTAAACTAGTCAAAAAACAAGGAGAACAAGAAAAACCTACCATCACTTGGGATTATCCTTATAATGCTTTTGTATCTAGCACAGAACCTACTTATAATGTCAAAGCCTGCATTCATTCTAATGTCGAAATCAAAAGCATTCAATTGTATTTAAATGGTCAAACCTTTACTTCTAGAGGTTTTGGAGTTGATACGGACTGTACTGAAAGTGTGAATGAGTCGGTTAAGTTACAAAATGGAAAAAATGAGTTGGAGATTGTTGTTGAAACGCCTTACACAACCGTACGTTCTGAAAAACGTATTATTGAGTACAAATCTAGTGGCGGTGGTCATTATCACGCTCTATTAATTGGTGTTGAAAACTATGATGATTTTGCCATCAATGACTTAGAAAAACCTATTGATGATTGTCAAGCACTAGAAAGCACCTTGGTAAATGACTATACCTTTGAAAAAAACGATGTGCATGTTTTAAAAAATCCAACCAAGGAGCAAATTTTAGAGAAATTAATCTACCTGCAAGAACGCTTGACAAAACAAGATCAACTACTCATCTTTTACTCAGGGCATGGGGTAGTCAAAAACGAAATTGGTTATTGGTTGCCATCGGATGCTAAAAAAGATAATCGTCTAAAATGGTTCTCTAATTCTGAACTAAGAGATTATGTCAACAGTATTCAAACTCAACATACCTTAGTAATTGCTGATGCTTGTTTCAGTGGTTCTATTTTTACAGGAGGCTATCGAGATGTCACCGAATTTGCCTGTGCGGAAATGGAAAAAATTCCTAGTCGTCGTGCCATGACAAGTGGTGCCAATACGGTGGTTCCTGACAACAGCGTCTTTTTCAAATATTTGCTAAAAAAACTAAGAGAGAACAATACCAGTTGCTTGTCCGCTGAAACGCTTTATTCCAAAGTAAAACCAGCAGTCATTTACAACAGTCCAAACAATCATATTCCTCAATTTGGAGTAATGCCACAAACTGGCGATGAAGGAGGAAACTTTATTTTTAGAAAACGATAATTTGGCTTTAAGTTTGCCTATTATATAAATAATGGAGTTGTTGGGCTTATTCATATAGTTAGCTGCGCTCACGAAGCACCACGAAGTAGCAGCGTAGCTAACTACTAGCTACAGCTCCTCTATTTATAAAAACGAATAGAACACATAATACAATGAGAGACAAGGTAGCATTAATCGGAATTGGTATTTTACTGAGTGTTCATGCTTGGGCACAACCCGAAAACTTTAAATTTGGAATGGGCATTCCTGAGGGTCCTGACGCAGAGTATGACAATTTGCCTATCAAAGCAAAATTGACAAACGAAAGCTATAGAGCAGTAGACACAAAAGCATCCTTAGAAAAATATGCTCCTACAGCAAAAAGCCAAGGTCAATATGGTACTTGTACGGCTTGGGCAGCTGGTTATTGCGGTCGAACGATTTTAGAAGCACAACGACAAGGGTGGGAATCGCAATCTAAGATTGATGAGCATGCTTTTTCACCTGGTTTTATCTATCGAGTTACTACTCCTAAAACTAGTTGTAATGGGGCATTTGTATCTGAATGTGTCAAAAACATCCAAACAATTGGGATTCCAAAGTTAAGTGATTATGATGAAGATTGTCCACAGACAGCCATTCCCAAAAGTGTTTACAAAAAGGCAGAACCTTATAAAATGACAGGCTATGCGACCTTATGGAATACCGCCAATCCTCTAACAGAAAAAGCACGGGTGCAGGCTCTCAAAAAAAGTATTGATGAAGGCAACCCTGTTGTTATTGCCATGTATGTTCCCAACTCTTTTTGTTATAGCAAGGGACCTACTTGGATAAAGAAAAGTACTGATATTGCTGATGGTAATCAAGGACATGCCCACGGTCGCCATGCTATGTGCCTTATTGGTTATGATGATGAACAAGATGGTGGGGCTTTTAGAGTTCAGAACAGTTGGGGACCTGCTTGGGCTGACAATGGCTTTATTTGGGTAAAGTATGAAGATGCTGCTGAGTTTATTTATCAAGCAGTAGAAATGTTCAAAATGCCTTCTATTGCCAAAAAGGATGAAAAAAATAAATTGGCAGGTTCTCTACAATTAGTCGAAAATACAGGACAAGAAATGAAAGCCAGTTTAAAGGGGGGAAATTATTATGAAATGAATAAGGCGTATCGTTCTGGTACTCGCTTTAGAATTTACTTAAACAACAATCAACCAGCCTATGTTTATGCTTTAGGTTCTGATAATAGTAATAAGATTTATCAAGTATTTCCCCATAAAAAGGGCGTTAGCCCTGCCTTGAATTATAGCAAAAATAGTGTTCCGATTCCTAGTGAAACACAACACGTTCGTATGGACGGCAATGTTGGCACCGACTACCTTTGTGTGATTTACTCCAAACTGCCTTTGAATTTGGAAGACATCAAAAAATCAATCAGTAGACAAAGTAGTCGCTATAGCTTCCAAGAAAAAGTACAACGGGTTTTAGGTAGTCAATTAATGTCAGGCGATGAAATAGTTTATAATGCTCAAGATGGTAAAATGAGCTTCAAAGCAGAAGCAACAGGAAAATCTATTGCTACTTTATTTGTGCAATTGGAACACATTGACTAAAGAGCTTTCCATACAAACAGAATAATTTAAGCGTCTAAGAGATATTCGTTCTTAGACGCTTATTATTTTTGTTATGAGTCCATACAATTTAATCTAAGCCCCTCTACTAAAAGTCATCTCATTTTTTTTGACACTTTACTTTTAATTCTTACGCCCTATTTATATCTTGCATCCTATATCACATTATACCACAAACATCAAAAATCGACAATGAAAACCTTTCGTCCAATTTTCATTTTTATCGTTGCTTTATGCACACTACTTCCTGTTTTTTTATTTGGGCAACATATTGAACCACCAACCCACCAAGCCGATGGACATCACAACAGTCTTATTTTTGAGATTTTAGAATGGGTAGAATTTATAGTCGACTTAGTTGGGATTACAATTCTAATCGTTGGCTTTATCAAAGGGATTTTGGTTTTCATAAAATGGGAAATTGACAATCTTAAAGGGGGCGACATCTACGATGACATCATGGCACTTCGCAGTACATTGGGTTGGTACATCATACTTTCTTTAGATTTCTTAATTATTTCTGACATTCTCCACTCTGTCATCAAACCAGAATTTAATGATTTGGTAAACTTAGGTATCATTGTTATTCTTAGAACATCTATAGGATATTTCTTAGGTCGTGAGTTGATGGAATTACGACACGCCGAACAAGAAGAAAAACGCCTTCATGAAGCCGAAAACTCAAACCATTAGACATATTTCATTGAGATTCATTCCTGTTGTAGGCTTCTTTTTATTTCTAATTTGGATTATTGTTGATGCCGATTTAGGAACTCAAAACTTTTTTGTGAATTTTGCTCATAGCATCCCTTTAGGAGATAAAATAGGGCACCTGTGCATATTTGGTAGCTTGACATTATTGTTCAATTATGCCCTTCGCTGTACCACTATTCAGTTATTTGGATTTAACGTTTTAAAAGGGAGTTTTGGGGTTTTAATCTTTGCATTAGTAGAAGAAGCCTCGCAGCTGTTCTTTCCCACTAGAACATTTGATAGCCTAGACATCCTCAGCGATATCATAGGCATCTTAATGGCTTCTATTCTTGTAGAACGTTTTAATCGTTAACAATCAATCCCCTTGCAGCTTCTTCTTACCTTATAAGAAAGATGTCACCACTCCTACTTCACCATTCCTTTAGGAAACAAAGAAGTTCTCCCGCGTTTAGCAGCTTTAGGACTCAAAGCAGCTTTTTTTCGTGCCTCAATATCTGCCTTGTTATTTTCTTTAGCACGAGCAGCATTGTTGGGATTGTACCCATAATCTTTTGTGTTGTGCACACTATTGTACGCAGGACAGGCAGGTCCTTGGTTACAAGCAGAAAAAGATAACATTCCAAACAACAAGAAGCACAGAGCAAGTAATTTCATAATAAAATAATTATAATATTTAATTAGTAGGCTAACATCAGTCCGCTTAAAAATTGTATTCATTGAATCATACAAGATGATTGACTTCATCAGATCGCTTTGCTTAATTTGCTGCGCTGCTTCTGTGTGATTTCAACAGAGTAATGTTTAATTAAAGTTACAAAAAAAAAGCTAGAACCCACAATTAGTATACGATCAACCTAAGTAATTGTTGTTCTTACCATTGAGAATAACATCTTTTTAACAGCTAATATTAAACCTTTTGAGGTTTCAAGGTCTAAGCTTTTAACTTTTAAGGCTTGCTATTTCGTGTTTAAAATTGTAATTTAATAGTTTGAATCCGAACTTACCTCACCAAACAACATTATGCTTTATGAAAAAAAGTTACTTACTTATAAGCCTTTTACTCCTATTAACAGGACAATCTATGGCACAAACCTATGCCGATGATGTCGCTCAAATTATCTTTGACAACTGTACGTCATGCCATCACGCAGGAGGAATTGCACCATTCTCATTAATGACTTACTCGGATGTCTTCGGCATGGCATCTTCGATCCAAACAGAAGTAAACAATGGCAATATGCCTCCTTGGTCTCCAGATGATAATTATTCGGAGTTTGCGCATGCACGAAGTCTTACTTCTACTGAAATTGCTACAATTAATAATTGGGTCAATGCTGGCGCACCACAAGGAAATCCACAAAACACGCCCGCTGCCCCAGTATACAATCCTAACAACTGGCAATTGGGCACACCAGATATGAGTGTCCGCATTCCTGATTATGTGAGTAAAGCCACCTTTGGAAATGACGATTATGTTTGCTTTTCGATTCCAACCAATTGGCCTACTTCTGAAACCATCCAAGCAATTGAAGTCATCCCTGGCAATGCTTCTATCGTACATCATGTCTTAGTTTACATCGATGCCAACAATACTTATGGGACAGATACAAGCAGTCATAATTGCGGTGGTCCTACTAATTTGCCTTTGATAGCAGGATTTGCGCCAGGTAGTTCTCCTGCTCAATTTCCAAACACTGCAAATCTTAAAATGGGAATTAATTTACCCGCCAATTCAAGAATTATATTTGCAATGCACTATCCCGAAGGTAGCCAAGGAATACTAGACAGTACCCGCATCAACTTTCACTTCTACCCACAAGGAACAAGTGGTGTTCGCCAAGTTACCGCCAACCCCGTTTTATCCGATTATTCTTTTAGCATCAATGCCAATACTGTAGATAGCGTCGATGCTTGGTTCCCTCCTGGTGGCAACTTGCCAATGTCTACCAATTTATCCTTATTCAGTATTTTTCCTCATGCCCATCTATTAGGGCAAAGCTTTATTGTTTATGCTGTTAATCACTCCCCTCCATACGACAGAATTCCATTAATTCACATTCCAAAATGGGACTTTGATTGGCAAGGCTTTTATGTGTTCAAATACCTACAAAAACTACCTGTAGGCTACAAATTATATGGGAAAGCCATTTATGACAATACAACCAATAACCCATTTAACCCCAACAATCCTCCTCAAAATATAAGTTTTGGGTTAAATACAACAGATGAAATGTTTTTGGTCTACTTTCAGTATATGAATTATCAACAAGGAGATGAGTTAATTAATATTGATAGTTTGCTACAATTGCAAACACCAACAGGAACAGAACCTATTGCAATCAATGAAGGAGGATTGTTTTTAACCTCTTACCCCAACCCATCTAATGACTTGACAATGCTTCAGTATTATTTGCAACACACAACAGACATCTCTTTAGGCATTTATGACTTACAAGGAAAATTGGTAAAGCAACTGATTGTAGGAAATACTCCCAAAGGGGAACATTACACCTCTTGGGATGGCACCAATGATGCTGGAACCAAGGTACCTACAGGCATTTATATTAGCCAACTCCAAGTCAATGGAAAAACGATCACGAATAAGATCATAAGGAATTAAATCAATTGTCCCCACAATATTTTTTTTCAAACATGAGTCATCCCGAATTTTCTAAAGCACATTGACAAAATAAAAATGTTAAGATAAAATGGATGGCTTTTCTAAGTCTGTAAATCGGCATCGAAGTCTTTCGGTGCCGATTTCCTGTTCTAGGACACCAAATATTAATGATAGTAGTCATAGTTGCTCTAAAGTTCCTCAACATCCGAAACAAAAAATCCATTACCAAAGTAACTAACATCAACATTTTAAGACGATTTTCAAAGAACCAAAGCCTAGGAGACTCCATACCCAACTCTGATTTTCCATATCTAAAAACCTGTTCAATATCCCATCGTTTCATATAAGAATAGAACATTTCCCATGCTTTGCCACAAGTGTCAATTACTTCATTGGTTAGCAAGTACATAGGAGAAGTGCCTTTGCGTTTATCACGAACAATAACGAGGTATAAATCTGTTTGGGGAAACCATGGATGAGCTACTTTTCGGTAGAGTATTTTGACGCTTCTCGTTTCTTTCCGAATATTATCCCATATTAGGCGATGATCCTTAGCTTTTTGTCCCAGAGAAAGACGATAGGTATTTTTCTTCACTCCATTTTCATCAATCAAATTATTAAGCTTTTTCCAACGAACTAGAAACTTTGCTTTAAAGTTGAGCATACGTTCTACAAAAACACCATTGGCATAACCTCTATCAAAGACATGAAGCACATCCGCTTGTGTAGATGCTACACGTTTATTTAGAGCATTAAACATCCGATAAAATATCTCCGAACTTTCCTCTTTATGTTTACCTCTTGTGGCAAACCAACGCATTTTAGATATTTGAGGAACTTCCTTCGCATGCAAGGAGGTTAAAACTGCACCCGACCACTCAAATCCAGGAACACAAATACGTTTATGCTTATCATAATAACCTGGTTTTATTCGTGTTAACCGTTGACTCTTCTTACTGTGTACTGGGCTTAGCCCTTCACTAAACCAACTTTCGGGCTTTTCTAGTACACTATCATCCCAGAGCATCAACCAACTTTTTCCTAATTCTTGCTTATCTTCCAATCTAGCAACAAACTCTTCTTCTAAATGTTGATCTATTATTTGGTAATCCCATTTCTTACTGCGAAATAAATTACTCACACGTTTTACTCCTGCTTTAGCTTTTTTAGGACCAAGAACTAAGGCGCCTAACTCGGTCAATAGCAAGGCATCTGAACGATTTCTTGACATTAAAACTGCTATAAATACATTATAAAATGTACGCACCAAACGTTTATCTAAATCTTCATCTAGTTTTAAGAGTAATTTAGACAAGTATTGATGTGAGCGATGTAAAATTGTCCATCCTGCTCCATTCTCTTTATTGATATTTTCTGTATCTTGTAGTTTATTATAATACATAGGAATCTCTAATTTTTTGTGGTAATTAAATCTAGTAGATTCCTATCTTTTTTCCAAAAAAAAAGTCATCGCCGAAAAATTCGGGATGACTCATGTTTGTAATAATGTGCGCTTTTTTCTTAATTTAAATTATCTATTAGGCAAATGTCTATCATACACCCTAAACTTATCTAACAAAAAAAATGTTATCCATTTGTTTTTCTAACAATAACTAGCTGTGCTGTTATTGTTACAATCCTTCAAAAAATAAAAATCTAACTAACCTAAATTTATATGAAAAAAATAGCCGTTTTTACTTCTGGAGGCGATGCTCCTGGAATGAATGCCTGTATTCGTGCCGTTGTTCGTGCTGCCATTCATTATAACATCGAAGTGGTCGGCATTCGCAGAGGCTACAAAGGCATGATTAACGATGATTTTATTCCAATGAATTCCAAATCTGTAAGCTATATCTTGCACAAAGGAGGAACCATTTTAGGTTCTGCTCGGAGCGATGAGTTTAGAACCGCTATGGGACGAAAAAAAGCCTATAACAACCTAAAAAAACATGGTATTGACGGAATTGTTGCTATTGGTGGCGATGGAACGTTTACAGGAGCCAATATATTTATGCAAGAATATCCCGATATCGCCATAGTAGGGACGCCAGGAACAATTGACAACGATCTGTACGGAACCGATTTTACGATAGGTTACGATACCGCAATCAATACCGCTATGGAAGCTATTGATAAAATCAAAGATACTGCCGACTCTCACGACCGATTGTTTTTTGTAGAAGTAATGGGACGTGATGTTGGGTTTATTGCTGCTCGTGCAGGAATTGCAGCAGGTGCCAAAGCCATTCTTATTCCTGAAAGTAAAACCAACATTGATGAATTGGTTCAACAACTACTAGACAATGCTGCCAAGAAGAAGTTGTCAAATATTGTGGTGGTTGCAGAGGGGGATGATGAAGGAGGTGCTTTAGAAATTTCTAAAAAAGTAAAAGCTCAAACAGATATTTTTGATATTCGTGTTACCATTTTGGGGCATATGCAACGTGGGGGCTCTCCCACTTGTATGGACCGGGTTTTGGCAAGTAGAGTTGGCGTTGCTGCTGTAGAAGCACTCAAAAAAGGGCAAAAAGGAGTTATGTTAGGGCAATTGCACCGAGAAATTCACGCTACTCCTTTTGAAAAAGCAATTAAACACCACAAGAAAATGAGCACTGTTTTGGAAGATTTATCCAAAATTTTAGCTTTTTAAAAAATAAGCCTTGCTCCTTAATTTCTGAGCAAGGCTTTGTTTTTTTATTAATATACGAATACTTTTTGCTCTAAATATTAGCTGCTTCTAACTCTTCTGCTGGACCGAAAAACTCATAATGAATATTCTCTGCCTCAATCCCCCAATTGTCTAACAGCTGAAGTGTCTTGGCCATAAATGGTGTAGGTCCGCAGAAATAAATAGCACTCTCTTTCAAATTTGGAATAGATGCCAAAATACTCATATCTAAGTAACCTTTATGGTCAAAATCTTTCCCTAGTTCATCCGTCGCCAAAGGCTGATCATACACCAATACTGTATTTACTTTCTTGCTCTTTCCTGCTTCAATTTCGCCGCCAAAAGCACGCACGTCACTGTTCAAAGCACACTGAACCAAAGTAACAGTTCTATCTGTTTGGCGAGTCAAATAATGATACATACTCATTAAAGGGGTAATCCCCACTCCACCAGCAATCAATACAACAGGCTTTTCTTCTGCTTGGAGCACAAATTCACCAGAAGGCATTCCGATACTCAATGTGGCTCCTTCTTCTATATGATCGTGCAAATAAACAGAAGCAATTCCGTCTGGAGTTCCCGTTTCCTTCTTCACGCTAATTCTCAAATAATCCTTGCAATTACAATCTGACAAACTATAATTTCGAGTATGTAAGTGATCTGTACCAGGAATATTTAGAGTTAATCCAATATATTGACCAGGTAAAAATTTAGGGACGGTCGTTCCATCTTTGCGTTGTAAATAAAATGAAGTCACAACAGCACTTTCTTTTACTTTTTTGATTACTACAAAGTCTTCCTGACCTCTAAATCCTCCTTTATCTTGCGCTCTATTCGCATACAAGTCTTCTTCTCTATTAATCAAAATATCAGCCAAAGCCTGATAAGCCTCTGCCCAAGCATTGACAATTTCAGGAGTGGCAGCCTCTCCTAGTACTTCTCCTATTGCAGCCAATAAATTTTCACCAACAATAGGATACATATCTGGTGTGATATACAAACTAGCATGTTTTTGAGCGATTGACTCTACTGCTCCCCCCAATACCTCTAATTGATCAATATACTTAGCATACATAAAAATCGCATTAGCCAGTACTTTTGGCTGTGATCCTTTCTTTTGATGCGTCATGTTAAAGATATTCTTTAGTTCTGGATGTCTAGCAAACATACGCTTATAAAAGACTTTTGTAATAGATTCTCCGTGTTCTGCTAATACTGGCGCTGTTGACTTTACGATTTCTATCGTTTTATCTGCAATCATTTCTCTTATTTTTATATACGATGATTTTCATCATAATTATTAAATTGTCCTTATACTTGCAAATATACTTCAAGTGTTAGGAGAAAACTTATGATTCAAATCATATAGAACAATGATAGATCGACAGATTTTACAACAATACCCGTTTAAAATAATCAATTATAAAAAAGGAGCCTATATATTTGAAAAAGGCAATACCCCAAGGTATTACTTCCAAATTATTTCAGGCGGAATTAAAATGAGCTATTACAACGATAAAGGCAATGAGTTTATACAAGGGATTTTTGGCAAGAATAAAAGTTTTGGAGAACCTCCTTTGATTGCCAATTTGAAATACCCTGCCAATGCTATTGCTCTAAGCAAATCTTCTATCATTCAAATCCCTAAAAGCAGTTTTGAGCAACTACTAACCGACCACCACTCGATCCACTTAAACATTACCAAAATGCTTTCCAAACGTCTATACTTTAAAGCAGTGATGGCAAATGGGATTACCTCCAACTCGGCAGAGGAAGCAATCATTTCTTTATTCAACTACATCAAATTTAATGTCTATAACCAAACAGAAGATTTTAGTTGTCGAATCGATTTGACACGCAAGAACATTGCAGGATTGACAGGCTTAACTACCGAAACGACGATTCGAAAAATAAAAGAAATGGAAAGTCAAGCTCGTCTAAAGATTATTGATGGAAAAGTGTATTATTAACTAGTATTTCTAAAAAAGCATACTACACAAACTACTTTCGAGTACTTTGTGTAGTATTTATAATTTATAGCATTTCAATAATCCTCTGGGAGAGAAAACACTTTTCCTACTCTTCCAAATTTGCATAAGCAACAAAGTAAGGATTGAGCATATTCTCTTTGTTGTAAACAACTGGATCGGTTGTATTATACTGCAATACCTTGCCTCCTGCTTCTTCCAAAACAATTTGAGCCGCCGCTGTATCCCACTCCATGGTAGGAGCTACACGAGGATATAAGTGTGCTTTTCCTGTTGCTAATAACAAAAACTTAAGCGAACTCCCTTTAGAAACCATATTAGGTTCGTCCAACGCCTCTATGAATGCCTTTGTTTCATCATTTAAGTGCGAACGAGAACAAACCACATTGATTCCTTTGTCCTGCATAGTAAATGTAGGGGCTTGGATTTCTTGCGTTTGGCCATCTTTTTTCAAAAATGCACCATCACCAATAGAAGCCCAATACAATTCGTCGAGCACAGGAGCATATACAATTCCCATGACTACTTTGCCAGCATGAACCAAAGCAATATTTACCGTAAACTCACCATTGCGTTTGATAAATTCCTTTGTACCGTCCAAGGGATCTACCAACCAATAATACTCGTATTGGCTGCGTTCTGCATAAGCCACCGCCTTGTTTTCTTCAGAAATAATAGGATACTGTATTGGCAATGCCTCTAGCCCTTTGCAAATAACGGCATTAGAAGCTTGATCAGCAGCTGTTAGAGGAGAGTCGTCTGCTTTTTTGATAATTTCGATTCCTTCGCAGTCTTTATAAATTTCCAAAATAGCCGCTCCTGCATCAACAGCAATATCACATAAGGCAGGAATTAATTCTTTATAAGTCATTATTCTTTTTATAGTTTTAATTTTAAGCAATTTATGCTCTAACGTCACTCCGCTTGCACCTTTCCTTCTGACTACTAACAAGATACACTCTTGACAAACAAGCGACTCTTATCTTTTTTTGTGGCGTCCTTTTTTAGACGTACTTTTTTTCCCTTTATTCGCTTTTGAAATATACCCTGAATTGGATTTTCCAGTATATTTTTTAGGGCGTTTGCTTTTCTTATTCTTAATCTTAGTAATATGACTCTTTTTCTCATGAAATGCGCCTTTATAATCAGGATTTTCCTTGTGCTTTTGTGCGTCAATTTCACGTTCCATTTCTTGATTTTCAAAAAATGGGGTTTCGGTCACCTCTACCTCTTCAGGTAAGTTACATATTGGAATAGACATTCTAATCTTTTTCTCTATTTTATCAATATGATAAACTTCTGCCTTTGTGAAAAAGGTAATCGCTGCACCGGTTCTAAAAGCACGCCCAGTCCGTCCTATTCGATGAACATAATCTTCATAAATTCTAGGAACATCAAAATTAATAACATGACTGACATCTTTAATATCAATCCCTCTAGCCATAACATCTGTGGCTACTAAAATGCGTATAGCACCATTTTTAAAATCTTGAAACGCATTAATTCTCGTATTTTGCCCCTTGTTAGAATGAATCAAGCGAATGTTGTCTTTCCCATACTTTTGTAGTCGGTCAAAAATTAAGTTTGCGGACTGTTTGGTTCTAACAAAAATAATAATTCGATGAAATGCCTCTTCATCTTTTAACAGATGCGCTAATAAATTCAACTTTGTTAGAAAATTTGGCACGGCATAACGTGTTTGTTCTACCGTTTCTACAGGCGTTGCCTCAGGCGTAATCTCAATTTTGATGGGAAAATCCATAAAATTCCAACTCAATTCTTCTACTTTTGGAGAGAAGGTTGCAGAAAACAAAAGATTTTGTTTTTTGGTAGGCACTACTTCTAAAATAGTGTTTATCTGTCCCATAAACCCCATATCCATCATTCTATCTGCCTCATCTAAGACCATTATTTCTACCTTATTCAGTTTGATATTCTCCTTTTGATACAGTTCGAGAATTCGTCTTGGAGTTGTAATAATAAGATCTACTCCATCCTGAATTGCTTTTGCTTGGGATTTGCGCCCAACACCACCATAGATGCCCTGGTAGCGAAGATCTGTATATTTTGCCAACTCAGCGACTTGTTGTGTCACTTGCACAACCAACTCTTTGGTTGGGACCACAATAATACACCTTGCCGCTATGCCTTGTGCATAACTCAACCGTTGTAATATCGGTAGCACATAAGCGGCTGTTTTCCCTGTTCCTGTTTGAGCAATACCAATAACGTGTTGCCCTGATCGAATAGCAGGAATAGCCTTAATTTGAATTGGAGTTGCTTGTTCAAATCCCAAATCATCCAAGGCATTGATGTATTGTCTCGTTAGTTTTAATTCTTCAAAACTTACCATATCTCTTGTATTCACAGTCTGTTTATTGATACCAACAAAGGTAAGGCTTTATTGTTAGAGTTGCACTGTGTTTAAAGATTCTTTCTTGTATTTGCTCATTTGTAATTTGTCTGCACCTCTTTTGCTTCTAGCCGCCCCTCCAAAAGAACCATAAATTGCCCAACTACTTAATTGATGATTCAGAAAGAATTGCGTATATTGCTTATTATCATTAACTACCAAACCAAATACATCATGAAGACACTTCCTGTAACACTACTACTTTGTTGCTTTTCTTTTTGGGCAACATCTTCTGTTCAGGCTCAAGCTATTATAGATTATTACAACCTATTAGCAGACTACGATGATGATATAAAAATACATCCTATTGTATCCAAAGATGGAAAATGGATTGTCCAAAGTGTGGAGTCTAGCAATGCGACAGTTTTTGTCGATGAAAAAAACAATTTTATTGAGATAAAAGACAAGGCATTTGGCGATATTTTTACGTTACAAGTGAGTTTATTGAAGAAATCTAATGGAGAAACAATTGCTGCAGTTGTAAAAAATCACATGGACATTTTCCTTCATGGTGAAATTCATATTCTCAAACTCCGTAATGGTCGATGGAATGATATAACAGAACAAGTTGTTCCCGAATTGACATATAGAGATTTTTCAGAACAAACCATGGGTTTGGCAGCCGCAGCATTCAACCCTGCTCTAAACCATCATTTAGAGTTTGGTTATCAACTGCCTCGAACGGGAAGTACGGCTTCTGCTCAAATGCAAACTCAAATATTAAAAGAAAAGTGCCAAAACAATGACCCCTCAGTAAGAGAATACTGCGGTTCGCTTCACGAGATCACCTACTCTTCTATTCAGTTGTTGTGGAATCCTATAGAAGGGAAATTTTCAATTGGAGACAAAAAATAAAGCAATAACTTTGCTAAGTATATAGAAGACCAACGCTAGTATTGGTCTTCTTTTTTTTAAGACAAAACTAATATTTTTAAAAACAATTTGTCGACTAACTTGTTATAATAGTATAGTTTTTAAGACAATCGTTTAGAAAGACTATTCCATAGATTCTAGCTTTCTGTTACACCAACATGTAAGCAAAAGTAGTGTCCTGTTCTTTGCGTTTTAGCAATTGTTTGTACAGTATTTGATACTATTGATAATTCCATATATCCTTTAGTTTAAATAACTTTTATCTCCTTCAAATATAGAAGCCTAAGCGATAGTAGGGTCATTCTATTAGACACAAAGCCATAAGTGGTAGGGCTAGTCTATGCCATAAAGGATGTATGTGCCTTGCCACAGATTAATCCGATAGAATCTATGCATCATTTTCAAAAAAATACAAAATATATATTTACAAATGGACGAAAAAATAACCGATCAATTCCAAGATCAAATGACTTCCTCTTGGGACAAAATTATGGATAAGTTGGCTCACTGGGTCGATGCGATTATATTAAACTTACCCAATTTAATTTTAGCAATTCTTATTTTTACAATTGCTTATTGGTTGTCAACATATGTCAAAAATTGGGTAAACAAATTGCTTAGGAAACCCATAAAAGAAGCGTCTATTAGAGGCTTAATTTCAAATATTGCATCTATTGTGTTTATTACATTAGGGCTGATCTTAGCTTTAAATGTATTAAATCTAAATGATGTTTTAACATCTATTCTAGCAGGGGCAGGGGTAGCCGGTCTTGCTGTAGGTTTGGCTCTACAAGGAACTCTAGCCAATACATTTTCTGGAATATTCTTAGCTGTTAGGGACGTCATTAGTGTTGGCGACTGGGTAGAGACCAATGGCTATTCAGGATCTATTGTAGAAATTGATTTAAGAAATACAAAGCTGAAAGAAGCAGATAATAATATTGTTGTCATTCCCAATCAAATGATTTTAGACAATCCTTTTAAAAATTACGGATTAACAACCAAAATTCGATCTACAATCAAATGTGGCGTAGCGTATGGCTCCGACCTTGAAGCGGTTCAAGAAATAGCTAAGGAAGCCATCAAAGAACTTTACCCACCTCAAGGAGGACAAGAAATAGAATTTCATTATTTGGAATTTGGGGGTAGTTCTATTGATTTTCAGCTGCGTTTCTGGGTGAATGCAACGAAGAAATTAACAGCTTTAGAAGCCAAAAGTAAAGCCATGATTGCTTTGAAGAAAGCCTTTGATGCCAATAATATAGATATACCATTCCCTATTCGAACACTTTATGTTCCTAAAATAGAAGACAAGGTGCCAGATATTGCTGGAGATCAGGAAGAAAAATGTGAGGAAGAACCCGAAAAAGTTCCTGAGAAAAAAGCCAGTGAAAAATGGTTGGAGCGAGAAATTTTCAACCGAGATAAGCATTAATATAAACATCCATAAAAAATCGGTCTGTCATGTAGAATGGCAGACCGATTTTTTTATGGATAAAAGTATGTTTTCAAATCCTATTTAACCATACTTTTTAATACTTCCTCATTAATTTCAACAGTAAATTTCTCTTTTAATTTTTTAATGAGTTCTTTTTCCAAGCTATCTTGATAATCAGCAACAACATAGCCTCTTGCCTCATCTAATGTCTTAATAGATGGCTCGATAATCTCTTCTATTTTTGTAAAATACGTTGATCCATCTTTGCTATACCCTTTGCTAACCGTTCCAGCTTTCCATTTCAATTTATCCAACTCCATGTTTTTGCCCTTCTCGTAAACGCCACTAGTTGTTTGCACAATTTCACGATCTTTGTTAAACATAGCTTTTAAGCTCTCTGCACTTTTCTTTTTCGCTTTGGACTGGATTTTTTTAACCATTTTTTTATCATCTGTACGAAGTGTATAAAACGTTACGTTGGCACGTTGCTTCCATTTATAATTTTCTTTGTTCTCCTCATAAAATTTCTTCAAACCATCTTCATCGCTAGATGCCTTGTCCCATACCAGTTGTTTTTTTACTTCAAACAACAAAATTCCTTCTTCATATTCACGCATCAAGGCCTTGAACTCAGGATAACGTTTGTCCAACTGTGTTTCCTCGTAAGCCAAACATTTTTGGATGGCCAATTTCTTGATGATACGATCTACAGCAGCCTCAATCGTACGAGGTTGCTCGTTCATTCGCTCACTATGAGCACGTTGAGCAATAGACATAAACTCGCGAACAGTTCCTTTCAAGTTTCCAACTGTAAACAAAGCCTTGTTTTCTAGGTCTTGATTTTTTTCTGCTTTCCATTTGTAAGTCAAGAACGTATTATCTTTTTTCAACAGATCAATCAATTCTTTTTTCACAGCCTCATTCTCTTGATAATTTCCTTCTTTTTTGATATCCGCTACCAAAGCATCTTGTATAATTTGGAAACGAGGCTTGCGCTTGATTTTATTAGTAATTTCTGACTTTACATCTTGATATTTAGGATTTTTGATTCCTTGATAACGCTTTAGAATATGCCAACCTGCTTCAGTTTTTATTGGTTTAGAAATATTTCCATCTTGCTCCAATGCAAAAATTTCTTTTTCGAAGTCTTGTGCATAATTGTTAATTCCAATCCATCCCAATTGTCCTCCTCTATTCTTAGTCGCATTATCTTGAGAATATTTACTAGCCAATTCTTCGAACTTACCACCCTCTTTTAACACATTATACAACGAGTCTACTAGAGTTTTCGCACGGTCAGGATTTTTCTTTGTTCTTAGTAAAATGTGCGCTACTTTAATTCTTCCGTAAGCAGGGCGTACATCATCGACACGTACAATGTGGTACCCTTTGTCTGTCGTCACAATTTCCGAAAACGCTCCTTTTTTGGTTTCATACATTGCTGTTTCTAAACCATAAGGCAATTGCAAAGCTGTGAACCAACCTAAATTTCCTCCCTTTGCATTACTATATTGATCATCAGAATACTGCTTGGCCAAATCATTAAAGTTTTGAGCTGTCAATTCACTTTTAATTTTTTTAGCACGTTCAAAAGCTTCTCTTTTTACTTTTTCATCTGCATTTTGGTCCGCAGCAATAAAAATGTGGCTAATTTTACGATCCTCTTTGCTTCTTTCGTATGCTTCTCGAACTAACTTTTCGGTAATTTCACGATCTGTCAAATATGTACTTGCCAATTGGCGTTTATATTGATCTTGCTCACGTTTTACTTCTGGCTTATCATTCAAACCAATATCAATACCTTCGGCAACTTGAAGTTTAAAGTTTACATACAAATCCAAGTACTCTTTAAGCGACTTTTCACTGTAATCTGCCTTTTCACCATTTGTTTTATTGTAAATATATTTGAACTCAGAAACATGAACTTCTTTGTCATTTACTTTAAACAGTACTGGGTCATCTTGTGCTTGAATATTAGAAGTAAGCAATAACGCTACAGCCATAAAAATGGCACCTATACGATTGAGCATATCTGTCTATTTAATTTTTGAGTTAATTGTAAAATAATTTTTTCCTTTAGTTATGTAATTATCTACCAATAGCTGGTACGTCGCTCTATTTTTAGTAGATTGTCAGACATAAAGTATGAAAATATAATTGGTTTCTTCGCTCATACTTATTTACAAACTGGTTCATAAACGCATTTCATAATAATATCTATTGCTGTAGAAGCATTAAAAAGCAAACTACAACACATTATTAACGAAAGGAATTTGTTTTTTCGTTAAAACAGTGCAAAAATATAGAAATTATACTAAAGCCCCTATTTTATAAGTCTAATAATCTAGACCAAATTATATTGTTTTACAAGATTATGGACAAATCTTGGTCATTAGTCTACCAAAAATAATGCTAAAGAAACAAAAGTAACAACACATCTTGTAGAAATTCTGTATATTTAGGCCTCATAAAACTACTAAAATAAAGGTTAATATGATTACTAATTGGAAGCATTCTATTCAATATTTTTTTAAAATACTCTTTGGAGCTTTAGTAGTGGGATACATTACGAGCTGTGGTCCTATCAACTCCTCTCCATCTACACCTGATAAGTATGCATTTTCTAAGATCAATTGTTATGTTCGTTATCTGCAACAGACAAGAGAACTAAAAGCAGATATGACATTCCGAACGGACTCTACCCAAGCCATTGAAGGAGAAGTTTTTTTGAACGATATGCCTTTAATTTTCAGAAAACGCCCTGAAGTTGGTTTGCAATACAGCCTAACCAAGAACTCTGTGCCATTTGAAAATCAATATACCTTTAGTTATACCGAGAAAGACGGAAGTACAGTTAAGTTGCCAATCAAACTGAATTCTTTTGATAGCCTTAAAATTGCTTCTGATGGTGTTAGTAAAACGAAAGGGGGCTTACTCACTTGGAAGGGACCAGCACTTGGGTCAGAAGATGGCTTGGTGCTTATCTTTACCGATTCTAAAGGAAATACATTTTCTATCAATCACAGCGGCATTAGCCGAGGCAACAAATTCCAGATTATCCCTGAACATGCTAATCGACTAGAGTTGGGCACGGCTACTGTACTTGCTACTCGAAAAAGAACGGTTATCAAACAAGAAAATAAGCTTACTCAAATGCTTACCATTGAATATTATACTGCACCTATTAAATTTGAAGTAAAAGAATAATTATGTTAATCATTGATAGTAAAGTCATCTCTCCCGAAATTTTTAACGAAGAATTTGTTTGTAACTTAAATGCTTGCAAAGGAGCTTGCTGTTGGGAAGGGGACTATGGTGCACCTTTGGAAACAGAAGAATTGGAAGTGTTGGAAAATATTTATGAAAAAGTCAAACCCTTTCTAACCTCCGAAGGCATTAAAGCCATTGAAGAGCAAGGTGTCGCTGTTTATGTCCCACAAGAGCAAGAATTTGGAACAACCTTAATTGACAACGCTGCCTGTGCTTATATGACGTATGAAGACAACGGGGTGGCTAAATGTGGTATCGAAAAAGCCTATGAAGCGGGTGCTGTTGATTACCCCAAACCTATTTCTTGCCACCTCTACCCTATTCGAGTAGAACAATTAAACAATTCTAGTTTTGAGAAGTTGGACTATGATCGTTGGGATATTTGCTCTGCTGCTTGTGACAATGGTGCCAAATTGGGGGTACCCATCTATAAGTTTGTAAAAGGACCTCTCATTCGAAAATATGGAGCTGATTTTTATGAACAATTAGAACATATGGCAGATCACTTAGGCAACTCTGAAACACCTGATTTTTAGCTTTAGACAAATATTCTTTGGTCTTGCACAAGGGCGATACTTAATAGAACTATACTCGTGTTCTGCTGTTTTTAGTGGACTGCTACCATTCTAATGCTTGGTTGCTTCCTGTTGTACTAATGCCGTCCTTGTATTCTCCCTCCATAAAACCTCGTGGAGTCATTTTATAAAAAAATCTACCAATCAAAATTCTCGCTCCATATGTATCTACGTACTGCTTTATCCAAAAACAAAGCTACTGTTAAGGATATTTCTATTAATAATTATAGAGATGGAGGCATCAAAAATCACCAATTATCAGAAGAAATATACACCTTCACGGCTCTAGAAAAATTGTATATTTCTGGTGACTTTGTATCCTTAAGCCCCAAAATTTCAAACTTACAACAATTAGAACATTTAAGTATAGAATCCAATCTACTGACAGAACTTCCTGAAGAAATTGGAACACTCAAAAATTTACGCTATTTGTCTATTAAAGGCAACGTACTCTCTAAATTACCTGAGAGCCTATCCAATTTAGTTCATTTAAAAAGTCTTAGCATTTGGCGTTCTCCCAATATTACCAAACTGCCTGCTAGTATTAGTCAACTGCCTCTTTTAACTAGTATTTCTATATACTGGGGCAATATGACAGATTTAACAGCCCTTCGCCATGGCTTTAAAGCCTTAAAGGAATTTTATATCACAGAGAATCCACTAGATGATCAAACTGCTTCACCAATATGGGAACTTGAGCATTTAACTAAGTTAACGGTAACCAACAGTTTTCTTTCGAACATTCCCCAAAAAGTATTACGACTTAAACAACTACAAAATCTTGTTCTCTCTAATAATAGGCTAAAAACAATCCCTGACTTTTTGGCACAACTGCCCAAGCTAAAAGTTCTCAATTTTGAAAATAACCAAGTAGAAAAATTTCCTGTTTTTCTAGCACAGATGCCCTCTATTCAGCATATCGGTTGGAAAGATAATTCCTTTGGAAAATACGATCAAGCATTACTCCTTTTTCCTACCAATGTAACCAACCCGCACACGAAAACTAATGCATCTAAGCAATATGAGCATTTTATAAGCCGTGTCCGAAAGCAAAAATTTACTCCGAAAGCGCAAAAACTTTTTTTTGATATTCAGTCTCAACAGCCCTTAAAAACAGGAGCATTTGAACGCTCTGATTTTCTAGAAATTCTATCCTTTGAGGACAAAACATTTCGCTCTACAGTTATTAACCAATTGCTAGATTACGAAAAAAAACGATTCGATAAGAACGGTTTAAGCTCTGGCGACACCTTGGTTGCTTTGGGTAAAGCTACACTTCCTAAAAATGAAATACGTAGCATTCTGAAAGAAAATGGGGTTAATTATCAAACTAAAATAGACGCTCAAACCACACATATACTAGTTGGCAATTCAGGAATAACAGACTATAGTCTCTTATCAGACAAAGAACATACTTTAGTTAGCCAACAGGCTTTTCAACAGTATGTTAATACCATAAAAAAACCTTATTTGTTGGAACAAGAAAACAAGAACAGTTTCGACCATCTTTCAAGTTTGCTATTGAGTCAAAATCTAGAAAATCAAAGTTTAGGAATTGAATTATTACAGGGAGGAGGGACTCCAAAAGAATTGTTGACTGAATTGTTTATTGTCTTTAAGTTCTCCGAAGACAAAAAAATAGCTGCTAAAGCTAAAAAATTGTTAAGTGCAAATGCTTCAAAAGAAATATTAGAAAAACTAAAACTAAGAATTAATCTAAAAATTGTAAAAGATCACTACAAAACAGAAAATAAATTAGAACGCCTTACAGAAGGTACTAGCTTAGAAGTTTGGAAAATCGCACAGTATGCTTATCGATATCGTCCTAAAGTATGGGCACCGAAAGTCCCTTTAGGACTAAAAAATGCCCCTAAAGATATAGCCATTAACTTTTTAGTGGAAGTCGTTCGTGCAATGTCCTCCAATTCTTATACTATTGAACCAAATCTACTTCCTCATATTCAACTACTGTATCAAAACTGTACCTTCTTAAAAGACATAAAATTCCATCGGATTGCTCAAAACATTGATGGCATTTCGAGTTTGACACAATTAGAAAAAATTACCTATTATTTTGTCAAAGATGCGCATATTCCCAACGATTTATACTTGCTGCCAAATTTAAAATCAATTCGTTTGACTCAAACTTATAGCAAGAATTGGGCAAGCTTATTGACTCAACTTAGTCAAATTACAACGTTTAAAAAACTATCCATTTGGCACTCTATGGAAACAGGCTTGCACCCAGACATTTCCAAAATACAGCAGTTGGAACATTTTGTTTGCAATCGCACCCTATTATCTACCCAAAGTATCGCCGTACTTGCACAACTTCCTCATCTAAAATACCTAAATTTAGATACTACTTCTGAGCACTTAGATGACCGCTACTTAGCTTTAGAAAATCTCGAAGCATTGTCTTTTCACAATGAAACTATTTATCAAGTCACCCCACGTATTGCGGAGTTCAAATACTTAAAATCATTGCGTTTGACAGGAGCACTCGTACTACCTGATACCATTCCTCCCATGCCTCAATTAGAGTCACTTTTTATCAAAACGAGTTACCATGCTCCTTCCCCTATCCAGTATACTCAGCTACAGAATTTGACTCATTTAAAAAAAATGACCATTAACGGCAATGTCACTAATCTAAAATCAATGCTGCCTCATTTCAAGCATTTAGAGTATTTAGAATTGTCCTTTAATAATATTGAACTTCAGGATCTAATTACTGCCTTACAACAATTACCTAAGTTAAAAAAGCTCAAGCGCTACCTTTCTACTCAGGAACTACTTACACTACAAAAAGCACATCCTCATTTAGAGATTTTAATTTCATAATTATAACGGAAAAAGTCCTTTGACTCAATACTAGTTGGTATGAATCAAAGGACTTTCTTAAAATAACTCTATAAGTTTCTATTGTTGATAACACAAGTTGTTAATTCAAGCGAATTTCATCATCATTTTCATCAAAGAAACAATATTTCATCATGTGATACTTATTGTCGACTGTCACACGAATCCAACGGCGATATTCTTTTCTCCATTGCATGAGCAAACTCCATAAAAAGCCTTTTTTGAGATAAGCATTCACAAAAGGATGCACATGAATTGTTAACTTATTAGGGCTTTGAGATTTGATAATAAATTCCAAATCTCTTTTGATATCGTCCAATAATAAAATGGAAGGGTTAATCTTTCCTGTTCCAGTACAAACAGGACACTGCTCGGCTGTTGAAATCGTTACAGCAGGGCGAACTCGCTCTCGTGTAATTTGCATCAAGCCAAATTTACTCAAAGGCAAAATGGTATGCTTAGCATTATCCTCTGACATAAACTGCTTCATAGCATGAAACAATTTCACTTTATTTTCATTCTTGCGAACATCAATAAAATCGATAATGATAATTCCCCCAATATCTCTCAAACGCAATTGACGGGCAATTTCTTCAGCAGATTCTAGATTAACACGAAGCGCATTTTCCTCTTGATCATTGCTCACCATTTTGTGACCGCTATTAACATCAATCACATGCATGGCTTCCGTGCTTTCAATAACCAAGTATGCCCCTGAAGCCATTGTCGCAGTCTTGCCAAATGAAGATTTTATCTGCTTAGTAATTCCGAACTGGTCAAAAATAGGTCTTGAGCCAGAATAATGTTTGACAATATCTACTTTTTTAGGAGCTACTTTTTTGATCTCGCTAACAACCTCTTCTTGTACTTTTCGGTCATTGACAATCACCCTAGAGAAAGACTCGTTCCAAAAATCACGAATCAAGCTCTTTGTTTTATTAAGTTCGCTCAAACATTTGATTGGTGCAGATGCTTGATATAACTCTTTGTAAATTTTTTCCCATTTATTGACTAATTCAGTGATATCATCGTGCAATTCTGCCACTCGTTTTCCTTCGGCAGCTGTACGTACAATAAAGCCAAAATTTTTAGGTCGAATACTTTCCATCAAACGTCTTAAACGCTCTCTTTCTTCATCGCTAGTAACTTTTTTAGAAACAGCAATGACATTTGTAAAAGGAGTTAAGACAACGTAACGTCCTGCAATTGTAATTTCACAACACAGACGAGGACCTTTGGTTGATATGGGTTCTTTGAGTACTTGCACCAAAACATTTTGACCTTTGGTCAATACTTGGTTGATTTTTCCTTTTTTCAAGATATCGGACTCTATATTAAATCCTTTCAAAAGATGCGTGGGCAAGCTCCCTTCTATGGCTCCATTTGTAAATTTAATCAGAGATTTTAGCTTGGGACCTAGATCTGTATAATGCAAAAAAGCATCCTTTTTGGAGTGACCAATGTTTACAAATGCAGCATTTAAGCCTGGCAGTAATTTGGTTACTCGCCCAAGGTAAATATCACCAACAATTAAGTTGTTTTTAAGGGACTGGTTATGCAACTCTACCAATTTTTTATTTTCAATTAATGCTAACTGAATTTCTTTTTGGTTCGAGTTAATGATTAATTCTTTTTCCAAAGCTTTATTATTCTTTTTTCGTAAGAGTTTCTTCAATCCATCCGATTAACATTATAACAAGAACAGCATAATTCACAACAAATTATTTCTGGTTCTAAAATGTTTAGATACTCTTTAGTGTTTAGCTTATAAACACTCTTATATTTTTAATATTTTTTTCAATCTCATAAATATGCGTGTATATCCATACACTCCAATTTATATATCCCTTCTATTAAGTGGATAGGTACAATTTGGAAATTTGATTGGTGTATTTTTTTTGTTGGTACAAAAAATCAAATTGCATCATCTTCATCTTGCTTCTAAGTATTTAGTATATCGTCAAATACTTGTTATTATCAAGAAGAATAAAGCCAATACTTACTAGTAACTGTTCATTGTTAGTTTCATACACAGTTACCTAAATCATTTAACTATAGAATATGTTATTATCACCGTTGATAAGAACTATCAAAAAATCATTAGCTGGTGAACGGTACCAACTGTTGGTTGATATCAATTATGGCTACATATCAAAGAGCCTAAATACAGCACTTTCTAGCCAAAAAAATTCCATTCCCCCTTTTGTAGACCCAAAGGAAGTTAAATAATTATAGTACAAGATGAACATGTAAAACATGTTCAGATTAATAGTTTTAAAAAACATCTAAAACCATCAATCAAAAAGAGAATAGGAGAGAATAATAGAAGCGAATTAGTAAAACCAATTCATTTTTTGAGTATTGGGCATCTAGTTTTTGGACTTTCAAAGTAGTCTTATTGTATTTAACTGGAGACTACTTTTAATAATATTCCAAGTTTTTTTGCTATTAGCAGCAGCAGCAAAGCAATTATTTGCTTTATCTTTTGCTCATAGCCCTATACAAACACAGGGCAAGTAAATTACTTTGCCCTTGTGTTTTTATATAGTTATCACTTAAAAGAAATTACTTCTTCTTCTTGTGACGATTCTTGCGCAATCTTTTCTTACGTTTGTGAGTTGCTATTTTATGTCTTTTACGTTTTTTTCCACAAGGCATATTCTTGATATTTTACGTTTGTTATTAATTATTATTTATATAATTTTGTTTTGCTCGAATCATTTGCTCCTGCATAGAAGGCTTAGGAGCACTCAAACGAATGGTGTTATCATAATGGAACAAAACTTTTTCTTTATTATTTTCTGCTTTATAACAATCAATTAGGAAGTAATTTGCTTCTAGCAAGATTTCACTTGAAACCGTTTTCTTTTCTGCTATCTCCAATACTTTCTCTAATCTTGGTTTTGCTTTTGCAAGGTCACCAGAACGAGTAACCGATAATCGTGCCAATGTCATATTAACCATCACATTGTCTGGAAACTGCTTGTCCAAATCTTGAAGCATTCGTACCCCTTTCATTGGCATAACCGTTGCATCTACAGCGCTTAGTTCTAAATACATCAACCCCTCGTTTAGGGCGTGTTGCAACGTATCAGGTTCTAATTCTTGAGCTTTTTGTAAAGCTGCAATTGCCTGACGAGCAGCAAGAATTTTTTCATCATTTTTTGCACTGGTTTTAAAACCCATACCGTACGTTGTACCGGCAATTCCCCAGGCTTCTCCAGTATCTAATAATTCAGCCACTTTACGTGCATAATACCCACTGACAATATAATTGCCATACTCAAACCAGGTTCTTGAAATAAGTTTCAGAACCTCTGCCTCTTTAATTGTTGTCGCTGCTTGTGCCTTCTCTTTATCCAATTCTGCCAACCAAACGGTTTGCGAAGAATCCAATGCATTTCTAGCTTCTGCCAGCACAATTTCTTCTGTTAATAATTCTTTAGGTTCATCCCCTGTTGTTTCACCCTTTTTTGTTTTAGGCACAGTATATCCCATTTGTCCTAAAACAACTAAGCTCAACAATAACACCAAAGAACTGGTGAGAACACCAATTTGTAATTTAGATAAGTTCATAAAGTATTTCTAACAAAGACAGAGATTCTGAAATTTTGTCATAAGAGTTGTTATAAAAGAAAGGCTATTACTTAGCTGTTTCTTCTACTTCAACTTGGTCTTTAACTTTGTTAACAAACGCTTTAGCAGGCTTAAAAGCAGGGATATAATGTGCAGGAATCACGATCGCTTTATTTTGCTTAATGTTACGACCAATTTTCTTTGCACGTTTTTTAGCTATAAAGCTACCAAATCCACGAATGTAAACATTTTCCTTGTTCGCTAAGCTTTCTTTAACTTCAGAGAAAAAGTTTTCCAAAGTCATTAATACATCAACCTTAGGAACGCCTGTCTTTTCAGCAATTCGAGAAACCAAATCAGCTTTTCTCATTTGTATATTATTTCGTTTTAAAGTGTAAATAAACTAATTATGCTCTTACTCATAAAGTGAGGCAAAGGTCTCACTTTTTTTTTTAAAAGAGAAATTGAGTATGTTTTTTTTGTACATTTTTTGAAAAAAATAACATATAAACGCTTATTAATGAAGTCTAAAGCCCTTATTTTAACAAAAAAGTAATTATAAAAAAAAGTAGCGAACCAAAAAAATATCCTGCTAGTACATCAACTAGAAAGTGTTTCTTTAAAAATACGCGTGAATACCCAACTACTACTATAACAATTAAAAACACTGGCACAATCAACAAATTCCCTGCCATATACTGTATATAAGACAACGATAAATAAACAAAAGAGATTCTAGAGGAATGGATGCTAGGAAAGCTTCCTGCATCTATCTTTTCAAATCCATTTTTAAATTTTTGTCCATTAGGTCTTGGTTTGTGCCAAAAATATTTAATTGCAGAGCAAACTATTTCGTTCAAGAAAAAGCCTGCCAACAAAATGGGAAAATAAGTTTTGAATTGAGGGTGACTTGATAGAGTTGCTAAGGTTACTAGCAACAACAAAAAGGGATTTCCTATTGCCGTAAAATCACGAATATACTCTGCATATTTGGTCTTCTTCAAAGACACCTGTTCTACTTCCTTATCTTCCATTGTATAATCGATTTTGAAAAGTATATATTAAAATAACTTTTCTTCGTGGCAAAATCGCATTAATCTTTCATCAAAAAAAACCTAAAAAGTTGCTAATCAACCACAAAGCACTCACTACACCAACTGCTGCAAAAGTACTTTTTTTATTTTTTTGCAAAAAACGAAAAAATCCACGAAATATTAATATAAGTAATGTTATGAATTTGTCAAAAAAAATTTAGGCAATGCGTTTGCTATTCATAGGTTGTTACTTCCTTAACGGCCTTCCAGTTTTTCATAAAGAAACGCAACCCCGAACCTACCGTCAAAGCCAAAGAAGCCAAAATCATTAAATGCATCAACCACCACATAATAGCAGGAGTTCCGACAGGATTGGCTTCAGGATACAGATTAAACATTAGATAAAAATAAGCACATGGTAATGTAATCATTTGCATCACTGTCTTGGCTTTTCCTGACCAAGATGCTGCTACAACAATAGGCTTTTTTCTGAGCAAAAATATGAGTCGATAAACTGTAATCACCACTTCCCTTAAAAAGATGGGGACAATCCACCATATCGAATACATATTCTCAAAAAAAACATTGGACAAAGCGACAAAACTCCCCAATACAATTATTTTATCTGCTATGGGGTCCAAAATTTTACCTAATTTTGTAATCAAATTATAACGCCTAGCATACCAGCCATCTAACCAATCTGTAAATGCTGCAATTGCAAATAAAATTGCAGCCCACATACGAATATTAAAATTTCCTTTCACCATCATATAAGGCACAATGAATCCCAATATAATTCGTAGTATGGTCAATGAATTTGGTACATTCATAAGATATAAGTTCTTGTTAGAAAGTAAATGGTCCGCAATAGTATAGTTAACAGAGATTTGCTCTTTACCAATTGTTCTGTAATAGCAAGTTGTTTTATAAGCAAAACCCCATACTCCCATTTATACAACAATACTTTGTTCTTTATTTTAAGCAATAGTTCGTTGAAACCACGCAGTAGCAGCGCAGCTAAACTTTATTAATTTGATAATCAACAAATTGTAGATTTGTTGTTTTTTTTTTGTTATAATTTTGATTATCAAACTAATATAAATGTGTTTTTTTATCTTTTTGGTAAAAAAGTAAAAAACTAAGCTTGCGCCCTCATGAGCGTAGCGAACTAATCAACGAACTACTATTTAATAATAGCCTTCCTTTCTAAACTTTATTAGATAAGAAGTTTTATAAAAAACAAAGCCCCATTATAAGGTACAAAATTAATCAATTCTATTAGAAGCACCTTATTTTTCTCTAAAAATGCACCTTATTTTTTTTTGTCAACAGAGACTAAGTCTAAATCATCTGTTTTGAGGCGAAAGGTTTTGCGATGGTATTGGGTATAACCATGGTCAACGAGTGCTTGACGATGCGCTTTGGTGGGATAGCCTTTGTTTTTTTTCCATTCATATGCTGCGTGTTTTTCATGCAAGGCAAGCATATAATCATCTCGGTACGTTTTTGCCAAAATAGAAGCAGCGGCAATAGACATGTATTTGCTGTCTCCTTTTACGATACAATCGTGTGTTAGTTTTTTATAAGGCTTAAAACGGTTGCCATCAATAAGCAAGTGTTCGGGCTGCACAGACAACTGCTCTACAGCTCGATGCATTGCCAAAAAAGAAGCGTTTAAAATATTGATTTCATCAATTTCTGCTTCATCAACAACCCCTACTGCCCAAGCTACAGCTTCGTTTTCAATAATCGTTCGCAGCTTGTAACGATCCTTTTCTTTTATTTTTTTCGAATCATTTAGCAATGGGCATTCAAAGTCAGGCGGTAAGATTACGGCGGCGGCATACACTGCCCCAGCCAAACACCCTCGTCCTGCTTCGTCACATCCTGCTTCTATCTTATCTTTGTGTAAATAATTTAACAGCAACTTATAATAATTTTTTGAGTGCTAACAAATAGCCATAATGAATTCCTTCGTGTACATTATTAAAACGAACCGTATCTTCTATAGAGGTAAGATGAGTTCCAAAACCTACTGTATAAGGCTTGAATGTCTGAAACTTTCCTTCTTCTAAATCTTTTTCTAACAAATCGACTGATTTTAGTAACATTTCCTTTAACCAGTCAACCTCCTCTTGAGTTACAGGTGCTTCAGGGGCACTCCCTTTTTTATATTTTATCCCTATTGATTTATCCACATAAGGGGTAAGATTGGACAACCCATAGCACAATAATTGTTGCACAACCAAGCAATGACCAATATTCCAAACAATATTGTTCTTGTGACTCTCTGGAATATAGTTTAATTGTTCCAAGCTCAAACCATCAAGCTCTTTGACTAAGGTAGTTCTAATTTGTCGAAGTAATTGAATGTGTTCTTTCATCGTTTATTTTACTTTTGAATTGTAATCTCTTAGATCATACTAAAAACCTTCTAAAGATAATTAGAAAAGCGAGCCTTGTGAACCATCATTGTTTTGTTTGGGCGCAATTCCCAAATGTTCGTACGCTTTAAGTGTTGTTTCTCTTCCTCTAGGCGTCCGCTTCAAATAACCTTGTTGGATTAAGTAAGGCTCATGTACATCTTCAACGGTTCCTGGCTCTTCACCAACTGCGGTAGCGATAGTCGTTAAACCAACGGGACCGCCTCCAAAGCTTTCGATAATCGTTCTAAGAATCTTATTGTCCATCTCGTCTAGTCCTCTATCGTCAACATTCAAGGCATCCAAACCATATTTAGCAATATTAGAGTCAATCGTCCCATTGCCTTTTATTTGGGCAAAATCGCGAACTCGGCGTAGTAAAGCATTGGCAATACGAGGCGTTCCTCTACTTCTTCTCGCGATCTCCTCGGCCCCATCTTGTGTAATTGGCACATTTAGGATATTAGCAGAACGTTTGATAATGTTGACTAATGTCTCTATATCATAATAATTGAGCAAACAAGTAATACCAAAACGAGCACGCATAGGAGAAGTCAACAGTCCCATTCGAGTGGTAGCGCCTACTAATGTAAATGGATTTAATGCAATCTGAATAGTACGAGCATTAGGACCAGAATCTATCATAATATCAATTCTATAATCCTCCATAGCAGAGTAAAGGTATTCCTCAACGACTGTATTTAATCGGTGAATCTCATCTATAAATAAGACATCGTTCTCGCCCAAGTTGGTTAGTAAACCCGCCAAATCGCCTGCTTTCTCCAAAACAGGACCTGAAGTCATTTTGATATCTGCTCCCAATTCATTGGCGATAATCAACGACAAGGTAGTCTTACCCAAACCAGGAGGTCCATGCAACAACACATGATCTAATGCTTCTTCTCGCATTTTAGCAGCCTCAATAAATACCTTAAGGTTTTCAACCAATTTTTTTTGCCCACTAAAGTCTTCCAGCATTTTGGGACGCAGTGCTTTTTCAACTGCCAATTCGCTGTTATCATAATTCTCATTAGTAGGATCTAAATGTTCGTTCTTCATAATTCAAACATACAAAAAAGCAAACAAATTGTTTTAGTTTTTTTATAAATTTTACGGTATTGTCCTCTGCTATTTTTTAGTTTTCACAAAAAAAGGGACTACTCAATTTAATGAGCAGTCCCCCACGCAATAGTTTTACCCTATATAAAACTATCTTCTTGAGTCGCGATATGCGAGCATGCAGGAGCCTCCTACACTTCCGACATGCTCCTATACCATTAGGATAGCCTACCAAAATGTGGTATTTTCTTAAAAGAGAGCCGCGACCAAACGGCTCTCCAAGGCAATTGTTTCGCTCGCAGCAAAACAAGTTTTATTTATTTTCGCCTCTGTCTTATTCAATTACCACTTCGTAGATTAGTTTGCTATATATATCAACAGCACTTTTGTGCCACCAACACGAACGTACTCGAAGCGTTGATTCAACTGACTCGGCAATATTTTTTTTATAAAAATGGAAATGTTACATAAGTAGATTGGTATCAAGCCATCACTCGTGATGACAAACAGCTTACTTAAGTTTGTATAGGATTATACTTTGACAAAAACAACGTTATGTCTCAGGCTACTTATACACGTTCCATTACTCATTTTAGAGTGGTTTATTATTTTCTGAATAGTAAAAAATAAAATCGTGTAAAGTTTTTGCATAAATAAGAAGTATTAAAATAATTTGTTGTTGTTTTTGTTGTTCATTTATAATTATCTCAAAATAAAGTTGAGTAATTATTCTTGTGAATAGAAAATTTCACATTGGAATACTAGCAATACGAAGGGAAATCTGAATATGCTGCTTCCTTTTTAATTTTTTTGTAATTTTTTTTAAAAGTTTTTTGCCATGCTATGTGCGCACGTCCATTCTCTCTACTTCTTATAAGTTCTTCAAAAGAAAAATTCACACTTGCTCTAGCCCTCCCTTTTAAGTACTGAACTATGATTATCAAATATTTGATGTAATTATTTTTGTTCCAATCAGTACTTTTGGCAGTCAACAAACATAAATATCCAAACATGTACATATCTTTATATAACTATTTGTATCTTTGCCCAAGATTTGAAATTTTAGAGAAAATTTCGCTTATTCTCATCCCCACTATCCACACCTAGTGTTGGATTTTTACACCGTACCTAACCACCTTTAATTACTGACACGACCAAAGTAATTAAATCAATTGCTTCTAACGTAAAAGTACTAGAAGTTCATATTTACATTTGCACACTAAAAAATCAATCATGAAACACTTTTTATACTTTGTCGCATGCCTGCTTATTGGTTTCTATGCTTGCAGCTCACCCACCACCGTCAACCTTGATTCACAGTCCATTTTAAACCTAACAGAAGGAATTTGGCGAGGTGTTTTGAATATAGGAAATGATACCAATCCTTTAGAAATCCCATTTAATTTTGAAGTTGTTAATGATCAAAAAATTGTCATTCACAACGGAGATGAGCACATAGAAGTAACGGACATTAATTATAATGAGAAGAACAATAGCTTCTCTATCAAAATGCCTGTTTTTGGGTCAGAATTTAAGTTAGTTAATCACCAAAATAGATGGGAAGGAGAATGGTATAATTACAATAAAAAAGATTACAAAATTCCATTTGAAGCCATCAATAATACGCCTGAACGTTTTCAAAGTACTGGTACCTCTACCGAAGTTATAGCTTTAGAAAAAAGATGGAAAGTAACATTTAGCCCCAATACAGAAAATAGTTATCCTGCTATTGGTCTGTTTAATATTTTAGAAAATGGAAAAGCAACGGGGACGTTTTTAACTCAAACAGGTGATTATCGTTATTTGGAAGGTGCTTTAAATGGCAAGGAATTAAAACTATCTTGCTTTGACGGTGCACACGCCTTTTTATTCAAAGCAACTCTGCAAGATGACGGGAGTTTGAAAGGTGATTTTTGGTCTGGCAATCACTGGCACGAACCATGGGTAGCTGTGCCTGACGAAACTTTCGAGTTGGTCCCAATGAACCAATTAACTTATCTCAAAGAAGGCTATGACAAACTAGCGTTTCGTTTTCCAACAATCAATGGGGACACTATAAGCTTAGAAGACGAACGTTTTCAAGGAAAGCCAACTATTGTTCAAATTACAGGAACTTGGTGCCCTAACTGCATGGATGAAACGCGCTTTTTGGTGGATGTTTACAAAAAATATCAACATAAAGGCTTGGAAATTATTGCTATTGACTACGAAGTTGTCAATGATTTTAACACCTTTCAAAAGAATGCAACTCGCATAAAAAAACATCTTGGCATTGAGTATCCTATTGTATTTGGAGGACCTGCCAAAAAATCAGAAGCAGTCAAAACATTGCCCATGTTGAATCACATCATGTCTTATCCTACGGCCATTTTTATTGATAAAAATGGGGTTATCAAAGAAATTCATACGGGCTTCTCTGGTCCTGGAACAGGTGATTTATATCAAGAATATGTAGACAAAACGATTGCACTAGTAGAAAAAATGCTTGCGGAGTAGTTGGCAACAAACAACACTTTAGTTATCATGTGTTGATGATGTCTTTGCTCGTTCAAAAAATGAAAGCAATTTCAGTTGACCTTGAAATTGCTTTTTGTTTTCCAATCATTCTCATTCTAACACTAGTTCACTTACTCAGCCTATAAATAAAAATAAAACCCAATGGGTTTTTAAATATTCTTAATTGGATACCTTTGCACCAAAGTAGCCATAGTGGTATTCCAAAACTATCTTATCATCGACATTTCTCATGAAACTTAACAAAGAGATATTACAACTCGCAATTCCCAATATTATCAGCAATATTTCTGTTCCTCTAATTAGTTCTGTAGATACCGGTTTGATGGGTAGTTTGTCTGCCTTACACATTGGTGCCGTTGGCTTGGGATCAATGATCTTTAATTTTATTTATTGGAATTTTGGTTTTCTGAGAATGGGAACTACAGGCATGACCGCGCAAGCCTATGGCAAGAACAATACTGCTGCAATGATTCATACATGGGGACGGGCTTTATTAATTGCGCTGCTGCTAAGTGCCGTTATTTTACTCCTTCAACAACCATTGGCTAGTTTAGGTTTTTCATTAATGAATGTCTCCCATGATCAATACGATTTAGTTGCTACGTATTTTAACATAAGAATTTGGGCAGCTCCCGCAAGTTTGGTTCTTGTCGTCATGATGGGTTGGTTTTTTGGGATGCAGAATGCGATTTACCCACTTATACTAACCATTATCATTAACGTTGCCAATATTCTAGCCAGCTATATTTTAGTTCATCATTTCAACCTTGGAGTCGCAGGAGTTGCTTACGGAACGGTCATTGCCCAATATGTTGGTGTCACGGCTGCCTTGCTGCTATTTTTATTTAAATACAAGTACCTAATAAAAAGTTTTGAGCGATCTATTTTTCTTTCTAGCCAAGAATTTTTAGGCTTCATTCAAGTCAATAGTGATATCTTTTTAAGAACGTTTTGCTTGACCATTGCCTTTGGATTTTTCTATAGTCAATCGGCGACTGCGGGGACAGAGATATTGGCTGTGAACACAATTTTGATGCAATTCTTGAACTGGATGTCTTTTGGCGTAGATGGTTTTGCCTATGCTGCTGAAAGTTTGGTGGGTAAATATACAGGAGCTAATCAACCCAACACCACTCGAAAAACGATTCAATTATCAATGTATTGGGGAATGGGTTTGGCTGCTTGTTTTAGCATAGTATATGGCATATGGGGAGTAAATTTAGTGCATCTTTTCACCAACAAACCACTTGTCATAGAAGCGGCGATTCCTTACCTTTGGTGGATGGTTTTATTACCTATTATAGGAACTCCTTGTTATATTTGGGACGGTATTTTTGTTGGCTTAACTGCCGTAAAATCCATGCGAAATAGCATGGTCATCGCCTTGGTTGCCTATTTGGGCTGTTATTTAGTGTTAAGTCATTTTTACCCTGCTCCTGCTTTTTTGCCCAATATTCTTTGGCTATCACTAATTACTTTTTTAGCGATTCGAGGATTGGCACAATGGCTTTTATTCAAACGATCAGGCTTAAACTTAAAGTAAACTAGGTGGCCACAATCTATGGCTATTTTATCTCTAACAACTACTACTCCTCTCCTAGAATTTGGATGGGACGTCGAATGCTTTCTGAAAGAGAGATAAAACTCTCCGTTCGTTGCACTCCTTTTATTTCTTGAATCTGATTGTGTAAAATATCATACAAATCTTGACTATCCTTACAAATGACTTGAGCAAACATTGTATAGGGGCCAGTTGTATAATGCACATTGACGACTTCTGGAATTTTTTGGATTTTCAACAAAACCTCTGGATACATAGAACTACGTTCCAAATAAATTCCCAAAAAAGCCACCATATCCAATCCTAGTAGACTATGATTGATCGTTAACTGAGCACCCTCTACCACTCCCAAACGCTTTAAATTTTTCATTCTAACATGAATGGTACCAGCAGAAACATGAATCTGTTTAGCGACATCTACATACGATGTATTCGCATCTTGCATCAAAATTTGTAATATTTGCCTATCAATAGCATCTAGTTTCATACGTACAATTTCTGTTCTTTTCTAATAACAACTGTCAACGAGCATACTCCAATAAGGTTGGAAAAGGACTTTTATATATTTTTCCGACCTTCAATTGATGTTTCTCCAATGCCTGTATTAACAAATCTCGAAATCCAAATCCAATACTGCCAATAAAATGGACAGGCACCTCTTGAGCGTTGGGATATTTTAAGACGTGTCGAATAATAAACGTATCAAAACAACTCAACAACAACGCTTGTATAAAAGGATTCGTTTGGTGTTGATATGCAAACATCGCATAAGAAGCCAATATTCGATTGGGGTTCTTTTTATCTAACAAATCACTAATAATGATATGCTTGTCCATATTGTACATTCGCTCCATTTCTACCGCCAAATCCTTAGGCATTTCACGATAAAAATAAGCCGATAACAACTGTCGTCCTATGAATGTCCCAGCACCTTCATCTCCCAAAATATATCCCAAAGAAGGTATTTTATCTTTTATAGCCTTGCCGTCATAAAAGCAAGAATTAGACCCTGTTCCTAATATACAGCAAATCCCCTCAGAGTGCCCAGCAGTAGCACGAGCAGCAGCCAATAAATCATCTCCCAAACTCACAGAAGCATTCGGAAAAAAAGGCACAAGAGCATCCTTAATAACCTGTTGAGTCAACGAATTGGAACAACCAGAACCATAAAAATACAAATCCTGAATTTGAGCACCTTCGAATTCCTCCAGCAATTCCTCTTTCAAACTCTTTTTAACTTCTTCTGTTGTACAATAATAAGGATTGTATCCCTGCGTGGTATATCGTAACAATTGTTGTTCTTTTATTAAGTACCAATCTGTTTTGGTTGAACCACTGTCTGCGATTAACTTCATAAACTATTTTCAATGAGTAGTTTGTATATTGGTTTATTTCAACTCAACTTTTATCTTATAAATAATAATTTTGGTAGAATAGTCTAGTATTAATTGCTTGGCCTTTGTCCCTAAAGTTTGGTTTTATCTATGCTTAGCACTATCTTGCAAATTGTTTTACCTACCAGAGTTTCCCTTCAACACAAAGGTACTATTAATTCATCAAAAACTCGAAGGTCAAACTATTAAGCTCTAACAAACAAAGGTCTGAATAAACCAAAGTACAAGTCTAATAGTTAAACTGTAAAACTTAAGAATTTAAATCATCAATAACGATTCGTATGCAAGAAAACGAGCCTCTTTCTAACAAAGAGAAAATTAATATCTTTCTGCCTCTTGTCTTAGCACTGGCACTGGCAGGAGGTACTTGGCTAGGGTTTGAAATGGCCAATAACAAAAACAAATCTTATGTCGTGGTTTCTGATCAGGGAAAATATCCCGCCAAATCAGGAAAAGTAGAAGAAATTCTTCGCTTCATAGATGCCCGCTACTTAGAAGATGAATCGTCTTCTAAACTAGAAGATGCTGCTATTGAAGCTGTTTTAAAAGAACTTGACCCTCATTCTAGTTATATCTCTTTGGATAATATTGAACGAGTAAACGAATCTTTGAACGGAAATTTTGAGGGCATTGGTATTGAATTTTATATTCTTGAAGACACGATTTATGTTGTTGGTGTTATCGAAGACGGTCCTTCAGACAAAGCTGGCTTGCTCAAAGGTGACAAGATCATCATGATTGATGATTCCTTGGTGGCAGGAAAAGGAATTTACAATACCAATGTGATTAATCACTTAAAAGGCAAAGCAGGCAGTTCTGTAGAATTAAAAATTAAACGAGCAGGTATGCCTAATCTCAAAGATGTAACAATCACTCGTGGCGAAATTCCAATGTATAGCGTATTGGCATCTTGTATGCTTAACGATAATACGGGGTTGATCAAAATCAATCGGTTTAGCGGGACTACTTATGATGAGTTTATGAAGGCACTAAACGATTTGGTAGAAAATAAAGGAATGAAACATTTGATTCTTGATTTGCGCCACAATCCTGGTGGCTACCTCGAAGCTGCTACCAAAATTCTAGATCAGTTATTTACATCTAGGAAACTCTTAGTTTATACCGAAGGACGTAGTTACCGTCGCAAAGAATACAACTCTACAGGAAAGGCGTTGTTTGATATCAACAAAGTAGCTGTTTTGATTGACGAAAGTTCGGCTTCAGCTAGTGAAATTATTGCTGGTGCTATTCAAGACAATGATCGTGGCTTAGTTATTGGTCGCCGTTCTTTTGGCAAAGGTTTGGTTCAAGAACAGTACAAATTGACCGATGGATCAGCCTTGCGCTTAACTGTGGCTCGTTACTTTACCCCATCTGGTCGATATATTCAAAAACCCTATGATGGCTCCGAAGGTTTGTATGGAGATGATTTACGCAATCGTTATGAGTCGGGAGAATTGTATAGTAGAGATAGCATTCACATTTCTGATTCTACGGTATATAGAACCATCAATGGCAGAATTGTACATGGTGGAGGCGGTATTGTTCCCGATATTTTTATCCCTCTGGATACTTCCCGAATCAATGCTTATTTTCAATCTACTAGCTTATTGGGACGAGATTATATTTATAAATTCTTGGACAACAAACGCAGTCTTTTGCTAGAGCAATACCCTACTTTTGAAGATTTTGAACAAAACTATACCATAACCGATCAGTTCTTTCATCAATTGGTTCAATACACAGAAACGAAAGAACTTGAACGCAACAATACACTACTAAATCGCTACAAAGACGATTTAAAAATTGAAATCAAAGCCAATTTAGCCGATCAACTTTATGGAGAAAAAGCCTACTACAAAACGCTTTTCTCTGTTGATGAAATGGTTCAACGAGCCATTGCCGAAATTAATCGCACAGGCAAAAACGCTAACCCTTCGGCAATGATTGAAAAAGAAAGCTCTGATAGTCAAAATAATTAGATGAGTTGCTATATTTAGCAACTCGATATAAAAAAGCCATTTTCAAGTTGTTGAAAATGGCTTTTTTGCTTTTTATAACTTACAAAAGAATCTATTTAACTGTTTGTTTAAAATATCTGATTGAACTAATTATTTTTTTTGTAAAAAAATACTTTTTTTTATTTATATTTGTTAGGATACTCTTTTAGCTAGAACTGAACGATTTGCAAAAAAAAGATAAAGAATCCTTGCCTATAAGATACAGATACATCAATTGTTATTAACAAACTTAAACTAAAAAAAATGCGTATAATTCAATCTTTACAATTGCTAGCATGTTTTACATGTATTTTACTTTCCTCTCAATTATCTGCTCAAAATGGATGGACAACCTGTGGCGCAACAGCTGGAACATTAAGTGGAAACACTTCTAGTGTTTTTGAAATGGATACAACTCCTGCCGCTGTCTTTGTCAACACTCCAGGACCTATTTCTACTGTTCCTACAACAGAATTTGTTGTTATTTTGCAAGACAGTATGGCTAGCGATACACTTGGCAATGCCATTATAGCAACCAGTATTGATGGGCGTGTTTCTCCTGCTAGTTTAGGCTTAAGTGCTGGAGATACTTTTTATATTGCTTCTTTTTCTTATGATATTCAACAAATAAAACTAGCCGTAGAGGGCATCCTAAAAAATTCTGTTCCATTTTTCGGCACTTGTTGTTCTATATTGGATTCGCAAGCACCATTTCCAGGGATCTGTGATTCTCTAAATGCAGCAGGCATTAATGATAGTAGCGATGTTAATAATATCAATGATTTATTGGTTTTCTTATCTGCTTTTAATGGTGGAGGCTCTGTATCTTTGCGTGGACTAAATGCTGTTTTGGTGGGAATTAATGCTCAAATTGGTACGTTGTCTAACATTGGTTGTACCAATGGGGTTAGTGAAATTTGCTATGCTGCCGATTCCTCAGAAACTAGCCACGAGCGTTATGCTGTCACAACTGCGACAAGTTTATTTGAATTAGAAGATGCTTCATCTCTTCAAGTTGCTGTTCAACCAAACCCATTTGTAGATTATATTTCTACAGGAATATTGGCAGAACAAAGTGGTTCTCATACAATCCGTGTTTTGGATGCTACAGGTAGAACAGTATATCAAACCATTAAAGAACTAAACAGTGGTGCCCAAACAATTGGTCTCAACTTAGGTAATTTACCTGCAGGTTTATATTACTTACAAGTAATGGATCACAAAAATGTCGCTACACAAAAAATTATAAAAAGATAATTAAGTAAAAGTACCCATCGTTTTCGATTATTTTATAGCACGATTAGGTATTTTATTGACAAGTTCCGTTATCAATCATTATAAATTTAGAGCTACCCCAACTTTGTTTGTGGGTAGCTTTTTTTATATCCATTAAAAGCTTTAACAAAATCACAACTAAACATTTCTATAAATAGTTGTATTATGTAGTTTAATAATTTTAACAGACCAATAAGTCAATAGATGATTCCTTTATTCACTTATTTATTGGCATATTAGCATATTAATATTGACAACATAACTAAAAGTAGGGCATACAAAATCCCCCTGCAATAGTAGAAAGATAGCATAAATGAGTATTTTAAAAGAATTTGATGTTCGACAAACGGGCAATTTAGAATTATTAGCCAAGCAAGTCGTAGAAGGATTTATTATTGGGCTACACAAAAGTCCTTTTCATGGTTTTTCGGTAGAATTTGCTGAACATAGGATTTACAATCCAGGTGATTCTATCAAAAATATAGATTGGAAGGTTTTTGCTCGTACGGATCGTTTGTATACCAAACAATATGAAGAAGAAACCAATCTGCGCTGTCAAATTGTGATAGATACCTCTTCTTCCATGTATTTTCCCGAAGCTCCTAGCAAAAAAGGAACACCTTATGTCAACAAATTAGCCTTTAGCACCTTAGCTGCTGCTACCTTGATGAATTTATTAAGAAAACAAAGGGATGCTTTTGGACTAAGCACTTTTGCCGATGACTTGGAAAAACATACCAAAGCAAAATCAAGCACTCGCCATTATAATCTCATTATGGCACACTTGGATCAATTGCTAGACAATCCTACTCGCAATCATAGTACTTCTATTGCAAAATCCTTGCACAAAATTGCAGAAGCCACGCATAAACGTTCCTTAATCGTTATTTTCAGCGATATGTTTGAGCAAACGGATGAAAGCGAACAACTTTTTGCGGCACTCCAACATCTAAAATACAACAAACATGAGGTCATTTTATTTCATGTTGTCGATAAACGCTATGAATTGGACTTTGAGTTTGAAAATCGCCCTTATGTATTTATTGATATTGAAACAGGTGAAAAAGTTCGTGTGCAATCCAACCAAGTCAAAGATTTTTATATTGATCAAGTCAAGAAATACAAACAAAAATTAAAAATAAAGTGTTTACAATATAAAATTGACTTTGTAGAAGCAGATGTAAATGAAGGATTCAAGCAGGTGTTAACTTCTTACTTGGTTAAACGCAATAAAATGATGTAAACGAATGATTTAGTCTTCAAAGAAATGTATATACCACCCAAATTTAAACTCACTGACGAATCTCAAATAAGAGCTTATATTTGTCAATATCCCTTTGCAACATTAATAACTGCTGTTGATAACTATCCCATTGCCACACACTTGCCGTTTATATTAGAACAAGAGGGAAGCGAATGGTATTTATTGAGCCATATGGCTAAAGCCAATCCACAATGGAGACAGCTAAAAAATACCTCCACACTTGTTGTTTTTCAAGAACCACATGCTTACATCTCTCCTACCTATTATGAAAAGGAAGAAAATGTACCGACATGGAATTATATTGCCGTTCATGTTTATGGAACCGTAGAAATGCTTCTAGAACCAGAACAGGCCATTGAGGTTTTGGAAAAATCTATTACTACCTTTGAAAAAGGCTTCCAAAAGCAATGGGAACATCTAGATGATGGTTACAAAAAACGCTTGCTCAACAGTATGGTTGCCTTTCGAATTAAAATAGAAACATTGGAAGGCAAAGAAAAACTAAGTCAGAACAAAACAGAAAAAGAACGACAAGCAATTGCTGAAGGTTTGCTAACTATTTCGGATAGTTCGGCACGGCAGTTGGGGAAAATAATGAAAAACAAATTATAAATGAAGGAATTCAAATTAGCTTTTATCACCATTGTTATCGTTAGTTTGACCGCTTGTACGTACACTGAACGTATTAAAGATGGCAAAACAGCTTTTGCTCGAAAACAATTTAACGTTGCTATTCCCATGCTCGAAGAGGAGTTCAAAAAAGCAAAAGATAGTCAAGTGAAAGGGGAAACAGCTTATATGCTTGGAGAATCGTACCGACGTACCAACCAAACTCAAGCAGCTTCAGATTGGTACAAAAGAGCCCAAACACAACGTTATGGCAAAGACACCGACATCAAATATGCTCGTATGCTACAGCAATTGCAAGATTATGATGAAGCTCGCCGTGCTTTTCAGAGTGCAGGACGTTATGCTGGCAATGTCCGACTGTATCAAGAAGAAATGATTGCTTGTCAAAAAGCAAAACAATGGCTCACAGCAGCAGATAAGAATTTATACAAAATTGAGTCCCTTGGTACGAATACTTCTGCCACGGACTTTAGTCCTGTTCTATACAATGCAGATCAGCTCATCATCACTTCTGATCGAGCAGAAAGTGAAGGAAAGGAGCACTATAAATGGACAGGAGAAAAGTTTTTTGATCTTTACCTTTTGAATATTAATGCTGAAACGGTCGAACGCTTTGAAGCTCCTTTTAATCAATCGTTTCATCAAGGGGCTCCGAGCTTTGGAGAAAATCAAAATAGTGTCTTCTTTACTCAATGCGGAAGTGATGAAAAAATTGCGGTTGACTATTGTCAAATAATGTTTAGTAAAAAAGAAGGTGATGTTTGGTCCAAACCAGAAGCAATTGATTTGGGTGATAATGCTCAAAATTATATCCATCCTGTTTTGTCAGAAGATGGGAAATTACTCATTTTTGCCTGCAACAAGGAAGAAGGTTTTGGAGGATATGACTTATACTATTCTATCAAAATTGGAGCAGATGATGAAGCCAAATGGTCTGCTCCTGTCAATTTGGGCAATAAAATTAATACCGATGGGAACGAAGTATTTCCTTTCTTGGACAAAGACACGCTTTATTTTTCTTCGGATGGACACATTGGAATGGGGGGCTTAGATATCTTTAGGTCTGAAAAAAAGGCACACAAATGGCAGACTCCCCAAAACCTAAAAGCACCGATGAATTCAGGAGGCGATGACTTTGGTTTTATTATAGATCATTTGAATGCTCTGCCCAAAGGGATTCTTCAACAAGGGTACTTTTCCTCTAATCGTCTAGGAGGTCAGGGCAGTGACGATATTTATAAGTTTCAACAACAAATTCCTCCCCCACCAGATACTACTATTGTTATAGATTCGCCTAAAATTATATTGGCAATCAATTTAGAGGGTTTGGTAAAAGAAAAAGTATTCAACGAAGCTGGTAACCCTAATAGTGGTCTATCTGGCTATGAAAACCTTATGGGGGCTTCTGTGCAAATAAGCACTATAGATACGGCATTTACCCTTGGCTCTGATGTAGACGGAACATTTTTCGTTCAATTAGACACGGCAACAGATTATAATTTTAAAGCAACAAAACCAGGTTATTTTACACAAGTAGCCACAATCAGTACAAAAGGAATTGTACTAACAGAAGCTAATCCCGATACAACGTTGACGCTTGAAATTATTATGGAAAAAATATATGCCAATCAAGAGATTGTGCTAGAGAACATCTATTATGACTTAGATAAATCATTCATTCGAGATGATGCCAAACCTGCTCTAAATGAGCTGATCTCAATTTTAAAACGCAATCCGAATATTAATATCCAACTCTCTTCGCATACTGATTGTCAAGGCGCAACAGGTTATAATGAAAAATTATCACAAAGAAGGGCCGATGCTGCCGTTCAATATCTTATTCAAAATGGAATCAATCCTGAACGCTTAACCTCTAAGGGGTATGGAGAAAGTTCACTCGCAGTGGACTGTAAATGCTCTGATTGTACCGAAGAAGAACATCAAAGAAATCGACGAACAACATTTCTTGTCTTAGAATAGCATTGTTTCATGAAATAACATCACTTATTAAAATCATATAAACTTGATTATCAGAATAATAAATTTTCACTACTTAGTTTTTTTTAAAAATTGATAATCAACTGCGGAGCACTCACAAAGTACCACGTAGTAGCAGCGCAGCTAACTATTAAAATAAAAAACAAGAGCTATATTGTCAGAAAAGACGATTCTTAATAATGTTTAATATACAAGGACACTACAAATCAGTTTGTAGTGTTTTTTTTATAATTCCATTTTGAGTAAAATTTATCGCCTTCAATATTTCAAATATTAAAGATTAGTTTTTAGCTTTAGTAAGTTGTGACACCGAACATAAACCATAAAGTTAAAATCACTCTTAATTATTATCTAAATTTTAGCTTTAAGTGAGGTTGTAAAACATTGTTTTTAGCTACCCTTTAGTAACCTTTACCAAGTATTATGGGCTAAAAATGAGCAGTAATGTGTTAATGCTACACCACTTCTCATAACTTGTTATTGCTATTTATTGGGATCATCTAAAAAACAGACACACAACGTTAAGAAACAAGCAAGCACCTTGCAATACATGACTTCGTAAGTGCTGTTAAAACGACCTACAAAAATACTATCAATGGGAGAAGAACGTGTCAAATTAGCCTCTTCGCAAGGCAAAGACGAAATGCGCAATTTTGTAAGACAATTACTCAATGATGTTGAAGCATTAGAATACATGCTAAAAAACGACTGGTTTGAGGATGATGTAAAATGTATTGGCGCAGAACAAGAAATGTGTTTGATTAACAAACATTACAAGCCTGCTTATAAAGCGATGGATATCTTAAAAGATTTTCATCCAGAATGGTTGACTACCGAGTTGGCTAAATTTAATTTAGAGCTAAATTTAAGCCCTCAGGTATTTGAAGGAACTGCTTTGAGCAAAATGGAAACAGAGCTTAGGGATTATTTGAACCAAGTTGATAATGCTGCGTCCAAACACGATACTCGAATCTTGTTAACAGGTATCTTACCTTCGTTACGCAAATTTGACCTGAGTATGGATCAACTGACTCCAAAGCCTCGCTATCACGCCTTGATGACGGCGCTTAAAATGCTTAGAGGGTCTGATTATGAACTTCGATTAGATGGCATCGATGAGCTTAATTTATTGCATGATTCACCACTCCTAGAGGCTTGCAATACAAGTTTTCAGGTACATCTGCAAGTTGCTCCTAAGAACTTTGTCAAAATGTACAATATTGCACAAGCAATTACAGGACCTACACTAGCTATGTGTACCAATTCTCCTGTGTTATTTGGTAAACGTTTGTGGCACGAAACTAGAATTGCTCTTTTTGCTCAATCTATTGACAATAGAAAATCTAAGGATCATCTTAGGCATAAAAGTGCCCGCGTTAATTTTGGCAATCAATGGTTGGACAAGTCTATTTTAGAAATTTACAAAGAAGATATTCTTCGCTATAGAATTTTGCTAGGAGCCGAAATTGAGCAAAATTCTTTAGAGGCCATTGAGGCTGGTAAAGCCCCCAAACTCCAAGCTTTGCAAGTCCACAATGGAACAGTGTATCGTTGGAATCGCCCCTGTTATGGAATTAGCCCTAATGGAAAGCCTCATTTACGCATTGAAAATAGAGTATTGGGCGCTGGTCCTACCGTTTTGGATGAAATGGCTAGTACTGCATTTTGGTTGGGTACAATGGAAGGAATGGCCGATCAATTCGATGATATTCGAAAGTACATGAGTTTTGACGATGCTCGGGACAACTTCATGAAAGGCGCCCGTTCTGGTATGGATTGTAAATTTACTTGGATTAACAATCAAAAGATATCTGCTCGTGATTTAACCAAAGAAATTTTACTTCCTATTGCTCGCCATGGATTAGAAAAACGAAATATTGATGGGGCTGATATAGATCGCTATTTGGGCATCATAGAAGAACGTGCCAAGCGCCATATGAATGGCTCTAGATGGATTTTGCAAGCCTATACTAAATTTCAAAAAGAAACACATATTGACGAAAGCTTAACTTCATTGACAGCAGCCATTTACAACAATCAAAAACAAAGTAAACCTGCACACGAATGGCCTTTGCCTGAACTAAATGAGTTCCACCATTACAACCCTTCACAATTGCTTGTTGAAGAGTTTATGACTACTGATATTTTTACCTTGCAAAAAGATGATTTGTTGGAATTTGCTTCTTCGCTAATGGATTGGGGCGATATTTCGTCCATGCCTGTTGAAGACTCTAAAGGGCATTTAATTGGTTTGATTACATCTACTCAGATATTAAAATTCTTTGCTCAAAAAGGCAAAATTAACGCTGATACGACAGTAGGTGATATTATGGATCATAATCCTTACACAGTCACCCAACAAATGAAAATAGTAGATGTTATTAAATTGATGAAAGAACACAACCTAAAGGTACTCCCTGTTGTAAAAGGAGAAGAATTGATTGGTCTCATTTCAGAGCGCAACTTTGTTAATATGTCTAAACGCTTTATTCAAGGCATGAGTTCTAACCTTTAAAAATAAAATCATATAAGAATGGAAGATTTGAAATGTTGCTATTAAGTTAGTTCCTTTTAACAACAACATTTTCAAATCTTCTTATATTTTAACAAGGTTTACTTCCCAAAGAATCCACCTAGCATATTTCCTAAATCATCAATTACACTTCCGTCTCCATCGCTATCCAACATAGACATAATGCCACTCAATTGGCTGTTATTGGTTTGCGCTTGTTGATTTCCTAAAAACTGTGTAATACTCGAAGCATCAAAGCCTTGCTGCTGCTTTGCTTTTCCAAGTAAACTCATGACCATTGGTGCAACAGTAGTCATCAACGATTGTGTTGCCTCAGGACTCATATTGTTCATTTGACTCAAGCCCTGCACCACCGAGGCTTGCTTGTTGCCTAACATATGCTTTAAGATACCATTTCCATCTTCAGCTCTTGGCGCCACGTTCTGAGTAGGACCACTGCCTAAAAAGCTCATCAAATTATTCATCACGCTTCCATCGTGGTCTTTTTCTAATGCCTTATTCAACGATTCTGCTCCTTGAGGAGTAGAAGCATTTTTGGTCACGGCTCCCATTAATGTTGTAAAAACATTTTGAGCAGCTTGAGAAGTTTGCTGTTCATTTCCCCCTAAGCCTACTTTTTGAGCCATTTGGCTAACAACAGCATTGGTCATTTGCTGCTTGAACATATTCATTAAATCCATAATAGTTTATATCTTTTGGTTTAAAACTTAAGTTTTTAAAAATTATTTCTGCTACAAAAACGTTATTTCTCAGCAAGAAGCTTTAACTAATCTTGCCAAAAAAGAAAAATTCTTGCCAAAGTTGTTCTACTTACTTTTGTATTCCTTATAAAGTTAGCATATTTCTATCAGATTAGGGATTATCATGAATTAATTTATATAAGTAATCGTTCATTAAAATTTATAGGCAAAATAGAATTCTTTTTGCACTGTTCTTCATCAAAAAATCTCGTTTTAGCCCGCTACCACGAGGTAGCACCGCAGGTAAAACTTCAATTCTTTTCTTTGAACAGCACTAAAAACAATTACATTTTTAACTATACTTTTTTCTGTCCACTTACTTAGCTAAAAATAGCCTTAACTTGCTAAAGTTATTACTCACAAACCACATAAAACCAGCTTATGAACAAAAAATCAATTGTTATTATTACAAGCCTTTTATTCTTAGTTATTGGGTTTATTCTCAATAGTTTTCTTATCCAAGCTAGCAGCCTTTATAAAACAACTAAAGAAGAATTGGCAGATACGTTGAGTTATAAAAATCGTTTTTTGGATGGAGAAGAATGGGTGCCAATAGAAAATGATTCTATTTCTAATGGATTCGATTATAAAGACAAAACAATTGATGTTGATTTGTTTTTTGGCAGTTCTTCCGTACAAAAAAAGCAACAAAGCATTTTGTTAGAAAACATTCAACAGGCAGAAAATGACATCCAACGAAAAACGTATTACATTTTGGGTTGGATTTGTTGTTATCTATTGGTATTGCTAGTTTTACAATTTCTCTACCAACCTCCGTCCATCCTCTTAATTGGACTTATTAGTTTATCTATAATCTGTTTACATGCAGGGTTATTTACACCTATGTTGGAAATTGCAGCAATAGAAAGAAATTTAAACCTAGGGGATATTCCTGTAGAAAAAGAGGTTTTTGGAATAAAGATTGACTTAACAGTCCATAAAAAATTTGAAGGAGATATTTATTTTTATTATCAAAGTAAGTCCATTGCTCAGCTTATTCAACTGCTTTTCCAACAAGGCAATCTTTTAGTTGCCTTTAGCATCTTGTTGTTTAGTGTTGTTTTTCCTCTTGCAAAAACATTATTAATGATTGGATTTGTTTTTAGACCTCAAATTGCGAATCAAAAATGGTTTAAGAATTTTGTTCTCAACCTTAGTAAATGGTCTATGGCAGATGTATTTGTCGTTGCAATTTTTTTAGGCTTTTTAGCGTTTAAAAATCTACAAGTAGGGATAGGCACGCATAGCAATATGGCCATTGGCTTGTACTTTTTCTTTTCTTACTGTATGCTATCTATTTTTAGCTCTATGCTTGCTAAAATGCCGACAGAAGAAATACTGACAACCAAGTAAGTTAAGATATTGTTACCCTACTAAGCACTGTTAGTTGATAATAAGTAATCGTTCAGAAAAAATTCTATAAAAGCAACCTTCTTTTTGCACTACTCTTCATCGGGAAAATTTGCTTTAACTCGCTACCACGCAGTAGCACCACAGGTAAAACCGCACTTTTCCTTTTCGATTAGCACTAAAAATAAGGCTATTTTTCACCTATAATTTTTTATGCTCACTTACTTATCTTATTTCGTTCTTTGGCAAAATGACTTAGAGTGTTTAATTTTAACTAACTTTGAGTTGATCATAAAAGATGACTTCTACTGATTATCAAACTATTTATCAAGAACCTTTTACTCTAACAAAAATTGATCAAATATGAATTTAAAAAATCTATACTACATCTTACTGCTCGTCAGTCTTCCTATTCTATTGAATGCACAAGAGGGAAATTGTGTTGTTTTTTCCACTGATGGTGCTACATTTCATATAGCTTTGGATAACAAATTTCAGAATAAAGATGCCAATACGAATATCAAAGTAACAGATATCCCTGAAGGAGACTATTGGGTAACGGTGTTTTTTACAGACAAAACCCGCAAAGCATTTAAGTCTAATGTTAGAATACTTGGAAAGAAAGAAACTTCGTTTCAAATTGAAAAAGACGATAATTCTTGGAAACTAAAGCAGTACAGTTCTGTTCCTTTAGCACAAGTTCAATCTGTTAGCAACAAACAAACCGTCTTGGCTTACAATGACGCAGGGGTTAGCATTCAAGGTATGAAGAGTGCCAATGATATAAGCAAAGATATGGTAGAACGTGATCCTGAAATTAACAGAGTACATGGAACATTAGAAGAAGAAGCAGAAAGTAAACGATCTGGTAAATTTAGTGGTTCTTCTGCCGATATCGAAGGAGAGACAGAAGTAGCGGCAGCTACGCCAGCACCTCAAGCAGAAGAAAAAGAGGGGACCACGATTATTAACAAATACATCACAACAACCAATGCCGACGGAACAACGAGCATTGTAGAGGAGACAACCACATTAATTAAGGAAATCGTTGAGAGAAATGGTCAACGTCAAATGCGCACCAAACGAAGTGTTGCCTTAACACCAACCGATTTGACTTGCCTACCAATGGAAAAAGATGCTTTTCTTGCTCTTAAAGACAAAGTTCAAAATGCCGCTGCTGACCAACGCTTAAATATTGCTCAAGATGGTATCAAAGGTCAATGCATGACTCCTAAACAAATCAAAGTGGTTGGTGATTTAATTTTAAGTGAGGTAGATCAAAATAACTTTGCCATTGCAGCAAAAGAGGTTTGTGCCAATCCTAAAAAGTTTCCTTATACCATTTCTGATCCTGTTGTTGTCAAAGAACCAAAGGCAGACCCCCAAAAAGAGGTCAAAGAAGTTAAAGAGGTCATCAAAGAAGAACCTGTTGTGGTCGAAGAACCTACAAAGGAAAAAACAAAAGCAGAGTTAAAAGCAGAACTAAAAGCTTTAAAAGAGAAACAAAAAGCCGAAAAAGCTGCTGCTAAGGCGAAGAAAAAGGCAGAAAAAGCTGCTGCCAAAGCTAAAAAGAAAGCCGAAAAAGAAGTGGCTAAGGCAAAGAAAAAAGCGGAAAAAGAAGCAGCTAAAGCTAAAAAGAAATAGTACGAGTTGCAATTATTGATGCTAACTCAGATCAATTCTACAAATACTATAAGACCTTCTGTGCATTTTTGTTGTACAGGAGGTTTTTTGTTGCTTATTAGGTATTGTTGGGAACTAAATTAGGATCAAACCTTGTTACAATAGTATCATTATCAATACAAATAGCTTTACTATTATGATATTAAATTTCACAAGACCTGCCATATTAGCGCAACAATTTTCGTCCCGTGCTAAAAAGCACAAGCAAGTGCCTTTGTCAACCCCCAATCATAGCGCATATAAAAAGGCACAAAGTTTACTTATTTGGGGAAGTATTCTTTTAAGTATTTTTTGTTTAATACTTGCTGCTGCTTATTGGGGTTAGGTAACGTTACTTTTATCACAAAACTATTTTTTCATCTAAAAATATCAATCATTATGCCTGGCGCAGGAAGCATGCTGCATGCTATTGTCTCATTACGAGAAAACAAGCGAAGCCACACTCCTTTTCCAACCAAAGATTTTGACAAATCTATTGGCACAACACCACTTGTATTTAAAAAAGCAAGCCAAACGGAACGCACCAAAGCAGCACAACATTTAGAGCAAATAAAGAACAACGAAAATACACGTTTAATGCTGGTATTTTTTATTATTGCTACAATTACAATAACATTACTAGCTATCTATTTCTTAAACAGATAATTTGATGAATCCTATATTGCTCTTATTTTCCTTTATTTTACTAACAACAGCTTGTAATAACCCTTCTTCTCCTAGACCTCAAACGGTCTCCTCTAGTCCGTTACTTTTATTACAAAAACAACAAATTGACTCTACCAATTTTGAACTGTTTTTAAGAGCATTTAAAAAAGAGCAAATCTTAGAAGTTTGGGCAAAAGAGAAACTTGGGCAGCAATTTAAAAAAATACAAACGTATTCTTTTTGTACTTCTTCGGGCTTATTGGGACCTAAACGCCAGGAAGGAGATCGGCAAATTCCTGAAGGGTGTTACTGGATCGATCGCTTTAATCCCAATAGTAAATTTCATTTATCACTCGGTTTAAATTACCCAAATGATTCTGATCGAAAATTGGGGCATGCTCAATATCCTGGCGGTGATATTTTCATTCATGGCGGTTGTGCTAGTATTGGTTGTATTCCCATTACCAATAGAAAAATAGAAGAACTCTATGCTTTAACCTCCGAAGCACAACGCTTGGGGCAAACAAAAATTCAAGTCCATATTTTCCCATCCAACAAAATGAAGTCGTTGATTAATAATGCCACCCAACATATGGTATTTTGGCAAAATTTATATCCTATTTTTGATTACTTTGAAACCAAACATACCCTACCTAAAGTTTGGATAAAACCTAATGGCACTTATGCTATTGCAAACTAAGTATTATGATCTTATCAACAACTGAAATCATCCCGCAAAGACAAATTCGTCAAATTGTTGGACTGGTACGAGGTAATATAGCTTTTGCTAGAAACAAAAGTCGAAATACTTGGGTTGATTTAGCCAATCTAATGGGAGGGGAAATAGAAGATTTTTCTTTGATTCAAGCTCATGCAAGAGAGGAAGCTTTAAATAAAATGATTCAAGCCGCCCAAAAACTAAAAGCAGATGCTATCATTGGGCTTCGTTTTTCTAGTACAACGATAGAAGGCGTCTCTGAAATTTTGGCTTATGGGACTGCAGTGCAATTATACGAAATTGAATAAAGGATAAATACTTTTATAATTGAGACAAAAAGCAGCAAAAAAGATGCTTCCACCCCGACATAAACCATTCAACCTCAAAAACCTTAACAAAAAAAACGGAATAACAATTCTTTTTTGTCACTCCGTTTTTAAACTCTATTCCATAACAAGGCTAACTAAAAGTACTCAATATTTCTATAACTTTTCAGCATCATTCCTATAGTTAATGAATCGGTTTTAAGTTTTTTAGTCGCCCTAAAAATCTTCTTCGCCATAGTATTCTGCCCAGATATTGCGCGTTTCATACAACTTCACACAATGCATTCGACAGTTGGCATCCAAATGAGGCTCTATCTGTTTCCAGATATAATACACCAAGTTTTCAGTTGTTGGCGGTGTTCCTTTCGGCAAGAAATTAGGGTCCATGTTTAGATTGCTATGATCTAAGATATCGCAAACTTCTTTTTTAATAATTGTACTCAATTTCTTCGCATCCATAATAAACCCCGTCACAGGATCAGGTTTACCTTTGATGGTCACCATTAAATCATAATTATGGCCATGAAAATTTTTATTGGCACATTTGCCAAATACTTGAAAGTTTTTTTCTTCAGACCATTCGTGTACCCACAATTGGTGAGCAGCATTAAAATTCTCTCTACGAGTTAAATAAATAATCATTTCTTATTCAACGTTTTGTACCTATCAACTAATTTTCAGTTGTTCTGGGGAATAGCCAGTTGGTCGTGACGTAATATTTTTTTAGTTTGCAACTACTTTATAATGATAGTGCTACTCTAAAAATAGTAGAGCGCCTCCTACCCTATTCTTGTTAACAAACTATAATTCTATTAAAAATTGTAGCGTATCAACGCCATCTGCATAGTCCTCCAAAGCAGGCTTTTGAGCTTGCCCTAAAAGAACCGTATTTTTTTGTGGAAGGTTCATTTTTGTCGCAATACATTGTATTTGCTCCTTTGCTCCTTCCAATTTTGCTTGTAGATCTTCTTCATTATTATAATACTCAAAATGTACCGAAGAAATACGAGACAACAAACTTTCATGTTCCAATAACATCAAACAATCATTGGCTAAATGAGGGACATTATTCAACAGATAAATAGAACGATTGTAATCGTAATTATTTTTGTATTTATTGTGATCCATTATCGTTTTATAATGCTGATCCATTAGGCTCAAGAAATTGAAAAAATCATATTCCTTGGGTACATATAGTTTGGCAACAGAACGGCACCCCAAGCCAAAATAGGCAAAAATATCGCTTCCCAAAGCCAACAATTCTTCCTCTGTTTCTGTCCCATCCAGAACGGCAATTGAATTTCTATTCTTTCGAATGATATTGGGATATTTGCTAAAATATTGCTCAAAGTATAAGGCTGAATTATTACTTCCAGTAGCAATAACCGCATCAAAATCTTTCAATCGCAACACAGGCTTAAAGTAAGCAGCACTTCTTGGATCTTCTTTTATCATAAAGTCAATCATGTATGGAATCAAGTATTGATCTTTTTCAGAATACTTGAGCATAGCTTGATGACCTGCGATAAACGTTGTTAATACATCATGAAAACCAACTGCAGGAATATTACCTGCCAAGACCAGACCAATTTTTTTAGACCTTCTCTCTTCCTTCAAAGATGGATAGTTAGCGATCCAAGCTTCTAAAGCCGATGCGGTTAAAAATTCGGTTGCAAAATTTTGCAAGGCATTTCGTGAATTTTCCTTTGTCAGCCAACGATTATTTCGTTCTGTGTAAGCAATTGCATATTGTCTTGCTTCGGTATCTTGCTGTATATAAGCTCCTAATTTTACCAATAAAGCCAAACGCTCCTGTAATTTCATAGTTGGTTTTTATTTTAGAACTGCAAATTTCTTAAAAAAAAGCGAATATTTAGTGATTAGCCCTCTAATTTTTGGCTTTTCTTTAGTCATAAATCAAAATGCCCCCCAATTTGCAAAAAAAAAGACCTCAAACAATCGTGCTTGAGGTCTTGTTCTGTGTTTTTATTTTTTTATTTAACAGGAGGTGTTGGAGGTGCTTGTTGTTGCGGAGCATAAGGTTGCAAACGCGCTAACATTTCCTTTTTGTAGGCTTCATCAGAAGTCAAACTGACAAACTGCATCAGCTGCTGAATCATTCCCAACATTTCGTTGCGTTCTCCTGCAAAAGCTTTTTGATCTGCCGCAGAAGTTAAACTATTGTAGAACGATAAACGATCAATCAAGGCTTCTGCCAAAATATCCATATGTTGTTTAGCTTTTTCCTCTGTTGCTTCCGACTTTAATTCTACTAAATAGAAACGAATTCCTTGCAAGGACATTCTACTTTGTTCGTATGGGAAGTTCATATGTGGGAACGACTCAAAGAACTTGTCTACAGTCGCTTCTGCACGTTTCTTGTCTCCTTCTCTAATTAAAGCATCCGTCAAGCGAACAAATCCATACTGCAAGCTATGTACAGAAGGCATATAACTCTCATTGATAAAGAAGTCTTTCTTATCAAAGTTCCCCCATCTAAACTTACCTGGTTGCTCCTCTGTTCCTACCATATTCTCATACATTAAATCGGTATCGACTTTTCCCATCAAGATAGCGGTTGTTGATTGACTTGGAGTTCTATAAGGAACGATACGTAAGGCCATTCCCTCTAACATCAAGTAATCTTTTAGTCCCATAATTTTTTCTGGGCGACAAGTCACCGCAAAATAAATAGGACGTTCCCAACCACGTTGCGCATTGGTCGCAATAATATCCATCAAAGCAATCTCATCTTTCATCATAAACTGCCCTTCTTTCAATTTAAACTTGACAGCAGGCAAGATCATAGAATCAGGAATACTCTCGTTGATAGCTCCATTTTTAATTGCTTTTTCCTTATCAACAGGAAGGTAGACATTTCTAGCAGGAATGTAACTAGCATACTGCTCTAGCATTTGTGGATTCATATTACTTGGCGTAGAACCTACAAATTTAATGACATCGTGCAAATTGATATAACGTTCTCCTTGTGTAATTTGGAAAGGCAAGTAATTTCTGAGTTTTCCTCTATAAGCTGCCTTAGGTATGGTCATTTCTATTTTTGGCGATTCGTTAATTTTACGACGCAACTGGTCGATATACCAGTCCACAGCCAATAAACTAAAGTTGATGACACGAACATCAGGACGAATATTTTCGACCTCTTGAGCATACCACAATGGATAGGTATCGTTGTCTCCATAGGTAAATATAATGGCATTAGGCGCACAAGACTCCAAGAAGTTGATGGCATAATCTCTAGCACCATATTGGTCGGCACGAGAATGATCGTCCCAGTTTTCTGCTCCCATAATAACAGGGGCTGTTAACACCAAAACAGTTGCCAAACCTGCTGCTCCTATTCCTGGTATTTTGTCTTTCAATAACTCGTAAATGTATGGCACAGCCATTCCCATCCACATACAGAAGGTAAAGATAGATCCCACAATTACATAATCACGCTCTCTAGGCTCTCTAGGCGGTTGGTTGGTAAAGACAATAATGGCAATTCCTGTCATTAAGAACAACACTCCCAAGGCGGCTGCTTCTCTTGAACGTTTTGAAGCATGAAAAATCAATCCAATTAAACCAAAAATAAATGGCAAAAAGTAATATGTATTTCTCGATTTATCTTCTTTGATGTATTTCGGCAAATTAGATTGGCTGTGCAAACGCATCGCATCAATAGGAGCTATACCCGACAACCAGTTTCCTCTAGTCACTTTACCATCTGTTCCTTGCAACGCATTTTGTCGACCAATAAAGTTCCAAGCAAAATAACGTCCATACATATACCCTAATTGGTATTCAAAAAAGAAACCGATATTATTGGCCATGGTTGGTTTTCCTGAAGGACCAAGGCTCATCCATTTCATATATTCTCCTGCACGGTCAAAGTGTCCCAATCGAGGGAAAAACATCATGTCACTTGACTTATACCCTACATCTCTTTTTTCATCCACAATCTCATAAACCATTTTCCCATCTTTCTCTACTGGTCTCCAAACATCTTTATCCTTAGGATATTCACCACTGCGTTCAGATGCGAAATGAGGACCATAAATCAAAGGACGAGTTCCATATTGTTCGCGATTTAAGTACGACAACATACTATATGGGTCACTTGGATTATTCATATTAATAGCGGTCTCAGCATTGGCACGAACGACAACCATACCATAAGAAGAGAATCCAATCAATATCATAGCAAACATCATTGTTCCTAAATGTAGGTAATAGTTCTTTTTTTGATGTGCGTAACGCAAGGTTGCTATAATTCCTCCAACCAAAAGGATGATAAAGAACAAAACACCCATTCCCAAGCCTGTACCTAAGGTATTGACAAAGAAGAAATCAACAGCGGCAGCCATTTGAGGCAAACGAGGTATGATAAAATACTGTACGGCAACCAAGGCACCAAAACCTCCTATAAAGCCAATAATAGCCCCTTTCCAAGAGAAATTCGTGTCTCCATCTTCCAATTCTTTCTTTTTGAAATAGAATAAAACACCCAAAAATGGAATGGCTAACAAACTCAGCAAATGCACTCCGATAGACAAGCCCATCATATAGGCTATAAAAATCAACCAGCGATCTGCTTTCGGATGGTCGGTAACATACCACTTAATAGCTGCCCACATAACCAAACCTGTAAAGCCAGAAGACATCGCATAGACCTCTCCTTCTACCGCAGAGAACCAAACAGAAGTGGCAAAAGTAGTTGCCAAACCAGCTACGACTCCAGAACCTAATATGGCTAAAGTCTCTCCTCCTTCTTGCGGAGCATCATAACGCCCTACCATTGCTAATTTGCTCAGCATAATGGTAGACCAACAGACAAACATAACTAAGAATGCCGTACAAAGTCCTGACATCACATTCAATGAATAAGCAATGGTTGAAGGATCGTCAGAAAATAACGTAGCTATCCATCCAAAAATGGATCCAATCATTAAGAATAAGGGTGCCCCTGGAGGATGCACAACTTCTAATTTATACGCTGCTGAGATAAACTCTCCACAATCCCACAAACTTGAGGTTGGTTCTGCCGTTAACATGTAAACTGTTGCCGCAACAGCAAACATCAACCATCCAGTAATAGTACTGAGTCTATTAAATGATTTCATTCTTATTTTTTAAATTGTTGTGATGCTATATGATATGGTAAAATCAAATTTGGTCTAAAAATTTATCCTAAGTTTTTTAAACTCATTTTTAGGACATACAAAGGTAGAAATTCTATACTCTTATACAAAAGATAGCCTTTGTTTTATCTTAGTCGATTCTAAGTTTTATTGGTTTAATCACAAAGTAGGAATTTTATTTCTTCTTAAAAAAAGATGTTTGATTCTAATTTTAACATTTAACGGGACATTAAACTATTTTTATCGACTTTAAAGTTTTTTTTAGAAAATGTTAGCTATGTTGTCCCTTAGATATAGCCTACAATCGTTGTTAACCATCTGTATTAGCCAGTAATATATCTTGAAAATAAAACCCTGTATCATACTCTAGCGTCTCTTTTCCATTAGAATAATCTTTATAAACTACTTCTCCTAATTGTATTGGAACAGGTCGTTTGAAAATAGGTCCATCATATACAAAGCTATGAAACTCTCCATTCTCACCACAAATATCAACATTGGGCGGCAGGTCATTGATAAAATCCATATCTAGTCTTCTTCCCACAAAACTCTTGTCCAAGTACCTAGCATTGACACAAACAACAATTGCTTTGAAGCCAAGGCTAATAAATTCTGTTAGAATTGCTTCTACAGGCAATTGCCACAGTGGAAAAAAAGCCTTGACACCTACTTTTTGGAGTTGCACTTCTCGATACGTCTTTAAATCCTCCAAATGAATGTCCCCAAATATAGAATGAGTCACGCCTGCGGTTTTAAAAACATTCATTTTAGTTTGCATCAACTCATTGTAAACCTCCATCGTATCCGAAGGAGGTAATTCTAACTTATACAAGGGAAGCTCTAAAGCTGCTGCTTGAGCATCTAGCAATTCCTCTCGAATGCCATGCATGGTTATTCGACGCAACTGATGACTTATGGTTGTAAATAAACCGTGTAGAGGAATGCCTCCTGCCAATGTTTTGTAGAGTGCTAAGGTAGAATCTTTTCCACCACTCCAATTCATAATTGCTCGCATCTTTTCTGTCTTTATGTTTTATGATTCGTTTTTTAGGGCAATTTTTGTGTAGAAATGGATGTTGGCTCTAGGCTTAAAAAGCCGTTTGTAACAAACAGCCCGACCACCAAACATAGGCCATACTAAATATAGCAACTATATTGGACATCAATGCAAATAATTTCATCTCCCAAACGGAGTAAGTTTTGTCTTTATATAAAAGAAAAACATCCAACAGCAACCACATTAAGCCCATTGCCAATATTCCTCCAAAAATATATTCTTGATAAACAACTAACAGCAAAATAACTTCTAACAATACAATAGTTATAATAAGTAATTTTGTGTTTCGAATGCCTAAAATTGTTCCCGTTGTTTTTCGTCCAGTTTTTTTATCAGGCTCAATATCCATTACTTCTCCCATCATATGAGATTGTATTGCAAATAGAAATAAATAGACATAGGTTTGCCAAGGCAAACCCTCTAAATTATTGATCCATATACTCAAAGGAACTACTAATAAATATCCCACTTGACACAACAATTCTAAAGGAGGATGGCTCCTCAAACCTTTTTCTGGCAGGTTGTACAAACCATTTATTACAATAAACAGGACTAAAAATAACCCAACCTCCCAACCTCCTATACCAATCAATACAGGAAAAAATAGGAGCTGACTAATTGCAATCGCTTGCCACAAAACGTCTAAATCTTTCTTTGTCCCCCTAGCACCAAACCAAAAACTATCTTTTCTAGGGTTTAAAGCATCTGTCTCATAATCAACAATGTCATTCCAACCATACACCAGAAAATTGAGCGGAAAGCAGACATAAAAAAGCCCGTACCAAAATTCCCAAGTGCTTACGATTGTACTCATTTGACTCGTTGGCAACAAATACAACCAAAGTGTTGCAAACCAAAGGCCAGGACGGGATACCTTTAAGTAAAATAAGAGTTGTTTTAACATACTAGAGGATTAGAAGATCGATAGTATAGATGCCACTTAAACAAATTCAATTCATTTAAAAATAAGCAAATTCTTTGTAAATCGTAATCCATCAATCATTCGTAGCATTACTCCTTACTCCTTCCTCATTTCAGCAAACCATTCCTTCTAAAAAAACGAAAGATTTGAAAATTAAAATAATGAATCACATTAAATTTTTAATTTTCAAATCTCTCTATTGATGAACTTAATAACTACTAAATAGTACCACTTATTTCCTTGTCTACACTACAAGCCTGTTGATTTTAAGCGTTTTGAGATATCAGATACTTCACTTTTGAAACGTGTATCGTTTTCCAATAAAGATTCGATAGAACGGCAAGCATGTATTACAGTACTGTGATCTCGTCCTCCAAAAGCATTTCCAATGTGTTTCAAAGACTTATTGCTCAATTGTTTTGCCAAATACATAGACAACTGTCTGGCTCGAACAACAAAGCGTTTTCTTGTTTTTTCTTTTAATTTTTCAACAGGCAAATCGTAGTGTTCGGCTACAATTTTTTGAATTAATTCAACCGTAACCTCACTGGATATGTTGTCAACAAATTTACTAATCACTTCTTTTGCCAGATCAATATCAATATCTCGTTGGTTTAAAGCAGCCTGAGCAATAATAGAAATTAATACCCCTTCCATTTCACGAACATTTGTCCGCACGTTGTACGATATAAATTCGAGTACATTAGGAGGCAAATCAACTCCATCGTTATCCATTTTCATTTGGATGATTGCCATACGAGTTTCTAAGGAAGGAATTTGCAAATCCGCAGACAAACCCCATTTAAATCTAGAAATTAAACGTTCTTCGATGCCTGCCATTTCTTTTGGTGGACGATCGGAAGTCAAAATCAACTGCTTGCCTCCTTGATGCAAGTGATTAAAAATAGAGAAGAAAATATCCTGTGTTTTTTGTTTGTTTTCCAAAAACTGAATATCATCTACGATCAACAAATCGACCATTTGATAGAACTTCACAAAATCACTAATGGCGTTGTTTCGAAGCGCTTCAATAAATTGATTGGTAAATCGCTCTGAAGAAACGTACAACACTGCTTTTTCTGGAAATTGTGTCGCAACCTCATTGCCAATTGCATGTGCCAGATGTGTTTTTCCTAGACCTACATCGCCAAAAATCATCAAAGGATTAAAGGCGGTTTTTCCTGGACGCTTGGCAATCGCTAAGCCTGCGGAACGTGCCAAGCGGTTGCAGTCGCCTTCAATAAAATGCTCAAAGGTGTAGTTAGGATTCAGTTGAGAATCTATTTTTAACTTTTGGATACCAGGTATTACAAAAGGATTTTTAATTTTTCCACCTTTCAAACCACTCTTAGAAGCATTTGCCTCTAGATTTTCTTTCTTAAAAGAGGGTGTTTTAGGTATGTTTGTTTTTTTAGGAATCAAATACTCCAATTGAGCATCTGCTCCAATTTCTACTTGAATCGCTTCTTTTAAGACAACAACATAGTGTTCTTCTAGCCATTCATAGAAAAATTTATTTGGAACTTGTATTGTTAAAACTGAACCGTCTAGGCGCAACGGTCTAATTGGCTCAAACCAAGTAGAGAAACTTTGTGCGTTAACACTTTCCTTTATTTTTGCTAAACAATTTTGCCAAACTTGGACATGATCTGCACTCATAATGGCTTTATTATAATATAGGGTTATTCTTACTGAATAATACGGACTTGAAAATTTGATTTGGTTATTTGAGCCAACGCTAAGAACTACAATAATTCATGCAAAAATGGCGATTGTCTGAAGCCGTCAAAAGTCATTATTCTTTTTGAATTTTTGGCTGACAAAATCTTACACAGACTATTACAAATTAATAGTGTTTTAATGGGAATCTCCTATAGTATAAATATTTTCTGTATATTTCAAATTATGCTTGTTTTTGATACATTTTTAATCAAATAAGCAAAAAATGAAGCTTGTTTTCCACAAAAAGTTCCTAAACTAATTAGAGAAGTTTGGCTAAGGTCGTTAAAAAAAATGGGAATGGAAAAAAAAAAGGAATTTCAATTGACAAAAAAAAGAACTATTTATTTACCAAAAAAAAAAGCAAAAAAAATCTTTTTTTTTAACCCTACTTAAGACAACATAAATTACTTATTACAAACACCTTACTTGCAACATAAGCAAATAATTTACACCTTATAACACTAAATAAAAGTATTTAAATAGGAAGTTTTTAATTTTTGGAACTTGAATCTTTTTTCTTCATGACAACATCTCTGCAAAAAATCATGCCTACTTTGAATGAAAGTACTTTTTACACACTTTAAAGCCTAACTCTGCTCATTCTTTTCTTTCCAAATTGACCAAAACAACCAATAGAAATCCTGACGAACAATTCAATTATCCAATCGATTGATTTTTACATTGAATACATTTGTCTTGGCAATTCCGCTCAAAATAAACGTCCAATCGCCCTAAAACCATTCCTGCCCACCCTACTTGGGTAATCAAAGTTTCTTTGTTATCCACCGTTATAATCGTAGGTTTATCTAAAAAAGTATGGGTATGTCCTCCTATGATCAAATCAATATTTTGAGTACTAGTTGCCAGTACTACATCTGAAACTTTGTTGGTTTTATACATATACCCCAAATGCGACAAACAAATTACATAATCACACTTTTCTTCATTTTTTAAGATGTTAGCATAGTGGTTTGCCTTCTTTATGGGATCTGTATATCTAGTCTTTTTATACAATGGACTAGGTACCAATCCTTCTAGCTCTACACCAACTCCCAGTACACCAACTTTTATAGGTCCTTTTTGAAAAATTTGGTAGGGCTTGGTATGCCCATTCATAATCGTGTCTGAAAAGTCGTAATTACAATTGACCAATGGAAAATTAGCTTGAGTAGTCAACTGTTTGTGCAAGCCATCAATTCCACCATCAAAATCGTGATTTCCTATTGTGCCAGCATCATAGCCCATTTTGCTCATCAATTTCATCTCCAACTCTCCGCCAAAATAATTGAAGTAAGGAGTGCCTTGAAACATATCTCCCGCATCCAATAGCAAAACATGTTCTTCTTCTTGGCGAATTTTATTAATCAGTGCTGCTCGTTTGGCAATACCTCCACGTCCCTCATTCTTTCCTCCATCCATTGGAAAGGGTTCGATCCTGCTGTGTACATCATTTGTATGTAAAATTGTCAATTTATGCAATCGCCCTTCTTCGCTGCTAAAAGATGCAGCCTTTAAAAAGCTAGGCATCATACTAGTGCTACCCGCTACAACTGCCAAAGAACCCAATTTTCCTAAAAATGATCGTCGATTATACATATAATTCTTCTTGTTAGTACTTCGTTATCGCTTTGCTATTGCACACATCTTTGTATCAATTTTCCCACGAAGCCTTGTCCTGTGTTACTAATATTATTTTAAACCTTCAAATACACTCAAAACTACAAATAAAAATGCTTACTGAATAACGATTACCTTCCCTGTTTCTAAGGATTCTCCTTTTAAACGCAAATAATACGACCCCGCCGATAGCTTTTTTAAATCCAGTTCAACCTTATGTTGGACATTGCTTTTAAAGCGCTGTTGAAGTACTGTCTGGAGCATCTTTCCTGTAGCAACGTCTACGATTTCGATAGAAAGCTCTTGGCTGTTATGTAGTGAAAATGTTATCGAGAATTGCCCATCAGAAGGATTGGGGAAAACAGTTAGTTCTGTCGTATTTTTTACTCGATTCGTTATTTTTTTCTGATTGGTAATCGTAGCATTATAGTCCTTTGGGCTTGTCGGAGTAGTTAGGGGCGTTCGATGCCAATGATTTTCTTCATCTTTTAGCAGTAAACCTCTTTCAAATGTTTGGTTTGTTGTAGCATTTAAGATATCCATGTACCAAAATTCTGCAATAGCTGAATCCGATTTTATATCTAAGATACCGTAACCATGCTCTACAATATTAGAAAAAACTTGATTGGGATTAGCAGTAGCCATATAACCTTCTACAGCACCAACCACCCAACTTGGGTACCCCATTTCATCAAAATTACCTCTAGTGATAGAAGTTGGCAAAAATTCAACCGCTACAGAACCATTTCCTGTACTTCCATTATATCCACTGCCCGTCGGAGCTTGATGCAAATCGGCTGCCATAGAAACATGCGCGTCCCCACTTAAAACCATTACATTATTAATAGCATTATTTTCTATAAAATCTAATAAACGATCTCTAGAACCATCAAAGCCATCCCAACTTTTAGGATCTAGCACAGAACCATTTCCTATTGTTGCAGGAAAAAATGGTGGGATATTAGCTACCGACCAACCACACATCATTTTTTGATTTCCAATCAACTTCCATTTTGCGGTAGAGTTTTGCAATTCGGTTGTCAGCCAATTATATTGGCTCGTCCCCAAGATACTAGGCTCTCCTGATGGCAGATTATCTATATTTCGATACAGCAAAATATCAATCATAAAAATATCGACCAAAGAACCATAGCTAAATTTACGATAGATTTTTTTGGTATCCGTAGGAGTGACAAGTCGCATAGGCACATATTCTAAAAATGCCGCTCTACTATCTTCCGCTTGAGTAGGACTTCCATTGTAGTCCGTATCGTGGTTATCCCAAATAACAATCCAAGGGTGCATCTGACGAGCTAGCCGCAAATCAGGATCCATCAAATAGTATCGCTGTCGTTCTCTCCACTCTTGCTTAGTAGTTGGAGTACTAGGATACGGTACAGGAACACGAATTTCCTCATCGGGATCGACAAAATCGTAGATATAGTCCCCCAAATGCAGCACCACATCAAGATCCAAACGCTGTGCAATTTGTTGATAAGAATTGAAAAAACCAGAGAAAACAGAACTGCAAGAAGCAACTGCCATACGCAAGTGATTGACAGTAGAACTGCCTGAAGCAGCAGGTGCCGTTCTTGTCCTCCCTTTTCGAGTATAATTGCCATTCGGTGCTTGAAAACGATAATAGTATGTTGTATAGGCGTTTAAGCTAGATACGTCTACGGCAACGGTCCAGTCTTTGGTCGAATCAGTTGCTACTGTTCCTGTTTGCACCACATTTAAAAAGTTGCTATCCGTTGCTACTTCCCAATTAACATTAATCGTAGATTGTGTATTGTTAGGAGTAATGTGTGTCCATAGAATCACTTGACTATCCGTTGGGTCAAACGATGCAACTCCATACAAAAAAGGGGCATAGGCTGCATCGGCGTATATATTAGAAGGCAATTGTGCCCATAAGACTCCACCTATTAAGTAACTGATACAAAAGAACGAAAAAGCTTTCATGGCAATAATTTTTATACAAAATAAACAATGACATTACTGGTTCTTTAAAATAGCTATTTATTAGAATAATACTTCACGTATTTTTAGTTTTTGATAAAAAACATAAGGAACATCTTGTGCCACCTCCACGATCAATGTATACAAACAGGTTTACCCAATACTATTAAAGTAAGCATAATACCCCAATGAAGAAAAGGTTAACCAACCAAAGTTGATTAACCCTATATATTCATGCTATCAATAGAAAGCCACTAATGGATTACACCCAATAGTACTTTTTATTCAGCAGCTTTTTCTTCGTCTTTAACCATGTACTTGTCAAACTTAGCAAATTTCTTGTTAAATTTGTCAATACGTCCAGCAGTATCCACGAATTGCATTTTACCAGTGTAGAAAGGATGAGAAGCAGAGCTAATCTCTACTTTCACTAGTGGATATTCAACACCATCAACTTCAATATTTTCGCTAGAAGGTGCAGAAGAATGCATTAAAAAAGTGGTATCTGTAGATATGTCTCTAAAACATACCAGACGATTGCTCTCTGGATGAATATCTTTTTTCATGATAATTCTATTGTTGTTTTTTTATTTTTATTTAAGGTCACTTTGGCAATTTCGTGAATTGCAGGTACAAAGGTAACATAAAATTAAAGAATAAGGAATTTTTTTAGAAAAAAAAGAATAAGTTGAAGAGAAAAAAACCGTTAGCCGTTAAGACTTTGTTCCTATGACCAAAACCGAAACTCCGAAAGGCAAACGAATTCCTCGATTTAAAAAGATTAACTCCTTGTTAAACAACCAATGCAGTACTTTATTCACAAAACCATTTGACTGTAAAATTTCGCCATCTGATCCTGTCTGTCCTTCATTTTTTTTCCTAGGAATTATCTTAAACAACATTCGAACGGCCAAAATGGGCAAAAACAAGAAGAAGTTAAAATAAGAACCATAATCGATTTTAAACCCTTCTTTTTCTAAAATAGTAACCAATTCTTTCTTGGTATACCTTCGATAGTGATGGTTGATCACATCATGGTTACTCCACAAAAAATTAAATGCAGGTACGGTCAAATAAATGGTTCCGTTGGGTTTTAGAACACGTTTAATTTCTTGTACCGCCAATACGTGGTCGTCTATGTGTTCAATTACATCAAAAGCAGAAACAACATCAAATGAATTGCTCTCAAAAGGTAGTTCTGTCAAAGAAGCATTAATTGCTTTGATGCCAACCACCTCATCCAAAAACTCACAACAATCTTTGTCGTACTCCAATGAAGTGACTGCTCCATATTGTTCTAACATTGTTGTTGTTGCGCCTGTAGCCACTCCAGTATTTAATATATCTAGGTTTTTTCTTTTCTTGAGTATTCTATTGACAAAAAGAGTTTCTAATATATTTAGGCGAGCTGTAAACCACCAATGGCTTCGCTCTAGTTTATAATACTCTTTATAAAATTTCTTGTCCATTTATTTCTTTTTGTTTTTCTATTCTACTTTCTATAATAAACAAAGGGCGTTCTTTGACTTGAAAGAATATTCTTACAATATATTCTCCCAACACACCTATCGAAATCAGTTGTACCCCACCAAATAAGGTAATTGCAAAGATTAAAGCTGTAAATCCTTCTCCGACAACATCCAAGTAAAATTTTCTATACAAGGTGATCGTTAAGAATATAAAACTTGATAAGACGGCGAGTATCCCTAGGTTGATAATCAATTTGATTGGCACTTCGCTAAAACTAAAAATACCATCCAAAGCAAGTCGAAGCATTTTTGTTAATGGATATTTTGTTTCTCCATATTCTCTTTGTGGGCGATCAAAAAAGATTCCCTTCTGCTTAAATCCGACCCAACTTCTCATACCTCGAATAAAGCGTCTTTCTTCGGGCATTTGATTTAAAATATCAGCAACTCGACGACTTATTAAGGCAAAATCCCCCGTATTCAAAGGGATTTTAGTTTCTGTCATTCTATCAAACAATTGATAAAACCATCTAGATGTTAACCTTTTAAACGACTTTTCAGCATTAGAAGAGCGCTCGGCATATACAACATCATAGCCTTCTTTGTAATACGCATAAAATTTATCTAGCAACTCTGGAGGATCTTGCAAATCACCATCCAAAATCAAAACTGCCTCTGTTGCATTGATGCACGTTAATCCTGCTGTTAATGCTAATTGATGTCCAAAGTTTCTAGACAGGAAAACAGCGCTAAATCGTTCGTCTTTTAAAGCCGTCTCTCGCATAAAAAAAGGCGTTTTGTCCTTGCTCCCATCATCTACCAAAATCACACTAACGTCCAATGTAGTTTTTTCAATTACATTGGTTAGTCGCTCTATCAATTTATCATAGACCTCTTCTTCGTTATAAAGAGGAATTAGTAAGTTGACTTGTGGTTTATTTTTTTCCATGTCATTGTATTAATTAATACTTACTCTGTGAGTATGATTATTTTTAGCACAATTGTTTCATGCTCCGAAGGTGCTCAAATAATCCTACCCTATTCATGCTTGTTATCAAACGACCGTTTATTATTTAATCTTTCCCTCCCTTTTCAAACGCTCCTTTCTAGCTGTTGCTAACATTTGTTTACGAACAGCATCGTCATACATCTTTTTCATTTTTAAGGCCGGCTTATAGTCTGGCAAGATGCTAAGAGCCACATTCAAGTTTTGCATTGCCTCTTGCCATTTTCCTTGGGTAGACAATTTTTTGGCCATAAAGAAACTCTTCTTAGCGTCATTTCCTAGATGTTGACAAATATTAATTGCCAAGTCATATCCCTGCGCTGGTTTTCCGCCATATTGGTCAAAGAGTTCTAGGTGTTCTATTGCTTTATTGAGCTCTTGTTTTTGTACCAATAAGTTAGCCAAGTGATAATGACCAAAAGTATATTTAGGATTGCACTCTACTGCTTTGCTAAAACATTTTTCGGCATTTTCAGCATCCTTCATTTGCATATAGCAAATTCCTTCCATCCCATAAGCATTAGAATAATCGGTCATATATTTGTGCAATTCTGTAACTGTTTCTTTGGCTAGTTGCGTATTGCCAGCCTGCAATGCGTATTGAGTTAACAACATCAAAGCACTATCATCTTTGGGATTTTCTTTTAGTACTTCTTGTAACAAAGCAATTGCCTTGGCATAATCCTTAGCCTTAAATGCAGCTGCCGCTTCTACAGATTTTTTGTTCGTCTCAGAACGCTTGCTGATCATACACAGCGGCACATTATCCACTTTTACAGCATGTAACAATTCATTTCCTGCTGGCCAAACATCCTGCTCTAATGCTTTTTTATTGATAAATCTAGAAATGTATATTCCATAATCCCAATTGTGTTTAGCCCGTTCATGATAACGAGTATAAATCACCTTTACATTAGGATAATCTTTGAAATAATGATTGATTGGTAAATGTGCTTGCGTTCCAAATCGCACTTCTTCTCCTGCTTTTACCTCTGGTATATTTTCTATGACCCAGTCTACTGCTTCTTTGGTTGAATTCATCCAATAATCAGTTTCATAAGCACCAAAAGCGCCTTCTATTCCTCCCATGAATTCATTAAAGTAGGTATATTGGTGTGGATGTGCCGCAATAGTCCATCTTACTGGCAACGCCAATAAACCAAAGAAAATGACATAAACACCAATTTTAGCTGCTTTGGGTTTTAGATAATCAATCGTGAAAAAGTATCCATAGGTTGCTAAAATAATTAATGGGGGACAAACAAATAAGAAGTGTCTTATCCCATCATACAAAGCAGAATCTTTATAAATAACATAAGCTACAGGAAACAAGGCTGTAAATGCAAGCATCAATGTTATTATTCTATTGCGCGTATCTTTGACAATTGGCACGATAGCAAATATCAATCCCAATAAAACAACCAAAGGCAATACCGTTACCAACCACTTAGGCACATAATACCATGGCAAATACTCAGACCAATAATGTTGCCCTTCCCATAACATGCGTATTCCAACAGAGAAATTAGACATTTCTTGCAAAGCGTAAAACGGATTGTTTAGTGGATCTTCTAAAGCGTATGGCCAATACAGTATACCACCAAAGTATCCTAAAACAACAATAGCTACCAAAATACTCCCCAGTTTTATCAAATACTTAAAGTTAAACAACTGAGCTCGCAACTTAGTATTGAGGAGATGCATTCCTCCTGTAAATAAGAATAAATAAGGAATGATAATAATTCCTCCCGATCGCATTCCCATAGTTAATGAAATGCCTACAATAAGCCCAACAATAGAATTTAAAGAAGGTCGGGGCAGTTGGCGAACAAAATTCATCATAAAATAAATGCTGATGATATATCCTGCTGCAAAAGGAATATCCTTAGGGTTATTCATTGCGTGACCAAAAAGGCGAGGGAAGAAAATGACTAAGATAATTGTCCAAAAAGCTATTTTCCATTTTCTTGTGACTGAATAAGACAACAAACCAACAAACACAAACAAAATAGCTCCTACCAAAGCATTAAACATATGCCTTACTTCAAACAAATCCCAAGTTGTAAATACATACTTGTGCATCCAAGTAACGGTATAGTCAAATATCCCTCCGTAAAAATATAAATTGACAAAATTAAGCGCATTATCATCTACGCCTTCTGTCTCAAAATAATTTAAAACATGTGTCCCATATTTTTCCTGAAATCCTTCGTCTCCTGTAATACCATAATCAAAGCTCAAGTAAGGCAACATAAACAATACCAACAAAGACAAAGCAGCAAATAAGAATCTATAAATAGAATTGGCTTGCTTCCAATTGCTCAAACTATGTTCAACCTTCATTTCTTTGATAGAGTCAATCCAAAAGAAATTGAATATATTCTTGAAAATATTCACAAAGTTGGTCAAAGCATTCCCTGTACTTGTTGAAGATGCTCCTTTTTTTACATTATCAATAGATGCTTCTACAATAGCCAGATCATACAAATGAGCATAATGAATTACTTCTAGGTCAGGCGTCTTACTTTTGGAGCTAAGTTTATCAAATAATAATTTGCCAACTGTTTGAGGATACAATCTAAAAGGAGCTTCTACATCAACTACATTCATACCCGACCACAACTGTACCCATCCATTTGACAACTTCTTCACAATGCCGTCTGTTGTACTTTCGCCTTCTACATAATTCCTAACTCCTACGATAATACTACTATCGTCCCAATCCTCTTGGGCGAGTTTTCTCAACCAATTAATAGGCGACTCTCCTTCTTCTTGAGATTTCCGAGACCAAGTCAAAATATGATTCCCAGTAGCTTGAGCCACACCAGCTTTTAGAGCAGCGGCTACTGTTTGGTGTTCTTCTAAATCAATTACCTCATAAGAAACTTGTTCAGATTGTCCCTCGTTATTATAAGTTTGGTTGATGACAGATAAGGTATCGTCACTACTTCCATTATTAACAAAAATAACTTCGTAAGGTAATTTCCAGTTTTGCTCCACTTTTTGAAGCTCCCTAAATATTGTTTGAAGTCCATCCTCTTCGTTATAAACAGGAATAACGATAGACAACTTACCTTGATATTTATTTTCAGGATATTTTCTTGACTGTTGGGCTTGTCGAGAACTCTTCTTCTTATTTTTAGCCGCCATATAATTATTAGGTTTAACTTGTATTGCTACTTTTCTCACACTAAATTTAGTTAGAGAACGTATTGGGTATTGATTTTAAGAGCAAAACTACAATTTATTGTGTCCTATTTTGATAATTTATTTTTATTTTTTCGTTTAAATCGTCTAAAAACTAGAATCAAACGGGGAATATCAATCACAGCTTGCTTCACAATAGCCCATGAAGCGCCTTTGCTTTTCCCTGCCTGTCTTGGCAAGTATTTAGACTTTACTTCTATCGCTTGATGTCCCAAATACATTAGTTTGCTACATATTTCGGACTCTACCAAAGAGCTTGTTATTTCTAGTTCCAAATCTTGTAAAGCGTTATTTTTATAGACCTTTACCCAGTTCACATCTTTGAGTTTGAGACCAATAAACAGCCAATTTAAAACATTATTGAACAAAGACAAAATATTTCTAGACAGTGTATAAGTAGTATTCTCTACTCGATAAAAAGCTATAATTGTCCTTTCTGGTATATTTTTGTAGGGCAGCAACTCTCCCAAGTCAAATTGACCATCGCCAGGAATCATCACTACATTATCCCCTGTTGCTTGTCGATACCCCGAATGCAAGGCTTTTCCGATGCCTAAGTTTATAGGATGGTGAATGTACTTAATGTTTTTGTGCTGTGGTTCGTCCAGCAATCCTCGAATTACTGCATCGGAATTGTCAGAACTACCATCGTTTACCACAATAATCTCTCCTTGAGGGTTAGAAATAAGGGCTAACTTAGCTTGAACATGCTGAATAACACGTACAATGTTTTCTGCTTCATTAAAACAAAGAACAACAATTGACCAACTCTGATTCGCAACTTCTGACAATTTGATAAACGTTTAGTGCCTGTGATATAAAAATTCGTATAGTTGAGCCTCGATCTGCTAGGTTATAAATCGCACCAACTTAGCAGGATTGCCAACAACTACAGCATTTGCAGGAACATCCTTGGTAACCACAGAACCAGCTCCTACCAAGGCATTTTCACCAATAGTTACGCCTCCTAGTATCGTAGCACTCGTTCCTATCGAAGCCCCTTTCTTAACCAAGGTTTCTACTAATGTCCAATCCTTCTCTGTTTGAGGACTTCCATCTGGATTGGTTGCCCTTGGTACCATATCATTAATAAAAGAGACGTTATGACCAACAAATACGTTGTCTTCTATCTGCACACCTTCACAAATAAAAGAATGGCTGGATATTTTACAATTTTTGCCAATTCGTACTCCTTTCTGAATTTCTACAAAGGTACCAATTTTTGAACCATCATCAATAGAACAATGATAAGCATTCACAAAACTATATATTTTAACATCCTTACCAACCTTTACATGGTTAAGAATTTGCTGATTGGCATTCCATGTTAATTCTTTCATTTTTAATCTTCATTTATATACTTTCAATAGTTAATTACTATTTCGGCTCTTATTACCAATAAGAAACTTTTACCTCTTTACCTCCATTTTTGATAGATAACTGAGAAGCCTCTAAAACTTTGATGACATTGATTCCTGAAACGTAATCTGAGAGGGGTTGTTTTTGGTATAAAATAGCAGCAATAAAATCCGCTGCAACTCCAGACAATGCTTCTATCATAGGTATTTTAGGAATTTGAATATCTCCTACCCTATAATCTACCAAAACCCTTCTCTTTTCCTCATCACTGCGTTTTTCGGTGTAGTGATAACTCGTATCATAAATACGTACTTTTTCGGTGGGTTCTGTATCATCAAAAACAATCATTTTTTGATCTCCACCGATTAAGAACTTGCGTATTTTTACAGGAGAAGTCCACGAGCAATTAAAGTGTGCGATGATATTACTCTCGTAGTTCATTGTCAAATAAGCAATGTTTTCTATGCCATTATTGGTATGCGAAACCCCTGTTGCTTGCACACTGTAAGGCTTTTCATCTGTCAAATGGTTTAGAATAGAAATATCATGGGGTGCCAAATCCCACAATACATTCACATCAGGCTGAAATAATCCTAGGTTAATTCGTGTAGAGTCTATGTATTGTAATTTGCCAATCATCCCTGAGTCTACCAATCGCTTAATCGACTGTACCGCTCCCGTATACAAAAACGTGTGATCCACCATAAGAATCCGTTGCTTTTGTTCTGCTAAGTTGATGAGTATTTCTGCTTCTTCAGAAGTAGTCACCATCGGTTTTTCCAACAAAACGTGCTTGCCTGCCTCTAGTGCTTTTTTTGCCAATTCAAAATGTGTAAATACAGGGGTTGCAATTACAACAGCATCCACCTCAACATCTAAAATTGCTTGATCAGGAGATTTAGTTGTCTTGATAGCAGGATATAATTGTTCTGCTACCCGTAGGCGCTCTTCACGAAAATCGGCGACATAGAGTACTTCCCCAGTTTTTTGTGCATTAAAATTTCGCACCATATTGGGGCCCCAGTATCCAAATCCAATTACTGCTACTTTTACGATATTTTGAGTCATTATAATATTTGCACGAGATTAATTCATAATTGATGCTGTTCTAAAGTAATAATATCGATATCGTCGAATATAGTCGTTCATTAAATAACCTCTGGCACTACGTCCGCACAAGCCTCCTCGACAAGCTTAGTTAACGACATTGCTACTGCATGATTTCAACGACCACGTAGTAGCAGCACAACTAACTGCTGTTGACTACATTTTTTTACTTATTAGCATTATTTTAAAAGACCTATCGTCTCTACTCTATAAGAATACCAATTTTTGATTTTTTGAACAAAAAACCAAAACACTGTTCATATTAACAAGTTTCATTCTTAACAATCATCAACACTTCAAATAATTGGTGGGGACAAACAACTGTCTATTGTTATTGGAAGTTTTAAGTACTGGTAAAAATAGAACCTTTTCTTTATTAAAGGAGACTTTATTGTGAATTAATTTGCAAAGAAGAAAAATACTGATTTTTATAGTAGTTTTATGATTGCTATTGGAAAGCCTTTGAGACAAAAGATAAACCAACACAAAATTTAAATCCAACAGAGGTTTTCTACATTTTTAAGAATGTTATTGATCAAACATATAGTCTCTTGTTTATTAAATAAAGAATTTTGTATTGAACTATAATTAGTCTAATTTTGTATTTTATATGCTACAACTGCTGATTTTTTGAATCCTCAAAAGCTTAGTATATTGTAATAAGAATTTTTGATTGTTATCTAGAGTATTTTGGCAAAAACTCAAAACATTCTACACCTTGATAATCTTAACTATCAGAGTGAGGATAGGATATAAGACTTGCCAAAGGCTTGCTTAAAAATTTATGTTGCAGTGTACTAAAGTATGCAAGGTCACAATAAATATACTAAGTAAATCTAAAAAATAATTTGTCGATTTGCCTAATCTTTTTGTTTCCTTTCAACCTAAAATTTGTGCGTTTTATCTATTATGCACCACAATCTTAGTCTAAAATGAATCCAAAAATATCGTTGCAAATTTTTGATAGCTTATTTTTCAATCTTTACTAACCAACAAAATTATAAAATAAATTATGAAAAGTATTTCCACCCTAATTGTACTCTTTATGGCTACACAACTGCTAGTTGCTCAAGAAAATACAATGCAACGATTTATTGATAAAGACAAAGCTGCTTTTATCGCAACGTTATCTCCCTACCAAACTTATAGCAAACTAGACAAAGCCACTACAGACAAATACAATGTTAGTGAAATTCTTGCCCCCATGTTGCTTGGAATTGCTGGCGGGGATATGTCCGAAGAAAACGTCAAAAAAGTAGAACAAGATTTGGCTGACACCAAAAAAGTGGGGTTAAACACTCAAGAAGATATTTACATTTGGGCACAACGTCCAAACGAAATGAACGAAGAAGACCCAGAAGCTTTATTTATTAATCTAATCGTTCCAGTGACAGATGGCGACAAATTTAGATCCTTTCTAGATCAATTGTTTGGTGCAGACAAAATCAAATCAATGATTCCTAAAGGGGAGGCACTAAATATGGTACACAATGGTATGCTCATTAACTGGAATAAAGAACGCTTAATTATAACTGCATCTACTAGTGAGCAAAGTTTTTTTGAAGAAAGAGAGGAATTTGAAAGCCGTCAATCTGAAATGTATTTGGAACATGCCAAATCTTTGGGTTCGGTTACCTTGGATAACTCATTGGCAAAAGACACCGATTATCAACAACAATTGGACAAAGACGCTGACTTTAGCATTTGGATGGACTACAACAATTTAATGCCTCCTTTAGCGCAAGTTCCCATGCAAGCTAGAGACTTGGTAGGTTCTTTGTATGATCTTGTTGGCGGCATTAAAATTAGTGGTCACGGTTATGCAAAAAAAGGAGAAGGTGAATTCACAACAACAATGTATGCCAACGAATCTATGGCTCGCGTTTTTAACCAAGCATACAACCTTAAAATCAACAAAGACTTTTTCAAATATATTGACAATACTAACCTAATGGGTATGTATACCTTCGCCATGAGTCCCAAAGGTTTTATGGATTCTTACAGCTCTGAGGTTTACAAAGCATTAAAGAAAAGTAAAGAAGGAGCACTTGTTGCCAATATGCTTGATATCGTTGATATTTTTATTGATGAAGAAGAAATTTATACCTTGCTAAAAGGAGATATGTTGTTTGCTGTTACCGATATAAAAGTATTGGATCGCAAATCTTCTGACTTTGAATACGACGAAGAAACCGATAAATGGGAAGAAATTACAACAACCGTAAAAGAGCCCATGCCTATGGCTGTTATGATGTTCTCTTATGGCAGCGAAGAAAATATTATGAAATTCATTGATTTTGGTGCCAATGCTGGTGTACTTTCCAAAAGAGCAGATGGCGTTTGGGCTGTTGGTGGTGTTAGAGAAGAGATTGGTGTCGATATGTTTGTCATTATCAAAGATGGTGTTTTAATGTTTACCAATGATGAAAATATTACCAAAAATCTCAATGGTCTTCCCAAAAACAAACAGATGCCTGCAAAAGCTGTAAAGGATATTACGGCTCTAGTGCAATATGGTTTCTTGGATGCTCAAAAAATGATTAGCACTTCTAAATCAACTATGAAGGAAATGGGGCAAACCTTCCCCAAAGAGTTGGCTACTGTAGAAGAAAATCTAAACAAGTTTGAAATTAAAACATTTGCTCCTGAGGGTAATCAAATTAAATCAGATATGCGTCTAATTTTCAAAAACAAAGATGCTAACTCTCTACAAATCATGGTTGATGGAATGCTTAAAGTAATGGAAAGCAAAATGGGAGGTCGTGACGAAGAGCCTGTTTATGACGAAGAGGAAGAGAGTGAAGATGGCACTAAAAAACTATAGCCTTTTTTAATCCTTTATTTATTTTTAATAGCCCCTTGGTTGTTGTCTCAAATGGCATAAAATCAAGGGGCTATTTGTTTAATTATAAATTAATACGATAAACATGAATAATTTATTCAATTGTTTCGCAGAACAAAAAAACATTTTGCAGAAGAATACTCCTCGCCTTTTAGATTATTATGCCCAACTTGCTTCAAGTTATAAGCAACTAAAAGAACAGCATGACTTTGAACACCTTTTTATTGTTAATCATGAGACTAAGTTCTTTCAAAATGTCTCTATTGTTGATAAGAATGAAGACTGGACAAGTTTAGACCAATTTGAAGTAAGTTTTAGCGACCATCAAGCATTTGGCTTATGGGATACAGAAGACGAAAATCCAGAACATCCTATCAGTGATTTTTTATGGTTAGAAACAAGCATTCAGCTCAACCATATTTTTACACTTTGGATGCTAGAAACAGCACATCAATCTCAATTAAAAAATATTGCTGCTTCTATTTTTTATAGTACCAACGGACATTTTGAAAATATTTGGAACTTAAAAACATGGGCAGGACCTGTTGATATTGATGATTTAAAAACTATTCTATAAATACCCAATAGGTTCAACATAAGGAAGAAATATAAAAAACAGCTTTGCTAAACCTTCCCCACTTCTCGCACATTTTCCGTCAAAAGTACCCTTTTCAAATGTTTCTTAACAACATCTGACAGCTATAAAGTCATTTTGTCAGTCATTTTTTGGATGGAATACATTTTGGTAAGAATAGTTTATTATTATAAAAATGTAAATTATTAACTCAAAAAATAAATTAAATCATGCGAAAGGGCAGTATTTCTGTAGAAACGGAAAATATTTTTCCAATCATTAAGCAATTTTTATATTCTGACCAAGAAATCTTCTTGCGTGAGCTAATTGCCAATGCAACAGATGCGACAAGCAAACTACTTACCTTAGCTAGACGTGGCGAAGTAGAACATGAAGTTACCGACACTAGAATCCGTGTGTCTATTGATGCTGATGCTAAGACATTAACGATTTCTGATCGTGGTATCGGAATGACAGAAGAGGAAGTTTTAAAATACTTGAATCAAGTAGCCTTTTCTTCTGCAACAGAATTTGTAGAAAAATATAAAGAGGAAGCATCTATTATCGGACATTTTGGTCTTGGTTTTTATTCTGCATTTATGGTAGCGGATAAGGTAGATGTTATCACCAAATCATACAAAAAAGATAGTGCTCCTGTAAAATGGTCTTGCACAGGAGATCCTGAGTACACACTAGAAGAAGTTGAAAAAGCAGACTATGGAACAGATATCGTGTTGCACATTAGTGAAGATAGCGAGGAGTTCTTGCAACAATACAGAATTAGTGAATTGTTGAACAAGCACTGTAAATTCTTGCCTATCGAAATCGAATTTGGAACGCGTACCGAATACTTAGAGGATGAAACCATTACAAAAGAAGATGGTACTGAAGAGAAAAAATCCATCGAAGTTCCTAATGTTATCAACAACCCTAATCCTGCTTGGAAGAAACAACCTTCTGAGTTAAGCGATGAAGAATACCGCAGTTTTTATACAGAGTTGTTACCTTCTGGCGAACCTCCAATGTTTTGGGTACATTTGAACATTGACTATCCATTTAACTTAACAGGTATTTTGTATTTCCCTAAATTGGGCAACCAATTAGAAATTCAACGCAACAAAATTCACTTGTATAGCAACCAAGTTTATGTTACGGATGAAGTCAAAGAAATTGTACCAGAATTTTTGACCTTGTTGCATGGTGTTATTGACTCTCCCGATATTCCACTAAACGTTTCTCGCTCTTACCTACAAAGTGATCGTAATGTAAAGAAAATCACAGAATACATCACTCGTAAAGTGGCAGATCGCTTGGACGAAATGTTCCGCAAAGAACGGGAAGAGTTTGATAAAAACTGGGAGAACATGAGCGTATTTGTTAAATATGGTTATGTAACAGAAGAAAAATTTGCAGATAAAGCTCAAAAATTCATCTTATTAGAAAATGTAGACGGAGAGCGTTTTACCATCGAGGAATATCAAGAAAAAGTAGGCGTTAATCAAGTAGACAAAGACAATAGAACGGTTGTTTTGTATACCAATGACAGAGATGAGCACGATGCTTATATCCAAGCGGCTAAAGAAATGGGCTACGATGTTCTACACATGGATACTATGATTGATGTTCACTTCATTCAAGCCTTAGAGCGTAAGTTGCAAAATGTACACTTTGTTCGCGTTGATTCCGACACACCAACCAACTTGATTCCTAAAGATGAAACACGTGAATCGGTTCTATCTGATGATGAGCAAAAGAACTTGGAAGAAATTTTCAAAAAATGCGTGACAGAACAAGGAGCTACTGTAAAACTAGAAGCCTTGGCACCTTCTGATTTGCCAATCGTTATCACTCGCCCAGAATTCATGCGCCGTATGCAAGAAATGTCGGTTATGCAAGGTATGACAATGAACATGGGAGATATGTACAATGTTGTTATTAATACCAACCACGAAGTAGTAGGCAATGTATTAAAGGGCAACGACGAATCTAAAGCAAAACATCTTTATGATTTGGCTCGTTTGCACAACGGTATGCTAAAAGGAGGTGAATTGACCAATTTCATCAAAAAATCGGTCGATTTAATGAAATAGTAGGCTAAAAATACACCTTTATTATATATAAGCGTTCTTAGTTACAATCAACTAAGAACGCTTTTTTTATTGTTTAATTATTCCAATAAAAATGCTCAATATAGCAACCGTATTTATTTAATGTCGTATATTCAAATACCCTTCTTAAAAGTCTTATTTAATATTGCTATTAATTTTTTCTAATCTAGTAGCTTAATTTTAGGGGTAGGCTCCCCCACCGTTCCTAATTAAGACTATATCAATGTAATTTTATTATGAAAAAGAAAATGTACTCCTTTGTTATTTTTTTTTCACTTTGCTCTATTGCACAAGCGCAAAACGTCGGGATTGGAGCATCCAATCCTAGAGCTAAACTTCATATTTTGAGTAATACCAATGGCGCTCATGTTCAAGTTTTAGGAACAGACAATGTCAATGCAACGTGGAGATTAGCCACCCCTTCCAATCAAGTTGTCGCCTTTGGGGGCAACTCAGATCACAATATAGATTTTGGTTATTTTGACAATGCCAATACAAGTTTCACTTCTCGGTTTAGAATAGAACGCATAACAGGAAATGTTGGAATTGGCACAACTACCCCATCTAATAAACTAGATGTCAATGGTTATATAGAAGTTGGAACAGATGTTACTGGTGGAGCAGACGTAGAGGGGGCGATGCGTTATAATACGACCAAAAAATGCATTGAATTTTATGACGGTTCTTCTTGGCGTTGTGCGGGAGAACCCTATATCCAAACTTTTTCGCTAAGAGATGGGGTCAACTCCAGTTTAGATGGAGCTGGTAGCAATATTACCAACTGGAATACAAGTGGCTATGGTTATCTTTATTCGTTTACCGTTAATAATTGTAGAGCTGGTAGCAAAATACTGTTCTTAATTGAGCAGGTAACAGGTACAGGAGACCGAAGAGCTAATGGCGGTTACCTTTCTTCTCATAAGCTTTATGGCAATGGTGTCTGGATGGAAAAAGAAATTCCGCTAGTTGGAAATGATGAAACTATGACAGCCGTTTTCTGGGGGACTCCCAACACTTCTGGTAATCTATCGTTTCACTATGAAAATAATAGCCATGAAACCAATGTAAGAATTACAGCCATTGTCTTCTAATTTTTTACTTTTCTAAACAATTGCTTATTACCCAAAAGACCTGAAACTAGTTTACCAACATCGGCTTCACAAAATAAATATTAGTTATTTTGTAAGTGCAAATAAGGCAAAAAACATCCTGTAGTTTGATTAAAATTATAGGGTGTTTTCATTTGTTTGATCTTACTTCAATTGCTCCAAGAGCCATTTTTTCTCCAGTAATTTTTGAGTTCCCTCTATCTCTTTATACAATTTTTCTCTTGCCTTCTTATTAAAGGGAGGTAAATTGATGAGTTTTTGCATCATCCGAATAAAGTTCTTATAAATCTCTTGATGGTAAGCCAAGATTTCTTTTCGTCGCAAAAATACTTTAAAGCTATTGATAAATGATTCCAAAACATCGTACTCATCTAGTTGGTAATAGACTTTCATTAACAATACTTTGGCATCCATCGTAATAAAAAGTTCCTTATAATCCACTTGCTGTAAGCGAATCATTGTTTCCTCGTATTTCTCTTGCGCAAAGTAAAGCATTGAATAAGCATTGTGAACATAGGTTTCGTGATACTGAGGTTCTACAAATGGCTTGTATTCCTCAATAAACTGCTCTGTCCAATCAATTTTGCCTAGATGCAAGGCTAATTTTGTAATGTTATTAAACTTGAATTGATTTAACTTTCCATCATCTATCAAAATTTTCAATTCTAACCCTGCTTCATATAGTTGAAAGAGTTCCTCTCGGTATTCGTTCTGCCCAAGGTTTACTTTCCGTACACAATAATTCAAAGCAAATGTATACAAATCCTCTAATTCCCCGTGATCAAAAGCTTCTAACGAAGCTAAAAAGATGGTTTTAAACTTTTGAAAATCAGCTTCGGCTTCTTCCCCATCTAATGTAGTTGCTCTATAATAATAATAATACAAGGAAATTGCTGGATACTCTAATAACTCTGGCGCTTGTTCGATGTACGGCAACACAACATCCAACAAACCCAAATCATATTTTTGTTTATAAACTGTCTCATGCGCTAGAGCCACACAAGCCATTTTTAATTTTTGAGACAAGAAATATAAATCTAACTTTGTATTTACCTCTTGCAAATTTTTGGAGGTATTACGTTGTTGTACCGACAAGAAAGTACAATAATCCAACTCTATTGCCAATGCCTTTTTGTGGTGATAAATATCTCTCAAAGGACTTTTTTGTTGGTACCGTTCTGCAGCTACTAATGCTTGTCGATAATGTTTGGACAGCCCCAACTTTCGATATTCTTCCATCAAGGCTATTTGCACATTGATCTTATTCTCGACGGCATTTTCGTACACCAAAAACTGTTCAATGACTTTGAATAAAAAAGACATTGTATAATCCATCTGGTCAGAACTATATTTTTTCTTGCCAAATATTTTGGGAAATGCTTTTTCTTTTCGAAGGGCAACTCGATTTTCTAAAGGAGTTTTATACAAAAGCTCAAACAAAGCAATCACATCTTCCCGCTTATTATGATAAGGAGAGCATACGAATTTACGCAAACCTCTAAGCTGACTTTTCGACAAACGATAAAAAATATCGACCAATTTACTACTATACATAACTTTTTTTTTTGAGAAAATGACAGTGTAAAGCTTATATTAAGGCTAAATTAAATTAAATTAATTAGAGAATTGAACTTTTTTGTCTTTTTTTCTACGATAATCTATTTAGATATTTGTATAAGAGAAGAAGCCAATACTATTAAAATATTAGAATTGGCAGCAACTAGAAAAAGTCTGGTTGTCTTACTTTGGTTAGAATATGTGTAAAAGCATGTTCATTAAATACAGAATTTGTTGGTTACTTCCATCTTAAATTTGAAAAGGGGTTTTCAAATTTTGAATCATTCAAGCAAGATGGAAGGTTTATTAGAGAAATCTAGTAAAAATTTAGGAGCTAAAGTTGTTATTAAGTTGGGGAACGAAAAAAAACTTTAGCTCCTTTTTCTAAAAAAAAGTCATCGTACACCTAGGTAGTACGATTTTTGATACATTAAGAGAACCTATTATAATCTAGCACGGATTTATATGATTATTACCTGCTGAATCAAAAATATACGCAGCACCACCACCATTAAAATCATAAATCCATAGAGGTGTTGAACCTACCAAACATTCTACGTTCAACTGAGAGATTAGACGAAAAAAAAAAGTACACATGGATAAATCTAAACACAATCTCCGTTCAAATTTCCTATTAGTCCTATTTGCAATAAGCAGCTTTTCTTTATTTGCACAAAAACAAGTCAACACAGGCAGTGTCACTCTAAGTAATAACAATGGTCAAACAGGAACGACACAAATACAATCAAATAGAATTCGAAACCTCTCTATTACGTCTAGCACAACGGCACAGCAAGAGCGTAAAATTTCTGGAACTAGCTTAGGAGTTATTCCTGGAAATGTTTATACCAATAATATTTTAACTTCTGCTGGTGGAGATATGACAAGCAACAGCAATAGCAATAGCAATAACGATGTTGTTAATTGTCCGATGATGTATGTACAGGTAACCATTCCTTTTTTGCAAAGTTGTGTCAATTCAGTTGCTCAAATAGACTACTGTAATCATGGAACGGCAACAGCAATAAATTCTTACGTTGATGTTGAGTTGCCTGCGGAGTTATCATTGGATAGTGCTGAAATTCCCTATACAGTTCAAGGAGCTAATGTGTACCGCTTTCAACTTGGCAATATTCCTGTTGCTAATTGCAATCAATTTGAGCTTTATTTTACAACAACTTGTGATTCTAGTCTTATAGGAGATCAACATTGTATTCAAGCACATATTTATCCTGACACGCTTTGCAATAGTGTGCAAAATACGCCTTTGATAACTGTCAATGCTAATTGTAATGCAGCAGGAAAAACAACTTTTACTCTTAATAATCATGGTACTGAAGTTACATTAGATCAGTACATGCAATTAATTGTTATTGATGATCACTTATTGGCAGGAGGCACACCTGCTGTTTATTTGGATGACACTTTGGAGCTTGAAAGTCAGGGTACTTTTGTTCGTGGCTTTACTGGAGGGCAACAACATTATGAACTCAAACTAACAGATGGACAAGGCAATCAATTGGTACACTCAAGAGTAAACAATTGTTATGCAGGCTCTCAAAATGTTGTTATCAATACATTCCACACACACCAACACTTGAATCAATTTGGAAATGGCGGTATATTGCCGTCTATTAGTCAAGGTTGCGCTATCAATGGAGAAGCAACGGCTCAGACCAACTCATCCTTTATTCCTGCCGCTAATTCATCGCCTAATTACAATAATAGTTCAACAACTAACAGTAATAATAATGGAAATACTTCCGATTTAGAACAATTAGAAGTAGCCGAAACAACTGTAAAAGTTTTCCCTAATCCATTTAATTACTATACAACAGTTGAAATAGAAGGTCCTATAGCTGACCGATTCATGTTTAGATTATATGATGCAACAGGCAAGATAGTCCGTATCATGGAAATTGAAGGTCAACGAACATTCCAAATTGAGCGAGAAAACTTATTGCAAGGTATGTATCTTTATCAAATAGAAGCTCAAGGCAAGTTTATCGACTCTGGAAAATTAATAATAAAATAAATAAAGGTTATACCAATAAAATCGCATTAAATTGATTATCAACAAGGTACACTTTCACCTGTTTTAATTCTAAAAAACTGATAATCAACTGCACAACACTCAAGAAATAAAATAATAACAAGATAGAAAGTTGGTTATAAGTAGTTCGTTGCTACTTTTGTTCCTGCTAGTAGGGGTACTAGCAGGAATTTTTTATTTCAGTCCCTATTCAAATGATTTAATAAAGTTTCTCGGAGTAAATTCTCTTCGTTAAAAGCAATCTGAACTTCAATTGGTAATACATATATTAGCAGATTCTCTTGTGCTAAGTAAGCCTGATATGGCTTTAGTTTAGTTGCATCCTTTTCTGTTGTAATAATAAGTTGACTTGAACTTATTTTTTTGATTTTTTCAAGATCTTTTAGCGTATAATGATGGTGATCAGGAAATTTTAGTGCTTGAACCTCGGAAGCATAAGATGTAATATATTCTTCCAAATAATGAGTAGTAGCAATCGCTGTTACCAAAGTAATTTTCTGGTTTTTCAATTGGTCTAACTCTACCAATTGTTGTTTATCAAACAATTGATACAAGGCTTGATACTTAAAATAAGAAAAGAAAACACGTTGAGAAGGCAATGGCTTTATAGCTTGAAGGAAGGCAACTTTTTGTGCCTGACTAATGATCCTAGGGCACTTGGTAATAATAATAATATCCGCCCGCTGATAACCACTTCTAAACTCTCTTAAACGCCCCATTGGCAGTACCCAATCTCTAAAAAAAGGTTGTTCAAACGTAGTCAACATAATCTGTAAGCTAGGCTGTATCGCCCAATGTTGAAAGGCGTCATCTAACAAAATACAATCAATTGCCTTGTTTTCTTTTAAGGCAGCTTCTACCCCTAACACTCGGCGCTCGGCTACTACCACTGTATTATTGGGAAAACGTTGTTTCAATTGCAAAGGCTCATCCCCTACCTCACTAGCAAGACTATTTGTTTCAACCAATCGAACTCCTGTTGTTTGTCTATGATAACCTCGACTAACAATTCCAGGCGTCAAAATGGGTTGTAGCATTTGAGTAAAATAAGCGACATGAGGACTTTTTCCTGTTCCACCTACCGATAAGTTGCCCACATTAATCACAGGAATGTCAAATGACTTTGCTTTTTTATTTCCGTACTGATAAAAGGCTCTGTGCAATCTAACTAAATTACCATACAACAACGAAAATGGATACAATATGTAACGCAATACATTCAAAATCGTTTATTTTTCTCTTTTGTTATCAATTGAATATAAAAAATAACAAGTACCTTGCAGTAGCAGTGCAACAAACTATTGTATAACAAAGTAACAATAAAAAATGAGCTACTCCAACTTATGAAGTAGCTCGTATTTAAAATTATGTTTTTAATTCTTTCTGATACTTTAACTGTTGGTTTATACAGATGCAGCTTTTCGCTTGGCGCGCTTTTCTTTATAATAAGATTTGTTGGCAATATAAATTGTCTTTCTTACTTCACAATAAACCTTCGTTTGATCTTTGTTGGTTAAATAAGTTGTTTTTACAATTTCTATCTCTTGTTCCGTTTCTACTTTTTTCTTGATTGCTTCCACTTCGTCCAATGTGTATGTAAAACTAGCATAGATATTTTCTCTAGCAGGTATTTTGAAGAAAATTTCAGCAGCTTTATCCCACACAACATAGTTCTCATCCAATATATTCATTAACTGAACCATCGGAATAGGATCTACAGCAGAAAACATACTTCCACCAAAAATAGAATTGACATAGTTTTTGTTTTTATAACTAATTGGCAGTTCAATTTTAATTGTCATTAAGTCTGTAGATACCTCCGAAATCTTAGCCGTACTTCTTCGATACATAGGAGACCAGTTGAAACCATATTTAAACAAGGTGGACTTTCCAATATACTTGGAGCCAATTTTGGCAATTGATTGATAGATTGACATAGTATTGTGGTTGATTGATTAATTGTACTTTTTCAAATGAGCATCCATCGCTTTCCAAACCTCTTTAGGCTGGTCTTGTACCAACCAATGGCTAGCATCTAACTCAATGAGTTGGTACTCGCCTTTCATATACTGTTGAGTAGCTTCTACAGATTGACGGCCTAAAGCTTGGTCTTTGTTGCCCCAAATTAAGGTTGTTGGTATTTGAACTTCAGCAATATTCAAATTTTCTGAAATTTGAATCATTTTATTCCAATTCTTGCGATAATAGTGCAAACAAGTGGTCAAGGCTCTTTTTCCACTAAAAACAGCTTGATAAGCTGCCACTTGTTCAGGTGTTGATAAATACCAACACGATTCTTTTAACCGTTTAAAATCTTTGGCTTTTAGAACCGCTTCTGGCAAAAAACTTAATTGAAACAACCTAGCATACGAACTCATTTCTTTTTGTTTTTCGTCGTTCTTAACCGCATTTCCTAATGCAGTTAGATGCGGAACCGATAAAGCCACCCAAGATTTGACGTGTTGAGGATACAAACCAACAATAGACCAGCCAATTGCAGAACCCCAATCGTGCCCCATAAGATGAAATTTTTCGATTCCTTTAGCTTTAGCAATTTCAATAATGTCTTTGGCAATCTTTTCAATCGCATAATTTTTAATTCCTTTTGGTCTTGCCTTAGGACTGTATCCTCTCATATCAGGAGCAATACAATAATAGCCTTGAAGATGCAAATGTTCCATCGTAGATTCCCACATATGAGAAGTTTCAGGAAACCCATGCAATAGAATGACAGCAGGACCATCAGAAGGAGTGCCAATTGTTCGACAGTTAAACTCAAAGTCATTGGCTTTTATTTGTTCTAATTTTATTTCTGTCGCCATTAGATGCAAAGAAAAACTGACAAAGAACAAGACCAATAAGATTTTATTCATAAGGTGATTTTTATTTTAGACAACCAAAAATTAACAAATGATTGTCAAGTATATACAAAAGTATTTTTCATTTCCACAAACAACAAAAGAAAGCCTAATAGGCTGCTAACTTAGTTAAGTTGTTCTGTAGCAATTTTTTTAAGTTCATCTGACCACAGAATAGAATAGTGTCCCAGATTATCCAGCTCAATTAAACGAGACTGATGAATTGCTTTGTGCGCAATTCTCGCAGAATCAATGGGAATTACTCGATCTGTTTTAGAATGTACGATTAGAGCATTTTTCACATGCTTTACCTTCGTTCCATAGTTATTGATATTCATATCATTAATTGGAATTCCCATATCCGATTCTACCAATTCAATTACTTTATTGACCGTTCGAGTCCCAACACCCAACGTTTTAGAAACCTGCTCTATACGATCTCTAAAATCATGGGGGGTCGTTACAGCCATCCATTGTTGGATTGGTATTTCGATATTGTTGCTCATTGCAATTATGCTGGTAACACTCCCAAAAGAATGGCTTATAATCGTGGTCGGCTTATATTGGTTCAAAAGATCCGTTGCCAATTCTGAGAACTCAAACATACTAGTGTTGCCTTTTGAACTTCGACCATGCGAGGGACCATCAAAAGCAACTACATAGTATCCCTTTGACAACAAAATATCTACCATTGCCCCAAAATTACCTGCCTGCCCTTCCCAACCATGTATCAACAAAGCTGTTTTATCGTTAGGGTTTCCCCACATATACATTTGTATGTCAAATTGCTTGAATCGAATGCGCTCTTGTTTAGCTCGATCCAAAACTTCATCCTCAAAAGCACGCAACTTTTTGATTCTAGGGTTAGACATGAATTGATACACTTGTTTAGCCAAAACACTAGGAAACAAGGTATTCATTATTTTGAAATACATTTTTGATAACATCATGTTCTTTATTTTTTTGAAAGAAGTTCTAAAAAACAAGCCCTTCTATCAGTCAACAGATTACACTAACACAGGTTCTTGCTGAACAGCATTCCTTCTCCAATATTGGTTACGAGCATCAAAATTAGCTTGCTCTACAGGCAATACCACTTGTCCAAACAGTTCCATCAATTCTTCTGAATGAGTGCCCACTTTTTGATTTTTCAAGTTGACTTGGACAAAGCGTACCCACAAAAATGCTTTTAATTGTGTTCTATCTTTATTCCACATTCGTATTTCCACATCAAGGTGTTTCTCCGAAAAATTCATCAACTGAGAGTCCATATACAAATCTTCCATGGTAACAGCTGAGTTGATATAAGAAATTTGATTGGTGGCAACGACCCATCCAATACCTTTGTTTCTAGCCAAATCAAATAAATCCAAGCCATAGTGTTCTTGAATTTGATCTTCTCTAGCATTCATCATATAATCAATGTATTTTCCATTGTTGAGATGATTAAAAGGATCTGAATCTTGAAACCTAACCTTTGTTCTACTACTGATTACCTTTTCTAATTTTTGCATAATCTTTCATTATCAATAATATACCGATCGGTATATTATTAGGTAAAAAAATATTTTTACTATGAATACTTCAATTCTAATTTTATCATTTTATCAATATGATTCATCATATCAACTACATAACTTTTGTCCCCTAAAGTCAAGGTCATAAAAATACCGCCTTGAATCATCGCAAACAAACGCTTACTATACTGTTCTGCATTTACTCCAGCTTTCATTTCACCTTGCTCAATTCCTTTTAGAATAATATTCGCCATACTTTGCTCTAATTTGCGAATAACATATTTTACTCTAGCCAATAAGCGTTCGTTTTGATTGTTGGCATCAACACCAATATTCAAAATTGGGCAGCCACCATTAGAATCTGTAAAATCTAAATAGTTTCTATAAAAATCGGTAATGGCAAACAGCTGGTTCAATGGAGATGTTTCGGCTTTAATTCGAGCAGAGACCTGCCCCATAATTAACCGAACATTGTAATTAAATGCCTCTATGGCTAATTCTTCTTTGTCTTTAAAATTACCATAAATAGCTCCCTTAGTCAACCCTACTGCATCTGTAATTGCCTTCATACTCGTTCCCATATATCCATGTTTATTGAATATAGGAGCTACTTTTTTGAGAATATACAAGCTTGTTTCAGCAGATTTTCTAGCCATTTTTTCTATTTTCTTAATATGATTTGAATACAAAGATACAAAAATATACCAAACGGTATAATTTTAAAAGCATAAAAAATACCGATTGGTATATTTTTATAAACAATACTCTATGCACCTCCAGACATTTAGAACTTCGTCCAAATTTGTTTGCCCCCTGGAGCATTGGGATGTTTGGCGTTAATTATTTTGAGTTGACTGGCTGATTCTACTTCTATAAATGCTTTCCAAAGTGTACCATCAGCACTCAAATCCAAGAACTGAAAATCACCGGACTCTGCTATTGCTGTAATATTTCTCCATTTCAATTCTTGCAAACGAAAATTGCTATTAGGAGGCACAGAAGTGATCACAGCACTATCTCCTTTTGCTATATGTATGGTCATACTATCTGACCGAGCATCTGTACTACTCACTCGCAACCAATTGCCTACGAGGATCTCCGCCTTATGCTCAGGTGTTGCTTTTTCACAAGCCATGAACAACCAACAAAATACAATCCCTATAAAATATCTTTTTTTCATTTTATACTCTTTGTTTTACTTATTTCACTTCACACAAAAACACATCACCTTAATTACGAACAATACACACAAAGCGTTTGGGCTAACTTTCATTAAATATCTTCTTTCGATAACTTAACATAGTAAGTCATGGCCTCTTCCAAGTTAGCTTCTTTTATAAATTCCATCTGTTCATAATCGACACGCCCACCTGCTTGAATATCCATCAATTGCAATCCTGTTCCTTCCAGCAAAAGTTGAAAATCTACAGGAGTATAACAACGTAAAAATTGACGAACGACCGTATTAGGGTCATCCTTACGCCACCAACTATCTACCAATCGAGCCTCCAAAACATCAAAATTATATTGCCGAAAACAAGCTCCTAAATCCATTGTCCTACCATTGGCAATCCCAGCCCAATACCAAGTTGCCCCTACCTCGATAACAATACTCCCATTAGGCTTTAACCAAGCTGCCATTCGTCTTAGTAAATTTCTTTGATCTTCATCCGTTCCTATCCCAAAACTATCAAAATAGCAAATCAAATCAAATTGTTCTTTGTAAGCAAATGTATAAAAATCGCCTTGTTGAATAGCAATTTCCACCTTCATTTGATGACTTAACTTTTGAGCATGCCACACCGATTCTTCCAACAACTCAATCATGCTCACCTCATGCCCTAATTCTGCCAAAGCAATTGCTGTTTGCCCCCCTCCTGCTCCCAGCTCTAAAACTTTTTTAGCACTTGAGTCTGTCATTTTATTGAGCAACAACGCCCGTTCTCTATGACTTTCTTCAACAGGTCCCAGATACACACCAAACCATTCGTTTTGCGCCTCATAAAAGGTTTTCACCCAATCCATTTCTTATTAATTTTTATCATCTATAATCAAATGTTCTGATAAATCTTTATCTATCAATTGTATCTTTTGTATATTTATATAACAAGCAAATAAGACAGTCGTACACGTTAATAATACCCAATACCCCCAGTCAAACATCCTTAAGCTTGCCATTGAAAAACCACGATCATATAATGCATAAAGTGGCAATAAATACACCACACTTCCAACGCCAAAGAGAAAATAATTGATCATTCGTTGGCGAGTGGAATAATAGCGTTTCTTAATGGTATATTTATAAAATGCATAACCCATAATAGGCAACCAAAATAAAGTACTAAATACTAAGGTTATGATGATCATCACATCTATTGGCGCACGTCTTCTTTCTAAGTAATAAAACTCAAAAATTTTCCAATAAACTTCTGTCCGATTATGCCCCTCTAAAAATGGACACAAAAAAGTTCCTACTCCTATAACAAACGTAATCCAAAAACTCTTTTTTATCCGTTCAATTTTTTTATCCTCATCCATTTTTTAATCTGTTAAACCAATCTACCAAGCCTTTTCAAAAGTTAATCGTTCGCCAAGGTAACCTTTTATACATTTTGAAAAACACCCCAAAATGGTTATTGTGACCACTCTTATCTCCACAAAAAGTGGTCTAAAAAACTCTCTTTTACAGATTATTCGCAATATCTTTTAAAACCACTACTAAAAACAGATTACCTAAAAAGCATATCATCCTAATTATCAACAAGATGCTTTCTTCTATTTTTTATAGAACCCGAAGACTCACGAAGTAAAAACTAAAAAACTAAGCTTGCCGAGTAGCCTTCACGAAGCTAATCAACGGAGTATTATTATTTTATACAAGCACTTTATTAGCCAACTACATTACTAGTATAGGCTATTTCAGTAGTGCTGTTCAGTTGATAATCAGTCTTATACAATCAAACCTCACAAAATTTTAACAATCTAATTATCAACTTAATACAAGGTACTTTTTTAAGTTTCCTGTTAAAAAACATAAAAATTAGCACACTATTCACTAAAGTAAAATAGCAAAAATCCCTAACTTTGAGGCACAACAAAACAGATAGACTCATATTTTGACCACTTGAAAAAAATACACTTATGTTATCAGGTATTAGACATGCTCATTCAGGGCTTCGATGGATTGTTCTTATTTTGCTACTTCTAGCCATTGCCAATGCTTTTAGTGGCTGGCGCAGTAAAAAATCTTATACTGACAAAGACAAAAAGATCCATCTTTTTGCCATGATTTTTGTTCACATCCAAGTACTTATTGGTTTTATATCTTATTATTTAAATTTAGGTGGCAAAGTCAACTTTGGAGCCATTAAAGAAAGCCCAATGATTCGATTTTTTACAGTCGAACACATGACCATGATGCTAATTGCCATGATTGTTATTACAATTGGGTTTAGCCGTTCTAAGAAAATAAAAGAAACCCCATTACGTTTTAGACTTGTTTTTATGACCTATTTAATTGGCTTGGTGCTCATTTTAGCTGGTATTCCTTGGCCATTTAGAGCAGCACTAGGTGCTGGTTGGTTCTAATTTGACTCCATTTTTTCTCTTCTAATTGCTACAACGGCAATTAGAAGAGGATTTAACGATATATCAATGGCTATACTAATCAATAAGTTATCTCTCTTTTTATTTGTTTTACTTTTTATAATCAGCTGCTCTCCTAAGCCTACCCAAACCCTAGATGAGCTTTATGAGAAAACGATTTTCACAACAGACACATCAAAAACTAAAGTAAAAACAGGCGACAAAGTTACTATTTATTACTGCCTCAAAAATAAAGATAAAGTCATTGCTAGTTCTGATGATGCCATTGAACCTTCTGTTATCACAATACCCCCAAACGAAAGTCTAGATAAATTCCAATATCCACTTACTTGGTTAGGATTAGGAGATAGTTGTGTCGCAACAATTGATGCTGCCGATGCAAAACTAGAATTATCTGCCTACAAAGAGCATTTTAATGCTGGAGACAAGGCAACATTTATATATAAAGTATTGAAGATTAACTAATTTTATGCGCCCCACCTTCTTTTTTCTATTATCAATTTTATTTATACTCAGCAGCTGCCAACCCGCCATTTGGCGCAAGCAAATCAAAGGCTTAAAGCCTTATAACAAACATGAATTTTGGTATGAAAAAGTTCCCAAAACATCCACTAATCGCCTTCCCAAAGTAGGTGAAGAAGTTCGAATTGACTATACCTTAAGAAAAGGAGATAAAATTTTAGATCATTCCTATGATAATGTTTATCCTGTTTTAGTACAAATTCCAGAAGAACGTTACGACAACTTTTTCACCAAAGCACTCAAATTGATGGCAGAAGGAGACAGCCTTCGATTGTTAATCCCTGCGGCAGAGGTTCCAGAGTTATTAGGTCAGTATGTATTAGAATTTGAAGAAGAAGATTTGGTTACATTTACTTATAAGATGCACCAAATTAAAAGCCAAGCTGATCTTCAAGCAGAAATTTTAGCAGAACAAGTTTACTTAGATTCTGTTCGTTTGAAAATTCCAGAGTTAATTGCTCAATTTGACAAAAAAGAACTCCCTAATTTACAGACAACGCCATCGGGTTTGTCCTATCTAATTTTTGAAAATGGAACAGGACCTAGAGCAGCTTTGGGCGATGCGGTTAGTGTTCATTATATTTGTTTTTCTAATACAGGAAAAATTGTTGACGATTCTTATACCAATATGGTTCCTTTGTCTTTTATTGTTGGAAGTCAATCTTTGATTGAAGGTTGGTCAGAAGGAACAACTTTATTAAGCCAAGGCGGAAAAGCAGTCTTGTTTATCCCTCCTAACTTGGCTTATGGTACTCAAGGCAATGGCGATGCCATTGCTCCCAACTCTTGGGTTATCTTTTTTATCGAGTTAATGGATGTTCAAAAAAAATAAAACTACTACCAAAATGAGATACTTACTTTTGCTACTCGTATTATTCGCATTTACAGCCTGTAATACAGAAAGAAACAATCAACGCGAGATAATTACAGGAATGGAAGCTGCTGTAGCTAAAAATACGGAAGATAAGTTTTTGCGTCCTTTGATTGCCAATTACCTCCAATATTACAAAGATTTTAAAGAAGATGAAATGGCACCTATTTATCTTTATCGTTGTGCTGTTTTGTACTATAGACTTCATAATCATGGAGAGGCATCCAAACATTTGGAAACGATTTTGAGAGAGTATCCCGAAACGCCTATTTTGGAAGATACCTATCTTTTTTTGGCAATGATTCAAGCCAGTCCTGTGGGAAGAAAATCTCGTGCCGAAGAAATATACAAGGAATATTTAGAAAAATATCCACAAGGTAAAGGTATTGCCGAAGCCAATTATTTTTTTCGACCAGAGAATGAGAAATTACAAGATCGAATTGACGAAGTATTAAAAGAAATTAACAGCCTTCCAAGAGGTGCTAGTCCTAGCGAAACGGTCTTAAAAAAATTGATGTTTTTATATGCTAATTTTGTTAAAAGCAATCCAGATAGTCCTCTATCGCCTACCTATTGCTTACAAGGGGCTCGGTTAGCTGTTCGCTTAGAGGAGCATTTGATTGCAATACAGTTTTTAGACAAGATCTATACAAGTTACCCTAAATTTGAACAATACGCTGATGCAATGTTGATGTTAGCCGTTGAATACGATACCAACATTACGCTTTATCTTCGCAAAAACAAGGTTGTTTCCTCTCCTTTAAATGATAATATTACAGCTGCCAAATTAAAAAATATGGATGTAATTGCAGAAGGGGGGAAATTATATAAAGAAATTATTGAGCGTTTCCCCAATTATGAAGTTGCGGAATCTGCTCGAAGTGGCTTAAAAAATCTAGGAAAAGAAACGGAAGCTGTTGTCGAAGAATTTATTCGAGTTCAAGACTCTATTCAAAATGCTACACTAAGCCCACAGTAAAATAAGAAGGCTGTTGAAGCACCTCGCTCCAACAGCCTTTTGTTATTTATTCGATACAACGTATGTTTATTTAAAACAGTATTGATTAGCCTCCAACAATTGATCTGCAATTGTTCGACGCAATTCTTTAGTATTCAAAAACTCATGCTTGGTAAAACGCTTAATTCCTAGCATAATCATACGCTTGGTGTCTCCATCCGCCCAAGCAGCAACTGCATTTTTAGCATGAATGCCACAACGTTCAATCGCATCGTTCACATACAATTGAGTCATTGCTATTTCTGACTTACAAGCTTCCTCTCCTCGAACACTGCATGCTTTTAGCGTTGCTAAAATAGCTGATTCACAGACATAAATTTCAGACATAATATCTGCTAAATTCATTAAGATTTCTTGCTCATCTTGTAATGCTTGCATTAATTTCTGAATGGTAGCTCCTGCTACTGCCAAAAATAGTTTTTTCAAGTTGGCAACATATTTTTTCTCATCTGCTAACAAACCACTTGCCATATCTCCCATTGAAGGCATTCCTGTCAATTCTTTTTGAACAGCCATAGCAGGAGTCATCATATCCATTTCTCCTTTTAGAACACGTTTCATCAACATATCCACTGTCAACATACGATTGATTTCATTGGTACCTTCAAAAATACGATTGATACGAGCATCACGATAAGCACCAGCCATATGCATTTCTTCTGAATAGCCCATTCCACCATGAATCTGTAAACCTTCGTCTGCACAATAATCCAAGCATTCTGAACCATATACTTTCAAGATAGCACACTCGATAGCGTATTCTTCTGCTGCTCCCAACAAAGCATCTGCTAGAGGTTTTCCTTCTTCTGTCAACTTATGCTCCATTCGAGAAATATCTCTTCCTGCGCGGTGCATTGCTGATTCTACAGCGTAAATACGAGTTGCTTGCTCTCCTAATTTGTATTTAATTGCTCCAAATTGACCAATATTTTTGCCAAATTGTTTGCGCTCATTAGCATATTGAATAGATAAAGTACTCAATGTTTTAGAAGCACCTAAAACGCCCGCACACAATTTGATACGACCAATATTCAAGATATTAAAAGCAATTTTGTGCCCTTTTCCTATTTCTCCCAACAAGTTTTCTACAGGAACTTTTACATTCTCGAAGAATACTTGACGAGTAGAAGAACCTTTAATTCCTAGCTTTTGCTCTTCTGCTCCTAAAGAAACGCCTTCCCAGTCTTTTTCTATAATAAACCCTGTAAATTTATCTCCGTCTACTTGTGCAAATACGGTAAATACATCTGCAAATCCAGCATTTGTAATCCACATTTTTTGACCATTTACAATGTAGTGCTTTCCATCTTCAGACAATACCGCCTGAGTTTTGGCAGACAAAGCATCTGAACCAGATGTTGGCTCTGTCAAACAATAGGCAGCAAACTTATCTCCTGCAATGCAAGGTGGCAAATACTTTTGCTTCTGAGCCTCTGTACCAAAATACAAGATTGGCAACATTCCAATCCCTGTATGTGCTCCATGCGACAAGGAGAAAGAACGCGTAGGTGCCAAAGCTGCGGTCAAAGCCATGTTGGTCTCAAAGTTTTGCATAAACCCTCCATATTCCTCAGGAAATGAAGTTCCCAACAGTCCCAAGTCACCAGCTTCTTTTAGTAGCTTTTTGGTCAACTCCAAATCTAATTTTTCAATTTGATCTGCAACAGGAAGTACCTTTTTATTCACAAACTCATTGGCCATTCCTAAGACCATATTCTGCTCTTCTGTCAAATCTTCTACTATAAATACACTGGAGGGATCTGTCTCTGTTATCAAGAACTCACCACCTTTCAATAGCTTTTGCTCTGTGTCCATCATCATAATTTTAATTGATTTAATTGTTTTGATGTATAATTGATTAACTTTTTGGTTAAATTTTCTTTCAAAGAAACGAACAAAACTAGTAAAATGTTCCGTAAAAAGAAATTTTCTTCTAAACTTTCAGTAAGTTTTGAAAATAAAATTTCTTTAACATTTTGCTAAAGCATTGTTAATATTTCCATTCGCTCCATTCAAACAGCAACGTAGTTCCTCTTTTCAACTCTATTTTATTACCATTCACAGGTTGCTCTTGAACTAATTTTGAGCGTTCGATGTTGGTAGCGATGAACAACAAAGTACATCAATAGCTTTGTACGACAACCATATACTTATACCATTCTCTATTGTTTTTTTTATACCTTTGAGGCTTTTAAGCCAGTAGGCAAAAAATAATAATCCTCCATCTATTTGATAGATAGTCTATCAAATTATATCAACAATCATCAAAAATTATACTTATTCACAAATAACCTTATGTTAGTAGATACACACGCACATTTATACGCCTCTCAATTCAAAGATGATCGAGCAGAAATGATTCAACGTGCTTTTGATAATGGCATTGAGCATTTATTTTTGCCCAATATAGACGCTCAATCTATCGACGGTATGCTAGCTTTAGAAAAAGCTTATCCCAATCAATGCCACGCTATGATGGGCTTACATCCTTGCTCTGTCGATGCTGATTATAAAAAAACACTCGCCATGATGGAAGAATGGTTCGACAAACGTCCTTTCTGTGCTGTTGGTGAAATTGGTTTGGATTATTACTGGAGTAAAGAGTTTGTTGCTGAACAAAAAGATGCATTTCGCACTCAATGCCGTTGGGCAAAAGAACTGGATATTCCTATTGTCATTCATGCCCGCGATTCGCTAGACGATTTAATTCAAATTGTAAGAGAAGAAAAAACCGCTAATTTTAGAGGTATTTTTCACTGTTTTGGCGGAAGTCTCGAACAAGCAAACCAAATCATTGAATTAGGTTTTTTAATGGGTCTAGGAGGTGTTTTAACTTTTAAAAAGGCAAACTTAGGTGCCGTTGTTGAACACATTGATCTAAAACACTTAGTTTTGGAAACGGATGCTCCTTATCTGACTCCAACTCCTTATCGTGGCAAGCGAAATGAAAGTGCTTATATTAAGATTATTGCCGAAAAACTAGCAGAAGTCAAAGGAATCTCCGTAGAAGAAGTCGGCAAGGTAACCAGTGCTACAGCCCTAGAACTGTTTGGTGTTCAATGATTGTTCTAACACTCATATACTTCTCTGAAAAATAAACGGAATAATATTAATGTTGAATGGTATCCAATAGTACCATTCAACATTAAGTATTTCTCAATTTTTGAATCCTTAAATCCTAACGACGGCGACCTCCCGAATACTCCATGGCTTCTCCTTTGCCAAATCCATAGCTAAATCCAAGCGTTATAAAACGTCCACGTTGTCCAAAACTATAGATATAAAAATCCTCTTGTTCTATTTCTGTTTCTCGAACACGAGTCGCAAAAAGATCTCGCACGCTCAAACTTATAACAGCTTTTCCTTTCAACAACTTTTTGCGAACGCCTAGATTCAAAGCAAAACTCTGCCCTACTGTACTTTGTACGGTTTTATATTTAGAACGGTAATCTCCCATCAGTTCAAAATCAATATCATAAGGCAATTGAAATTTCGTTGTTAATTTCGTTGACCACTGGTCTGCCTTAAAATCAAACTCTGCGGTACCAAAGGTTCCTTGACGGCTAAAATAGTTATAATTAAAATCACCATTAATCGTTAACCATTTCAATGGTGTATACTTCGCATTAAACTCTACTCCTGTCGCATTTCGTTGACCAATATTCATTGGCATAAATGTATTAACATTGTTCTCAAAAGTAGATACTCGTTCAATGACAGCTGTTGTATAACGATGGTAGACACTCAAATTCAAAGAGAGTTTATCTAGAATATAAATTCCTGTCAGTTCATACGAGTCTGTAAATTCTGGTAATAAATCAGGATTTCCAGAACGTATCGTAAAGTTATTTCGAATATTAAAGAAAGGGTTCAAATCCCATAACCTAGGTCTGAATATTCGGCGAGAATACCCCGCCTGCATAGAGAAACGTTCGTTAATTTTGTAAGAGGCATGGGCACTAGGAAACAGGTTGGTGTAATTTTGATTGTTCGCCTCGTTCGTATTCACCAAAAAGGTTCGTAGGTCGGTATTTTCTACTCTCAAACCTATTTTAACGCCCCATTTTTTATCTTCATAAGAGCCCGTTCCATAAAATGCCAATACTTTTTGATCGTATTCAAATACATTCGTTAGTCCTTGGTTCAGTACCCAGTTGTCATTAATCAGATCAGAAACAGCATAGTCATTGCTAATATCCATGATAACATATTGACTTCCCAACTCCATCTTAACTTTCTTACCAAAAGGCTTTACATAATCTGCCTGAAACGTATATCGTGCCTCTTTAAAAGCTGTATTGGTTTGTTGATAGCTATTCTCTAAATTTCCTGATGTGGTAATATTTTCAAACTCTGAATTTTGCGCTTTACTAAAGAAATTACCCAAAGCACTAATTTGTAGGGTATGTTCCTTGTTGTCTTTAAACTCCCCTTTATAAATCAATTCATATTGCCCTTTGGGATTGGTTGCCCCTGTTGTTTCTTTTCGATACCACTCTGCTACTGTAAAGTCATTGTTGTCTATCTCTTTAAAATTTGTTTGAGAGGGTTGGCTTTCTATTTCGTAAGCAAAGTTTCCTGATAAGGTTAGCACATTACGATCATTAATATGATAATCTGCTCCTAACAAAACATTAAAAAAAGTTTCGTTCCTATATTCCACTCCATCGCTCAAAATACTTGTTCCAGTAACTAAGTTTCGATTGATATTCTCATTATTTCTTGGCAAGGAACGATACCCTGCTCCTATTTGACTAAATAAATTAAATTTCTCTGTTCGTTGATTTAAACTAAACCCGATGCTATGGTTATGAGGATACCCCGTGTTTAAAGAAATGGAGCCGTTTACCCCCTTTCGCTCTTCTTTTTTTAGAACAATATTGATAATGCCAGCCGTTCCTTCAGCATCGTACTTAGCCGATGGATTGGTCACAACCTCTATTTTTTCAACCATATCAGCAGTGATTGTCCCCAAAGCATTGCTCTCATCGCTTGCCAAAATAGATGGTTTACCATTAATCAATATTTGTACCCCACTCGTTCCTCTCAAACTAACTTGCCCCTCAATATTCACATCGACAGAAGGCACATTATTTAATAACTCCAAGGCGCTTGCTCCCGTACTACTCAAATCCTTGCCAACATTAAATACTTTTTTATCCAACTTGAACTCCATTTGAGATTTTTCTGCACGCACAACCACATCTTCCAACACCTCTCCATCTTCTGAGAGTTCGATTGTTCCAACATCTATTTGATTTCCTTCTAGAGATAGGTTGCTTATTTTTTGCGTTTTGAATCCTATAAAGCTAATTTCGATGTAAAAATTATTAGAGTCTACTTCTAATTCAAAACTCCCATCTTCTTTTGTTGTTGTTCCTGTTATGAGTTGTTTCGTTTGCTGGTTTGCCACCATAATCGTCGCAAACTCGACGGGCTGTTGGCCACTTTTTTCGATGACTTTGCCAAATACTTTTAATGGCTTGGATTTTTGAGCCCATGCATTCTGCTCAAAAGCAAAAAACAGCACCATACAAAGTGTGAAACTAATGATCGTTTTCATTGTAACGAATTGTTTTAGATAAATTTATAGTGTTTAAAAGAGCAACTACCTAATCCATAATCTTGTCATTTACTTTATCGATATCTTTGGTTTTTAGTGCTGCTTTACAAAGAACGAAGGATAATTCTAAAAAAGAAAATGAATTCTTTGAACAGCATTTTTAATTGGACAAACAACATTCTTAACTCATATTAGGGTAACACCCTCCGTTGAACCACAAAAAACTGTCGTTTACCTGATTTATGTTGAAATCACGCAAAAAAAAGTTGTTATTTGACATTGGTAATTCGATTATGCCAGATCATAAAATCGTTGCTTAGTCCTAAAACAAAATCATAAAAACTAAAAAGTTAGTACACTACTAATGAAAGCGTATTTAGAAAAAATAGCCCCTTTTTTCAAAGAATTTATTTTCCAAACCATCCTAACTTTTTTGGTATTTATCTTCTATGCTATTGATCGAAAAAACCCTCAAATAGAAGCCTACGAAATTGCCTTTTTTTTGAGTTTGGCAACTTCTGCATTTCTAATTAACTACATCTTACTTCCCTGTTTTTTTTATGCAAAGAAGTATTTTCATTTTGTTGTAGGTTTAGGAGTTGTCATTTTAGCCGCTGTATTGATGGAAGAACTCGTATTGGAGAAAATTTATTTTCCAGATACAAGAGGGCACCGATTTTCTAGTATTTTCTATACCTCAATCGGAATTTTGCCTGTTGTAACGATTCTAGTAGGGTTTAAATTTTGTTGGGATTTGATCGAACAGCAGCAACAACTAGAGCACCTAAAGGCGATTGTACAAGAAAGCGAATTGCAATATTTAAATTCTCAAATCAACCCTCATTTCTTATTTAACAACCTCAATAATTTATATGCTCACGCCATTGAAGAATCGCCTCAAACCCCTGAAATAATTTTAGATTTATCCGCTACACTGCGTTATATGCTGTACGACTGCAAGGCTACCTCAGTCCCATTAAAAAAAGAAATCGAACATCTAGAAAACTTTATTCGCATCAGCAAATTGCAAATTGAAGATAGAGGTCATGTTCAATTCCACTACCCTGACTTAGCGCAATATTATGAGATTGCACCTTTAATCTTGATTGTTTTTGTTGAAAATGCCTTTAAACATAGTACTGCTAGTCAAGTGGCACAAATTACAATTAATGTTCAATTAGAAATCACTGCATCTGGATACTTAGAATTCACATGCACCAATTCTTTTGACAAACAATCCAATACAAAAAATTTATCGCATGGAATTGGTTTAGCTAACGTCAGAAAAAGACTACAATTACTCTATCCACAAAGCCATCAATTGGACATTCAAGAAAATGGGCAAATGTATCAAGTCTTTTTGTCCTTGCAATTGAAAAGCAAGCGCCCAGTACCCTAAGTTTTGTACAACTGATTAAGGAATGTTTCTTTGTAAGCTCTACCAATAGGAACTTTAGCTCCTCCTATCAGGTAAGCACGATTGCCAGATATTTTCTCAATATGCGCGGTATTAACGACAAAAGACTTTTGTATCCGTACAAATTGCTGGTTGTCCAAACATTCTTCCCAATAACGCAACGGTTCTGAAGATAGGTATTTTTTCTGCGCCAAAAATAGCTCTGTATAATCTCCGTCAGATTTTATATATAAAATATCATTCACCTGAATCTTGATGTGATCGTATCCCGATTTTATAAATAAGGCATCTGGGAAAGTAGTTCTTTTTTCTGAATTAGAGAGGGGGATGCTCTGAGGAATCTTGGCAATTGCCTTAACAAAACGTTGAAAAGAAAATGGCTTTAATAAATAATCTACAACACTCCATTCATAGCTTTCTAGCGCATAATCGGGAAATGCTGTCGTCAATATAATATGTGGCGGATTCGTGATTGTTTCTAAAAAATCAAGACCTGATATTTTAGGCAAGTGAATATCTAAAAAGATGACATCAACAGAGTTGGTTTGAAGAAAATTGATGGCTTCAATTCCATTCGAAAAGGTAGCGTCTAGTGTTAAAGCACCTACTTCACTGATGTACTTTTTCAAAATTCGCTGAGCAGGTGGTTGATCTTCTATTATAATACAATTCATTGTTCTATTGATAAGGAAAGTAAAAACAGAAAACAAAGTTTATTCTCCTATTGTTCCAATTTCATAGCCTCATTGGCTCTAAAAAAGCTATATATCATTAATTATCAAAATAATCTTCTACAAATTAAATTATTCTTATAATGAAAGTACTTAATTTCCTCTTAATTGATTTGCCCCCTAGAAGCAAGGATGCAGGCTTACTTTTTTTACGTCTTATTATTGGTGGCGGAATGCTCTTTGGGCATGGAATTGGCAAGATGAAAATGCTCTTTGGAGGTGGAGCAATCTCTTTTCCTGATCCATTAGGAATGGGCGTTGAAATCTCTTTATTTTTAGCTGTTTTTGCGGAAGTACTCTGTTCTATTCTTATAATGCTAGGTTTATTTACTCGAGCAGCCCTAGTTCCGTTAATTTTTACAATGTTTGTTGCTTTATTTCTGGTTCATTTGTCAGACCCATTTCCCAAGCAAGAAAAAGCCATTCTGTATGGAGCGACTTATATTGCTTTATTTCTGCTTGGACCTGGACGCTATGCCTTAGACGAGCAACTAAAAAAGCGAATTGGAAAAAGATAATTCTTTTTGCAATTCGCTCAATCAGTTCTTAAGTTCAATGCTTATTTAAAAGCCCCTACTCTATAAGGGGCTGCCCTTATTCTCTTAATCGAGGATCAAGTGCTTCTGTTAAACCTTCTCCTATTAAATTGAAAATGGTTACCGTTATAAAAATGGCAAACCCTGGAAAAATTGCCAACCACCAAGCAGAGAATTTATCTCTTGATAGTTGTAATAATGATCCCCAAGTAACTTGATCGTCTGGGATTCCTACTCCAATAAACGATAGAAAGGCTTCTGTTAGAATAGCCGTGGCTACTCCAAAAGCAATGGCAATCAAAACAGGTGCTAAAGCATTTGGCAAAGCATGGCGCCATATAATTCTAAACTCACTATATCCAAAAGCTTGAGCAGCTTCAATATATTCCAAACGTCGAATTCGAAGCAATTCTGCTCGAATAAATTTTGCGATACCTGTCCAACTTACAGTTCCAATAATAACCATAACAAATAGCACAGAAGGTTTTTCTATAATAGCAACGATGGCTAAAATTAAAATCAACAATGGAATCGAGTTTACTATTTCTATAAAACGCATCACAATAATATCTAAAGCAACCGTAACCTTTTTACCCAAGAAAGGAATTCGTTTCAGTGGTATTGCTAACAAATTCGCCAAAGATAACAAACCGATAAACCACGCAAATATAACGCCTAAGCCGCTTAATAAGCGCCCTTCTCCAATCAAATCAGCGATGACATAACCATTTGTAATAAATGCATAAAAAACAGCTAATATAAAACCAATTATATTCAAGGCAATTCTAATCCTAGAAACCTTCAAACGCTCATCACCAAAATACCCCGAAATAGCGCCAAAAAACAATCCAATCAATGTTGCTATAGACATCGCAACCAAACCAACCAACATAGCAGTTCTAGTTCCATGAATCATTCCTGCTGCTACATCTTGTCCAATTCGTTCTGTTCCCAAATAGTGCCAACCTCGGTTTGTCCCCTCCTCAAAATTTTGCTCTCCAAATGGGCTTTTGAATTTATTATTTTGAGCATCTCTGGTTGTTGCAGAGTAAGTAATTGGAGGAAAGATAGCGTAGTCATAGTCCTGCTCTAACCATTTGGTCGAGATAAATTTTTCGTCCCATGTGGACAAACCTAAATCAACTAAGTATTGATGAAAAATAGGAAAGTGGGTCTCTCCATCTAGTTCACAATAAAATGGACGTTCGTTCGCTATAAAATCAGCAGAAATGGCTATAAACAATATCACATAAAAAACACGTAACGACCATACAGCCAACCTATTTTTGAAAAACTGTTTTCGAACAATTGCCCAATAGCTTCTATCTTCCGACTCTTCAATCGCCTTAGCTATTATATCCGTTCTTTTTTTATTTAGAAAAAACATACTTATTTATTTAAAAGATACACGTGGGTCCACAATAGCATATAAAATATCTGCAATCAAATTACCAATCATGGTCAGTATGGCGGCAAACATTACAATTGTAAACACAACAGGCCAATCTCTTGATGTAATAGACATCAATACTAGTTGTCCCATTCCTGGTATGGCATAAATCAACTCGATGGCAATAGACCCCGACAATGCTCTTGGAAAAACCGAACTAAACAACGTAATAATTGGGAATAAAGAATTTCTAAAAGCGTGTTTCCAAACTACTTTTCGTTCGCTCAATCCTTTGGCTCTTGCCGTACGAATATAATCTTGGCGAATAACTCCCAGCATAGAGCCTCTCATTTGACGTGATAAATAAGCAAACGAACCATACGTGATGCAGAAAATTGGCAGGGCAAGGTGGTGTGCTGCATCCCAAAATTTCATCCATGTAGTAGCATTAGGATCTTCTACCAAATCCAAATCTTGAGCCCCACTAGTCGGAAACCAATCTAATAACTCGCTGTATTCTGCGGTAGTAAAGAAAACTAATAAAATCGTCCCAATCCAAAAACTTGGCAAGGAATACAGAATGAACAACACCGCCGTATTAATGTTATCAATCACCTTTTTTCCTTTTAGTTTCCACAAAGCACTCTTAACCCCCAAAGGGATAGAAATCAAATAGGAAATTAAGATGGCAAAAAAGTTCATGATCAAAGTCCAATACAAAGCATCCTTCATTTTGAGTGACACCTGCTTTCGATCAATATAAGAAAGCCCAAAATCACCTCTTAAAAATCCTTTACTAGCATATCTAGTCAAATTGGCAGACAAACTATCTCGTTCAGAAGACAAGACATTCAAAGATGCCTTTAAAGCTTCCTGATCCTGTAAGTATTGTTCAATTTGTAGTTCATTGGTTGCAAACACTTGACGCAAACTATCTGGATTGGCATTCGTCGTCGCACTATCTAATTCTTGCTGAATCGTATAATTTCGACCTCTCAGCTTACTAATAGAGTTATTTAGACGTCTTTTTTGAGGCACTAAATCTGTAATTTCAGTAGACAATTCCTCTATTCTATAATGGCTAGAGCTATCTACTTTGCTAAACCAAGGATAATCGCCAAACATCCAAGTGTGATATTGAGAGTTGAGGCCATACCATCGAACCGCAGGAAGATACAATTGTAATCTAGTGGGATTGTTTTTTAGATAGTTATATTTATCAATCAAACTATTCCAATCTTCTCGAATAGATTCCATGCCGTTATTTGGGGTTGCCAAAGAATCTTTTAGTAAATTCAGTTTAAACTGAATGGCACCATCTTCATACTCATTAAACAAATCATTAATACAGTTTCTTGCTGTACGTTGTGTAGAATATCGAGCATCTTCAACATCTGCAGATTTGTAATGAATAGCTTTTAACGTTTCGTAATAATCCATTACAGCTGCCGAATTTCCATATTCATCAATCAATCTACTAATGGTTTCTCGATGGTTTCGTTTGTTGATCGTGTATAAATCGGTAGGATAAGCCGCAGAAGTAAACAAGAAATAAAAAGCAGGCTTGTCCAAGCCCAAACTTGCCGCCACCTGTGCATATGCTTTTTCTCCGTTAACCAAATCAGATCGTTGTCCAACGCCATTGCTATCATTTCCTCCCATTACAACCAACACAGGGTCACCTGGCGCCATTTTACTTAAACCAAAAATAAGTAGAGAAATGACAAAAAAGGTTGGAATAAAAATCAATATACGTTTAATGATATATTGAAACATTGTTTCTTATTATGTGTGTATTAGCCTATAAAATTTACGATGATTTTGGTTGTTCCAAACAACCTTTTAGACTCCTATTATTTTTCCATAGAGTCTATTTCTCCTAAGAGCCTTCAAAAATAGAGAATCCTTTTGTATTTAAGGAACTTTGTTTGAACGATTTTAAAGAAAGTTGTTTGTCTTACGCCCTATGACGAGAATTCTCCTTCTTTCTGTCTTCCTTTAGAATCTATCCTTGAGATGCCCCTTTTTTTAGTACCAACAAAGGGATAATCGTCTCAAAAGCCATCTTTTGAGCTTTGCTATATTGTAGTATCTTTTGAAATGTATTTCGAACAGACGCAACTGTGACTAGCAAGTGAAGGTTATTATTATACGAAAAAGCATGCAAAGCAGACGCATAATCCTCTATCACCACATGGTTTTCGCCTTCAACATCGTCATACTTTCCTTGTGGTAAATGAGTTACGTATAATTTAGCTTTAAAAGCTGCGGCAATTTCTTTTACTCTAGGATATACCGCTTGCCAAGCTGGGTTGACAGGAGTAACGTAGGCAATGTTTTTAATTTCTTGAAAAACGATTCCTTTAGGAACAACCAAAACGGGTACATTTACAACGGCTTCTATGGTTGTAGAAATGATGGTCCCCCAAATAATTTTCTTAAAACTACTGCTACTATCTTTCGTTCCTATAACAATCAAATCCAAATCTTTCTGCTGGTTGGCATAGGTAGCAATCATTTCTTTAGCATATCCCAACTCTACTTCTTGGCTAACTTTCACCTGTTCTACTTCAAACTCATTCAACCAATTTTGAAGCATACGCTGAGCAGCCTGTTTCTGTTCTTGTAACAGTTGATGCCGCAAAATTCCAGGTACTAAAATATCCATATTAGGCTCACAGATATGCAGCAAATCAATTTCAGCTCCAAATCGTCGAGCAATTGCAAGAGTGTATTCAAAAGCTTTTTTGGAACTTTCGCTACAACTAGTTGGAAATAGTATTTTTTTAATCGTTGGCATATTAATTTATCTGTAAAACCTGTTTAATAGATGAGCTTTATTACCTATATTAAGATTCAAAATAGCATTGCAGGACAATATACTATATCTTCATTCAAAAATCAAGCTTTGTAATTTTTTATATTAGAGATTATTACCGTGCAATAGAACACATGTATAAGATTTTTTTTTGCAAGGCAAAAGGTATTTTGGGTTTTCTCTGCGTTCTCTAATTAGATAGTTAAAAATGGCTATTCCTAAACGAAATAGCCATTTTTTTGAAGAACAATATAGTCTGTCAATTATAATTTGCGGCTTCTCAACTTAATAATTGGTATGATGATTTCTTCCAAAGAAATCCCTCCATGTTGAAAAGTATTTTGATAATATTTATTGTAATGATTATAATTATTAGGGTAAAGGAAAAATTTATTGTTTTTAGCAAAAATAAACGTCGAACTTACATTAGGCGTAGGCAGTTTAGCATCAGCAGGGCGGCGTACATCTAGTACGTCTTTGCGATCGTATTGCAAATTTTTTCCTACTTTATAACGCAAATTAGTCGTTGTTTCTCTATCTCCAACAACTTTAGACGGCTCGTTGACACGAATACTGCCATGATCTGTTCCTATGAATAACTGAACATCGTGTTCGGCTATAATTTTTAGTGCCTCCCAAATCGCAGAGTGAGAGAACCAAGAACGTGTCAAAGAACGATATGCTTTTTCGTCACTTGCCAATTCTTTTAAAATTTCCATTTCTGTACGAGCATGAGACAACATATCTATAAAGTTATAGACAATGGCTGTAAAATCATTATTCAAGCAATTCTGAATCGTATCCACCAACTGCTTGCCTTTGTCTACAGTAGTTACTTTATAATAAGCGTGTTTAACAGGTTTGCGGAAAGTACGTCGAATTTGCTCTGAAAGCAATTTTTCTTCGTGCATATTTTTGCCACCTTTCTCATTGTCATTCAACCAATAATCGGGATAATACTCTTGAATTTCGCTTGGCATCAAACCTGCAAAAATGGAGTTACGACTATACTGCGTTGTCGTTGGCAAGATGCTATAAAAATAATCTTCTTCTTCGATTCTATAATACTCCGACACAATCGGCTCTATCATTTTCCATTGGTCGTAACGCAAATTATCTAACAACAAAAAGAAGGTTGGTCGATCTGAATTCACATCAGGAAAAACCATAGACCGCAGCAAATCATGCGACATAACGGGCGCATCATCATCGTTATTGATCCAATGCAAATAATTGCGCTCTACATATTTTGAAAACTCTGCATTTGCTTGCTCTTTTTGAGTAGCCAGAATTTCCGCCATGCTTGTTGTATTGGATTCATCCAATTTGAGTTCCCAATGAATGATCTTTTTATAAATTTCTGCCCATTCTTGAAATTCTAGACCACTATTGATTTCCATAAAAATTTTCCGAAATTCTTGCTGATAATCTGTAGCCGTTTGTTCGCGCACCAAGCGATCTGAGTCAATCAATTTGCGAATTGAAGTCAATATTTGTACAGGGTTAACTGGTTTGATTAGATAATCGCTAATCTGAGAACCAATAGCCTGTTCCATAACGCCCTCTTCTTCATTTTTGGTAATCATAACCACGGGCACACTTGGCAATATTTCTTTGATTCTAGGCAAGGTTTCTAACCCTGTTATACCTGGCATACTTTCATCCAAAAAGATGACATCAATGTTTCCCATATGCTCCTCGACTTCCTCTATTGCATCGTGACCATTCGATACCGTAATCACTTTGTAGCCTTTTTTTTCTAGAAACATAATTTGAGGCTTGAGCAATCTAATCTCATCATCAGCCCACAGTATTGTGATATTGTCCATTTAGCTTAAGAATTTGTAAAAGTGAAATAACACTACTTTTCTCTTACAATAAGAGATCATTTGTGTTGTTTATTTATAAATGCCTTGAAAGTGTAGAGGTACGCTCAATAAGCTTGGTTTATTTTTATTTAGTTGTCCATTAATCCTTCTAATCTTACCTGTTTCACACAAGTCTGTTTGTTACAAATACCTCAACAATTTTTTAGAGATATATTCTTATAACTCCATAGATGGTATTTAAGTATTGACCAAACTATTTTTATTGCTCCCTGTATGCATTTATTAGATTGCAACTAAACACAGTTAAGATGTGATTTTAATGGATTCTTGTTTCTTGATTTATTCTAATTGGTTAGAATAGAATGACACGTTTTTGCAAGTGCTGGCTAAAGATAGTCTTTAAACTTAAAAAAATCAAGTTTAGTATAATGAATACTTCGTGTATTTTTTCATTTTCTAGACAAAAAAGAAAATCTCTCTTACATCAAATTAATTATCAAAACATTAGCAATTTTAGATTTCTTAAAACGCATCACGCTCATACAATACAACCCAATGAACTAAACAGCAGTTATCTAATGACATAAGCCTACTTACAATAAAGTTAACTTTTTGCCCCCTTAAAACCACCTGCATACACACCTACTAATCAACACAAAATAAAGAATAATTAAATAAATAAAATTTTAAATAAATGTATAATACATTTCATTTTCTTAGTTTTTCATATTATATTAACCTATAATTGAAGAAACGAAATTTGCATAACCCTCAAAAAATGTCTTATTTCCCCTATACTTCTCAAATTGAATACCCGTGATTTTGTCTGAATGTCCCTTACAGACAAATCAGAATCCTACTACTTACACCTGTCCATAATTCCATTTATTCCCCAACTTGTTGTAAGTAAATCCCTCTTTTAAAACCTCCCCTTCAATATTAAAAAATAGCTCTTGTTAAATGTAACGACATTTCAACAACAGGTTTCCTATGTCCATAACTCCATAACATTACTTAACCACCAAACCTAACAAATATGAATATGAAACATTTACACCAATTCGTACTTCTAACTTTTTTCTATTTTTTATCTTATTCTACCATGGGTCAAACAAGACCTGATAGTGATGGCAATACACAACAATCAGGCACTTGTCTGGGGTGTACTATTAGCAATGCAATACAAGCTAGAGATGCTTCTTCTACCACCTTTGCGACTTTTGATGTTACAGGGTTACCCGTAGGCATTTTAGGTTTTCTCTCTAGAGATTATAATTTTAGCTCTAACCTTTCTATCGATGAAGAAATTACTATTGATTTCCAATTTTCGGACAATAGCTTATTAGCCTCTCTAGGAACAAATGTTGCCACAGCAATTATTTTCGATCGCTTACAGATAGAATTACTAGATGGTACCAATTCAATTGCGACATATGGTGGCAACGGCTTGCTTTCTAACCTTGCTACGGTAGACGTTCTCAACCCATCTACAGGTAGTTTTCAAGTCATTATAAAAGTCCCTGCTAACAATGTCAACAAAATATGTATTAAAACAGGAGCGTTGGTTTCTCTTGGAGCAGGCGTCAGCCCATCCAATTTGCTTGTATACGACATACGTTCCTCAATCACCAATCGTTATTATGCATCTAGATTTACAGGCAACTCTGGGCAAGTTGGTGCTTCTTTATTGTCTTGTATCAGTTGTGGTGTAACTCAAGAGGCTTTGGCTACAACCTACCTGTCTGACCCCAATTTAGAATACGCTCGCTATAGATGGGATTTAGGACTTACGTTATTGGGTTCAGAGTATCAATTCGCAGAGTTTGACTGGGGCGCAAGTCCTAATTACAATTTTTTGGGTGACCAAGATGGTATTCCAGATGCGCTCGTACTCACTCTACAAGAATCTAATGTAGCAGATTTAGGCTTATCAGACTTAGGACTCAACCTATGGAACTCAGGAGGAATTGAGCTTTTTGTCACGTATACCGATCTAACAACTGAAACGTATAATAATCTTTCCAATTTTTTAACAGCCAAAGTACTAGGTAGGCATTCTGGCAGATTTGATATCATATTTCATATACCATCTAGCAAAACTGTCGATCAAATTGAAGTAAGGCGAGTTGCCCCAACAGCGGGCTTATTTTCTGAATTAAGATTATATTCCATATATAGCATCCCCAACGATTTACTGCCTTTGGAGCTTGAAGCATTTGATGCCGTACAACACAAAAATTGTGTACAACTAAATTGGTCGACCCAACAGAAAGATATAGACTATTTTGAAATTGAACATTCTACTGACGCCATAGAATTTACTTCTTTAGGCGTAGTTGCTGCAACTAGTGCCTCTCTCTATACTTTTACTGATAACCAACCTGTACCAGCTCACAACTATTATCGGTTAAAAGTTATCGATGAATATGAGGAAGTTCAATACTCTCCTATTAAGAATGTTCATTTTAATGTTCCCAACTCTTACCACATTTATGCACAACAGAACCAACTCTTTATCAAAAACAATACTCCAATAACTGAAAAAGCCATTATTACTATAATGGATCTAAATGGTCGTGTCGTAAAACAATTGATCCAAAACAAAGAAGAGCGGCTTACTATCGTAGATTGTAGCACTTTAGGACAGTTATTTGCCATTAGAATCAAAAACTCTCAAGGGCAGTTTACTAAATTAATTTCCATCGTAGAGTAAATAGATTCCCCTCACAAAGAGTAAACATATCTTTGCGAGGGGATATTTTGTTAGTGTCTTATTCTTTTTTCATAAAAATAGATTGACCAAAAACAATAAAAACCATAAACAACTACTAATCAATCAATATTAAATCAATTAAAATAAAATACTAATAAAAAAACTCGTACCAACACTTGTTTTTTTATATTTTTTTTTATTACATTTATATAAAGTGAGGAATCCTACAAAGGAATTCACTACTTTCTCACCTCAATAATTTTGTATTTTTAAATTAAAATCTTATTTAATTTAAAACAACTTCATACTAAATTTTTTATAAACTGAAGTTACGTTTACTTTCTTCACACTTCATCATAGGTAAACATTTTAAAACAATACAAAATACACAAGTACTAGAATATCCGCATGCAACTTGCTCATGAGCATTCATTGTATTTGTGAAAACAAATAAGCAACACAGATTCTTCATACACGAATGGACTGTTATGCATTTTTAGGTTTCTCACATGATACATTTAATGAATTAACACAAGCACAGTTCCTATTTAGTCACACACATTTTATTAATAGCTAAGTTGTTAAGTCATCACTACACCTAAACAACAAGCCTAGTATGCGCTCTATTATTATGTTCTCACAAGCATAATAACTGAATAACCCATATACTCACTTTATTATTCACTCTAAAAAAAGTCGTACAATGATCACACAAAACTACTTCTTACCAAATCAAAAATGCTTGTTATTCACACAAATTGAGTTTTCTCATTGTAAAACAAAGTAATTTTTTGTCTACAGCTGTAATATAAGCGAACGTACGGGATTTGTTTTGTCATCTTCCTATCCCTAACAACAAAACACCTCCTTGCCTTCTTGCTTAATCATAAGTCTTAGTGTGTACTGTAAGCACAGCTGTGTTCCTCTTTCATGTCCCTCGTCATGTTTAAACGAAACCATTATTTGTCTGATAATGGACAGTACCCGTATGTCCCTATTTTATTAAAAAATGTAAATTAGAACCAATGAACACATTACTGAAAAAAATATTACTACCCATTGTCATTTTATTATTGATCCAAGAAGCTCAAGCGCAAACACGCCCAGATAAAGATCAAAATACACAACAATCTGCTACCTGTATTGCTTGCAATGTTGTCTCATCAGAAAATTCGTATGATTTAAATACCAATACTTTTTCTACATTTGATGTCTCTCCATTGCTTATTAACGTGTTGGGCTACATCTCTAGAGATTATTGCTTTCCAACAGACCTTCCTATGACGGATGAAATTAAGCTAGAGATGTCTTTTGATGATCCTAATATTTTTGGCTCACTCATTTCAACGACAGCCAATGCTATTGTATTCAATAGAGTAGAAATAGAACTGCTTGATGGGAATACTGTTGTCGCTAGATATGGAGGCAATGGGTTAGCGAGTCGATTAACAGAAATCGACATTATCGACCTTAATACCTCCAGATTTAATATGGTTATAAAAGTTCCAACAACTACTGTTGATGGAATCCGAATCAAAACAGGAGCTCTAGCCGGTATTGGCACAGGAATTACTCCAACTAATCTAAATGTATATGATATTACTTCTACAATGACTAATCGTTATTATGCTTCCAGATTTACAGGACACTCAGGGCAACATGGTGCTTCATTATTGGTCTGTTTAAACTGTGAGGTAGCCCAAGAGAGTCTTGCAACAACCTACTTTGCAGACCCTAACATGGAATACGCAACTTATCGATGGGAACTCGGTTTGAGTTTACTTGGTTCAGAGTATCAATATATAGAGTACGACTGGGGAAACACTCCTAATTATGATTTGTTAGGAGATCAAGATGGAATTCCTGATGCACTTACCTTTGTCTTACAAGAAGTTGATCTAATTGATATGGGGCTTGCTGACTTGGGAATTAATCTTTGGAATAGTGGCGGTATTGAATTTCTAGTGACTTATACAGATTTAACTAGTAGCATATATAGCAACAATTCTAGTTTTCTCAATGCTAAATCTATTGGTAAAGGATCTGGAAGATTCCAAGTTGTCTTTGATATCCCGCAAGGCAAAACAGTTGATCGGGTTGAAGTTCGACGAGTAGCCCCTAGTATTGGCTTGTTTACAGAATTAAGACTTTATGCCATCTTCTCAGTTGTTGCAGGTACACTCCCGCTAGATTTATTAAGCTTTGATGCTCAAAAAGAACAACAAAATGGCAATGGAGAACAAAAAACTGTAAAACTACATTGGACTACTGCGCAAGAACTTAATGTAAGTCACTTTGAAGTTCAACGGTCTAGAGATGGAATTGAATTTGAAACAATTGCCGAAATAAAAGCAAAGAATCAAGTCTTTAATAGTTATACTAGTACGGATTATTATCCTATGCTTCAAGACAATTACTACCGTTTAAAAATGGTTGATGTTGATTTAACAACGACTTATTCAAAAGTTAGAAACATTCATTTTAATGGATCTGATTCTTATCATTTATTTCAGTCCTCAGATGAGTTAGTTTTACAAACTAGTGTTCCTCTAACAGAGGATGTAACCATACTAATAGCTAGCTTAGATGGTAAAGTATTGCATCAAACTATTTTTAAAAAAGGTGAAACTATTGCTAGGATAAATACAAGTTCATTTGGTACTGTTTTTCATGTTGTCTTAAAAGAAAACACTCCACAAAATACAGGTTTCTCTCAACTAGTCTATAACAGATAAATAGTATGCTTTTTCAGTTTCATTTAGTAAAAAAGCTATTCTCAAGTAGAGGATAGCTTTTGTATTTTTATTTTTTTATCAACCGTTCAATGTGAGGCTTTACTTCGGTATAGGTATGTGTTGCATCAAAAGCACTTGCTCCAATAAACACTTGCTGAATCACCCCCTTTTGATCTATCAAAAATGATGTTGGATACGTAGAAACATCCATTTGTTTGGCAATATCTGCTCTATCTGCTACTACTGGATAGCGCATATTTTTCTCGGTCACTAATTTTTCGGCTACTTCTTTTTTATCCGTTCCTACCGAAAGAACTACCAAGTTTTTACTTTTATACTGCTCCTGTAATTCATTAAGACTAGAAATCTCCGTTATACATGGCTTACATGCAGCAAACCAAAAGTTCAACAGAACAATTTTGCCCCCCATATCAGCCAAATTATATGTTTTCCCCTTTAAGGTTTTTAGAACCAATTCTGGAACTTTAGTACCAATGTACTTATTTTTTTTTCGATCCAAATATGCCTGAAACTCTTGTTCCCCCTTGTCTACTTTTCCTGTATTTCGATTATTATTAACTGAAATATTAGAAGATGATTGGCAACCTATAAACCAACAGCAGGCTGCCCATACTAGTATATATTTTTTAAATCTTGTCATAGCAAATTGTTCTTCCTATTTCATATCAATCAAATTTCCAATAAGGTTTATCAAAGTCTACATCTGGTAGCCAATCTTTTAAATTATCTAAATTAAACTTAGCCACTACTTCAGGCAATTCTAAATCTCTTAATCGATAGAGACGCCCCAACATTCTAGGTTCTATATCAACCATGGGGTTGTGTTGCATTTTTAAGACTTCTAACCTCTTAATATCACAAACAGAGCGAGGGCAATTTTTTAGTTCGTTAGAAGTTAAATCCAGAATTCTCAAATTAACCAATTGTCCTAGATCCGCTGGCATTTCGGTTAATTTGTTATTGGATAAATAAAGTTCTTCCAAACTAGTTGCATTGGTTAAGCTTTCTGGAAGAAAGTTCATTCGACAATCTTCAACATATAGCCGCTTTAAATTAGGCAATTCGCTGGCTGCAACTAGCACAGGGTGCTGATTCCAATAATGCTTTGCTTTCCATTGCAGTTCTTCAATCCGTTTAAACTTAGGCAAAATAGCAGCAAAGGTTGCAATTTCGCTATACTGCCCAAAAAACTTGGGGCTAATAATTAATTGTTCGAAATGATTTAAGAAAGCATCGTTTTCCTCTTTTTCTGCCCAGAAAGTCATTTTTTCTGCCGACTGCTCAACCATTCCATACATTTCATCATCCCACTCCAATTCTAAGCCCAACATAAACATAGCTGCCAACTCATGATTGCTCATATCGTCGCTTGCAATAAGCTGCTTAATCTGTGCAAACTGTTGTTCTTCCTCAGACAAGGAATTTTCTTCGACTAGCACTTCTGTCTCCATCGGTTGTGCCTCCTCTTCCAATATTTCTAGCTCTGTTTTCTCAGAAACAGGCGGCATTTCGTTGGGCAAAAACCACTGTCTTATTTTCGAAAAAAATCCCATGTCTTCAATTTCTATAATTATAAGTTAGAAGCGTAATCAAACGACTTCACGGTATCCACAAATGCTTTAACTCCATCTAAAGGAGTATCAGGATACACCCCATGACCTAAATTTGCAATATGATGAGGACCATAAGCACGCAACATTTCTTGTGTCATAGACCGAATTGTTTTATGATCAGCATACAGGGCACAAGGATCCAAATTTCCTTGTACAACTTGTGTTTTTCCCAACAAAGAGCGAACATCTTTAGGTGTCTGCAACCACCCCAGCCCCACGACATCACAACCTGCTTTTGCTATTTCTGGCAAAGAATGCCATGCCCCTTTTGCAAATAAAGTTACAGGAACAACATCAATAGCCTCGGCAATTCGTTGCATATAAGGCAAAGAGAACGTTCTAAAACTATCAGGCGTTAACACAGCTGCCCAAGAATCAAATACTTGAATTAAATCTGCGCCCGATTTAACCTGTTCTCTTAAATAAGCAATGGTAGAAGTGGTAATTTTGTCTAGCAATCGATGTGCTAAAGCAGGATTTTGGTACAACAATTTTTTAGCTTTAGAAAAAGTCTTACTTCCCTGCCCCTCTAACATATAACAAAAGATGGTAAATGGAGCACCGGCAAAGCCAATCAATGGTACTCTTCCGTTAAGTTCCTTCTTGGTCAATTTCAAGGCATCATAAACATACCCCAATGTAGCAGCAGCAGCTTCTCCTTCAAACAAAGCATCAATATCTGCTTCTGACTGAATTGTTTTTGGAAAAAACGGTCCTTTGCCTGGAATCATTTCGTACGGCAGTCCCATCGCTTCTGGGATAACTAAAATATCTGAAAAAATAATTGCGGCATCTACTCCCAACTCGTCAACAGGTTGAATCGTCACTTCGCAAGCCAATTCTGGTGTTTCAACCAGTTCTTTGAAACCCGACAAACTAGCTCTCAATGCTCTATATTGTGGCAATATACGCCCAGCTTGTCGCATCAACCATACGGGGGGACGTTCTGTTTTTTCTCCTCTTGCTGCTCTTAAAAATAAATCGTTTTTTAACATTATTTTACTTTATATTTTAGTTAGTAGTTTGCTATTTTTTATTTCTAACAATAGTTCGTTGAAACCACGCAGTAGCAGCGAAGCTAAACTTTATTAGTTTAATAATCAGCAAGTTGCGCCTTTGTTGCGTTTTGTGTTAAAATTTTGATTATCAACTGCGCAGCACTCACGAAGTAAACTAATATAAATGTGCTTTTTTATCTTTTTGGTAAAAAAGTAAAAAAGCAACGAACTACTATTCTAATTGACCTGTTACCAACCAATTGCTGCTCTTCACAGTGTCAAAATTGTAGTCTTGTCATTTTTCATACCCCAAAACCGCACAAATTTAGACAATTACTGCTTTCTATTTATCTGTTTTTCGTAATAATTTATCTTGATAATACACATACATCTGATGTTGTGATCTCCTTGGAGAAGAATCGTTGTGCTTATACTCATTCTTTTGCTTAGCGTCTATAATCCGAGCCTTGACATTGTCTTTGAATTGTATGTTCAAAAAATCCTTGATTTCTTTTTGCAAATCTTTGGCATAAATCGGGAACGCACATTCAATTCTATAGAATAAATTACGTGTCATCCAATCGGCAGATGAAAGGTATATTTTTTCATCTCCATTATTATGAAAACGATAAATTCTAGTATGCTCCAGAAAACGATCAACGATACTAATAATTTTTATATTCTCACTAAAACCACTTTGATTGGGAACCACACTACAAACCCCTCTAATAATCATCTTAATTTTCACCCCTGCATTGCTAGCCTCATACAAACGAGCAATCATTCTAGAATCTTGAATACTATTCAACTTCAAAGTAATTGCAGCCTTTCTACCAGCCTTGGCGTGTTCTATTTCTTGTTCAATTAACTGGTATATATTTCGTCGCATTCTAAACTGCCCAACCAACAGATGTTTAAACGGCTTTTCTGGACGTTTTTTGTACTCCAAAAAATCAAAAACCTGCTCTACTTCCTTTGTCAATCGTTTATCAGCCGTCATAAAACCGAAATCACTATAAATTCTAGCCGTATCTTCGTTAAAGTTTCCCGTCCCCATATAAGCGTAATGCTTAGATTTTCTAGTAATCAGCAACAGCTTCGCATGAACCTTGAGCTCAGGAATACTATAAATTACTTTTGCTCCCCAAGTTTCTAGCCGTTCTGCCCAGTACAGATTGGCTTCTTCGTCAAAACGAGCCTTTACTTCCATAAAGACCATTACGTTTTTACCTTCTTGAATAGCAAAACGCAAAGCAGCAACAATTCTTGAGTCCTTAGCAACTCGATATTGTGCAATTTTAATGTCGGTCACCTCTGGGTCCAAAGCTGCTTGCTCCAACAAACGAATAACATATTCGTATTTTTGATATGGAAAATGCAACAAATGATCCTTTTTCTCTATAACTGGAAACAGCTTGGGTTGGTTGTGCAAATCCACATGATTAAGTGGAGGCAAAGGAATATCTTGTAATTCTCGAATCCCAAAGTTCGGAAACTTGAAAAAATCATAATTGTTATGATATCGACCTTCTGGTTGCAAATCACCTTCTTTCACTTGCAAAGCTGCCGTCAAGAAATTCAATGTCCTATTCGACATCCTTCTGTCATATACAAAACGAGTCCCTCGCCCTATCGTCCTCTTTGCAATTCCCTTTCTAATTTTCTCAATTAAGTTTCCAGTATATTCGTCTTCTATGTAAATATCAGCATCTCTCGTCATTTTGATAGAATAGGCATCCCGAATATGATACCCTGGAAACAAACGAGGCAAACAATATCGTACCACATCGTCTAAGATAATAAGCTCTTTTCGTTCTGCGTTGCGGCTAGGCAGTTCTATAAATCGTGGAAACTTTTCAGAAGGTATTCTCACAACAGCATATCGATTGATATGACCTGCTGTTTTTAACCGAACTGCTAGATATATGGCATTACTAGGCAAAAAAGTTTTAATCTTATTTTTTACCAACAATATGGGTTGTAGATGTTGTATTAATTTTTCTTCAAAAAATCGATCTAAAAATAAATTATGATAAGATTTTAAATTTTTAGGGCGAAGTATATAAATACTGTGTTTAGCTAGTTCTGGTAAGATTTGCTCTTTGTAGATCGAATCAAACTCCAGTTGCTGCTCTGTCACAATTTGGCGAATTCGCTTCAAAATCAACTCTGGGGAAAAATCCATTTGACTCTTGGTCTTTTTTCCCAAACGAATCAAAGCTTTGATAGAAGCAACGCGCACTCTAAAAAACTCATCTAAGTTGGAAGAATAGATACCTAAGAATTTAATTCGTTCAAACAATGGTACAGACGGGTCTTTTGCTTCTTGGAGTACCCTATAATTAAATGAAAGCCAGCTAATGTCTCTATGTATAAAAGGAATATCTTTTTTGTTAAACATAAATGTATCGTTTTTCAATCATTTAGTTGATTTCTAGATTCCTAAATAAAGGGGTAAAAGCTTATTTGTGTAATAACTTTAACAACTTTATTTAAACAATCATCCAGAATAAATTATATCAAATTGAGCAGCAGCACATTGTGCCTCTGCTATTCAAAGTATTAAAAAGATGATTACCAACTTCATAGCATTTAAAAAGTCCATAACAGCAACCAATATCTATCCATACTAACTCATGCCTATAAAACATACAACTCTCCCCCCTGTCCAATGGTGGTTTTAATCAACCAAAGAATCGTCTTATATCCCTCTAATACCCAACACTCAAATATCATATAAAAAACAGCATATGGGTTATCAGCTGCATAGCACTCCCAAAGCAATATTAATATAGTTTAAGTAGACCAATGGAATTATTTAAACAATTGTTTAGTTTTCTAATTCGGATGAACTATCTCAGTAGTAAAAAAATAAAAATTTTGATGCTGTATTATACACCAAAAGTAACAAAGGATTTTATAATTACAGCATAAACAGAAATGAAAAAACCGATAGATTAGAAGTCTTCTTTTAGTTCTTTTGCATTTTTTAAATATTTATTGTTTTTATAGATAAAATACGCAAGTCTAAAACACTGTTAATTTGAAGGACTTGGCACAAATGAGCCGTTTCATGGCAAAAATGAAACCACTTGCTCTCTTTTTTTTTATTACTTTTGTAGTAATCGTAATTATAAGCAAAATCAATTGCCAATAAAGTTTTCATTTTTTAACAAAAAACAAATGAAGCTAAATTATCATATATAATCATTATCAACCTGCGAGAGCTTGGTACAGTGTACCAAAGGCATAGCCAAACAGTGCGACTTCGTGGTTTATAGAATTTTTTATGGACGATTACTTATGTAAAACTAAAAATACTAAAACACAAATACATAATTCAGTAGAATTTTCATTTACTCATAACAATCAACATCAAAAAATCAATTAATTACTTTTTTAAACACCCAAAAACCCTAAGAGTAAAAATCTAATGGATTATCAAAATGAGGGTAACAATACGATTGTTTCCTCCATAAACAAAAGCAAGAAACGAAACGCACTTACACACTGTTAATCAAACTCTTGCATTACAATATATTCCCAACACATTAAGCAGAAAGAAGTATAATTTTGTACAAGCACTCTCAGAAACGATATCAAAATGTTATTGAGATTAGCAAATGAAATGATTATTCTTACAACCACGTACAGAGAACTTGAACTAGACCAATCAAATACAGCAGCGTACTTTCTGCTCTATTTAGCAAAGAAACCTATTTTTAAACCTGCTTGAAACTTGAAATAAAAAATTTCAAGATAACTATCTGTTCATAAAAAACATAGATAAAAAATAATCTTATTTTTAGTGCTAATCGAAGGAAAAGAGTACTATTATTTGCAATGCTACTACATGCTTATTATTACTTTTCCTTGAACAATCACTTAAATTAAACTATTGGGAATCAAACACTCCATGTATATCCAGAAAGATTTGAAAAATGACTAATTTATCCAAATACGCCGTTGCAACTATTCTTTTGTTATCTTTTTTGCCTCTAGGGTATCAATTCTTGAGCCAAGGAATGAGTGCAGAAGAAATTTTTGCTGCTAACTTTACAACTGAAAAAATTTCAGATTTCAAGAATCAACGTGGCTTTGATGAAACACAGGACAAATTGAATTCAAAAGAACTTGAAGCAGAAAAAAGTGCCCGTATCCGTTCCAAAGCTATTATTTCCTATAATGGAAAAAAATACTCGGAAGCAATTAACTTATTTGAAAGTTATCTAGCCTCTAATGCATTCATCAAAAATAAATCAAAAATTGAGCTTTATTTAGCCAAAGCTTATTTAGCTGATAACAAACCACTTGAGGCAAAAAAATTACTAACAACCATAATAAAAACAGAAAAAAAGCGTATTAAACAAGATGCAGAGTGGTATTTGGTACTAACTTTGATTAAAGAGGATAGTGTAGAGCAAGCAAAAGCAGAATTGAACAACATTCTGAATTCCCAAACACCACATGCTCACAAAGATAAAGCGCTGAAGTTGCAGCAACAAATTGACAAATACTACGTACAATAGATATATCTTTTATAATGCTTCTACATTTAATTACCTCAAAAGAAGAAAAGTCTTGTCTTTGTATTCTTGTCACTTTTGTATCAAACTTCTTCTTTTTTTGACTAAATAAGGTTAGATTGCATTTGCTTATTTAAAGTTTTATTTTTTTTGATAATAAAAATCAAATAATTATCTTTACAAAGCATTATCTTATCTTACAAATTCTGTAATTTGACTAAAAACTAAAATTTTATGGTTGTAAGAACTGTACTCAGATTCACTAAATGTTTAGCTCTAATTGCCCTTGTTATTATGTTTTCTGCCGATGACGCTGATGCTCAGCGTGGAAAGCGAGGTAAACGTGGTAAAAAAGGCAAAGGGGGAGAATTGACAATCTTAAAAAACTTGCCTGAGTTTTTTGTAAACGATAATCTACTACCTAAATATTTAAAAGTCATTTATAAAAAAGACGCTGCCCGTTTGGCTCTTCGTCTAATCAACAAAGAACAACGTATTTCAAAACAAACGATACGTGTGCCAGAGGAGTTGGTGCAAGCTATCTACAATGCTTTGGTAGCGGTTCGTACTTCTGATTATGGTGCGATTGATACCATTTCAACCAAGTACAACGTTCGTTCATTTCCTATTCCTAATGTAGAAAGTATCATTTTGGTCTTTGAACACGATGCTCCTTGGGTGGAACCACTAAAACAACGCCAAGATACCACAGGAAGTGTTTCTATCAATAACCTCATTCGAGAATACAATTTAGTAATGACTCGCATGGTTTATCTTGACGAAGAACGAGCAGGTTTAGTTCTTCAATCTAGAGAACCATTAAATATGCCTGCTTTAATGATGAAGTTCTTTACAAGCGAAGGGGTTGGTTCTATTGAAGAAATTTTACCTTATGGAGATGGCAATGATATCAATATTGCTCGTACGAATGACGGGTGGGAAATTGTCTACAGTGTTAAATTTGGTAACTGTGTGAACCAATGTCAAAAATTCCATGAATGGAAATTTACGGTAAGCGAAGGAGGTGAAGTTGCTTATATCGGTGGCTCTGGACATACAATTCCGCCTTGGATTAATGCCAATGCACAAGCAAAAAAATATCCTGATGTTCTAAAAAAGAACTAAGTTGATTATAAAAAATAGATAAAAAAAGCTTTCTACATTGTAGAAAGCTTTTTTTTATTAGGTATTATAACTTCTATAAATGAAATTTAGTCGTCCAACTTAGAAAATAATCCCAAACTTGTTTGCAATGAATCCTTCGCCTCAGGTGTCAAGTGCAAAGCAAATGGCTCGTAGGGCAAGTGATAATCATGTGTTGTTAGTTTCCAGTATAAAATTCCTTCTAAGTTAATTCGCTGCTCTTTAACCACCTCATACAAAGCATCAATCGCAAATTTTCGTTCTTCCCAATCTGCTTCTTCCCTATCCCAAACAATAAGACGCTCATTCTGATTAGAGCCGACTATTGAAAAACCAAAACCTGTCCAAGGTTCTATAGTCGTATTTTTGCGGTTGATATATCCTAGTTCTGTAAAAAGCATCGGTTTATCTTTTAAATCATGCTGGGCACGAAAAGCATCAACTTGATCAAATACATTTTCCCAACCTCTTTTTAACGTTTTTTGCATCTTTTGAGGACTCACAATTGTTTGATTGGCATTTCTAAGCGCGAAGTAAGCATTGATTCCTATAAAGTCTAAGTCATCCCAAAAAGCAACTTCATGGTAATTATCAAAATTAGCCGCATAAGTTAGCTTTCCTTTATAAATTGTTCGGACTTCTTTGATTAGCTTCTTCCACTGATAAAGAGCTTGTTTTCTCCTTTGATTCATCAAAGCCAATCGGTTTCTTTTTCCTGCAAAAGTCGCTTGCTGCCCCCATGTATGATTGTATTTGATGCGGTCGTCTATATAGGCTCTTAAATTTTTATAATTATCATAACCTCTTACCCACAAATCTTCTTCCTTGAGTTGCTTTTTATACTTCAAAGCTCGCTGTTCAAATTTTCTTTGAGCAGGCACACTATTATAATAGGCATACAAAGAAGGCATTGAGTTCACTTCAAACGTGGAAACTAAAGCATTCATTTCGCTGCCAATACAAAACACATCGACTCCTTCTTGGGCAGCAATAGTAGCCCACTTCTTGGCAAAAGCTTGATATCGACCAAACCAATTGACCAACAAACTATCGTTCTTGGGCAATACCATACCGTGCCACATAAAACGATTGCGAACAAAGGCGTGATCTAAGGATACTCGAAGAATCAAAATAACATGTAAACCTGCTGCTTTGGCTGCTCTTATTTCAGATAATACCCCTTGATTTTCATCATCAAAACTCAAAGAATCACTGTCCCACTCTCCTTGTTTAGCATATATGGTTACCTCAACAGTATTCATGTTTGCATCTTGCAACATCTTAACCCAGTCCTCATTATTTGCTTCATTAATTTGAATACCGCCTAAATAGAACGTATCTGGCTGATAAGGTGCCTTATACTGTTCTCTACTAAATAACAAGAAAATAAGTGGCGCAATAAAAACGACTAGTAAAATTTTTTTCATAATAGAAAGTTATACAGACTATAGGAGGCTAAAAGTTGGATTCAAAAACACAATTCAAGATGCACAAAAGTCTGCTCCTCTAAATAATCTTTATGGTGGTCTTTTTAATCAGTTGTTTAAGGTTACTTTCTGAGCTTTTGTTGATAAATTTTTGATACGTCTCTTTTTAATACTACTTAGCGGTGCGGCTAATCTTATGCAACTTTCTATCGAAATAATGTTTTAAAAGTAAGCTAACGAGCATTTAGGTAGTACAGTTACCATGCGTTATATGAACGCTGTACAACATACCAAAAGCAAAAATGGGTAAGGTTATGCAAACTATTCAGCAGTTTTCATAAACGCTATTTATTAAAATTTGTCGAAGAAGACCTTTACAATATTTATAAAAGTAAACTAGTGCTTCTTTCAAATCTCCTACAATCAATCTACCTTAGAACGACCGATTGGTACAAATCTAACATTTACCTTTATCTTTAACTAAAAAACGCCTCTTAATTAATCCCTTGACCAGAAATCTGACGATTTCCTGATTGGCACACCTTTAAACTCCTCATATCCCAAAGACCAAACATTTGCTATTAAGATAGCAAAGTAGTATCTTTGAACACCGAATATAGGGTCAAAATTCAATTGATTTTAACTTCAAGTAGACCACAATAGTCTATTAACAAATACTAAAGAAGTAAATAATGCGTCAACGATTTTCTTTTATCAAAAACACATTGTATAAATTTTGATATTGGGACACCCATAAACATTCCTATATAAAATAGGAGCTTATAATCAAATGTTAAAACCTATCGTTTTTGAAAGTATCTTTCTCAAGCGTATAAAGGTCAATTATCGTTTTAAGTTGAGATAATGCCATAAACTACATTCCTCTCCCTTAAACACTAATCTATTCAAATCACTAGAACTAAAAAATTCATGTTAAAGTACACAATTTCCCTACTGTTAAGTCTTTGTTTCTGCGCTTGCCTATTGGCTCAAAATGTTGATTTTGACAATTATGAATTGTTAAAAAGCACAGGTACGATTCCTCAAGAATTTTTAACTCCATCGTCAGAAAAGTACAAGAAGGAGTTGGAAAAAGTAAACCAAGAGGCTAAAAAATCAGATCAAAAAGATGAGAAACAATTTTATTTAGAAAGTAATTTTGTTGTTGATGATTTGTTACAAAGTGCCAAAGTTTTGTTCAACGACCCAATTACTCAGTATATCAACCAAGTTGCTGATGAACTCTTAAAAAATGATCCAGAACTCCGTAAAAAGGTACGCTTCTACGCTGTTCGTTCGTCAGCTGTAAATGCATTTGCTACCAATCAAGGAATTATTTTTGTCAACATCGGACTGTTGGCACAATTGGAAAATGAAGCTCAGTTGGCTTTTATTTTAGCTCATGAAATCTCCCATGTCCGTCATGGTCATGCGTTAGATATGTATATGGAAGCTCAAAAAATCAACCGTTACTCTAGTCGATCTGATTTGCTTGAAAACACTTCTTTTGACGATAAAATGGTCGCTACTAATTACTATTCCAAAGAACTAGAAACTGCCGCAGACAAAGAAGGGTTAGACTTGTACTTAGCTAGTCAATATAGTTTAGATGATTTAGATGGCGTTTTTGATGTTCTACAATACTCCTACCTACCTTTTGACATCTTAACTTTTAAAAAAGAATTCTTTGAGAATGAATTCATTGAATTTCCAGAAGATTATTTTTTGCCAGAAGAAGAAATTAGTGAAATTAATGGCGAATACGAGGAAGATGAATCGAAAAGCACACATCCTAGTATTGATAAAAGAAGGGCAGCCTGTGCCGATATTGTTGCTAAAAACAGCTTTGCCAATCGCCAATCTTTTATTGTTAACAATCAAGAAGCATTTTTAAAAATTAGAGACATTGCTCGTTTTGAATTGGCTTATTACTATTTGCATGCCTTTAGATACCAAGATGCGATCTATGCTTGCTATATTTTGATGCAAAAATATCCTAACAGCTTCTTTTTAAAGAAAATAATTGCTAAGTCACTTTACGGCTTTACAAAATTTCAAAATGAAATAAAGGGCGTAAAAACCTATTCTATTTCTTATAGCAATGAGGGCATAGATTCTGAATACATGAGCAAGAGTGCTTACAAGAAAATAGAGGGTCCTTCTCAGCAGGTATACTATTTCTTATCTCAACTAAAACCAAATGAATTAACGGTATTTGCACTCCGTTATATTTGGGACTTGACAGCAGAACATCCTAATGATAGTGAGCTCAACCACATCAAAGAAGACTTATTCTTGGAGTTGGCTTACCACTATGACAAACGCTCTGAGTTTTCGACGCAAAGTATCGTTGAGGTTGAAGTGGCAGAATTAGCAAAACAACAGCAAGATAGTATTGACAAAGCTAATAACAATTCTACTTCTAATAAGAAACTGTCCAAATACGACAAGATCAAAAAACAAAAAAAGCAACAAGAAGTTATTACAGAGGATGAGGTTGAGGAGAAAGATTACGAAATATATGCTTTTAGAGATATATTAGAGTCCGAAGAATTCATCGACTTATTTTCTAAGGGACAACTTGAAAAAAAGGAACGAAACAATCGCACAGAATACTACAATAGTCATGAAGGTAGAGCTGAAATGCGTCGACGCAAAAAACGCAATGCCGTTGCACTTGGAATTGATTCCGTTTTGGTATATGCTCCTTACTATGTTAAGATCATAGATGGTAGAAAAACTAAAGTCGATCATTTGACTTCAGAGAAGAATCAAGCCCTGCTGACAGATTTACTACTCAAAAATGCCCAACTTGCTAAATTGGATGTTACGTTACTCAACACAGCTAACTTATCCAATACCGATGCTGAAGCGTTTAACGAACTTCGTGTTTTGTCTGAATGGATGTCGCAACAAAATCGTTTTGGCGGAAGTCTACTCATGAAAGGCTTTAATCAAAGCGCAACAGATGCTATTGTCAAAAAATATGGTGTTAAGTACCTTCTATTTACTGGAATTGCATCCCTTCAACGCCGCAAAACACATTGGATTTATTGGTCTGTCGTTTTTGATTTGACAACGGGACGCTATAGTGTTATAAAAGAAGATTATTACAAAAGAAAAGATACCAAAACGCAATTAAATGCACATTTATTTGATGCGCTGTTTCAAATAAAATCTAAACCCAAAGCAGGTTATTAACCTCATTTTCTAAATTTTAAATATTGCTCTTAGCACCATCATACAATTATAAAACCATGAAGTATTTTTTAATTTTTGTAATTACCCTTTCTTGCTTAGCACAGTCTACGTCTATGCAAGCCCAAGTTCCTGGCTATCAAGGGAAACGTTTTTTTATAGAACTAGGTGGTTCTTTCTTTTTTAACCTGGGTTACCCTACAGCTCAAAACAAAGGACCAAAATCATTTCCGTTTGATGCTCATACGGGACATTTTACCTTAAAAGATCGTTATAATATAGGTTTACAATATGTAGTTGGAAGAAAACAAAGTCTCAAACTAGCCTACAACTATCAAGTATCTGGTTTGAATGTTACGACCTCTACTCCTAGCCTATTTCAGTCAAGCAGAGATATTCACAATCTATTTTATCAACTCCATGCTCATGACATTAACTTGGGTATTAATTTATATGGAAGAGCCACTGCCAATCTTGCCCCTCTAGGTTTTTATTGGGACTTTGGATTGCGTTTTGTATTTGTAAATGGCAACTTGAGAGATCAACGCGTAGAATATGCTGACAATAGAGCCGATAATCGACCTTATCCAGATCAAGTAGCTGCATTGACGCACGAAACTTCCACGTTTATGTTGGGTGTTGCAGCTAGTTGGGGCTATCGAACTGTTATTGCCGACCGAATAACCTTTCGAGTTGGAATTGAAACTACTATTTTCCCTCAATACATTTTTGTTGGAAATCCTGGAGGTCCATTGCCCACTCCTTTTAATATAAGTGGCAATAATCAAGAAATCCATGTTTATCAATTAGAAACCATCCGCAGCATTCAAGATCGTTACCTTTTTGGGATACATATTGGAGTTGGTGCGCTACTCTTTTAGATGTGCCAATAATTTGGAGTATTATTTGAGGCTAAAAATATATTGTCCATTTAAACCTAATCTAACTCTTATCCTGATTAAATCTATTCTATTATGAAACATCTATATTTAAGTTGCTTGGCAATCGTTTTGTTGCTAGGTATTGGTAGTTGTACCAAATACGATCCAATCTATGGAGTTGCTGGCAATTCAGCAACCAATTCTGTTGAATTGAAAAAGGACTTGGCTTATATTCATCGCAACGATATTTACTTAGTTAACGAAATACTATCTGAGCGAAAAAAATTAACTAGTTCTCCTACTAGTTCTAAAACACATATAGCTCTTAGTCCTAAACACGATAAAATTGCCTATTTAAATGCTAATAAAACGCCTGTTATTATTGATACAGTAGGAGCACAAATTGCTGTTTTAAGTCAGTACAACAACGTTTCTGATATTTTTTGGCACAAAAACAATGGCAACCCAACTTTGGTCATTTTGGTAAATAATACCATCGAATTTTATGGTCCAAGCTTAGCCATTAGTAGTGATCCTTTTAGTTATGCCTTTCCTTCTGATGTAACATTTCGAGCCGTTGATGCTCTATCTATTAATGATAATCTGGATATTCTATTTACTTATAGATTTCAACGTCCATTTACCCCCACTTCGTCTTTAAGAAAGTATTATCATGGTGTTGGTGTTAATTTTAGCAATAGCAGTCTTGGCAAACAATTTGCTACAGAAGATGGTGTTTATTCACCTTCTTCGTCTTCTTATAGCAGTCAATCCTATCCTTATTATCATAGTATTACCTATAATGAAGCGAGTGATAATGCAACGATTGGTCTGATTACCAATGGGAGCGAAAATAACTATACGGCTTATTCAGTTGCTGCTTATAGTTACCAAGGAAGTACCAACCGTATAACTACACAAAGTACAACCTTAAATAATGCTGAAAATTATTATAAAGAGACGAATAGAGGTAGTGTTACGGCTAATCCTTATCAACTAAGAAAATACTTGGTCAATCTACCTCCTGGCGTTCCCCCTCCAACAGGAACTGCCAATACCTATACTATTGATTTTTTAACTCAAAATAATTCTGCGCCTACTTATTTTGATTGGAATCCATAATACAAAAATGGGATGTCACAACAAATTGTTCGACATCCCATTTTTATTTTATCTTAGTAGTCAGCGATTAGCTTGAGCAATCCAAACTATTGTACCTATTGCTTTTTCATCCAATCTAAAACCAACTCCATCGCAACAGGTGAAAAGGTTTCTTCAATCTTAACATATTCGTCTACTGCGCCTGTTTCGGCTGTTTGAAAGAGGTGATTTAAATTAGGTATGGCAACGGTTTTTACCTGTTGATTCTTGGCCATTTTCAAAGCTGCTTCGATAGCCTCTAAGTTAGGAGTAGCAGCAACTTGCAAATCTTTTTCTCCATTGATTGCCAATACGGGGCATTTTACCTTTTTTAAATATGCTTGAGGCTGATAGCGAATAAAATAACGCATCCATGGGCTATGTACTGTTGAAACGGTTTGCCTCAAAGCTCCCTCACTAAGCCCGACAGCCTTTCGAGTTTCTTCATCCAACAGCTCTACATCTCCTCGCACCATTTTTACAATATCTCCAACTCCTAATTCATCTTTTTTGTCTTGTATAATTGCTTCGTAAATTTTGCGAGTTACCTTTTGTGTTCCCTCTATCGCTTCGTCACTCAAGCCTTGTTGTTTCATAATATCATGGCTTTGTCTTATCAACAATTCATTGCCAGGAACTCCAGGACCTGCCAATAAGACAATAAAAGCAACACCTTTGTTTTTACTGGCAACCATCGGTGCAATCATTCCTCCCTCACTATGTCCTACCAAGCCTATTTTTTTCGCATCAATGCGATCATGTTTTTTCAAAAAATTAAATCCAGCCTCCACATCTGTTGCAAAATCCGCACTAGTTGCTTTGCTAAAATCACCTTCAGAACTACCGACTCCTCTATCATCAAAACGCAAAACAGCAAAACCATTTCTAGTCCAATAATCTGCCAAAACCCAAAATGGCTTGTGTTTTAAGATAGTCTCATCTCGATCTTGTGGTCCTGACCCAGAAATTAAAATCACCGCAGGGTGTTTACCATTTCCTTCAGGAATGGTTAATGTACCTGCCAATTTAATTTTGGCTTTTTTATTTTCATATTGCACCTCTTCAATCGAATAAGGAAAAGGGGCTTGAGGTTCTTGTGGACGAGCTAATTGCTTCGTTTTACCTTTTTTCAATTCCAAAGGAAACGATTGACCTTGTATCCATTCACCATTTATTTGCTGTTTATCATCGCTCAACTCACCGACAAATTTTGCCTGTGCTGCTTTCAAACTCATGCTAATTGTTTTATCTTTTTGAATAACCACATCATCCATTTTCAAGTCATAAGCCATTTGATCAGGGCTATCCATTAACGCAGTCCAAGTATTGTTCTCTCCTTTTTTAATATGAAAAACAAGGCGAAGTTCTTGCATGCCAACATTCAAATTTCCTTCCCAAGTTCCTTCCCAATCATTCTGAGCCCAAAGGCTTGTCGTCATCAATAAAATAAGGGTGCTAATTATTAGGTGTTTCATTGTTTGTAGTATTAATTTGTTGATAATTGTAAAACAACCTTTCTGTAGGACTAATCTTACATCAAGTCTTTTACCATACTTTTAAGTTTTATTTTTATTGTAACAGTAGTTACATTTTCAATATTTAGACATTTATCTAAATATATAATTAGAACTACAAAAGGGCAAAAAAAGTTCGCTCAAATCACAAATTTTATTCTAACTCAAAGAAAACCCTTTAGAGATCCTATAAAAATCGTTTTCATTCAGAACTTTATTCCTTAACTTACATTCATTAACAACGATTATCATCTCATTCCATTTGCTCTAAAATTCCATACGACAGACCAAAGATTAAAAATTGTTTTGCCCATGAAAGTTTGGATTCAAAATAATAGCTCTACTCCCATTCAACTTCACGAAACACCTCTAGCAGGTGGTGGCGAGGGAAATCTATACAACATTTTATCGCCTAGCAATTATCAACACTTGGTTGCTAAAATTTATCATCCCAAACGCAGAACAACACTTAGGCATCAAAAAATACGCTATCTACAACAACATCCACCAAAACGATTCCCTGCAAATAGTCCAATTACGTTAGTCTGGCCACAAGAATTGCTATTGGATGCCAACAATCAATTTGTCGGCTTTCTAATGCCCAAGGTTCTTGGTGAAAAATTAGAATTATTATCTCTACCGAATATTCCTAAAAAACATCTGGCAACTTGGGAGAAATTTGACTTTGAGGTAGATACCAAATTAAAAAGACGCTTAGATCTTTGTTATAAAATAGCATCTAGCATCCAATACCTTCACAATACCGAGCGTTATATTCTGGTCGACATGAAACCTGACAATATCATGGTCAGCCCTGATGGGAAAGTTGCGTTGGTGGATTTAGATTCTGTAGAAGTCGTCGAAAATGGGACAACTATTTATGATGCCCCTGTTGCAACCCCTGAATATACTCCGCCAGATAGTTATTTAAAAAATAATGCGGTCGATCCTACCCAAGAAGACCCTTGGGATCGTTTTGGAATGGCTGTTATTTTTTATAAACTTCTATTGGGAATCCACCCATATGCAGCTTCTGCCAAACCTCCTTACGACCAATACACGGGGCTCTATCAAAAAATAGAACAGGGTTTATTTGTCCAAAATCCTCTCATCCGTCCTCAACTATTAACGATTCCTGAGCGACATGAACGATACCAAAAGTTGCCTCAAAAAATTCAGCAACTGTTTGAACGTTGTTTTATAGATGGGCACCACACCCCCTTTGCTCGACCAAGTGCAGAAGAATGGGTTCGAGTATTGAGAACGTACAATTTGGAGCGAACGTTGTCTGATGAGCAAATTAGCATTCCCAATATAGCCCTTCAACAGCTGCCTAAAAATCTTAATTTGGATCAACTCTTTGTGATTCCTGCTACTCGATCTATTAGCCCTGCGCCCAAAATTCAGATAAAAAAGCCAATAGAAAAAAAAGAGTTGCAACAAGCAATGGGGCTTACTCATAGTCAAGACCCTAAGAAGGTTCAATCACAACGTTTCTTTAATTTTGTTGTTCTCTTGTTAATTCTTGTCATTGCAGCTGCCTTGTCTATTATGATGCCTTGGTTTTTCGCAGCGCTTATTGGGGCGATTGCTTATTTTGGTTTTAATTATTTGACTTATAGAAGCCGAAAATATGCCGACAAAAAAGATACCATCAAAAGCATTCTTAATAAGCAAATGCAATATTTTAATGACTTAATTCAAACAGCTGAGAAATATGAAAAAAGTATTGCCAATTATTTACAAAAAATTGCCACAATACAAGCCAAGACCCCCAAAGAGTACATTAAAGATTGTATAGATCATAAGACCATCATCCAAAATAAAATCCATGCTTTTGCAACTTTTGTCAAACAGGAAAAACATAAATTAAGCCAACTTCGACAGGAAGAAAAAGCCCACTACGAAGAATTATACGATTATTATCATCAAAAAATAGAAACTCAAACGACCCTCCCCGCTTTAACAGCACAGACATTGCGCCAAAAAATATTGCTATTAAAACGAAAAAAACGCCTCCATGAGCTTAGTCAACAAGACTTAGAAAAGTACAATGATCATCTGCAAATTTTAGAGCAGCTTTTGACACAACAGGAAATCGAGTTGGCAGAATTGGAAAGTAATTATTTTGAAAAAACACAAGATATCATTTACCGTTGTACGCAAAAGCACCAAGATTTAATAGAAGATATCAGGCGTTATCATCAATTAATAGGTAAAGAAGAGGAAAAAAGGATTAAAATTACAATTGAGGAGCAACGAATTAGTTTACAGCAACTCGAACGTTTAGAATATGATTTGCAGCAATTAGAAAAGCCTATCCAAGATCAAGTTGGGGCTTGTCGCCGTGCGAAAAGAGATGCAGCGCTTTATAAAAAAGTAAATTATGGGCGACATTTATTAGAAATGATCGGTTTGGTAAAACCTTTGTAAGGTATTAAAGCGCATCTAATTTTTAACTAATTTTTTACACGATTACTTTTTATTTATAAATCTAAATCTATGAATTTTGAAACAATATGGAAGGAATACAATCAGCAACTAGCTTCTTTTATTCAAAAAAGAATTGAAGATAAAGACGTTGCACAAGATATTAAAAAGCATCTCAAGACATGAACAGCAAAACAATTGTACAATTAATCATTTACAGCATTTTTTTAATTGTCTTATCTTCGGGTAGCACTTACTGGATGCTTGGGCACAAAATCATTGCTCCTGCCACTGTTCGTATTGATACTCCTAATAATAATTGTGATATTCGTACATGGTATAATTTCCAAGTATTAGCCATTCCCAAACTAAATGAATATTGGTTGAGTCAAGGAATTTCATTAGAGGAACGGGCCCTCAAAGCCTATACCCTGCGACACGAAGCTAGAATTCATGCTCGACATATGATGCCCAACAAAGATGAAGTTGCCCTGCTTCAAAAACGTGATTTGGCTAAGTATGGCAATCCTAATGGACCAACATTTGACTACCTAATGGAGAAAAACCAAGGGCAAGGAATGTCAATGGAAGAAGCATACGAACGAATTATTCAAACAGCTAGCCAAACCAATAGCAACTATAATTTGGATTGTGATGCCTAAAAAGAAAAACAACTTGTCCAAAAAAGACAAATTTCTTCCTTTAAATTAGCATAGTTTTACCTCTAAAAAGATGCAGAACAAAGTACAGTTGGACAACTATAAAAAATTGATGGCTTATCTCGACCAACATTTTAAGGAGGCTATTAACATCAAACGTATCGAAGAAATTTGTCACTATTCTTATCGAAATATCAATCGAATTTTTCAAGCAATTCACGGCGAGACAATTGGCAAATACATCAAACGAATTCGCCTCGAAAAAGCAGCAGAATACCTCAAATATTCTTCTATTAAAATATCCGACATCACCTTTGAAGTGGGCTTTGAAGATATTGCAGCATTTAGCAAAGCATTCAAAAAAAGATACCGCTGTACGCCTTCTGCTTTTCGAAGCCGATGCCAAACACTTCAAGATATTACGAGAAAAACACTATTTCCTTCCCACAACGAAAGAGAACAACTATCTTATAAAATCGAGTATTTGCCGCAATTTGAAACCTTATATCTAGAATACAAAGGAGCTTATGACAACATTTCTGAATTACAACAAATGTGGGAACATTTTTTCACCTACCTAGAGCAAAAAAATTTATATTCAGAACAAGCTATTTTTATGGGCGAATGCTTAGACGACGATGCTATCAGTGATGCGATTCATTGCCGTTATCGACTCTCACTTCTTTTAGATCGTCCTTTAGACTTTCAGCCCGATGGGTTATTTCAAACCAAAAGGCATTCTCAACAAAAATATGCTAAATTCATTCATCAAGGATCTCACGAAACCTGCCCTGAAACATATCAAAAAATATATGCCTTTTGGATGTTTGATGTTGGTTTAGAACTCAAAGATGCGCCTACGCTTGAATTTTATCCCAACGACCTTCCTTCTACACCTATCAACGAATTGATTACTGAAATATACATCCCTATCGAGTAGCTTGTTGGTAATGAACTAGAACCTTTTTTAACAATAAAGCTCAACAAAATAATTGTTTCTTCCAAACTGTCCAAAATGGACAAAAAAGTATGTCTTTATTCCTCTAGTTTTGCTGTATGAATAAATCAACATACACATTTGACAAATATTGGTACTTAGGTTTTTTAGGCTTTGTAGGCATCTATGAATTGCCTAAAGTCATTGTTTATTTTCAAGGAGATGGTTCCGTATGGGATCTTGCCAACTTACTATGGTTTTTCTGGTTTTTGCATTTCTTGCCTCAAAAAAACACCCCCTAAGTCACTTTTTCGCTACCAATATTTAAAAGAATATTTTATGAGCTTTGATCAATTAACTTATTTATTTGATACGGCAGGTATCATGCGTTACGTTGCCTATTTTTTTATGTTTAACCTTGGGTTGGTTGCCTTTGAAATAGCCTTGGATTTATGGACGTCTAGGCAAAGAAGATGGGGCGATTCCATTGCCAATATTAGTATCTTCTTTTTAGGTTTGCTGACAGAACGAATCGGTTTAGGTATCTTTGGAATTCTTTTCCTTGTTCCAATTTCATGGATAACGCCTTTTCATATTCCTCTGAATACAGGAACTTGGGTGATTGCTTTTTTTGTAGCAGACTTTACTTATTATTGGATGCATCGCATGGAACATGAACACAGGATTTTATGGGCTGTACATAGTGTTCACCATTCTTCAGAGGATTATAATTTAACTGTTTCAATGCGGTTGAGTATTATCGAAAGTTTGTTTGAATGGATTTTCTTAATTCCAATGATTTTAATTGGCTTTACTCCTTTTCAGGCTATTGTAAGTCTTATTTTAGTGGCACAATTTCAAACGTGGATTCATACCGAACGGATAAGAAAATTAGGCTGGCTAGACGAAATTTTTAATACACCATCTGTTCACCGAGTACACCATGGTTCTAATACTCAATATCTTGATAAAAATTATGGTGGGGTACTCATTGTTTGGGATAAACTATTTGGTACGTTTCAACGAGAAGATGAAAAAGTCGTTTATGGTTTGACCAAAAACATCCATAGTAACAACCCCATTGTAATCAATTTTGTTGAATTTAAACACATTTGGAATGATGTTAAAAAATGTCATTCTTGGAAAGATCGGCTAAAAATCATCTTTGGTGGACTAACTTGGCGTCCCGATTATTTTGAAGACAATTCATCGTCCACGCCTTCTTCAAAACAAACAACTTCTAAATAACAATTTCAATTAAAAAATGCTTCATTCTGAATGTGTAACCATTCAAAATGAAGCATTTCAAACCATCAATGACTAGCATCTAATCAATTCCACCACCACTTCCGCCTTCGCTTCCACCATCGCCACTACTGTTCAAACGACCAGCATTTTTTGAGCGACCATCACGCACATTAACCTTACCAAAACGATAAGAAAAACGCAATTCAAATACAGGAGATTCCCATTCTCTTTTTCCTACTTGATAAAAAGTATTCCCATCGGCCGTTTCAAATTGATAACGTCCACCCAAGATAGGGTTTTGAACACTCAATGTCACTGTTCCCTTGTCTTTTAATACTTTTTGACTAATAGAGAACGAATTCCATGTGTATCCCCCTGTCCAACCTTGGGCAACTCGTGTTGGTATGGAATACCAAGCATATGCAGAAATACGCATACCAAACTTAAACACAAAATTCATATATGCATTAACATTTCCTGCAATAGCATTCAAGGTATAAGCAGCATCTATGTTTGTTCCGTTTTGTATATTTTGGTACACCGAACCTGTAATTCCAAAATTGAACCACTTATAAGGTGCAAATCGTGTCACAACCTCTCCTCCCCACATATGGCTAGTACTAAAGTTATATTGTGTGACAACAGAAACTCCATCCGAACGCAAGGTTCTTAAACGCTCCATTAGATCGGTGTTGTATTTATAGAATGCGGTTAACATAATGGTATTTCCTCCTTTCCAATAATTCACATAACTCAATTCTACAGCATTGGTATATTGAGGCAACAAATAGGGGTTTCCATATCTTAAATTCAAAGGATCACTATAACTTGGGAATGGATTTAAAGCCCAAGAAGAAGGACGTTGAATTCGTCTACTAAACCCTAACTGTATTTGTTGATTTTTAGCCAATGCATAAGACAAATTAACGGTTGGAAAAATACTAGGATAGTTATTGACAAAAGTAGAATCGGTAGGAAATACCAATCTAGAATTGGCTAATGTATATTCGCCTCTCAAACCCAATTTGTAATTAAACTTACCAATCTTATGTGCAAAGGTTACATACACAGCGTGTACTTGCTCTTGGTATTGAAAGTTGTTGGTTCTTCCTGTATCAGGAATCATTTGCATTTGAGTATAATCAAATGTTTCTGATTTAAAATCATTGCCAATCCATCTAATATTCCCTTTGTACCCTGCTTCAAACTTCATCTCCTTGCCTAGAGGATGCGTATAATCAATCATCACAGTACCTTGGTGCATTTTATTGTAACTTGCCGTTTGTTGAGAATCAGGCGTGTTGTTAATTTCCGACCAGTCGGGGGTATACAATTGCTCTGAAAACGTTTCGTAACTAGCATTATCATTCATGGAATATTGCAAATCAATAACCAGCTCCTGTTTGTCCCCCATTGTTCCCGAACGACCACTCGCTCGACCATCTCCATGTCCACGCCAATGTCTACGCCCACCTCCTGAATCTTTAGAATTATCTCGGCGAGGTCCTGCCCCACTTTTGTCTTTTTTCTGTTTAAAAACTTTGGCATAGATTAGATTGTATGTCATGCTAAACCTATTCCGATCCCCATCGCTCAAACGCTCGTTAATTTGTGTTTTGTCTTGATTGTCATCGAAGAAATCGTATTGAATGCGGTTGTTATTACCACCACCACTTGGGCGGAGGCGCGCAGCTACTGTTAAGGTATTGTAATCGTCAAAATAATAGTCCATACCAATTCTAGCCATACCACCGTTTCGAATGCGAGTTCCATTGGTATATTGTTCCAAGAAAGAAGTGTCTTGTGGCGCTGTTGTACGGCGATAGTTGTATCCACGGCTTAAATTTTCACCATAGTTATAACTAAAATTAGAAAAAATATTGATCTTATTATTTCTAAAATTTAAGCTCAAACCTCCTCGATAACGCTTAAAAGGATTCCATGTAGAAGTCCCGACCGATACATTTGCAGAGCCTGTGAATCCTTCCAACACGTTTTTTTTCAACACAATATTAATAATTCCAGAACCACCTTCAGGATCATACTTAGCAGATGGGCTTGTAATTAGCTCTATTTTCTTGACGCTATTAGCAGGCAATTGGTCTAGAATTTCAGCTTGACTATCGCCTGTCAACCCCGTTGGTTTTCCATTGATATACACTTGAACTTCCGAGCCACGAATTTTAACAGCTCCATCAAAATCTACTTCTACAGTAGGGGTATTTCTTAGAATTTCGGTAGCATTTTCACTATCGCCTAGATTCGTTTTGTCAACATTAAACACCTTTTTGTCTAAACCCAATTGAAAAACAGCTTTATCGGCAGTCACCTCCGCAATTTCAAGTGTCGCCGCCGTTGGGCTAACATAAATTTTCCCTAGACTCGCAATTGGCTCATTTGGTGGTAAGGCAACAGGCTGTATAGTATACGTTTCATAGCCCATATAATTGATCGTTACTCGATGTCTACCAATGGGTAATTTATCTATTTCAAACTTTCCTTTTTCATCGGTAATAACTCCTCCAACTAAAACCGAGTCTCGTATCCTGAATACAGACACCGTAGCAAATTCTAGTGGTTTGCGGCTAACAGAATCGTATACGGTTCCTGTAATTTTAGCGATTTTAGGCATTGATCGACCATCTTTGCCTCCTGGCTGAGCCAACAATAAAATACTAGTTGATAGGACAAAAAGTAGGGTACATAAAACTTTCATAATTTATCGTATTGGTAAGTAAGTGTTCCTAATATAGTGTTCTAACATCAATTGGGTGGACTTAAAATGATGTTCAGACACACTTTTGTTCTAATTAATTAGACAGCTCTCTAACCACTTAGTTTAATACAAAGTTACGATAAACAGACGATGGGGCATTTATTTTAGATGAATAGCTCTTTTTCTTCGATTTAGCCGATCAATTATACACTCAACCTTTGACCAAAGGGTTGTCCGCTTTAAATTTTTGATAGTTAAAAACAACAGGATGGGTCTGCATGTTATAATCAAAAAATGACGTATTTGCCTTTATATTATGATCCAACTGTTGATAATAATAATTAAACAATGCTTTTCCTTTTGGCGTAAATACTTCATCCAATGGAACACGTTCTAAACCTATATTATGTCGTTTCTTGTTAATAGCAATACGCCCTTCCAATTCATACAATAACTCTACATCAAAAGGAGGCTTTTGCTTGAGAAGTTGCAACAACAAATCGACAATACGCCCTGTTGTATAAATACCATGCAAGGCACTGTATAGTGTTCGGCGGTCATAGTTGGGTACAAAATCACCTACTGGACGATTGTAATCAACTAAAAATAATGCTTGTGTATCGCAAGTCATGGCATTAAAAACCGTATGCGAACATTGGTGAATAAGTTCTTCTAAGAAAAAGGCTACAGTACTTTGTGCATTTACGTTGAGATAAATTACGCCATGTGCTTCTCTTGTTGCAAAATTACGAAGCTCTGGCGACGAAAATAAAAGGATACGCCGCGTTGTAGTCGTATAGAATTTAAATTCTTCAGGAAAATAAGTTTTCAAAATTCTAAATGCTTCTTCCAAAGCAGGTTGATACGTTTTTATAGAAATATTATCTTCTTGCAATACTTTATGAATAGCTGTTGGACTTACATTCGGCCAAGCTGCAATCAATCCCTCTGAATAAGCATCCAAAGAAGTACTAATTTCAACATTAGGAAGTACATCTAAATAATGCAACGCTTCCCACTCAAATTCAACATGCTGACCGTTTTGCTCCAAATATATAACTTCTGCCTTAGCATCATAATTCAATTGTAATAAGGTACTTGGAAAAACTGTCTTGAGGTAACCATATTGAGGTAAGTAAACGACGCCCCTTTTATTCGTGTATACCTCAATATTAGAGGGGCGATTCTCCTTATCATAATATCCAAACAAAATTTGTTCTCGATTATAAGGTACTGTTTTAGAAGTGCAGTACCCAAATAACATAGGCTCCAAAAAAATTGTATCGTTATAAAAATCCAGTCGGTCAAAAATACTTTCGTCTTCTTGGTACAATGCTCCTTTAATAATATCACAAAACGCCCCTTGCCCTTCTTCTAATCGTGTTGTTTCATCTTTCATGACTGTTCTTTTTTCTATTAATATTTAAACTACTTAGCTATGCTGCTACTGTGGGATCGTGGATTTTTTAAATTTTTATCATTTTGGCATCCAATAATTCTTGCAAAATAAATAGCAATTGGCGCTGTTCTTCTTTGGCAATGTCTTGTAATTCCAAAACCTCAAGTATCCTATTAATACTAGTGCTGCCATTGCAATGTAACAGCATTTCATAGACAACCTCTGGCAATTGATAGGCAGCTTCATCTAATGCAATACTATATTCATACTCAATTGGAACACCTTGATTTAGGACAGCTGTTTTTTGTAAATTAATAGAAGAATTTAAAGACAAACAACTATCTACATTTAGAGCAGCTGTCTTAGATGCAACAGGTTTTTGAGCAATAAAAAACCAATTTTCATACACTCGATGGCGCATACTATTGGGATTAAATAAGTGCTTGGTCTCTAAAAATTCATCGCATAAAATACGATAGCCTTTTTGAGCAAAAAACAAACGCACTTCCTCTGCTGTCAACATTTCTTGAGAGTTATTAAAAAAATACTCTAGAGGTCCAAAATGAATAAATACCCCCTCCTCTACCAACAAATAATCAATGATTCGATCATAGAGTTGATGCAAAGGCAGTACATCCGTAAAATAAATAGAATGGATGTGCTGGATGGTATTGGGTTTAAAAGGAAGTTTAAGGGCATCGGCTACAAAAAAGTGTACTTTTGATGCTATCGTATCCAACTCGCTGGTTGTCATTTCTAGACGAACTCGCTCTACCGTATCTTCAATTTTTCGACAGTTACGTTCTACTTTTCGGAGTACCTCCCATGTTTTTAATTGTTGCAAACGCTCGATACACCAAATCATCAAGACTGAAGCATCAAAAGCTTCTACTTGTTTATAATTAGGCGCAAGATTGACAGCATATTTTCCTGTGCCACATCCTAAAAAAAGAGCGGTGGCAGCTGAGCAATCCAGCTCTAAGTCTACTAATTTTTGTACGATTGATTTTGTAATAACTTCTTCTTGATAGGCTGGCTTGACTGCCCAATCTCGAATTAAATAGTTGAACGAAAATGTTCCTATGCCCTTATAATCAAAATCCAATACCTTGGCATCAAGCATGGCATCTTTAGACACCAAGGGGGACAAAGCTGATTTAGCTGTTGCATAGAAATCCCTGTAGAACAAGTTTGCTTCTTTTAGCAAGGCACAACGTCTAGGGTGCATGCCTGTTGAATCGTCTACCGTTTCTGCCCGACGTGCCATATTTTCATGAAACACCTCCATTCTAACAAGATAATTCAACCAATAAACCTTTTCTTCTTCTGGCAAATAATCAAAAACCATTTCTTTTTATTTTCATTCTTTTGGAAGGATTAAATTTTCCTTTCCTAATTCAAATCCAAAAAGTTAAATATTCGGCGCAATAAAGAAAGCTTCTCTGTAATCACCTCAGCAGTTCCTATTAATTCTTGTTTGGCTTCTAACTCAATATTAGCACTCGTTTTTAATTGTTGAGGCAAAGCAACTTTCAACAAATAGTTGCCATCTTTTGGCACGCTCGTTATAGAGAGAATATGTCCTTTTAGGGTTCCAAATTCTCGATGAGGATAGTTTAACAATTTGATTAAAACCTCTTGTTTGATCTTTACTTTTCCTGAGTTGGCAATGGGCATTTTCACCCAAGCATAATAAGTCTGTTTGCCTATCGGGCTAATGGTAAAAACATGCTGCTCTTGTGCCAAAAATTGCCGTTTAGAACGAATGTCATACATATTTAAAATCCCTTCGACAGGGGCAGATAAGACATTTTTTTGCTCCCATTCTTTTAATAAAAAAAGAAGGCGATTATAGCTACTCAAAATGTTGTTTCGCAATTGTAAATATCGGTCCGATTGCTCAATGACCAAAGAAGAATTTTCTTTGCTAATGACCTGCTGTTGGAGTTGTGCATTCAAGATCGAACTATTGAGCTCCTCTACTTGACTCTTTAACGCCAACCACTGCATTTCCTTTTGCTCTACTTCTATCTTGGCAACAGCCTTGTCCTCAAACAGCAACTGCATCCGTTCATAATCTCCTCGAACCAACTTCAATTCTTGCTCTAGCAATCGCTTTTGACGTTCTAAGTTCAATAAAATTTCATCTAGGTTCTTGGTTCGATTTTTATTAATTCCGATTTGTTGAAATTGAGGATTTAGCTTTTGAAAGAGCTGATATTCACTAATATTCCTAAATAAATTTAAGTACTCATCATTCAAGTTTCCCAAACGCAATTGATCGTCTAGGCGTATTTGCTCGATTTGCTCCCAAAAGGTACCTCCTTCCAATTTTTGAGTAAGCTCCATAAGCTTTAGAATACTTTTATAGTCTGCACTATTATTTAAGATTAGAATCCAAGCCCCTTTTTGAACCTTTGTCTTATCTTTCTCCAAAATATAAGCGATCTGTCCACTGCTTTCGCTATAGACCTCTATTGAAGGATTTTCAGTCAGAACTTTTGCTTCTGACACAATGACATCTGGATATTCTATTAGCCAAAGCCCCAATATCAAAAGGAAAAAGACAACAAAAAAAACCGTGTTGCCCCATCGAACAATCCACGATGGTGTTTTTTCCAAGATATCTTGAAAAAAGTAACTTTTATCCTCAATTCGGATGATTTTATCTTTATCAATTGCCAAGTTCGAGTTGATTTTTTATAAGTTGATAATAATAACCTTTGTTAGAAATCAATGTTTCGTGTGTGCCTACTTCTTGGATACTGCCTTGATCCAAGACAACAATCTGATCGGCATTTTTTACCGTACTCAATCGATGAGCAATGACAACCACTGTTTTTCCTTGACAAAAGGCATTCAGGTTATCAATAATAATGCGCTCATTATTAGCATCTAAAGCACTTGTCGCTTCGTCAAAAAACAAAAATTCAGGATTTTTATAAATTGCCCTAGCAATCAATAGCCGCTGCCGCTGTCCACCGCTCAAAGTACGCCCAGTAGATCCAGCAGGACCAACCATAGAATTAAATCCTGAGGGCAAACTATTGATGAGTTCTTCAATATTTGCTAATTGGACAGCTTTGAGTAATTGCTCTGTGTCTACCATTTCGTTTGGAGCAGATTCGGTAATATTGTTGGTAATATTATCTGAAAAAATATAGCCATCTTGCAAAACCGTCCCACACAACGAACGCCAACTTTGCGTATCAATATGATTGAGATTCGTAGAGCCAATTTTAACCGCTCCTTCGGTTGGTAAATATAATTTTAAGAGTAATTTGATAAGTGTCGTTTTTCCTCCTCCACTTGTTCCAACGATAGCCGTTGTTTTGCCTTTGGGTATCTTGAGATTGATATTTTTTAATACAAAATCATTAGCACTACCACTGTAAGAAAAATTAAGATTTTCAACAATAATATCTTCTGATTTTTGGGGCAACGTCAATAAGTTGGGAGCATTCAAAACAGCTTCTTCTGGGCTAACAAACTCAATTTCTTCAAAGCGCTCTACACTCAGTCGAGCATCTTGCACAAGCCTAAAAAAACCGATTAGACTTAGCAAAGGAGTATTTACTTGCCCAACGATATATTGTATGGCTAACATTGTCCCTAAGGTAATTTTACCTTCAATAACCAATAAAGCTGCTGTAAACGTAATCGCAATATTTTTTAGTTGATTAATAATGTCGCCTCCTATCGATTGAAACAAACCTAGTTTTAAAGTAGAAACGGCATTCTTATAATATTGGACCCTATTTTTTTCCCAACTCCATATATGCCGATTTTCAGAGGCATTGACCTTGACCTCTTGTATGCCATTTACTGTTTGAATTAAGGTTGAGTTGATGCTAGAAGACGCATCAAAACGTTTAAAATCTAGTTCTTCTCGCCGCTTCATAAAAAACCATACCCAAGCTGTATAGGCTATAATTCCTACTGTAAAAATCCCTAGAATTATCAAGCTGTAATAGGCTAAAATAAATAGAAAGACAAAGGCATTAACATAAGAAAAAATTTGCCCTGGGGCAGCATTCAAAAAATTTTCGAGGCGATTGGACTCATTGATTCGTTGCAAAATATCTCCTGGTGTCTTGCCATCAAAAAACGCTACCGACTTTTTTAATAATTTGGTTAAGTAATCTGACGTAATTAACATACTGGTTCGAGCACCAATATACAGCAACAGCCAACTCCTGACGATATTTAGAAAAGAGGCACTCAGAAAAAGAACCAACTGTGCCAACAATAAAATGTATACAAATTGCAAATCACCATAATTGATTCCTTTATCAACCAAGGCTTGAGTGACAAAAGGAATAATTAATTGTACAACCATTCCGACTAGAACTCCAATAAAAACTTGTACAATGTATTTTTTGTGTGCCGATAAATAGGGCAATATGATAGCTAATCCTGTAGCGGGTTCGTCCTCTTCTTGTTGATAAAAACTTGCGGTGGGTTCCAACAAAATTGTCATCCCTCCTTCGCTACCATCTGCTCGACTACTATTTTGCCATGCTTTGATGAATTCTTTTTTCTTATATACAATACGACCATAAACAGGATCTGCAACGTATACTTTATCTTTTTTTATTTTATAAACGATGACAAAATGCCGGTCTCGCCAATATACAATACAAGGCAAAGGTGCTTCTACTGCTAGCGTTTCATAATCAATCAAAGCAGGTATAATATGAAAGCCCAAGCGTTCACCAGCTGCAATCAAATTTTTGGCAGAGACACCGTTCGGACCAATCTTGCATTGGTACCGCAAATACTCCATGCTAAAGTTTTTTCCATAAAACTTCGCCAACATTCTCAAGCAGGTCGGACCACAATCAAATCGGTCGGTCTGCTTAAATACAGGAAATTGTTGTGCATAAAAAAGCGATTTGATTTTATTTTTTATACCGAGCATAAAGTATTGGAATCTGTTTAATTTAGGGGACTTTGTATTCGTTTTAATCTAGTAAACAAGGACAATAACGCACATAGTATCTATTAGTAATCCGCTCTTTTGCTAAAAGCAAAAAGCGGATTACCAGTAAAATTAAGACATATGACAGGTCGATTTTTTTATAGCAGAAGAACGATTCTACTCTCTTCTGTTAACTTAAAAAGCCCCATCATAAAAGAAGATTATTACACAAGATTCTGTTGAAAAATATCTCCACCTCTGTCACCGCCATTGTTATTATCAATGTCGTCATCATGACAATCACCTAGTACTTGACCCAACAATTGATCGACTTTCGATTCTGTTGTTTCATCAGCTTGATTCGTCAATTTTTTTGCTTTGAAATCTTCTAATTTTAATCGTTTCATTTTTTAATTCTAATTTTAATTGTGATATAAATTTTTATGCACGAGTTATTAAAGATATTGTTCAGATGCTTTAGATTAAAAATTATCTCAACATCACATCTTTATTACTCATATTAATCAAATATATCATCTAAAGAAAAATAGAAAAAAAACATTATTTGGGCATTCTCAAAAATTACTGGCATATTTTCGAGCATTAAAAACTGATAACAAACACATTAAACAATTAAAAACTTTTTTAAAACTACTATTTTCACTTTGAATCATGATTTCTATTTTTGTAGAAAACCAATGCATCTCCTCCATTTTTTTTCTTTTTCATTGACAAATCATCAAAACTCCCCCTACCCCTAGAGCGCATTTAAAATGACTACATTAGCTTGGTAAATGCTCCTTCTAAAGCCATTACATATTGAGGTTTTCGTAAGCCCACCAAGATATGATTCAGATGAAAATGATTGAGATAAGCATCACAAGCTGTCAAAACACTATTGGATTTTAGTGGAATGTCCTCTTGTTTAAGAAATGCCTTGGTTTTAGTCGTTTGATTCTTGTGTGCATAACACGTTGCGTGATCTTTGACAGTCTGAACAACATCCTCAATTAGACTGGTTTCTTCTTCATAAATTAACTGTAAAAAAGGAAGCAAGTGCTTTTGAAAAAAAGTTTCAACAGCCTCTGCTGCATAAAAATGAGTATAATGCTTTTTTAGCAAAACCATGGGTTCAAAATCATCACTACTGCTGTTCCCATTTGTTAGTGTTTTAATTCTCGATTCTACTTGTGTTAGCAAATCATTCAAGCAATTTTGAGCATCCTCTTCCTTCCAAGCTTCCAAGCTTTTTTCATGTGTTACCAACCTAAATTCCATTCCATTATCGTTCATATTCAGCGGACGATTGCCAATAGCTATCAATCCATTTTTATGAATTAAATCCAATAATGACTGCTGATCATAATTTTTTTGAAGAGCAGCTTGCTCTTTAAAATTAAATGGAAATTGAACCACTTTGAAGTGATGATTTTCTTGGATAGATTTGACCATACTCAACAATTTCTCAAAATCAATAGATTCCTCTTTTGATGGGTCAAATAAAGCCCCCGAACTAATGCCATAATAACGAATTTTGCCCTCTGCTACTTTTTTTTCTAAGAACATAAAAGCTCGCTCTATAGCCTGATACAGATAAGCAGTAGAAGCAAGGTTTTTGCTTTGAAAAAGCCGCTCAGGGTTGTGCAACAAGTAAGCATCAAGATACTCTCTTCCAATCTTTTTTAAACTAGATTCTAATTGATAGGCTATAAAATTCGGATCCAAAGAATAGGCAAAATCTGCTTCTATTTCGGCTTTCTCAATAGCTTTCTGATTCACATAATTGACAAAATCAGAACTTTGTAAGGTTTGTGGTGGAAAGTAACCTGCTTTAGAAATAATAAACAACTTACCTGCAAACTCAGGATATTTTTTCAAAAAATGACCAATAAGTTCCTCTGATTTGCCTTTCTGATAATTTGTAGCCGTATCAATTAAATTATATCCAGCCTCTACAGCCGTTTTTATTGCTTGAAAATGAATCTCATTGTCTACATTCATTCTATAAGTCCCAACACCTACAGATGAAATATCCTTTAAGTTAACCATTTGATACTTTATATTTTATTTACCAATAGACTAGTAATTCTGAATTGGAACACACTTTTACTGAATCTCTTCTAACTCACGAAAGCTCCTTATAAATTTTCCTCTTTCCAAATAGAATAATCTAGCACTTGCAGTATCATTTATTGATAAATCAGCCAAAAACTTTTTTAAGTAAGATGTGATTGTATAACTTTTGTAATACGTTACATCTACACCAATAATAGGATACTCAAGGTTATAATATGCCTTCATTGGTCTACTGTCATAATAATCTGCAACAGCATAAAATACAATGCCTTTGTCGTTCATGTATTGTTGCAATCTATCCAAACCATAGCAATATCGACTCGTGCAATGTGGACTCCACAAATAAATTACCGTTCGTTCTTCTGTCTTAATACACTGCTGCAAATCTTTGCCATTTAAGACTAAAACTTTACAAGAATCAGAGTATTTAGCTTCACAGATTCCTTCGCTGTCAGCAATGACTTTAAGCAAGTTTGGGTCACGCTTCATCGTTTTTTTGTACCCAGAGAAAAAACCTTGAATTTCGATGGAACAAGAATAAGTAATAAACATTACAAGAATGATTAAAAAAATATTTTTTTTCATCAATTTTAATTTTTTGATAACTAGTTAATAATTAGTCATACTGCTACGTCGTAGTTTCAAATCATTTATCGACAACGAGTCTATCCCTACCTGTTATAAAATATTTGAAATAGGTTTTTGGAATGTTCCAACAGGATAGCATTTTGTATTGTGCATCTTGCAATAAACCTTTTCCTTTAAATAAGGAATTTTAGCAGACGCATTTTGAGCAATAATTTTGCTCAAAAAGAAATTTACAGGCAATTCTGTTCTTAATTCTGTTGGATAATAATAAGTCTTTTCCTCCTTAGGTTCTTTCACTTCCATAAACTAAATATTGAGCGATTTTTTGATTGATAAAATAATTGCCACTGCGAGAAACATTGCCATATTGCCCCCAGGGGTTCACTTCCAAAAAAACAGTTCGTCCGTCCTTGGTATGAATCAAATCCAAAGAACCAGAAACCAAATCTAATTCATCCATAAATTGCCTCAACTGGTTCTCCAACGCTTCCGACAATTTGTACTTAGTTTCTCGAAATGCCCTATCTTTTGAACTGGTATCCCGAACATCAACCCGCTCCGATCCCTTGGGCGTAAATATCGCAATAGGATAAAACTGACCATCCAAATAAAAAACCCGAATATCAAATGCAATATCTAAACGTTCTTGAAAAAGAGAAACCATAAAAGAATCGGGAATTTCCTCTAAAGCTGTTTGATCAATATTAGCTACATACATAGTCGCTGCACTTTCTCCATCCGATATACGCCTAGATTCTTTAATTGGCTTCGTAATCGCGCCATTGTTTTCTTTAAAAAACTCCAATAAGTCCGCTTTATTGGTTGTTACTAATGTATCTGGAATATCAATCCCAATAGATTTGGCAATTAGTAAGTTGTTTATTTTTTCTGGCTCGCTAATAATTCGATGACCAATTACCTGCTTTGCTTGTTTTTTTAACAACTCATAAAAACCTTCTTTTGCGTAGTAATGCTCTTCTTTTAAGTGATTATTGACTTGAGCGTCTATTTCCTTCCCTCACCCAACTTCTTTTGAAAAAATAGCGTAAGTATCTTTTCGAAACCAAATAGAAGTAACTTCCTCGATACTAAATCTCTTATTGGAGTCGCTATAATTAGCTTGTACTTGATTTTTGTTAAATCGAAAAGAAGTTTTCGTTTGATAACCAAACCATTCTAAACCATTAATCCTTCTATAATCAACTTCATAAGTATGCGCCAACCAATCAATGACTTTATTAGTAGAAATATCTTCCTCGCTAGATGCTATGATAATCATTAATAATTAAGTTTAAGATGACGGATAAAGACGTGCTTTATCCGCCTTTGCTGATGCAAAATTAAGAGCGCATCCAACATTCAAACTAAGCACTATTTGTTATTTTGAATACGCTCCAAGTTAACTTCTATTGTATAATACCATCGCCGCCATTGGCAGAACGTTCATCACAAGACAAACCAACTCCACACCAATCGCAACCACTTATATCATGACAATCTCCCAAGACCTGTCCTAACAAGTGATTCGCTTTGGTCTCTTTTTCATCTTTTAAGTTCTTCAACTTAAAATCATCTAATTTTAATCGTTGCATTTTTTGAATTTTTAATTGAACATTGATTTTAATAAATAGGTCAAGAGTTAATGGTGTTCTAACAAATAACTAGCACTCGACTATGCTTCTTCATTACCCGCAGGAATATCCAAACCATAAAGAGGATTTCCAACAGGAATACATCTAGGTCCATCATGGCAATCGCCCAAGACTTGCCCCAATAACTTATGAGCATGCTTTCCTTCTTCATCTTTCAAGTTTTTTAACTTGAAATCATTTAATTTTAATCGTTGCATAATTTTAGATTTATAAAGATTTAAACAATACTATTCCTAACTCCTTATATTAAAGCGTACAATACTCCACTTTTCGATAGCTTCCCTGTTGAAACTCTACATCCGAATTGCTAACACAACAGTAACGAAACGAGCATTCACAACACCTTTCAATCTTGTCATTGGTCACAAACCATTTTTCCTGAAAATCAGGACGATTGACAACTTCCTTTAAAGTTACTTCTGTTATATTCCCCCAACTTTTGGCATGGCTCAAATAATTTTTAATATTGCCCTCTGCATCTACACAGACTTTTCTATTCAAGCCTACATTGTGTCGCTGAGCTTCCATAAAAACATAAGAATTAACCGTCAATCGGTCAGGGGTGATAATCTCTGAAGGATCTAATCGAATATCTTTTTGTAGTAATAATATTGTAACTTTTCCATCTTTTGACTCCCAGCAATCATTTTTTGGGCTTCCATATATTCTCAACAATCCAACTCGTTTGTACCTCCCCATTAATTCTAACAAGACCTCTTTATCTAAACTTGGACGATACGGCATTATCCAATCAACTAGTTTAATTCTAGTCGTTTCAAAAGCTAGCATCAACTTTTCTATTGTTGACCATTCAAAGTCAGCTTCTAACCGTACTTGAATGGCATCGCAACCCAAGTTTTGAAATTGCTCGACTAAATTTTCAAAATCAAATTGGCTAGTTGCATTGAGTTGAATGATTCCATTTGTAATCACAGCAGGAGCCATCCATTCCAAGTCTAATTCAGGAAAACTTTCGGGATTACTGGTGTAAAAGCCTAGAGACTCTTCTATAAATTGTTCTAAAAAGTTTTTAAGCTCTTCTTCTGAAACCTCTAACAAAATACGCTCTATTTCAGACAAACTATTCGTTTTGCAAAGACGCAACAATTCATAATGATCGCCTGATATAGGATATAATTGCTCTTTTTCTATATCGTAAATTAGACTGCTATCTTTCCCTTTTACAGGAATGCAAGACGAATGAAGTTTAAACCATGTTTCTTTTTTATTAATATCCATCATAATAATGCTACTCTGTGTATTTTGTGTTTTTTATCAAAAACAAGCAACTAACATTACTCCGTTAAAAAATCGTATTAGTTTATTGCATGAGTGCTTCGCAGTTGATTATCAGCAAGATGCACTCTTGTTGACTTTTATACTAAAAGACTGATAATCAAACTAATGCAAGATGCTTTTTTACGTTTTTCGTAGGAAAACTAAAAAACTAAGCTTGCGCCCTCATGACCAGAGGGAATAATCAACGGAGTATTAAACTAAATGATAAGCGTTTTATAATTGTAGGCAATACCTATCTATCCAGTATCCAATTCTATTTATGGAACAACATTTACAATTCACATAACAATATCATCCTCAAATATTCTATAAGGCTTATTAAGTTCAGATGATCCAAACAGTGTCCACAAAACCCTATCATCCTGACAGCACCACTCTACGTGTAACCAATAACCAGCGGTTCTAACGATAAACGGAATTATATTTAATTTTACCATAAGTCTGCATTTATAGGACATACGAGTCAAAATAGAGTGCTAAAATCGCAAAAAAAAGACCTGAAAAATCCCTAAAACAAGGGCTTTTAGAGCATTTTTTAGACATTATTTTGGGATGTTAAATTTTATAGTTTCCTTTTGAAACTTCGCAAGTATCGATAGGCACTGATTTATGAATTAAATAAATATAATTTCAAATGTCGTTAGTTTCGCTAACCAATAACCAAGCATATTAATGTTTCATTTAAGGGATTATAAAAACTATTGAGTTCATTTATTCTGTAACAAATTGCAATTACGCCATATAGAAGTCCTTGAGTCGAGCTTCACCTTACCCAACCCAAAGACTTCATTTACTTAAAGAATAGCACTTGGCTTTCCTCCTCCTCCAGAACGCTCATCACAACCTAAAGCATCTCCGTAACAGAAATCGCATTGAGGCTCGTCATGGCAATCTCCCAAGACCTGTCCCAACAGTTTTTCTGCCCTCTTCTCATCAACTGCATTCAAGTTTTTCAACTTAAAGTCATTTAATTTTAATCGTTGCATTTTTTGATTTTTGTCATTATTAAATGAAGCAGCACCGCCTTACTCTTAATAGAGCTATTATTGTGCATTACTAGATAATTCATTGCTACCTCCTGTTGATAAATCATCTGCACCGATAAAGGTACCATCAGGCAAAATAATGGGAACTAGAATAGAGCCTTCGTCATGACAGTCTCCCAAGACTTGTCCCAACAATTTCTGAGCATTTTTTTCATTTTCACGATTCAAACTTTTCAGTTTAAAATCATCTAATTTTAATCGTTTCATGATTTAATGATTTATAAAGATTTAAAAATAATAACTAGAATGTAGCGATAAAACGCTAAATGGAAGTAGAGCAGTACACGCTTCAAACGTTCCAAGAAATACTATATCTGACAGAGGTTCATCATGACAATTTCCTAAGACTTATCTTACATTACTCCGTTGAAACCACGCAGTAGCAGCACAGCTAAGTAAAAACGCAGCGCTCACGTAATCAATGGAGCATTAATCTTAGTAACTGATTCATTTCTTGCTTTTATTCTTCTTCCAGGTTTTTAACTTAAAGTCATCTAATTCAAATCATTTCATCTTTTTGTGATGTTATAAAATCCCTTCACGTTTCTCAGAAATACAACGCAAAATAGAATACTCAAAACTCAGTATCATCTAACGCTATATCAATAAAGAGGTGACTACAATTCGTCTTATCTAGGATTTAGTATTTCGCCTGTTTCACTATTATGATCAAAATGCATCACCATTATTGAGTAAGGTTCATCATGACAGTCTCCCAAGACTTGTCCCAACAATTTTTGAGCATTTTTTTCTGTTTCATTATTCAAACTTTTCAGTTTAAAATCATCTAATTTTAATCGTTTCATTTTTTAATTTTTTAATTATAAAAGATACTCTTTCAAGGGGTATCTGTGTACTCCCTCTTTATTTTGGCTGTCAAAAAACATAACAACACTAATAATAATTCATATTCACATATAACATGATTTAACCATACCGTTTCTCCTTCAGTAAGCACACAGAGGGGTTCTCTTCTCAAGAGAATTCTATTCAATTGAAAGAGTTATACTATAAAGCCAATGGCTAAAACATCATTTATTTTTAGGAATTCACTCCATTTAGAAATTTATGGAGGAATTGATAGAGCAAACTAGTTTAATTTTTAACGCATAACATCGGTATACTTTCCTATTGTAAAACGTAGTCGCTTCGTTAGCAGTAGTTTTTTATAAAACAGAGAATGGACAAAAGAAAATAGTTGCTTGGGTGTAGCAAATAATCCATGGAAATATCTTTGTCTCAATTGCACTAATTTATTTCCACAATAGCTTATCCTATTCATCCAATTACAACTACCTTCATTGGCAGTTTGTAATCTTGGAGAAAGAACTTCACCATATACACTTATTTTATAAGTTGCATCATTTATAGGTGCTAAATATTCTAAATCAACCATTTAATAATTTGGGTTATATTTTGCTCCTTAATCAGTTTGAGATTGGGGGCTCTACATTAAGAATGCTAAAAATAAAATATTGGTGTTTTGATAAATAGGTTTATAAGAGCCTAACATTGTCATCAAAATATTCACACAATTAAAAATATAGTTTGTTCATAAGAGGTAAAGCAAAGGTAGCAGTAGTAGAAAAAAAAATCAAACCAACTTTAATGCTTTTTTTATAGATCCAACTCTCCAAACCACTCATAAAAACCTAATTATCAAAATATTGACACCCAAACAGAGTTATAGATACTTTTTGGGATATTCAAAGAATACTATTCTTCCATTTTCTGCGGAAACATCCTTCCACCTATTTACCTTAAATTCAATAGCGACAACACCTGTTGTAGGTACGTTATCTATTGGTGATTTTGCATAGAGATTTGCAAATTCTGTGTAAGAAAAATTATGCCCAAACAACATAACAGCATCCAAATCATCGTGCCAATGCTCTATTACTTGGAACAAATCAGGCACACTAGCCTCATAAACCATTGGGTTGATTTTGATTCTATTTTTAGGATAATCTAATGCTTCGGCAAAAGCAAAAGCAGTGGCTCGTGCGCGCCTTGCTGGACTAGATATTAATACATCGGGATCAATCCCCTTTTTATACAAAAGTTTTCCCATAAACGGAGCATCTCGTTTTCCTCTAGAATTTAAAGGACGATCAATATCTGACAAATGCTCATCTTTCCAGCTGGATTTTGCATGGCGTACTAAGTATAATGTCTTCATAAAATTTTTTAGCGATTAAAAATTGGCTCGATTTACAACAACAACTTCCCCTATAAGATAAAAATTTTTGGTACAGAGCAAAAGTTTTACACAAGACTTAGCAATCATCCTATTGCTTGCCCATTCATACCTTTCTTATTTATGAGAATAAAAACAAGTGATACTAAGTTTACAGTATCATAACACTAAAAATCAACCTTTGGTTTAGAAGCATTTTTGGCTTAATTTGAAAATAAAAATCAACATTACTATAAAAATAGTTGTATTACTATAAAAATAGTCATACATTTGAAACATGAAAGGATTAACAAAAGCTGAAGAACAAGTAATGCATCATCTATGGGCGTTAAAAAAAGCGTTCCTAAAAGATATTGTAGATGCTTATCAAGACCCTAAACCTGCTTACACTACGGTATCAACAGTGATTAGAGTTTTGGTTAAGAAAAAATACATTGGTTTTAATACTTATGGAAAAACCAACGAATACTACCCTCTTATTAGTCAAGAGGAATACTTTTCTGGTTTTTTCAAAGGTTTTTTTGCACGATTTTTTAACAATTCAGCGACTCGTTTCACTTCTTTTTTTGCAAAAGACAACGAGTTGACAATAGATGAGTTAGAAGAAATGAAACAAATTATAGAGCAACAGATTGCTGATAAAAAACGCTTTGATAAATGAGTCTAATTCGAGGGTTGGTTATTTCTGTAGGCACCCTAACAGTGCTACTACTTTGGTACAAACTAACCATTCGATCAAAGACAACTTTCAAAGCACAACGCATTGCTTTGTGCTTCATTTTAGTTGCTTCTATTTTGTTGCCTTTCATACCTGTAGAATGGTTGAATCGCTCTTTTGTTCCTGTGCTTTCTACTTATTGGGAAGACATGGATTTCATAGACAATTGGATTAACGGTACACCTATTTCTGATGTGCCTATAGATCAATTATCATTCTATAATAGCATAGACTTCCAACCAATACTTCTATCCTTATATGGAATTGGTGTTGTCGTATTCGGAAGCCGATTTTTAGTACAACTAGGACAATTATTGAGGTTAGTTTTACATTATAAAACCATCCACGAAAACAAATATCGTTATGTCCTGATAGATTCTCCTAATTATGCTGCAGCATTTATGCATTATATTATTATTAGCAAGCATATTTGGGAAGCAGAAGATAAATTACCCATTGTCCAACATGAACGCCAACATGTTGATTTTTGGCATAGTATAGACCGTTTTTTGACCGAGATTTTATGCGTTTTTCAGTGGTTCAATCCTTTCATTTATTGGTTTCGAAAAGAGTTAATTGCACTGCACGAATTTCAAGTTGACCAAGCCATGATTCGCAATGGTGTAGATACCATTCAATATCAACAACTCATTGTTCAACATGCTATTTCGTCTAAGTCATTAGCATTTGGAAACCATTTTAGCCATTCATTAACTTTAAATCGTATTAAAATGATTGCTCAAAATAAATCGTTCCCTATATCCAGCATATATCGTATCTTATTTCTTATTCCTGTAACAACAATATTATTCACTCTATTTGCTTTTCAAAGCACGATTTTCACGAAAGCTCCAACTCCCAATACACTAAATATTCAACCTACTAATGGGGCTTTTATTTTACCAATAGAAAAAGGCAAATACAAAAAAACGATTGGTTATGGTCTGCGAATGCATCCTATTCAAAAAGTTAAAAAGCTGCACAAAGGAGTAGATTTTGCAGCGCCTTTGGGTACGCCCATTTTAGCGGTTCAAAATGGACAAGTCTTACGAGTCCAACATTCCCAAAAAGGCTATGGAAATAACGTTGTTCTTCAAATTAATGAAACGACTCAAGTAATGTACGCTCACATGGACTCCATTCAAGTAAAAGCAGGACAACTCTTGGTTCAAGGAAGTGAGATTGGAACGGTTGGCTCAACAGGTTCGAGTACCAACCCACACTTGCACTTTGAAATCGTTGTTGAAGGTCAAAAAGTAGATCCTAAGCCTTTCTTACCCAAGTACTAATGTTTAGTTCTTGACAAAACAGCTATTTATGGACTTAATGCGATGCCTTTTAGTTTCTGCTTCAACACTAAGTTTGCTCACAATTATTTATTACTTGGCAATTCGTCAGAAAACATCTATACGTATACGGCGAATCAGCCTATTATTTATACTAATAATAAGTGTGCTTTTACCCTTTATTAAAGTTGAATCAAATGTTGATTTTTCCTTCACCTTTGATACACTTTTTGTCACACAGATTACAGAACAATACAGTCTAACCGAAGATGATTTGGCACACGAAATAGTGCCTACTGTAAGTTTGATTGGGGCAAAAGACTCGATACTTAGTGCTACTGCTTCACCAGAAAAAATTGCGAACCCCTCTTCTTCTAACCAACCCAAAATCTACTGGTTGCTTGTATTGTATGGGCTAGGTTTGTGCATTGTAAGTGGTCGCTTTTTAATTCAATTGTTTTATTTTTTTTGTGCTGTTTTTAGTCACCATAACATAAGAAAAGATGGTCATTGTTTCGTCTTACTCCATCAACCCAATTATGCCGCTACCTTTTTGCATTATATTTTAATTAGTAGAAATATTTGGGAATCGAAAGACAAAACATTAATCGTCCAGCATGAGTGTATCCATGCTAATTTAAAACACAGTATTGACCGTTTTCTAACCGAAATTGTTTGTCTTTTTCAGTGGTTTAATCCTTTTATATATTGGTTCCGAAAAAACCTAATTGAGGTGCATGAGTATCAAGTAGATCAAGTACTTATTGATCAAGGAGTAGATGCGATACAGTATCAACAACTCATTGCCAAATATGCCTCTCTATCCAATCAGTTTGCTTTTAGCAACCATTTTAGTCATTCATTAACATTAAATCGTATCAAAATGATCGCTCAAAATAAATCATTTCAAAAACATACTGCTTTTCGTTTATTTTTACTGCTTCCTGTCATAGGTTTGTTATTTTCATTTTTCAGCTTTCAAGCTCCCCAAACAGCAACAAACCTTCCAACAGGAGATGGCGTTACAGCACCTCCTATTCCTGAACAAGTTGATTTTGCTGGAGAACTTTTGCCTATGGATAATTTTGATGCCAAAGAGCGCTTTGACCGTGAATTAATTGCCAATTGTTTTCGTCATTCATCTACACTACTATTTCTAAAAAAGGCGAATCGATACTTTCCTATTATCGAACCTATTTTAGCCCAACAAGGCGTTCCTGATGACATCAAGTACTTGGCAGTAGCCGAATCAGCATTATCCAACGCCACTTCTCCTGCTGGTGCCAAAGGATTTTGGCAATTTATGCCTCAAAGTGCCAAAGAACGAGGATTAGAAGTTAATGCGGAGGTAGATGAACGCTATCACTTAGAAAAAGCAACGGTTGCCGCTTGTCAGTATCTAAAAGAGGCTTACCAACAATTAGGCTCTTGGACATTAGCTGCTGCTGCTTACAATATGGGAAGCCTTGGACTCAGAAAGCAATTAAAAAAGCAAGGCGGAACAAGCTATTTTGATTTGGATTTAAATGCTGAAACAGCTCGTTATATTCTTAGAATTATGGCTATAAAAACCATTATGCAAGCTCCAGAGACCTATGGTTTTCAGCTTTCTCAAAAAGATCTCTATCCTCCAATGCCTCGTTTCAAGGCAATAACGGAAAAAGGCAATATCCCTGATCTGGCTGCCTATGCTCAGAAACACCATATTTCTTATCGAATGCTCAAGTTATATAATCCTTGGTTATTGGATGCAACCTTGAGCAACACAGAAAACCGTACGTATACCATCAAAATACCCATTAAGTAAATAATTAGAGGTATATAAAACTAGTAGTTAGCTAAACATTGTAAAACGAATCTCCATTGATTTTTTAATGGAGTAATGTAAAAATTAAACTGCTTTATTTTAAACTTATTCTTTGCAATACAAGTTTAAAATAAAGCAGCCTAATTACAATACTTAGCTAAATATAGGATACTAGGATCCAATTAATCTATTAAAGACAATTGAATTCGCTTGCGTCCTAAATCTACCTCCATTACAGTTACTTCTAGTTCTTGTCCAAGCTTTAATACAGTCGCTGGGTCGTCTACAAATTTGTGACTCATTTTTGATTTGTGAATCAACCCATTTTCTTTGATTCCTATGTCTACAAAAGCACCAAAAGCCGTAATATTCGTTACAATTCCAGGCAATTTCATCCCTGAATTTAGTTCTTCGATTGTACTAATGTTAGCAAAAGAAAAGACTTGGCGTGTAGAACGAGGATCACGCCCTGGTTTTTCTAACTCTCCTAGAATATCTTTTAAGGTTGGCAAACCTACTTTTTCAGAAGTATAAGTATGCAAATCAATTTGCTTGCGCAACTCTGCATTTGCAATTAAGTCTTCTACCTTGCATTTAAGGTCTTTAGCCATTTGCTTAACCAAAGGGTATGACTCTGGATGTACGGCTGTGTTGTCCAATGGATTTTTAGCATTTTTAACTCTCAAAAACCCAGCTGCTTGCTCGTATGCTTTGGCTCCCAAGCGAGGCACATCAAGTAATTCTTTTCTACTTTTAAACGAACCATTTGCCTTGCGATACGCCACAATATTACGAGCAATACTATACCCCAACCCTGACACATACGTCAATAAATGCTCACTGGCAGTGTTCAAATCAACCCCTACAGCATTCACACAACTCTCTACGACAGCATCTAGTTTGGATTGCAATTTCTTTTGGTCTACATCGTGCTGATATTGTCCTACTCCTATCGATTTAGGGTCTATCTTCACTAACTCAGCCAATGGATCCGCCAAACGACGACCAATAGATACCGAGCCACGCACTGTAATGTCTTCATCTGGAAATTCTTTGCGAGCAATATCTGATGCAGAATAAATAGAAGCTCCACTCTCGTTTACCAAAAATACATCTACTTTATTCGGAAATTTCAAGCCACGTACAAAAGCTTCTGTCTCTCTACCAGCTGTTCCATTACCAATAGCAATCGCTTCAATATTATATTTTTGAACCAAACGAGTTAGAATACGTTCTGCTTCTGCTGTTTTGTTGCGAGGTGGTGTAGGATAAATTACCGCATGCTCTTTTAAGTCTCCTGTATCTGAAAGACACACTACTTTACATCCTGTTGCAAAACCTGGATCTATGGCCAAAATACGCTTTTGTCCCAAAGGAGAAGCCAACAATAATTGACGCAAATTGGTCGCAAATATATTGATAGAGTGTTCGTCTGCTTTTTCTTTTGCTTTGTTTCTAAATTCTGTGCTAATAGATGGTTTCAACAAACGCTTATAAGCATCTGTGATGGCATCGGCTACCACATCCTCTACTTCGTCCTTGCCACCTTTTAGATAAATTCTATCCAAACTCTCTAGAGGACGGAACTCCTCTGGCTCTATGTTTACTTTCAAGAAGCCTTCCTTTTCAGCTCTCAAGATCGCCAACAACTGGTGTGGTTGTACTCTATCCAAAGATTTTTCAAACTCAAAGTAATCTTTATACTTTATGGCTTCCTCCTCTTTTGATTTTACCAATTTAGCGACACTCTTAGCGTATCGTTCAAATTGACGACGAACAGCATTCCTAGCTTTTTCATCCTCATTGATCCATTCTGCAATAATATCCTTTGCCCCTTGCAAAGCATCATCAACATCTACTACCTCTCCTTTTACAAACTTTTGTGCTTCTTTCGATACATTACCAATTCGCTGTTCCAAAAGTAATTTTGCCAATCCCTCTAATCCTTTTGCTCTAGCTTTTGCGGCACGAGTTTGGCGTTTCTTTTTGTATGGCAAATAGATGTCTTCCAACTCTGTCAAATCAAACGTACGTTCAATTCTAGATTTTAATTCAGGTGTCAGTTTTTCCTGTGCTTCAATTGTTTTTAGAATAGATTCCTGACGTTTCAAAATATCCTTTTGACGTTCCCATTCTTCAAAAATTTCCATGATGGCTACCTCATCTAAACTCCCTGTTGCTTCTTTTCGATAACGTGCAATAAATGGAATGGTTGCTCCATCCTCAAATAATTCAATGACATTTTCTACTGGCTTTGGACTTAAGTTTAATGCCTGAGCTATTCTGTTTATCATACTTTTTAATCTAATGTGTTGCTTACTTTGTTTATAATCGTTACAATTTATAGTAGTTCGTTGATTTTTTTACCAAAAAGATAAAAAAACACATTCATATTAGTTTACTTCGTGAGCGCTGCGCTTTTAGTTAGCTGCGCTGCTACTTCGTGGTACTGCGTGAGCGCTTTGCTTTTAGTTAGCTTTGTTACTCCCTACAGTCGTGAGCTCGCATAGCTCGGTTCACTGTTACTGCGTGGTTTCAACGAACTATTAATTTACTTATTTGATGAATATCTACAATCGTATAATTGTAACTCTTCTGCGTAAAAGAGCATCAAAAATAAGTATTTTGAGAATAAAAATCAAATGAATAAAAGATTGGTTGAAAAAGAGATTTATTCCTTAGAGCACTGTTTTTTCTCAAAACTGTATCACACTAATAATCAACAGCATACCATCCAAGCCTTCTGAACCTTAAAATACTGACGATTAATTGCGTAACGCTCATGAAATGCAAGATAGTAGCTATTTAATACTAGATGCTTTTTATGTTTCTTGCTAAAAAAGTAAAAATTTAGCTGGCTATCATTATATTATACCAAATAAGTAAATACAATGGAGCCATTAATCAAACATCTAAAAAATCAAGTCTCTATTCCTGACAATGAATTGGAAGTGATTTTACAAAAATTTGAACAAAAACAGTTTAGAAAAAAAGAGCATTTGCTTCAGTATGGAAATTTAGCCCGATACGAATTTTTCGTAATTCAAGGTTGTGCACGAGTATACATTACCGATTACAATGGAGTAGAGCACAATTCATTTTTTCCAGTAGAAAATTGGTGGGCAGGGGATTTAAAGAGCTTTATCAACAACAGCCCTGCTACTTTTAGTATTCAAGCATTAGAAGACATGACTGTCTTGGCTATAACCAGTAAAAACTGGAAAATTTTAATAGAAGAAGTTCCTAGCTTTTTGAAGTACTCTCATGCTTTATTTTTAAACTCTGTTATTGGGCAGCAAGATAGAATTGTTCAAAGTTTGTCCTTTACCGCAAAAGAACGTTATGATTTTTTTATCCACCAGTATCCTCACTTGGTTCAACGAATCACTCAAAAACACATTGCAAGCTATTTGGGCATCACACCTGAATTTTTGAGTATTTTAAGAAATAGACGTACCAAATGATTTCTTAATCTAGTTCAATTTTTTTCTTATTTATTTTTCAGACCTTTGTTTTCTGCTCATAGATTTTTGGCTATTAAAGATATAGCATTTTCAAAGTTGTCTTTAATTATTAAAAAATCAAGCGATCATTCAAAAAATAATTTTCAAAAACAGAGAAGCTAGTTGATCAATTAAGGTCTATTAGTTCTACCTCTTATCAAAAAAAAAAGAACATGAAAAAGAACACAGATCTAGGATTATTAGTACTTAGAATTTCTATCGGAGTTTTAATGTTGTTGCATGGTATTGGAAAACTAGGAGGAGGTCTGGGCTTTATTGAAAGCGTTTTAGCAGACAAAGGAATTCCAACCTTTATTGCTTATGGAGTTATAGTCGGAGAAGTTCTTGCTCCTATCGCTATTTTAGCTGGCTTTAGAACTCGAATAGCAGCGGCTATTTATGCCTTCAATTGTTTGGTAGCAATCTTATTGGTACACATGGGAGATATTTTCACTTTAAACCAACATGGAGGTTGGGGCATTGAATTACTAGGACTCTATTTGTTTGGTGCAGTTGCTTTGTTTTTTACAGGAGCAGGAAAATATGCGATGTCCAAAAACAATACTTGGGATTAATCTGCTTGATTACAATACATAGCAACAAAGCTAACTATTGAATACAATAAACAGCCTGCTATCTCACTTTATAGTTGCCTAGCTAGCAGACTGTTTATTCTCTTACGAGTAATTATTACTTATGTATTTCGAGGGTTGCTCGTTTAAGTATTTTACCGACTTGATTTTGCAAGACCAGAATATAATGGCCATTCTCAATAGTGCGTATATCTACTACATGATTCTCATTTTGAATGTTGGATGTTGACAAAACAACCCGTCCCAACATATCTACCAACAATAAGTTATAACCATCAGTAGGCAAATCAGCAGCATTCATTTTTATTTGCACCTGTTGTTGCGCAGGGTTTGGATAAATTTGCGCAGCAATTTCATCTTCCACATAACGAACATCAATGGTGTTTGGTGGGTTATTGATGGTGGTATCCAAAAACTCGATATTAGTCACCATTGTTTCTGCACTATCCAAGGTTAGGCTTACCAAAGGTTGTTTTACGCCTTCGGACAAAAAATTGTATTGTACTGTTGTTCCTCTGGTAGGGAAAGGCAGTTGTATAAAATTGGCAACATTAACCCATTGGTTTCCTAAAAAAGGTACATTCACGCTTACTTCAAATTTCACCTCAAACTCTGTCACTACTTTTTGACGCAAAACGTCATAAGTACTGTCTGCCATAGCGCAAGTTCCCCATGCATCTACAACTCTATCTTCATCTCCATCAATTGCAATTCGAACAGAATCAGGACTCAAACCAAATGGCAATCCACTTACTAAAGAATCAATTAATTGGCGCAAAAAAGGCACGCTATCAATATGTTCGCTAAATCGAAATGCATATACATCAGATGCCATGTCGTTATACGTTAATGGAACTACCTGTGTAACATGCGTATTGGCAAAAGCATTGACAAAAGAAATTCCTAATATCTCAAAACCTCCTCCTATACGTTCCATTTGAGTAGCGGTCACATCGGTATAGGCTACCCCTACTTGCCCTAGAAGTGGCTGTAAAATATCTGCATCTGAAAATTGCGTATAAAAACCGCCTGTTGAGGCAGCCTGTATCGTATCATAATTGGTATTTATGGCCACCAGTTGCGAAAAATCCCAAGCGGTTGCAGTGGCACTAGGGGGGGTAATCGTTAGGGAAGAATCTACAGCAGTAGAAATCGAAAGAATATCGCCAGCTTGCGGAAAACTAATCGACGTGTACGTAATTTGTCCAAAACTCGATCCAATTATTAAGCAAGAGATCAAACTCAGTAGTAGGTATTTTTTCATGTTTGTTTTGTATATTTATATGATAAGAAAGGGGCGGTTCTTCTATCAAAAATACACATTATTGTGAATATAGCACAACAAAATTAGATAATTGATTGACATTAAAAATCCTATGCTGGTATGCTAACTTATTTTAGACTATAAATGCCTTTTGCCGTAATTTCTATATTAGGCAATGCTTGATTTTTTTCAAAATAGGTATATATAGGTGCCATACTTGCCCATAAATCTCTAAATTCTTTGTTATCGGCAAAACGGTTGTTCAATGCTTCCATATTTTCCCATGTTAGACGAGTAGGAAAAATATGGATTGGAATTTCTTGTTGACCTTTATCTTTTGCTTCTGTTGCTAAAATATATACGTTAGGAATTCTTAAGTCTGTAATCGCCAAACAACCGATAGAAGCGTCCGTTCCATGAATACAAATTGCCCCTCCCAAATCCGCCTCTTTTGCATTTCTAATCTTATCTGCAGCATTGGGATAGTTTAATCGCAATGAAATCTTAAAAGTACTCTCTGGATTAAAATAATCAATATAATATATCCCTTCTGGAACTTGGTGGTCTCCTTGACGGCGCTTAGGTCCCAAACGACTCGTGCCTTGATAAAAAGGATAACTTGTAATTAATGTATAATGTTTTTTAGTTTTAGGTTTTGCCCACAACTCCAGCCTTCCTTCCTCTTTAAAGGCACGTAAATATAGATCTATATCAAAAGAATAAATTCCTTGGGTAGCCAACAACTGCTTCACTTGTTTAAAATTGCTCTGATAAATCGATTGCACATTGTCAAAAGAGAGTTGTTGTTGTTTGAAATGTCCTGATTTCAAATCCTCCCAATGTTCTAGTGAAACAGTATCCAAAGCAGCTATATCTAACCAATAAGCCGTTTCTAGTGATTCTTTTTCTGCTGCTATTTTCTTAATTTTAGCATCTGATAATAACAATAAACTATCCATTAGTTTTAATTCTGCAACAACACTATCTGGTAAGTCTCCATAAATTGATGCATCAGACATTATTGCATCTTCCTGCAAGGGTAAAACATTCGTATCAACAAAGGCATTTTCAGACTTCCTTGCGAGTATCCTTTCTTCAGCAGGTGCTTGGCAACCAAGCACCCACCATAAACCTAAGTATAAACTTATAATTCGATAAATTGCCATAGTATTCTCATTTCATTTCCCTCATAATTCATTATTAATCAAAAGATACACTTGTGCGAAGTTCACTTTTTGAAATATTGTTTTTAAAGAGAAAATCTAGTAGCAATTCTTTAGTATTATTCTACCACACCTTATACAAAATATTGTAATTAAAAATTTTTTAGCTAATTCAACTAAAGGCTTTTCTACCCATAATGCAGGTTGCTTTTGGGGTTCAGCTATTAATTTTTAATAACAAAGGTAATTTAGCCAACTTCTAGGGAAAAGAAGCCTAACTCTAAGCAAGCATAATGTCTCACCTTTGTATTAAGTAATTCAAATACACATTATTAAATCATGAAGTTGCTGGTCTTAACACCTGTTATTGAATTCAAATTCAGAAGATACAATACCTAACAACTTCAGTTAAATTCTTATTACAATGAAAAATAAATTATTTGCAATCGTTATTTTGGTTATGGGCTTTGTTAGTTTGGGTTTTGCACAAGACGCAATGCAAACTCCAGTGATAAAATTAGAGCAAACACCTGGTAAGTTTACGGTTCAAAGTTTAACTTTAGAAGCAGGAACATATCAATTCGAAATTGCAAATGTTGGGGTAGATCACGAAATAGGCTTTGTCATAGCTCCCAAAGGTAAACCAGAACAAAAACATCATATAAAAGAAGGATATGTGCAAAAAACGATCAAAGATGGCGAATCCTCATTGACACAAAAAGTTACTTTAAAAAAAGGGGAGTACATCTATTTTTGCCCATTGAATCCAACAGAACAATATAGTTTAACCGTCAAATAACAAGAGGATTATAGAATGTTGGTTAATTAGAGTTTGCCACAGTTGACGAGATAGTGTTAGCTGTGGTATTTGCTATTCAAACGCTAGCTTTTATTTAAAAGCTCTTTCCTCCAAGTCCTCTATTTGGGTTTTAAACGATATTTTTGAGTTAATTCTCAAAAAAAACACTAATTACTTACATTTTTTTTGATTCTTTCCCAAAGAAGACTATCTTTGTGACCTATTTGTGATTTGTAGATAACAATTTAATTAAAAAAATGTACGCAATAGTAGAAATCAAAGGACAACAGTTCAAAGTGAGCGAAGGACAAGAGATCTTCGTAAATCGCTTAGAAGCTGCTGAGGGTGATAAAGTTACTTTCGACAAAGTACTCCTCGTAGCGAAGGAAGGAAACTTCCAAGTAGGAACTCCTAGTGTGGCAGCAACAGTAAACACTACTGTTCTTGAGCAAGTAAAAGGTGATAAAGTCATCGTGTTCAAGAAAAAACGCCGCAAAGGATACCGTCGCAAAAACGGACACCGTCAGCAATTCACAAAAATCAAAATTGATAGCATTGCATAATGCTGGATCTTATTATTTAACCTTAAGTCAATAACTTATAAAAAGTATAAATCATGGCTCATAAGAAAGGGGTAGGTAGTACGGATAACGGACGTGATAGTAAAAGTAAACGTCTTGGTGTCAAATTGTTTGGCGGCCAGTCGGCTATTGCAGGAAATATCATCGTACGTCAACGAGGTACTAGCTTCCACCCAGGTAATGGTGTAGGAATAGGTAAAGACCACACTATCTTTGCTTTAAAAGATGGTATCGTTGAATTCAAAAAAGGATACAAGAATCGTACCTTCATTCATGTAGTATAATTACACTACCAATGATAAAAAGCCATTCCGAACCTGATTCGGGATGGCTTTTTTTAGGTTCAAAGTATATTAAAAAAATCATTTTTTTGGTGCATTTACTGACTAAGTAAGTGGTCAGAAAAAATAAGAACAAAAAATGGGATTATTTTTTTTTGAACGATTACTTACCTTATAATAATAAGGTACCAAGAAAAATTAAAACATTTATAATGGGCAATTTAGTAGCTATTGTTGGTCGCCCCAATGTTGGTAAATCGACCTTCTTTAATAGAATGCTAGGGATGCGCAAAGCTATTGTAGACGATGTTAGTGGCGTCACTAGAGATCGTCAATATGGTTCTTCAGAGTGGAATGGTCAACAGTTTATGTTGGTAGATACAGGAGGTTTTATTGGAGACTCAGAAGATGACTTTGCAGCAGCTATTCGCACTCAAGTTCATACTGCAATTCAAGAAGCGCAAGTCATTCTTTTTGTTGTAGATGTCAACACAGGTGTCACCGATTTGGATGAGCATCTTGCAGAAATCTTGCATCGTACCAAAAAACAAGTATTATTGGTTGTCAACAAAGTAGACAACAGTGCCCGCCATTTGGATGCGCATGAATTTTGGTCTTTAGGTTTTGACAAAATGTTTCCTATTTCTTCTAATTCAGGAAGTGGTACGGGAGATTTGTTGGATGAAGTCATACGACTTCTTCCTGAAGAAGAATTGGTCGAAGACGAGCTTCCTAAGTTTGTTATTGTTGGTAGACCCAATGCAGGAAAATCATCGTTCACCAACGCTTTGTTAGAAGAAGATCGTAGTATCGTTACCGAGATTGCTGGGACAACTAGAGATAGTGTTCATGCTAAATACAGCAAATTCGACAAAGAATTCTTGTTAATTGATACAGCAGGGCTTCGCAAAAAGAAAAATGTTTCTGAAGACTTGGAGTTTTACTCAGTAATGCGTGCTGTACGCTCTTTGGAAAATGCAGATGTCTGCATTTTGATGCTGGACGCAACCAAAGGGATTGAGGGACAGGACTTGAATATATTCCGTTTGGCTATTAAGAACAACAAAGGGATTGTTATTTTGGTCAATAAGTGGGATTTGGTAGAAAATAAAGAAACCAATACGGCAAAAGATTTTGAAGATAAAATTAGAGAACGTATTGCGCCATTCAATGACGTACCAATTGTATTCATTTCTGTATTAGAAAAGCAACGTATTTACAAAGCAATCGATGTTGCCTTAGAAGTATATCAAAATAGAGCGACTCGTATCAGCACTTCTAAACTAAATGAGTTCGTGCAAGAAATTGTTGCTGCACATCCACCACCACCGCATCGGGGTCATTTTATTAGCATCAAATATGCAACACAGATACATACTCCTTATCCTGCGTTTGCCATGTTTTGTAATTACCCAAAACACATTAAGGAGTCTTATAAAAACTATTTAGAAAATAGATTTAGGGAACAATTTAACTTCACAGGTTCACCCGTTGTCTTTTTCTTCCGACAAAAATAGAAATCTTCTATACGATTTATTATGCCATTAGAAATATCTTCTAATGGCATTTTTTAACTTCAATACTCCCCTATCCCAAAAGTTTTGTATAGATTTACTAGTTGTTTACCCTGAGCAAACCTTATCCAAAAACTATAAAATATAATCAAATGTTAGTTACGATAATTATCTTAATCTTTACACTTTTGGTTGTTCCTTATGTAGCCTTCAACTATGGGACTCCGCTAACCGAACTGCAAGAAATGATTCTTTGGGATAGTTCTTATATTTTAATTGGTGCTACCGCCTATTGTTTTATTGTCGGAGAATTAGCACGCAATAATAGCCAAGTCGATAAATTATGGAGCATCATACCAATTGTCTATGCTTGGTATATTACTTATGCAGGAGGTTGGGACAGCCGTATGGTTCTGATGTCCGTTTTAGTAACTATTTGGGGCATCCGTTTATCTTTAAATTTTGCCCGTAGAGGTGGATATTCCATCAAGTTTTGGGAAGGAGAAGAAGACTATCGTTGGGAAGTCCTGCGCCAACGACCAGGCTTTAATAATAAGGCAATTTGGTTTCTCTTCAATCTTTTCTTTATTTGTGCCTACCAAATGACCCTGATTTACTTATTTACGTTACCTATTTTAACTGGTTTGAGCGAAGCGGCTCCTACTGGTCTTATTTGGACTGATTATTTGTTGGCAGCCTTATTTATCTTCTTTGTTATTATAGAAACTATTGCCGATCAACAACAATGGGTTTTTCAGACCGAAAAATACCGTCGTATCAATGCCAATGAAGAACTTGGAGAATATGCACACGGTTTTATTAGAACGGGACTTTGGGGCATTATGAGGCATCCTAACTATATGGCAGAACAAGCCATTTGGATTGTATTCTATTGCTTCAGTATTGTCGCAACAGGTGAAATTTTAAACTGGAGTATTGCAGGGGCTTTATTACTCGTTATTTTATTCAAAAGCAGCTCTGACTTTTCAGAAAGTATTACTACCAAAAAATATCCTGAATATAAGGAGTATCAAAAAACAGTTCCTCGTTTTTTGCCCTTTACCAAATGGTAATATTTGCTAACAATCGAAGGATTTTATTTCTGAAATCACCTTGTTTTGATTACTATCAATAGCTCCTCACAACATCGCCCAAGACGGAAAGAACCATCTTGGGCGATATCGTTTTATAGACATTATCTACATTAATTGAGATTAAAGAGTACTTTAAGTACTTGTATCAACTTCGTCCCAATCTTCTATTTCTAAACAACAGTCTCCTAGGCTCGACCACCTTATTCTGTATCAATCTGCATCATTGCATCCTCTACCTCATGCACCAATTCATCAAATCGAGGCAAACGCTTTGTTGCCCTTGTTCTTTGGAATGGTAAATCTACATGAATTTTTTTAACGAAATTTGATGGCGCATGCTTCATAATAAAAATATCATCCCCCAAGTATACTGCCTCCTGAATATCATGTGTTACAAAAAGAATGGTTGGATTAAACTTTTCCCAAATTCCAATCAGTAAATCTTGCATTTGCAATCTAGTTTTGATATCCAATGCGCCAAACGGCTCATCCATTAACAAAATTTCAGGATTAGACATTAGACTTCTAGCAATCGCAATTCTCTGCAATTGCCCTCCCGACAGATTGGGATATTGTGCATATTTATCATGATGCCCCTCCAAACCAACCAGTTGAATCATTTCCATTGCCTTTTCATCTCGTTCCTTTTTTGGAACACCTTGAAATCGTAAACCAAGGCTAACATTATCCAAAACCGTCATCCAAGGCAAAGAGGAGTATTGCTGAAAAACCATACTTACTCTATTATTAGCGCTGACAGGTTCTCCCTTTACCAACACCGTTCCCTTAGTTGGTTGTTGCAAACCTGCAATGTATCTCAGTATGGTAGACTTTCCACATCCAGACATGCCCAAAATACAAGCAAATTGTCCTTGCATGGGCTTGTTTTCTATTAATAAATCTAAATTCTCAATAATCTTTGTATCGCCATAGGACTGATCAACCCCTCTTAATTCTATCAAATTTTCAGCTGAAGTATTTTCAAACTTTAATCCCATAATATTTAGTGTTTGTTCACTTTATTAACGTGTTTGTGAGGGAAAAGCATGCGATCTATCAGAACAAAGAGTTTGTCCTGAATAACACCAATTACAACAATAATAATCAAAATTGCAAAAGCCTTATCAATTCTACTTTGCCGTTTTGCTGTCCAAATCAACTCACCAATTCCTCCCCCTTTGTTCAACATCTCTACAATAGTAATATACGTCCATGAAATGGCAGTTAAAACTCGAATATCATCAACTATTTTAGAAAACACATAAGGCATATATACCGTTCTCACCGTCTGCCAAGAGGTTGCGCCCAATGTAAAAACAGTATTTAGATATACCTTTTGTACTTCGTCAATTCTTTGTATAATAACAGGTATCAAGTAAACAATAATACCAAAAGCTAAAAAGGTAACTTTCATGCTGCTTCCTAATCCCAACCACATAATAAAAATCCCTGTAACAGCTGTTAATGGTATGAAACGATAGGAATTTATAATTTGGCTAAACAAACCTCGAAATAGAGGAATTAAGCCTAATAAAAACCCTAAAGGAATCGAAATAAGTATTGCTAATAAATAACCTAAGACATTGAGTTTGATAGAATAGATGGTATTGCTCACCACATCATCGTTGTTATTTAGATCAGGAAAGGCCTGAATTACTTGCATAGGAGAAGGCAACAAAGGATACACTTTGTTGCTCTTTAGTCCATAGCTCTTTATTTCTTCAGTACTTAACTTTTCTAATTGATCGTATTCTGCAATTAATAATGAGTCACTTTCATAATAAACTCTTTTTTCTAGAGCAAGCGTACTCACATCAATTTTATCATCTTGAGTAATCACCTTTTGAGCTAAAAATTCGGCTAGACCAAACCAAAGCCCAATTAGAATAACTACTCCTACCAACGAAAGAATAAAATTATCTCTAGAAGATAAACTTCCTCGTAATTCGAATAAATTTTTAGTATTCATAAAATGAGCGATTAGTCAGTAACCAATTCAAAGTCTGTTCGTCTATTCTTAGCTTTACAAGCATTATTTTGATTTCCCTCACAACCTTCTACAGGTTTATTAGGACCATTTCCTACAATAATAAAACGATTAGCAGGCATGTTATGCTCTTCAATCAAATAGTTCGCAACAGACTGTGCTCTCTTTTTTGACAACTCAATATTCGATTTTGTAGAACCTACATTATCTGTATTCCCTTCGATTCTAATACGTGCATTAGAAAAAGCCTTTGCGATAGGTGTAAATTTAATATCAATCAGTTGCTTAGCATTATCATCAATTTCGTACTCTCCAGTTCTAAAACTAATACTAACTTTTAGGGTTGAAATAGATTCTTTGGTTTCTAAATCTTCGCTCACTTCTGTAAATGTCTTTTCTTCTTCTGCCTTGTGTTCAGCACCAGAAAGCGCAACGCTGTTGACTAAGTCTTTGGTCGATAATAATCTCCAACTTTTTGCGCCACTCGTATTATACCCCAACTCATTGTACTTCACTTTCATTTTATTATACAAATCCTCGCCAGTCACTCCATTATAATCTGTGTTAAGCCCAAAGAAATCTCTGTTATCTTCATGCGTTGCTAGACGTACGTTATTAATAGCGTCATAACAGAAACCTTCAGGCTGAGACAAGCCTTTTGCCAAAATTTTAGCTGCTTTTTTCTTATTCTCTTCAGAAGCATTCAATTCAGCAGCACCAGTCATCCACCCCTCGTACAAATCTTTTAATTGATCTTTATTTTTTTCAATAAACTCTTTCTTAGCAACAAAAACATCTGCAATAATATGCGTTGCATTTTTAGTACTTTCAAGCACTCTAGAACCAGCTACTTTGCTGACACAATCAATATCATCTGGACTCCAAACCACAGCAGCATCAACCGTATTACTTTTGAACGCATCAGCAGCATCAATTGCACTTGGTACTTCTATAATTGTCACATCTTTGGTAGATAAATCTCCTGCTTCTAATAGCCAAATCAAAAATGAATGAGAAGGAGTCATTGGAGCTACAGCGATTTTTTTACCTTTTAAGTCACTCACTTTTGAGATCCCTCTTCTAGCAACAATGGCATCTCCCCCACGACTCCAGTCTGCTTGAAAAACAACCTGAGGCTGATATTGTGCCAATCCCTCAACCTCTGTAGGAAAGGCGTCAATAGTTGCCCACATCAAATCAATAGAGCCATTTTTAAAAGCATCTCTAGAAGCATCAAAATCATCAATTACTTCAAAATTAACCTTAAACCCATACTCTTTAAAAAACCTAGATTCAGTATTAGCCTTGAAACCTTCATTAAAATATTGTCCTCCAGCATAACCTCCCCAAGTAACAACACCAATATTTATTACATCCTTATAACCTTCTTTTGTTGCTGTTGAAGTTCCATCTGGTGATGAAATTTCACTTGTTTTTCCACCTGCAAATAAAGTATAAGCATAATAGGCTGCTCCTGCTACGATAATTGCAATTAATATTTTTGACAAGGGAGTTAATTTTGCTGTCGCCATAATTTTAATAAGTTCTAAGTGTGTCTAATTTGTTTGTAAATAATAGTGATAATAAACTTAATATACAGCTCTATTTTCCTTATTTGAGTACTATTCAGATGAAAAGAATAAAGGCAAACTTTTCAATAAAAGTAAGATTGGATTGAAGCTATATATCTACAAATTGCTGAGTTACTACATAACATAAGATATGTATCTTTTACTTTAAATATTCCTTCATTCTAGCAATATCTATTGTAAACTGAGATTTTAAATAATCAAAAGAAACTTTAAAATCATTCTGGTTTTCAGTCAGTTCCTTTTTGGCATCTTTTACTTTATATTTTAAATCTGTGATTTGGTTTTCATGCGTCTCGATTTCTTCTGTCAGCTTTTTAATCAAAGCTTTTTTTTCTTGAATCGTATTTTTAAGATCCGCTATTTCTTCTTCCTTTTTACCGACACTTTCTGTGATTTTTTTTTCAAAATCTGTGTTGACTTTTTCATTTTCAGCATCAAGGATAGATACGTAAAATGCCGCACTTTTTAGTAGATCATCTAAAGTGACCCCCATTGTTGAAGCTGTCGCAAATGCAGATCGATATTTAGTAACTTCATTCATTGGCATTTTATCCAATGCTTTTAATGCTTTTTTATATTCAAAATAATCAAAGCCTTCTAAATCATTCTTTTCAACCTCTAATAATAATTGTTCAATAATTTGATTATCTATGACCCCTTCCTTTTCAATCATTTCGCCACTCAACGCAGCTTCTAATTTCTCATCAAAATCATCAAAATCATCCAATTCTCCTAAAAGATACTCTGCATTTTCGACAGAACTATCTGAAGTTAATTCTTCCTCTTTTTTTTGATTATCCTCTGTTGTTTCAATTATAAATAAAGATTTCAAATTTTTGAACATCTCAAAGCTATTTAATCTAATGTAAAAATGAAGGTGAAACAAATAATTCACCAATCTTGTGTAAGATAATCAAAAAAAGAACGAAAAAATCTTTTCAAAGGTTCCTTTTTTAGTAGAATCCTTATTTTTATTCACATGTAAAATTGGTAAATTATTTATCATAACAAAAAAAGCGGCGATAAAATCCTATAGATCTTATCGCCGCTTTTGGCATATCGTTCCTAACTTTTCAACAGATTTTTTAAGAAAAAAAAAGAAGGCGGTGACCTACTCTCCCACCATAAGGCAGTACCATCGGCGCTGAAGGACTTTACTTCTTTGTTCGGAATGGTGAAAGGTGTCTCCCCTTCGCTATTGCCGCCTACTATTCTTTGTCTATTTCTAGACGTTTCTTCTGTTCTTGTTCTGAACTTCTTTTTCTTGTTAATCAACAATTTCTATTGCCGATTTATTAACATACAATGGAGATAAACTAAAGCAATTTAGCTATAGATTCTTCTATTTTAAAAAATAGAAAGCTTTCGGGTCATTAGTATTGCTCGGCTCCCTAACACATCACTGCGCTTCCACCTGCAACCTATCTACGTCATCATCTTTAACGTCCCTTCATGGAATACTCATCTTGAAGTTGGCTTCGCGCTTAGATGCTTTCAGCGCTTATCCATTCCGAACATAGCTACTCTGCAATGCACACGGCTGTACAACAGATACACTAGTGGTTCGTTCAACTCGGTCCTCTCGTACTAGAGTCAAAGCTTCTCAATATTCCTACGCCCACAACAGATAGAGACCGAACTGTCTTGCGACGTTCTGAACCCAGCTCGCGTGCCACTTTAATGGGCGAACAGCCCAACCCTTGGGACCTTCTCCAGCCCCAGGATGTGACGAGCCGACATCGAGGTGCCAAACCTCCCCGTCGATGTGAGCTCTTGGGGGAGATCAGCCTGTTATCCCCGGAGTACCTTTTATCCTTTGAGCGATGTCCCTTCCATTCAGAAACACCGGATCACTTAACCCTACTTTCGTACCTGTTCGACTTGTTTGTCTCGCAGTCAAGCTCCCTTGTACTTATACGCTCTTTGCATGATTACCAACCATGCTGAGGGAACCTTTGGGAGCCTCCGTTACTTTTTAGGAGGCGACCACCCCAGTCAAACTACCCACCTAACGATGTCCCCACACAGGGGTTAGTCTCTAAGCAATTGAAGGGTGGTATTTCAACAACGACTCCACCAGCACTAGCGTACCAGCTTCATAGTCTCCCACCTATCCTACACATCAACTACTCAAAGACAACGTTAAGCTATAGTAAAGGTTCACGGGGTCTTTTCGTCCCGTTGCGGGTAATCGGCATCTTCACCGATACTTCAATTTCACCGAGCTCATGGCTGAGACAGTGCCCAGATCGTTACACCATTCGTGCAGGTCGGAACTTACCCGACAAGGAATTTCGCTACCTTAGGACCGTTATAGTTACGGCCGCCGTTTACCGGGGCTTCAGTTAAGAGCTTCGCCGAAGCTAACCCCCTTCCTTAACCTTCCGGCACCGGGCAGGTGTCAGACCCTATACTTTGCCTTTCAGCTTCGCAGAGTCCTGTGTTTTTGCTAAACAGTCGCCTGGGCCTCTTCACTGCGGCTCAGTTTTTACACCGAGCGACGCTTCTCCCGAAGTTACGCGCCCATTTTGCCTAGTTCCTTAGCCATGATTCTCTCGTGCACCTTAGGATACTCTCCTCGACCACCTGTGTCGGTTTACGGTACGGGTTCCTGTAATCTATAGTTTAGCAGCTTTTCTTGGAAGTATGACTAATGGCATTATCTATCCACTCCATAGAGTTTCTAGTACTATCGAGTTTCCTGTGATGTGCGTACTTCACTACACATCCTACGTCCACTCTTCAACGAGCTATTCCATCAGCTCGCAGCCAACCGCCTGCTCCGTCCCTGCTTCACAATTACAGCAAGTACTGGAATATTAACCAGTTCGCCATCGACGCCGCCTCTCGGCTTTGCCTTAGGTCCCGACTAACCCAACTCTGTCTTGCATAGAATTGGAATCCTTGGTCTTTCGGTGAATAGGACTTTCACCTATTTTATCGTTACTCATGCCTACATTTTCTTTTCTAAGCTCTCCAACATGCCTCACAGCACATCTTCGCTGACCTTAGAATGCTCCCCTACCATCTTACGATCCACAGCTTCGGTGATATATTTGATGCCCGAGTATTTTCCGCGCAGAGTCACTCGACTAGTGAGCTGTTACGCACTCTTTAAATGAATGGCTGCTTCCAAGCCAACATCCTAGCTGTCATAGCAACTCCACCTCGTTCTTTCAACTTAATATATACTTGGGGACCTTAGCTGGTGGTCTGGGTTGTTTCCCTCTTGGCTATGGACCTTAGCACCCATAGCCTCACTGCTGGTTCTTTGTAATGGCATTCGGAGTTCGTCAGGGGTTGGTAGGATTTGACTCCCCCTAGCCCTATCGGTAGCTCTACCTCCATCACAAATTAACTCCAACGCTGCACCTAAATGCATTTCGGGGAGTACGAGCTATCTCCAGGTTTGATTGGCCTTTCACCCCTACCCACAAGTCATCCAAACACTTTTCAACGTATATTGGTGCGGTCCTCCATTGTGTGTTACCACAACTTCAACCTGCTCATGGGTAGATCACCTGGTTTCGCGTCTACCTCCACTAACTTATTCGCCCTATTCAGACTCGGTTTCCCTACGGATTCGGTACTCTATACCTTAACCTTGCTAGTGAAGTGTAACTCGTAGGCTCATTATGCAAAAGGCACGCCGTCACTTTCGCTCCGACCGCTTGTAAGCGTATGGTTTCAGGTTCTTTTCACTCTGCTCCTAGCAGTTCTTTTCACCTTTCCCTCACGGTACTTGTTCGCTATCGGTCTCTCAGGAGTATTTAGCCTTACCGGATGGTACCGGCAAATTCACACAAAATTCCTCTGGTTTCGTGCTACTCAGGATCCTGACTCTTTACAAATTTTACGAATACGGGACTCTCACC